>DASRFJ010000208.1:0-26676 GCA_035651595.1 Streptosporangiaceae bacterium | reverse complement strand
GTGGGGGGCAGGGGTGTCTGGGGCGGGGGTGGCGCGGGAGGTGTAGGCGCGGGTGGCGCGGCGGACGATCAGCCAGTTGGCCGCGCCGGCCGCGATGGCGGCGATCACGCCGACCTCGATGACCGCGACGAGGCCGACCTGGAGGCCGGACGGGCCGACCGCGGCGAGCCGGCCGTTGCCGAGCGGGCCGCCGGCGAAGGCGGCGGCCACGCCGGTGAGCAGCCCAGCCGCGGTGCCGGCCGCGAAGCCCCACAGCGGCGCGGCCTCGAGCATGGCGGTCGGGGCGATGCGCACGGTCACGATGCCGCCGAACACCCCGGCCAGGTACGGCACGGCGAGCACAGCGAACGCCAGCCAGCCTGGCCCGCCCGGCCGGGCGCCGCCCGGCAGCCCGGCCAGCATCGGGAACACCGGCACGGCGCCGAGCGCCGATCCGGTCGGTGCCACCACCGTGCCAGTGCCGAAGGCGAATCCGGGACCCAGCGTGTACGAGACCGCCCAGATTACGGCGTTCGGGATATAAGCAAGCTGAGCGAGCAGAAGGAGCGCGGAGCCACCTGGGCCAGCCGACAGCGCGTCGCTGGCAAGGCGGACCTGATGCGCGTGCACCGCGAGCGACCCGCCGGCCAGCGCCGCGCCGGCGGCGGTGAGCATGGCGCCGGTGGCGAGCATGCCGACCACGATCGAGCGCGGCCGCGGCGGCATCAGCGCGGCGAGCCTGGACCACGAGGCGAGGCCGCGGGCCGCGCCGAGGCCGCCCGCGACGATCGCCAGCAGGAACGAGGCGAGCACCGCCTGCCAGAGTTCGGGGGCGGCCAGCGGGGTACGCGTCGCGACGGCGAGCGCGACGGCCAGCAGAGCGTACGGGAACGCGAGCGCGGCCGCCACGTACCCGACGTTGCGCAACCGCGTGATCGCGCTGTTCCTGACCACCCAGCGGCCGGCCAGGGCGAGCAGCGCGCCGGGCAGGCAGACCAGGCCGAGCGGCAGCATGCCGATCCGGCCCGCGCCGCGGACGGTGAAGCCCACGTGGTGCGCCACCAGCCAGAGCAGGCCGGCGGTGCGCAGCACCCCGCCGAGGCCGTGCCCGATCCCGACGTGCGGCGCGGTGATCCAGCCGACCGCGGTCAGCGTGGTGAGCACGGCCAGCCCGCTGGCCGCCGCCGCGCACGCCGCGATGCCGCCGGTGACGACCAGCGGCCGCTGCGGAACCACGGGCGCCGGAGGCGCCGCCACCGGCGGCGCCTCGGGGGAAACGCTCACAAACCGATCTTGTCAAGCGCCGGGCGGGTCGCGGCGGAGGCGCGCCGCCCCAGGGCCCAGTTAGCGGGTGCGCATGATGTCGCGGATCAGGTTGGCGGTCTCTGAAGGGGTCTTGCCGACGCGGACACCGGCCTTCTCCAGCGCTTCCTTCTTGGCCTGCGCGGTGCCCGACGAGCCGGAGATGATCGCGCCGGCGTGGCCCATCGTCTTGCCCTCCGGCGCGGTGAATCCCGCGACGTAGCCGACCACCGGCTTGGTCACGTGCTGCTCGATGAACGCGCCGGCCCGCTCCTCCGCGTCGCCGCCGATCTCGCCGATCATCACGATCGCATCGGTCTCCGGATCCTCCTGGAAGGCTTGCAGGCAGTCGATGTGCGTCGTGCCGATCACCGGGTCACCGCCGATGCCGACGGCCGTGGAGAACCCGATGTCCCGCAGCTCGTACATCATCTGGTAGGTCAGCGTGCCGGACTTGGAGACCAGGCCGATCCGGCCCTCGGTGGTGATGTCCGCCGGGATGATGCCCGCGTTGGACTTGCCGGGCGAGGCGACGCCGGGGCAGTTCGGCCCGATGATCCTGGTCTGGTTGCCGCGAGCCGACGCGTACGCCCAGAATTCCGCGGTGTCGTGCACCGGGATGCCTTCGGTGATCACGATGCAGAGCGGGATCTGCGCGTCGATGGCCTCGATCACGGCGTCCTTCGTGCCGGACGCGGGGACGAACACCACGGAGACATCCGCGCCGGTGGCCGCCATCGTGTCCGCGACCGTGCCGAACACCGGGACGTCCTGCTCATCGAGCGAGACCGTCTGGCCGGCCTTGCGCGGATTCGTGCCGCCGACGACCTTCGTGCCGGCCGCGATCATCCGCGCGCCGTGCTTGCGGCCCTCGGAGCCGGTGATGCCCTGGATCAGGATCCGGCTCTGGGCGGTGAGGAAGATGGCCATCGGTTACCTCGCTGCTAGCTCGGCCGCGCGCGCGGCGGCGCCGTCCATCGTGTCTACCCGCTCCACCACCGGTATCGCGGCCTCATCGAGGATGCGCCTGCCCTCGATCGCGTTGTTCCCGTCCAGCCGGACGATTATTGGCCGGCCCACCGGATCACCGCTGTCACCGCGGCCGTTCAGCATGCCGATCGCGGACACGATGCCGTTGGCGACCGCGTCGCACGCGGTGATCCCGCCGAAGACGTTCACGAACACCGACCGGACGCTCGGGTCAGACAGCACGATCTCCAGGCCGTTGGCCATCACCTCGGCCGACGCGCCGCCGCCGATGTCCAGGAAGTTCGCCGGCTTCATCCCGCCGAACCGCTCGCCCGCGTAGGCGACCACGTCCAGCGTGGACATGACCAGGCCCGCGCCGTTGCCGATGATGCCGACCGCGCCGTCGAGCTTGACGTAGTTGAGGTGCTTCTCCTTGGCGCGGGCCTCGATCGGGTCGGTGTTCGTCGTGTCGGCGAAGCGCGCGCTGTCCTGGCGGAACGCGGCGTTGTCGTCCAGCGTGACCTTGCCGTCGACGGCGAGCACGTCACCATCGGGGGTGAGCACCATCGGGTTGACCTCGACCAGCGTGGCGTCCTCGTCGGTGAACATGGCCCAGAGGCGCTCGACGAGGACCGCCGCGCCTTCGGCCGCCTCGGCCGGGATGCGGCCCGCGGCGACGATCTCCTGCGCCTTCGTCGTGTCGACGCCGGTCAGCGGGTTCACCGGGATGCGCGCCACCGCCTCCGGGTTGGTGTGCGCGACCTCTTCGATCTCCATGCCGCCCTGCACCGAGCAGATCGACAGGAACGTGCGGTTCGCCCGGTCAAGCAGGAACGACACGTAGTACTCGGCCGCGATGTCGGTCGCCTCGGCGATCAGCACCGAGTGCACGGTGTGACCCTTGATGTCCATCCCGAGGATCTGGCTCGCCTTGGCGTAGGCCTCGTCCGGCCCGTCGGCCAGCTTAACGCCGCCCGCCTTGCCGCGCCCGCCGGTCTTCACCTGCGCCTTGACGACGACTAGCGGGCTGCCTTTGGCGGCGAACTCCGCCGCGATGTCGCGCGCCTCCTCCGCCGTGCGGGCGAGCTTGCCCGCCTGCACCGGGACGCCGTACTCGGCGAATAGCTCCTTCGCCTGATACTCAAACAGGTCCACTGGGGGTCCGTTCTGCGCTCTACGGTTTGCGTTTCCTTGAGTTTCCGCCGAGTGGCGGTCAGCACTGAGCCTAGCCTCAGCCACGCGGCATTCGCCGCCCGCCCCGCGCGCCGACCCGTGTGAGGTGACTCTCAGGCCTGCTGGCCGGCCACCTCATGGCCGAACTCGGTGTTGACCCACGCGACGATCTCGGTGGTGGACGCACCCGGGGTGAAGATCTTCGCGACGCCCATCGCGGTGAGCTCGTCGATGTCGGCGTCCGGGATGATCCCGCCGCCGAACACCACGATGTCCGCCGCGTCCTGCTCGCGCAGCAGCTCGATGACCCGGCGGAACAGGGTCATGTGCGCGCCGGACAGGATGGACAGCCCGACCGCGTCGACGTCTTCCTGGATGGCGGCGGCCACGATCTGCTCCGGGGTCTGGTGCAGGCCGGTGTAGATGACCTCGACGCCGGCGTCGCGCAGCGCCCTGGCCACGACCTTGGCGCCGCGATCGTGCCCGTCCAGGCCCGCCTTCGCCACGATTACCCGGATATTGCCCATGACCGCCCTCCCAGGATCGCTGGTATGACCGCCAGCCTAGCCGCCCTTAGTTCACGCAGGGGATGCCGTTCACGGCGTTCACCGCACCGCCCGCGGCATTGTTGCTCGGCTGCGTCGCCGACGCGGACGGCGAGGCCGAGCTGGCGCTCGGGCTGGGACTTCCGCCGCTGCTGAACGTCGGCACGCTGGTCGCATCGGAGCCGAGCAGCACCTCGACCGTGCCGGCCGGCAGCGTGCCGCTGGCCTTGGCGGTCACGCTGAACGCCGCGGCGATCGCGTCCGCGCTGCCCTGCGAGCCGGCGCCGTACCGCACCTCGGTGCTGGTCCGCGACTGCGCGTTGCCGATGCTGCCGGCCTTGTAGCCCGCCTGGACCAGCGCGTTCGAGACGTCCCCGGCCAGACCCTGGCGGCCGCCGCCGTTGTATACCTCGACCGTGGTGTTCGCCGGGTCGGCGGGCGGTGCCGTCGTCTTGCTGCTGCTGCTTGGCTTCGGGGGCTGCGGCTTGTCCACGGCGGTGAAGTTCTGCTGGACGAACTGCTGGACCTGGGGAATGTTGATGACGTTGTCGTCCTGGCCGTTGATCATCTGATAGCCGACGATCGGCAGCGTCTTGAACACGATGTTCTTGGCGGTGAGCGTCCGCATCTGGGTGGCGAAGTCGGTCAGGTCCCAGCCGGAGTCGGTGATCACGTACTGGCTCGCGGTGGACAGCAGCGAGTTGACCTTTGTCAGGTCATCGAGCACGCCCTGCGTCTTCAGCTGGTGCAGCACCGAGTCGATGAATGCCTGCTGCCGGTGGGTCCGGTCCAGGTCACCGTTGGTCAGGCCGTCGCGCTGCCGGACGAACGCGAGCGCCAGCTTGGCGTTCAGGTGCTGATAGCCGGCCTTCTTCGCGTAGAACCCGGAGTTGGCCTCCGGCGGCCAGACCGGGTGGTTGAGGCAGACCTCGACGCCGCCGAGGTCCTTGGCCAGTTCGTAGAACCCGTCGAGGTTGATCTCGGCGAAGTGGTCGATGCGGACGCCGGTCACCGCCGCCACCGTGGCGACCGCCGCGGCGCGGCCAGCCTCGTTGCCCTGGAACGCGATCGCGTTGGTCAGGCCGCTGTGACCGGCGGCCTCGAGCTGGGACTCCCTGGCCGCCAATGCGAGGCCGTACGCCTTGTCGATCTTGTCGGCGGTCTCGCCGGAGTAGGCCTGCGGGTACGGGAGGGTCTGGCCGTCGAAGGACTGCGGGTAGGTGACGTAGTCGTCGCGCGGGATCGAGATGCCGACCGCCTTGCCGCCGCCCGCCGGGATGTGGATCAGGATCAGGGTGTTGGTGGTGTTGCCGCCGACGCCCTCGTTGAGTACACCGTTCCTGCTGCCCGCGTGCAGCGCGTTCAGGATGTCGTTGGGCAGGACGTTGCCGTTCCAGTCGGTGCGGCTTTCCAGGCCCATCAGCAGGATGTTCATCTCGCCGATGGACGGGCCGCTGGTGATCGCGTGGGACTGCCCGATCGCGGCCACCTTCTGGTATTGCGTGTGCGCCCACCCGCTGACCAGGAGCACGACGGCCGAGATAACGCAGCAGACCGCGTACCCGACCTTGCCGGCGATGCCCCACAGCGGCGCCGGTCCCCCGGCCGGCGTCCGTCCGCCGAACATCCGGTTACCTCCGTACCCTGGAACGTAGTGTCACGAATGACTCCGGCCCCGAGTCACGATCGTTACCATCTGTTGAAGGTTACCTGTCCGTTCCTGTTATCCACCCGCAACCGCTAACATCCGAAACACATGTCTGACCCACATTGGCACGATGCCGACCAGCCGAACCGCCGGCCGACGCAAGGCGATCGCGGGCGTGATCGGCGTTCCGGCGCGCGTCAGCATGGTGAGCGGACCCGTCGGCGGGACGCGGGACGGGACGCCCAGACCCGTGAAATGTGGGTTGACGACGGCGATCCCCGGGCACATACCCGCAGGATGCAGGCCCCGCCAGAGGCGCGCGGGCGGCGCGGACAGGCGTCCGGCGGGCCGCCGCCGGACAGGGGGAGCATGCGCGGGCGCGCGGCCAGGCGCCAGGGAGTCCTGGGCTGGCTGGGCACGCTCCCGGGTTCGGCCGGGATCGGCATCGTGGCCGGCAGCGCCCTGCTGGGCGCGGTTATTACGGTTGTCCTACGCCGAGATCCAGGCACCGTGCTCGGCGTCCTGCTCGTCCTCGGCACGATCGTTGCGGGGCTCGCCGTGCGGACCCGTTCGGCCCGCCTGATCATCCCGGTGCCGGTGTTCTGCTACGTGCCGACCGCGGTCATCGCCGGCGCGATCAACGACAGGTCCGTGGACACCTCCAAGATCGGGCTGATCATCCACGGCGGCAAGTGGATCTCCAGCGGCTTCACCGCGATGACGTTCGCGACGATCGTGGCCATAGTGATCACTGGCATTCGGCTGTTCCTCGACTTCCGCACCAGGCCGCGGACTGAGCGGTCTGTTCGGGCTGGGCGGACTGGGCGGGCTGGCCAGCCGGGGCCGCGTCCGCGCGGCCCGCGCCCGCTGGTCAAGGACCGGCTCCCGCCGGGCCAGAACGACGTGGACGGGCTCACCCGCCCGATGGGCCAGGTCGGCCTTGCCCCGACCGGCCCGATGGACGGGCGCGCCGCCGGGGCCCGGCGCCAGCCACCGGGATCAGGCGGGTACCCGCAGGCGCCGGGATCTGGTTCGGGACCTGGGCCTGGGTCTGGGTCTGGCGGGTATCCCCAGCCCCACCCCTCCCCCGCGCCCCAGCCGAAACCCCAGCCGCAACCCCAGTCGCCGCCTCAGCCGCAGCCCCAGGGCACGGGCCCCTACCCCCGGCCGCAGGGGCCGGGTCCCTACCCGCACCCGCCAAGGCCGGGGCAGCAGGGCAGCGGGCCATATCCGCCGCAACGCGGGCAACCCTAAGTTAAAGGTGCAAATTCCGGGTCGGCCGCGTACCGTCGGCCGGTGACAGCCGGGGCTGGCGTGGACCATGTGCCGGGCGGGGGAAGTGTGGCATCGGTCCCCTGCATTAACGTGGACGATTTCCCCTTTGTGGTGGCGCGACCCCCGTTTACGAGGGTCTATTTACCACGAGGGGGTAATCTTCCACGTTCCGGGTCGTCCGCTGGCGGGCAGGGCTCACGGCGACGGCCACTGCCACGGCCCCGCCGCGGCAACGGCAACGGCAACGGCAACGGCAACGGCAACGGGTTACAGCTTCTCCAGCGGGGCGTAGGCGAGCACCAGGTGCTTGACCCCGTAGCCGTCGCCGAAGTCGACCTTGGCCTCCGCGTCGGTGCCGAAGCCGTCGGTGGACACCACCGTGCCCAGCCCGTACTTGTCGTGGTTGACCAGGTCTCCTGGGCGCAGCGACGGAACGGCCCGGTTCCCCGGCGAGCGGACGCCCGGCCGCTGCGATAGCTGCTCCTGGGCCGGCCGGAACGCCGACATCGCCGCGGCCGCGTCCCGGCGCCACTCGATGAGGCCGGCCGGTATCTCCTCGAGGAACCGGGACGGCTTGTGCTGGGCCGGGCGCCCCCACCAGATCCGCCGGTAGGCGCGGGTCACGTACAGCCGCTGCTCGGCCCTGGTGATGCCGACGTAGGCCAGGCGGCGCTCCTCCTCCAGCTCCTTGGCATCCATGGAGGCGAGGGAGCGCTGGTGCGGGAACACCTCTTCTTCCAGGCCGGTGAGGAACACCACGGGGAACTCCAGGCCCTTGGCGGTGTGCAGGGTCATCAGCGTGACCATGCCGCCGTGCTCCGCCCCCTCGGGTATCTCGTCGGCATCGGCCACCAGGGAGACCTGCTCGAGAAACTCGGCCAGCGTCCCGTCGTCGCGTGACCCGTCGAACTCGCGGGCCACGTTGACCATTTCCTGTACGTTCTCGATCCGGCTCTTGTCCTGGAGGTCCGAGGAGTTTTCCAGCGCCTCCACATACCCGGTGCGGATCAGGATCTGCTCCGCCAGCTCGGCCACCGGCGCCTGTTCGGCCAGTTCCCGCAGGCCGTCGATCAGCTCGTTGAACCCCTCGATGGCGTTCGCGGACCTGGCTGCCATACCCGGCACATCGGCCGGGCGGGTGATCGCCTCGGCGAACGTGATCCGCTCGCGCTGGGCGAACGCGGCCACGTATTCCTCGGCGCGGTCGCCGATGCCGCGCTTGGGCACGTTGAGCACCCGGCGCAGCGACACCTCGTCGGCCGGGTTGGCCACCAGCCGCAGGTAGGCGAGCAGGTCGCGGACCTCGCGGCGCTCGTAGAACCGGACGCCGCCGACCACCCGGTACGGCAGGCCGACCCGGATGAAGATTTCCTCGAAGATCCGGGACTGCGCGTTGGTCCGGTAGAAGACGGCGACCTGGCCCGGGGTCGCGTCACCCGCGTCGGCCAGCCGGTCCACCTCCTGGGCCACGAACGCCGCCTCGTCGTGCTCGTTGTCCGCGACGTACCCCACGATCGGCGGCCCGTCGCCCTGGTCGGACCACAGGTTCTTCGGCTTGCGGCCCCGGTTGCGCGACACCACGGCATTCGCCGCGGCCAGGATGTTCTGGGTGGACCGGTAGTTCTGCTCGAGGAGGATGACGGTGGCGTCCGGGTAGTCCTCCTCGAACTCCACGATGTTCCTGATCGTCGCGCCGCGGAACGCGTAGATCGACTGGTCGGCATCGCCCACCACGCACAACTCGGACGGAGTGAGCGGGTTCTCCGGGCTGGGGCCGCTGCCGGTCACCAGCTCGCGCACCAGGATGTACTGGGCGTGGTTGGTGTCCTGGTACTCGTCCACCAGCACGTGGCGGAACCGCCGCCGGTACTGCTCGGCGACCTCGGGCATCGCCTGGAACAGGTTGACGGTCACCATGATGAGGTCGTCGAAGTCCATCGCGCCGGCCGCCAGCAGCCGTCGCTGATACTCGCTGTACGCCTCGGCCAGCGCCTTCTCCCTGGCGCCCTGGGCGCGGCTGGTGAACGTCTCGTGATCGATCAGGTCGTTCTTCAGGTCGGAGACCTGGGCCGCCACCGCCTTGGGCGGGTATTGCTTGGCGTCCAGCTCCAGCTCGCGGCAGACCAAGGCCATGAGCCGCTGCGAATCGCCCTGGTCGTAGATCGAGAACGAGCTCGGGTAGCCGAACCGCTTGGCCTCGCGCCGCAGGATCCGCACGCAGGCCGAGTGGAAAGTCATCACCCACATGCTGCGCGCCTGCGGCCCGACCAGGGCGGCGACGCGAGTGGCCATCTCGCCGGCCGCCTTGTTGGTGAACGTGATCGCCAGGATCTCCCGCGGCGCGACGTCCCTGGCGGCGAGCAGGTAGGCGATCCGGTGGGTGAGCACCCGGGTCTTGCCCGAACCCGCGCCGGCCACGATGAGCAACGGGCTGCCCTCGTGTACCACGGCGGCGCGCTGCTGGGGATTGAGCCCATCCAGGAGGGCATCGATCGCGAAGGCGTTCACCCAACTAGGGTAGGCGGTGCCACCGACATTCCGGCGGACCCGGCGCCGGCCGCGGAGCCGGACCGCTCAGCCTTGGTCCATCCTGCCTCATGATCACCCTGAGTCACAGCTACTACCAAGTAGTAGCGTTTAACGACCAAATGGGCCACACCGGTATATCCACACATATATGCTGCTTCAGCCTCGGACGATGCCCTTTATGGGCTATTCTGGCCCCCTTGCCCGTTAGTCGCATGTGTACGGGGGAGAGGCTTGCATGCGACGCACCGTAACAGTGGGGGTGCCATGGGATCGCGCCGTCGGTCCATTAGGCTCCGCATCTACTTCCTGGTGGCGATTCCGCTCGTCACCATGATCGGCCTGCTCTCGTACGTGGTCACCACGTCCGTACACAACGCCATCAACCTGGATCGCGCGCCCAACCTTTTCAACGCGACCGCGGTGCCCGCCGCGGTTTTCACCAATTACCTGCAGGCGGAACGCCGGGCCGCGGCCGTGTACCTGTTCGAACCCACGCAGGCCAACCTGGCGGCATATGTGTCGGCCATCAACACGACCAACGCGCACGAGCCCGCTTTCGCCGCCGCGATGAACTCCGATGCGACCAAGAGCTCCGAGACCCCCGGCATCCGCGCGGCCATCAACGCCGTCCTCGGCGGCATCAGCCAGCTGCCTGACCTGCGGAAGGGCGTGGAGGCGAGGCTGATCGCAGCCGGCCAGCCGATGACGGCGCTTGACGCCATCGGCGCGTACAGCCTGGGCATTCAGAACGGGCCGAAGCTCTTCCTCGCGGAGGCCGCCACCGTCGCCGACCCCACCGCCGCCAGCCAGGCGCTCGCCCTGATCGCGACGGTTTCGGCCCACGAGGCGATCTCCGAGGAGGACGCTCTGCTGGCCGGGATGCTGGCCGCCAACAAGGCCTCCCAGGCGGATCGCGCCGCGTTCGCGGAGATGGCGTCGACCCGGCAAGGCGACACGGTCGATTACCAGTCGCTCTTCGACCCGTACAACCTGGCCGTGTACAACGCGGGGCTGAAGGGAACGGCTCCGCTGGTTCAGGAGCTGACCCGGATCGAGGGTGCGGTCGCCGGCGGCGTGCCCATCGGCCAGCTGCACATCAGCCCAGCGAACTGGAAGCAGCTGACTGACCAGTTGCTGACCGCCAACTTCAACGCGGGCGTCAGCGACGTGGCGGCCCAGCTCGCCGTGGACCACCGGATCACCCACGCGGCGTGGGTGCGCGTGGCCTACACCAGCGGCATCGCCCTGGCGGGCCTGCTGCTGACGATCATCATGACCACCCTGGTCGGCCGCGGCATCATCCGCAGGCTGCGCGGCCTCGAGACGAACGCGCTCGAGCTGGCCGAGAACAAACTGCCCGACGTGGTGGGCAGGCTGCGCCGCGGCGACGACGTGGACGTGGCGGCCGAGGCGCCGCCGCTACGGGTCGGCGGAGACGAGATCGGGCGGGTCGGCCAGGCGTTCGACCTGGTCCGGCAGACCGCCATCCGGTCCGCGGTGGAAGAGGCGCGACTGCGCCGTGGCCTCAACGACGTGTTCCGCAGCCTGGCGCGGCGAAGCCAGTCGCTGTTGCACCGCCAGCTGACGCTGCTCGACCAGATGGAGCGCCGCGCGTCCGATCCCGAGGCGCTCGACGACCTGTTCCGCCTCGACCACCTCACCACCCGCATGCGCCGGCACGCCGAGGGCCTGGTCATTCTGGCCGGTGCGCCGGCCGGCCGCTCCTGGTCATCCCCGGTCCGCATGGTCGACGTCATGCGCGGGGCGATCGCCGAGGTGGAGGACTACGCGCGGGTTTCTGTCGCCACGCGCAGCCAGGCGGCCCTGTCCGGCTCGGCCGTCGCCGACGTGATTCACCTGCTCGCCGAGCTGGTCGAGAACGCCACCACGCTGTCCCCGCCGTACACCTCGGTCCGGGTCTCCGGCGAGACGGTCGCGAACGGCTTCGCCATCGAGGTGGAAGACCGCGGCCTGGGCATGAGCGAGCAGCGGCTGGCCGAGCTGAACGAGCGGCTGATCAACCCGCCCGAGTTCAACCCGTCGGACAGCGAGCAGCTCGGCCTGTTCGTGGTCAGCCAGCTGGCCAGGCGGCACGGCATCCGGGTCACGCTCAAGGCCTCGCCGTACGGCGGCACCGAGGCCGTCGTGCTGATCCCGCGGCACCTGGTGGTGGCCGAGGAAGCCTTCCGCGCCAGCCTGCCCGGCGAGCCGGTGGCGATCACCGGCGCCGACGCGGCCCTGGCCGGGCTCACCGGCGGCGCCACCGGGCCGAACGGCAATGGCTTCCCCGCAGCGGCGCTCGGTACCGGCCAGTTCCACCAAGGGTCCGCCGGCCTCCCGTCCGACGAGGCCGCTCAGTTCGATCAGGACTGGCCGTTCGACCAGCCAACCGATCGAGGGACACAGATCACCGGCGGTCCGCGGATCTCCGGCGCGATGCGCCGGACGGGCAGCTTCCCCGACGGCCTGACGCGCGGCGGCCAGCACACGGGCCAGCCTGGCACCAACGGCGGAACCGCGAACGGCAACGGGCACGGCGCCGACGGGTTCCCCGCGGGGGACGGCTCCGGACTCGGAGCGGGCTTCGACCCGGCCATTGCGGCCGACGGCCCGAGCGGCCTCGCGGATGCGGGAAGCGGCGCCGAAGACGGTGACCTCCCGCGCCGGACCCGCGGCCGGTCCGGCGGCGGGCGCTCGCCCGGGGCCGGCATCCCGTCCTTCAACATGTTCACGCCGCACCGCGACGACGATCCGCAGGCCAGCCCGGCGCCGGCGCCGCCCGCACCGCCGGCTTCGCTAGCCGGGTCCGGCTTCCCGGGCACCGGGTCGCCGTTCGGCGCCACGACCACGCCGTACGGGACGGGCCAGTCCACGGCCTTCTCCGGCTGGCCGGCCGAGCCGCCGGCCGCGCCGGCACCCCCGGCACCGGCTGGGCCAGGCACGAGCGCCGGCAAGGTCTCCCGGCCGCCGTGGGAGCTGCCGCTGGAGAGCGGCTCGCTTCCGGTAGTGCCCGAGCTGCCGCCGGATGACGACGGCTTCGGTGGCAACGGTAACGCCGAGCCGGACGACTTCAAGGGACTGCCGCGCCGCGTCAAGCAGGCGAGCATCGCGCCGCAACTGCGCGGGGAGCCGACGACCAGGGTCGGCCGTCCGAGCACCGGCGGTTCCGCGCCGCCCGGCGCGGAACCGGCGGAAGGGCCCTCACCTGCTGAGATCCGGGCCACGATGTCGGCGCTGCAGCGCGGCTTGCAGGAGGGGCGGTCGCAGCGCGACGCGGGCGGAGAGCCGCCCTGGGAATCTGAACCGGCAGCCGAGGGGGAACCAGATGGAGCATAGCCAGGCCGGCCAGCTCGACTGGCTGCTTGACGACCTGGTGATGCGCGTCAGCCCGATCAGCAAGGCGGTCATCCTGTCGCAGGATGGCATCGCGCTCGGCGCGTCACGGAGCTTGGGCCGCGACGACGCCGAACACCTAGCCGCCCTTGCCGCCGGCTTCCAGTCGCTCGCCAAGGGCGCTGGCAATCACTTCGGCGGTGGCGCGGTACGGCAGACGATCATCGAGATGGAGTCGGGATTCCTGTTCGTGTGCGCGGCCGGCAGCGGAACCTGCCTGGCCGTACTCGCGGACAGCGGTGCCGACCTCGGTCTGGTCGCCTATGAAATGGCCGTGCTGGTGCGCCGGGCCGGCGAGCACATCCGGGTCAACAAGCGCACACCAGTCGGCAACAGCTGGGGTTAGCAGTGGCAGGCAACGACGAACGGTGGCTGGATGCCGAGGCGGGTCCGGTCGTTCGGCCATACGCGCTGACCAGAGGCAGGACCCGGCATTCTGGTGAATCTTTCGATCTTGTGGCGACCGTGGTGTCCACCCACGAGCTGACCGGCGACCCGGCTAACCTTGGTCCCGAGCATGTAAGCGTTCTTCAGCTAGCCAGGGCGCCGACCACCGTCGCCGATATCGCCTCGGACGTTGACCTCCCCCTCGGTGTCGTCCGCATTCTCCTCGCCGACCTTCGGGAACTCGGCCTGATCGCGATCCGCGCACCCGTCACGATGGCGGAGCGGGTCGACAAGCAAACACTGCGGGAGGTGCTCAATGGTCTCCGGGGGCTTTGACTACTCCGGCGCCGGCGTCAGACAGCATCGTGCGATCAAGATTCTGCTGGCCGGCGGCTTCGGCGTGGGCAAGACGACGCTGGTGGGCGCGGTGAGCGAGATCAAGCCGCTGCGCACCGAGGAGCCGCTGACCGAGGGCAGCTTGCGCAGCGACAGTACCGCGGGCGTGGAGCAGAAGACCACGACGACGGTGGCGATGGACTTCGGCCGCATCAGCTTGCGCAGCGATCTTGTGCTGTACCTGTTCGGCACGCCCGGCCAGCAGCGGTTCTGGTTCATGTGGGACGAGCTGGCGATCGGCGCGCTGGGCGCGGTGGTCCTTGCGGACACCCGGCGGCTCGCGGACAGCTTCCCCGCCATCGACTACTTCGAGCGCCGGGACATCCCGTTCATCGTGGCGCTGAACAACTTCGACGGCGCGCGCCGGTACAGCGCGGAGGACGTCAGGGTCGCCTTGGACCTCGAACCTGAGCTGCCCATCATCCACTGTGACGCGCGCAGCCGGGAATCCGCCAAGCAGGTGCTCATCACGCTGGTCGAGCACGTGCTGATGCACGCACCCGAGGAGCCATTGCGCAGCGGGCTGCGGTAGCGCGTGACGGGGTTCAGGTGTCGCGGAGGACGGCCCAGACGGCTTTGCCGTGGCCGGCGATGGGGCTCCAGCCCCAGACGTGGCTGAGTGCGCCGACGATCTGGAGGCCGCGGCCGTTCTCGCCGGTCCAGTCGGGCTGGCGCGGCATGGGTGCCTCGTTGCCCGGATCGACCACGGCGAGCATGACCTCCCCGACGCGACGGAGCATGCACAGGCGCAGGACAGAGCTGGCGCCTTGGCGCATGCCGTTATGCGCCCCATGGAGAACGGCGTTGACCACGAGCTCGTCGACGATCATCTCGGCGTCGTCGGCCAGCGCCTCAAGTCCCCAGCAGGTGAGCAGCTCGCGGACGAAGTGACGGGCGGTGCGGGCCTCTTCCGGCCGGGCGCTCAGCGCCCTGGTCGTGACCGCGGGGGTCTCCCACCACGCGGAAGGCACAGGGAGTAGTCGTGGCATACCGTCAGCAGGACCGGTCCACGGGATGACGTCCTCGTCGTCATCTCCGTTACCGGCAGCGACACTGAGATGCGCCAACAGACCGCTTTCTGCAATCGTTCGCGGACTCGGAAACCCGTGCCCGTCACTGATGTTAATAGCGTGCCTAGACAGTATGTTGCCTGATATATTGTGCAAATGCAAGGCCGGATGCACGTTCATTCGCTTCGTGCAGATGTTTCGAGAACCCCACGGAGGGTAGCGGGCAAACACCCGTCCAACCCCGGCGGGGACCCGCTTGTAGCAGCGGCGGCGCACTACGGCGAGTGAACCGATCCGGTCCCTGACTCGTTTTCATCCTGTCGGAGGACACGGCCCGGACCGGCGCAACGGTCGGCACACGATCAGCGCGCCAGCCCCAGCTTCCTACCACAGCACCAGGGGAGAGCAATGGACACCACCTACAACGGCATGCCGGCCGCTGAACTCGGGGACGTTCGCTGGCGCAAGAGCCAGTACAGTAACGGCACCGGTGAGTGCGTCGAGCTAGCGGCATTGCCAAGCGGCGAGATCGCGGTCCGCAACTCGCGTTTCCCTGAGGGTCCCGTCCTCGTCTACACGCCGGCGGAGATCCACGCGTTCCTGGCCGGCGCGAAGGACGGTGAATTCGACCAGATGGTGGCCTGAGAACCGCTGGGAAGACTAGTGCGAGCTAGCGGCGCAGCGCGTCCGAGCGGGGAATCGCACTGGTCTACTCGCTGGTAGGCATAGCTACCAGCAGGCTCGTGACAACACGTTGACAACAAGTTCGTCAAACTGGCACTTTCTACCTGCGCAAACACGAAGGGCCACCGGCATCTATTGAAATGTCATGTAACGGCCTTTCCCGATGGCAACAGGACGTGGGAGACTGTGGTCCTTACCCCGCTATGATCAGTGGCACACCGATGCGAGGAGGGCCGATGGTCTCGTCCGAAGACTCGGCCTGGGATGTACCGCCCAGCATGTTCGGCGCCCGCGCTGGCGGGCCGACCGTACAGCGCATGGTACTCGGCAGTCATCTGCGTAAGCTTCGCGAACAGCGTGGTATCACGGCGGAGCAGGCCGCGGACTCGATCCGCGGATCGCACTCGAAGATCAGCCGGATGGAACACGGCCGCGTCGGCTTCAAGGAGCGCGACGTAGCCGATCTGCTCACGCTCTACGGCGTTATCGACGGCGACGAGCGTGCGGCGTTGCTCAACATGGCCAGGGAGTCGAACACGCCCGGCTGGTGGCACGCCTTCTCCGACATCCTGCCGACCTGGGTCGAGCCGTATGTCGGCTTGGAGGCAGCCGCATCCGTTATCCGGACCTATCAGATCCAGTATGTACCGGGCCTGCTGCAGACTGGCGGTTACGCCAGCGCGCTGCTGCGTACCGGCTACCCCGCCGTCACCGAGGAGGAACTCGCCCGGCGCACGGACCTGCGGATCAGCCGCCAGGACATCCTCAGCCGACCAGGTGCCCCGCAACTGTGGGCGGTCGTCGACGAGGGCGTCCTGCGCCGACCGATCGGCAGTGCCGACGTGATGCGCGAGCAGATCAGGCACCTGATCGAGATCACCGACCACCCGGCGGTGACCCTCCAGGTCCTGCCGTTCCGCGTTGGCGGGCACTCCGCCTGCGGTGGTCCGTTCACGATCTTGCGGTTCGCCGAGCCCGACCTGCAGGACGTGATCTACATCGAGCAGCTGACCAGCGCGCTCTACCTGGACAAGCAGGTCGAGGTGGACCGCTACCTGGAGGTCATGGAGCAGCTGTGCCTCCAGGCCGAGCCTGCCGCGAACACCGCGAAGCTGTTGCGGAAGCTCCTCGACGAGATCTGAGGTTCCCTTAACACGCAAAAGGCGCCGGTTTCCCGGCGCCTTTTCCGTCGGCGTTCAGTCTTCCGGCACCAGCGTCGGGGTGGACCGGGTGAGCGTCTGCTTGCGGAAGAACGCGGGCGCGGTGAAGCGCTGGTAGATGGCGAGCAGCAGCCCGGCCAGCGCGGACACGAACGCGATCATGAAGACGCCGCCGATGCGCCAGTCCGGATAGAACGGCATCTTCCAGGACGTGTAGCTGTTCTGGGTGGCCACGTCCCAGTCCATCCACAGCGACCAGGCGCCGGCGAAGTACATCATCAGCCCGCCGGCCACCGGCAGGATCCCCTGCATCCACAGGTTCCGCATCGAGGAGGTCAGCGTCCTGCGGTAGTACCAGGCACAGGCGAACCCGGTCATCCCGTAGTAGAACGCGATGAACAGTCCGATCCCGGTCACCGCGTCGTAGATCACGTTCCCGCCGGACAGGTAGTTGAACAGGATGTACAGCAGGGCGGAGATCCCGCCCATGACCAGAGTGGACACCGTTGGCGTCTGGTAACGCGGGTGCATCCGCGCGAACGATTTCGGCAAGGCCTTGTAGACCGCCATGGACAGCGTGGTCCGGGCGGTCGGCAAGATCGTCGTCTGGGTCGACGCGGCGGCCGACGACAGCACCATCAGGACCAGCAGCCGGGCCAGGACCGTGCCGAAGCCGGACGTGCCGAAGACCGCGCCGCCGAGCACCGAGAGCACATCACCGGAGTTAGCCGGGTTGCCGAGGCCGATGCCGGACGTGCCGACGCCCGCGAACGACTGCGCGGAAAAGATGACCAGCACGTAGGTGACCAGCAGGATGACCGTGGAGATGATGGCGGCCCGGCCCGGAGTCCGGTTCCGGTCGGCCGTCTCCTCGTTGACCGCGACCGCGGTGTCCCAGCCCCAGTAGATGAACAGCATGAGGATCAGGCCGCTGACGAAGATCGAGAAGCTCGGGATGTCGAACGGGTTCAGCCAGGACATGCTCGGCGCCAGGTGCCCCTTCGGCGCGTGGCCGGTGCCTGCCCGGGTGAGCGCGGTCACCGCGAACACCAGCAGCATGACGATCTCGATACCGAGCAGGACGCGCTGGAACCGCGCGGACACCTCGATACCCCGGTAGCAGATGTAGGTCATCGCGACGATCCATGCCACGCCCACCAGCAGCACCCAGCCGCTGGTCGCGTCGGAACCGATGCTCGAGGTGTTGAACAGCAGGAACACGTACTGTCCGGCGACCTGAGCCAGGCTTGCCATCACCAGGATGTCGGCGGCGACGATGGCCCAGCCGCCGGCCCAGCCGGTGCGCGGGCCGAACGCCCTGGTCGCCCACGTGAACGTCGTGCCGCAGTCCGGGTCCGCCTTGTTCAGCTCGCTGTAGCCGATCGAGGTCAGCAGCATGGGCACGAACGCGATAATGGCGACGATTGGGCTCTGCAGGCCGACCGCCGCCACCATGAGACCGAGGGTCGCCGCCAGGCTGTAGGCCGGAGCGGTCGACGCCACCCCCATGACGACGCTGGAGACCAGCCCCAGCGCTCCGGTCTTGAGGCCCTTCTCCAGTGGCTGTTCGCCGGCGAGCACGGCCGGCTCGGTAGTGGCCATCGAGATGACCCCCCTTCGTTTCGTAGGCTCCTGACCACGGTATTAGCATGATTCTCGCTAAGATCCTACGGTTTCCATATACAAAGATCTAAATCTCTATCCAAACGTGCTGTGGCTGGTCGATCGCGGCTGATTCGACGGACCGTAGGATGACCAGGTGCTGAGTGACAGTGGTGTTACCAGTCACATGGACGACCTGGAGGGCCGTCTGCGGGAGATGTTTCGCCTGGTCGCGGCCCGGGCAGGGCTCCCCGAGGGACACGTGGCAGAGGGCTTCCGGGTGCTCGATACCGCCTGAACTTCGGTTGTACCGATCGGGTCTGGTGTTACACCGACCGGCGCTCTAGGTTGGCCTCAGGCGTATTTGCCCCGCTAGGTCGGCAAGGAGGCCGGATGACCAAGATCAGCATGGTTATTGACGGCGTGCGGTACGAAGACGAAGTCGAGCCCCGCATGCTGCTCGTTCATTATCTTCGCGAGGTGGCCGGCCGGATCGGCACGCCGATCGGCTGCGACACCTCCAACTGCGGGGCCTGCACCGTCTTGCTGGACGGACTCTCGGTCAAATCGTGTTCGGTGCTCGCGGTGCAGGCCGACGGGTCCACCGTGCAGACGATCCAGGGTCTTGCGAACGGCGAGTGGCACCCGCTCCAGCGCGCCTTCCACGAGGAGCACGCGCTCCAGTGCGGCTACTGCACGCCAGGCATGATCATGGCGGCCGTCGACCTGGTCCGGGACAACCCGCACCCCACCGAGGAACAGGTGCGCGAGGGCCTCGAAGGCAACCTGTGCCGGTGCACCGGCTACCAGAACATCATCCGGGCGGTGCTGCGCGCCGCTGGGTCCGCCGCGGAGCATGAGGGGGCGACGTCATGACCGCGGAGACCGTGGCTCCGGAGATCGGCAAGCGGCGTACCCGCAAGGAGGACGCGCGACTGGTCACCGGCCAGACGAACTGGACCGACAACATCCAGCTGCCCGGGCTGCTGCACGTCGCGTTCCTGCGCAGCCCGCAGGCGCACGCGAAGATCCTCAGCGTGGACGTGTCCGGCGCTAGGCAACTGCCCGGCGTCATCGCCGCGTTCTCCGGCGCCGACTTCGCCGCCGAGCAGGGCAGCCTGCCATGCGCCTGGCCGGTCACGCCGGACATCGTGATGCCCGCGCACCCGCCGATGGTGGTGGACGAGGTCCGCTACACCGGCGAGATCGTCGCCTGCGTGGTGGCGCGGGACAGGTACGCCGCCGCCGACGCGCTGGAGCGGATCGACGTCGAGTACGAGACGCTGCCGGCGGTGCTCGACATGCGCGCGGCGCTGGCCGACGGCGCGCCCAAGGTGCACGAGGCAGGCAACAAGTCGTTTGAGTGGGTGTTCGGCAACGGCGATATGGACGCCGCGTTCCGCGACGCGCCGGTCGTGCTGGAGCGGACGTACCGTCAGCAGCGGCTGATCCCGTGCGCCATGGAGCCGCGCGCCGCGGTGTGCGCGCCGGTCGCCGACGAGTTCACGCTGTGGTCGGCCACCCAGATCCCGCACGTGCTGCGGGTCATGCTGGCGTTGGTCACCGGCATCCCCGAACACAAGCTGCGGGTCGTCGCGCCCGACGTGGGCGGCGGCTTCGGATCCAAGCTCCAGGTCACCGCCGAGGAAGTGCTGACCCTGCTGATCGCCCGCAAGCTGGGCAGGCCGGTCAAGTGGGCCGAGTCGCGCAGCGAGGGCAACCTGTCGGCGCACCACGGCCGCGACCAGATCCAGCAGATCAGGATCGCCGCGGACGCCGACGGCAGGCTGCGCGGCCTGTCCGTCGACCTGCTCGCCGACATGGGCGCCTACCTGATGCTGGTGACCCCGGGCGTGCCGCTGCTCGGCGCGTTCATGTTCAACGCCATCTACAAGATGGACGCCTACTCGTTCAAGTGCACCGGGGTGTTCACCACCAAGACGCCCACCGACGCCTACCGCGGCGCGGGGCGGCCCGAGGCGACGTTCGGCATCGAGCACGCGATGGACGACCTGGCCGCTCAGCTGGGCATGGATCCGCTCGCGCTGCGGGAACGGAACTGGATCCAGCACTCGGAGTTCCCGTACACGACGGTCGCCGGGCTGACCTACGACAGCGGCAACTACGAGGCGGCCACCGCGAAGGCGGTCGACCTGCTCGGCTACGCCGACCTGCGCAAGGAGCAGCAGGCGCGCCGGGAGTCCGGTGACCCGGTCCAGCTCGGCATCGGCGTCTCCACCTACACCGAGATGTGCGGCCTGGCACCGTCGCGCGTGCTCGGTTCGCTCGCCTACGGCGCGGGCGGCTGGGAGCACGCGTCGGTCCGCATGCTGCCCACCGGCAAGGTCGAGGTCGTCACCGGTTCTTCGGCACACGGTCAGGGCCACGAAACCGCGTGGAGCCAGATCGTCGCGGACAAGCTCGGCGTGCCGTTCGAGGATGTCCGGGTGCTGCACGGCGACACCCAGGTGGCGCCGAAGGGCATGGACACCTACGGATCGCGTTCCCTCACCGTCGGCGGCATCGCGCTGGTCGGCGCCTGCGAGAAGGTGATCGACAAGGCGCGGGTGATCGCGGCCGGCCTGCTCGAGGTTTCCGCGGACGACCTGGAATGGTCCCCGGGCCGGTGGTCGGTCCGCGGCGACCCGGAGCAGGGCAAGACGATCGCCGAGATCGCGCTGGCGACGTTCGCGGCGCACGCCCTGCCGGACGGCGTGGAACCCTCGCTCGACTCCGACGCCACCTACGACCCGGACAACTTCTCGTTCCCGCACGGCACCCACCTGTGCGCGGCCGAGGTGGACACCGAGACCGGCAAGGTTCACCTCCGCCGGTACGTCGCGGTGGACGACGTCGGCAACGTGGTGAATCCGCTGATCGTCGACGGCCAGGTGCACGGCGGCATCGCGCAGGGCATCGCCCAGGCGCTGTTCGAGGAGGCCGCCTACGACGCCGACGGGAACCTGCTCACCACCACGCTCGCCGACTACCTGGTGCCGTCGGCGGCCGACCTGCCGACGTTCGAGACGGACCGGACCGAGACGCCGGCCACCACGAACCCGCTGGGGGTCAAGGGCGTCGGCGAGGCCGGCACGATCGCCTCGACGCCGGCCGTGGTCAACGCCATCATTGACGCGCTCCGCCCGCTCGGCGTGACGGACATCGAGATGCCGTGCACGCCGCAGCGGGTCTGGCGTGCGATTAACGTGGCAAAGGGAGGTGCGGCATGATCCCGGCTCAGTTCGACTACGTGCGACCGGTTTCGCTTGCCGATGCCGTGCAGGCCCTGGCCGACGGCGGTGAGGACGCCAAGGTCATCGCCGGCGGACAGAGCCTGCTGCCGCTGCTTCGGCTGCGGCTGGCCTACCCGGAGCTGCTGGTGGACATCGGCGGGCTGGACGAACTGCGCGGCGTACGCGAGGTCGGCAGTGCCAGCGGGGTCGGCGGTGCCGACGGGTCGCTGGAGATCGGCGCGCTGACCACCCACTACCAGGTCATCAGGGATCCGCTGATCCGCGAGCACTGCGGGCTCCTCGCATCGGCCGCTGCCACGGTGGCCGACCCCGCGGTACGGCACCGCGGCACGCTCGGCGGCTCGCTGTCGCACGCCGACCCGGCCGGGGACCTGCCCGCGGTTGTCACCGCGCTGGACGCGACGCTGCTGGCGTCCGGGCCGGACGGTTCGCGTGCCATCGCGGCCGCGGACTTCTTCGACGACTACCTGACCACGACGCTGCGGCCGGGCGAGATCCTCACCGCGGTGCGGGTGCCCAAACTGGGCCCCGACTGGGGATTCCGGTACGAGAAGTTCCAGGTGACCGCCCAGGACTGGGCGCTGGTCGGGGTCGCGGCGCTGGCCCGCAGGGCGAACGGCCACGTGGCCGAGGCAAGGATCGGGCTGACGAACATGGGCACGGTGCCGATCCGCGCGCGGGCCGCCGAACAGGCGGCCGCCGGCGCGGAGGCCTCGCGCGACGCGCTTCGCGCGGCCGCGGCGCACGCCGACGAGGGCACGTCTCCCCCCGGCGACCTGCGCGCCGACGCCGACTATCGCCGTCATCTGGCCCGGGTGCTGACCGCCCGCGCGCTGGCGTCTGCCGCTGGGGTGGGATAGCCGCCGCGGCCGCGGGGCTCACGTGCTTGCGTGAGCCCCGCGGCTGCCATGCCGCCAGCGACTAGGATGGCGCAAATAACGCGTTACGGAAGGTGACACCGATGAGCATGGAGCTCGACAATTCCTTTACCGTGCCGGTACCGCCGGAGGTCGCCTGGGACGTGCTGCTTGACGTTGCCCGGATCGCGCCGTGCATGCCCGGCGCGACCGTGGACGAGGTGGACGGCGACGTGGTGACCGGCCGGATCAAGATCAAGGTCGGGCCCGTGCAGCTGACCTACCGGGGCACCGCGAAGTTCCAGGACCGGGACGCGGCCGCGCGCACGGTGCTGGTGGAGGCCTCCGGCAAGGAGACCAGGGGCGCCGGCACCGCCGCGGCCACGATCAAGGCGTCGCTGGCACCCGCCGACGACGGCGCGACCCTGGTGAACATGCACACGACGATGAACGTGACCGGCCGTCCCGCCCAGTTCGGCCGCGGCGTGATGGTCGAGGTGGGCGGCAAGCTCGTGGACAAGTTCGCCGAGAACCTGGCACAGCAGCTCTCCGCCGACGCGGCCGCACCCGCTGCCGCCGACACCGCCGACACCGCCGACACCGCCGCGGAGCCCGGCGTGACGGACACCCCGGCCGGCGATGCCGAGGCGGCCGGCGGCGCGGCGGCGGCGACAGCGAGCCCGCAAACCGCTGCCGCTCCCGCGGCACCCGCGGCACCGGCCAGGGAGGACTCGCTCAACATCGTGCGGCTGGTGGGGCCGGCCCTCCTCAAGCGCGTCGTGCCGGTGGCCGCGATCGCGGCCGCGCTGGCACTGGCCGGCCGCAAGCTGCGCCGCTCGATCAGGCGAGGTGGAAAGGACTAATTCGTGGAATTCCAGGAAGTCGTCCGGCTCCGGCACATGGTGCGCGACTTCAGCGAGGATCCGGTTCCGCAGACAAGCGTGGACCGGATCCTGGCCAACGCGGTACGCGGCCCCTCCGCGGGCTTCTCGCAGGGGCAGGCGTTCCTGGTGCTGACCGGCGCAGACCTGAAGCTGTTCTGGGAGGTAGTCACCACCGACTCCACGTTTTCCTCGGTCGCGGTCGCGCCGCTGGTCGTCGTCCCGATGTCCAGCAAGCGGATGTACCTGGACCGCTACGCTCAGCCGGACAAGGGCTGGACCGACCGGGACGAGGCCCGGTGGCCCGTTCCGTTCTGGCACATCGACACCGGGATGGCCGCGTTGCTGATCCTGCAGACGGCGGTGGACGAGGGCCTTGGCGCGGTGTACTTCGGCATCGTCCCCGAGCGGGTCGGCCCGTTCCGTGAGGCGTTCGGCGTGCCCGACGATCACGAGCCGATCGGCGCGATCGCCATCGGCCACAGCGCGGAGGCCGCGGTCCGCGACCTGAAGTCGCGCCGCCGGCCCCTCGCCGACGTCGTCCACTACGGCCACTGGCACGGCTAGCAGCCGTCGTCACCGCAACGCGCCTCCGCGCCTCCCGCTGGCGCGGGAAACCGGATACAAGCCACATTTCTGGCGTACCGCTAGGTGCCCCAGATGATTGCGGACAGTTCCCCCCAGATTGGACCTCGTTGGCTTATTCCGGGGTTTGCCCGGATCGCTGGCTGCCCGGTGGGCCGGCGGCTGGCTTGATGGGCCTCGATAGCGTGGTGGTTTTCCCCTTTGTGGTAGCGGGACCCCTGTTCACGAGGGGCGGTCTTCCACGAAGGGGAAATCTTCCACGTTGATGACGGACTGCGGGCGCGCTCCTGTCCCGGTAGCCGCACGCTGCACTCCAGGCACAGGCTGCGCGCACCCGGCCAGACCCGGCGGCCAGGCCCAGCGCGCGCACGTCGGGGCAACCCGAAGCCTCAGCCTGGACATCGAGGCATGCGCGGTACGGCTCACGGGCGGCCGGCGCGGACGAAGGCCGCTAGCGACTCGCTTTGCCGCAGGCGGGTGGGCTCGTGCACGTACATCATGTGGCCGGCCTCGTAGTACTCGAAGCCGATGTTGGACCGCAGATCGTCCGGGATTTCCAGATGGGCGAACGCGTGCTCGGCGCCGAAGAACGGCGTCGCGCAGTCGTAGTAGCCGCACCCCACGTACACCCGCAGATGCTGGTTCTGGCGCATGGCCTCGCCGAGCATCGAGGAAACCGACACGTGACGGCCCTCGAACTCGGCGTAGCTCCACGGCTGGACGTCGTCGGTCAGGATCTCGTAGGGCAGGTCCGACCGGTACCCGAGTTCGGCCCGGACGTAGTGGTTGACCGCGGCCGAATAGGGGCCGCGGATCGCTACGTAGCTAGGGTCGTGCGAGGGCGTCTCGCCGCCGTCGTCGGGTTCGTAGCCCACGAAGCGCCCATCGAGGCGGCCGATGACCTGCCCGCGATCGCGGAGCAGTTCGCGGAAGAACCGGCGGTGCTCGATGCGCAGGTTCACCCGCCGGACGTAGTCCTCGCTGAGGCCGCTCACCGCCGCCACCTGGCGGATCAGGTCGGCGCGGTCGGCGGCCGGGAGCCGGCTGCCGAGCGCCAGTCCCCGCAGGTACGGCCCCGCGGCCAGCGCCACGGCCTCGTCGATGACTTCTCGCAGCGGCCGGGTTCCGTGCATGCCGTGGTAATGCGCGAGCGCCGCGTACGTCGGCAGGAAAAGGACGGTGGGCAGGTCGTTGCCCTCGGTGAACCGGATCGTCGCCATGTCGATGACCGAGGAGATCAGCATGATGCCGTTGCAGAACAGGCCGAACTCGCGCTGGAGGTAGGCGGCCAGCGCGGACGCGCGCACCGTGCCGTAGGACTCGCCGGCCAGGTACTTGGGCGACAGCCACCGCTCGTTCCGCGAGGTCCAGAGCCGGATCAGCTCCCCGACCGATTCCAGGTCGCGCTGGAACCCGTGGTATTCCGACGGCTTGCCGCCGGCGACGACCCTGGAGTAGCCGGTCGTCACGGGGTCGATGAACACCAGGTCGCTGTGCGCCAGCAGCGACTCGGCGTTGTCGCCTATCCCGTAGGGCGGCGGGGCGAGCGCCCCCGCGTCGCCCATCAAGACCCGTCGCGGTCCGAGCAGGCCGAGGTGGAGCCACACGCTGGACGAGCCGGGCCCCCCGTTGAACGCGAACGTGACCGGGCGGGTGGCCGGGTCGGCGCCATCGAGGGTGTAGGCGGTCACGAACATTTCCGCCTTGGCCGCGAGACCCTTGAAGCTGCCGTCTTTGTCGTGTACCTGCTCGCGCAGTACCACGCGGCCGGTGGTGGCCGTGTACTGGATTTCGTCTCCGGTGGAGATCTTGAGGGTGTGCCGCGTCTCCGCCAGGTCATCGCTCGGCGGTGCGGGGGACCTCGTTTCCTTCTGCTCGTCGTCGGGGGGCTCGCTGACGGTCAACGCCGGTCGGCTCCTTACTGTGCGCTGCTAGTCCGGTAGTTAAACCGTACCTAGCCACCGGTCAGGCCGCGGCACATGGCCACCTAGCGGATCACGACCTCGGTGACGGGGAGCGAGGAATCGGCGGGGATGTCCAGCGGCGAGGGTTCGGCGCCGCGGGCGACGATCTCGGCGCCCAGGGCGGCCACCATCGCGCCGTTGTCGGTGCACAGCCCGGGGCGCGGCACGCGCAGGCCGATGCCGTGCTTGGCCGCCCGCTCCGCGGCCAGGGCACGCAGCCGGGAGTTGGCGGCGACACCGCCGCCGATGATCAGGTCGGTCACGCCGTGGTCCAGGCAGGCCTTGACCGCCTTGCGGGTGAGCACGTCGACGACGGCTTCCTGGAACGACGCGGCCACGTCGTTGACCGGCACCGGCTCGCCGCTCGCCTCGCGGGCCTCCACCCAGCGCGCGACGGCGGTCTTCAGGCCGGCGAACGAGAAGTCGAGCGTGCCGTCGCTGGCCTTGCCGCGCGGGAACGCGATCGCCGCCGGGTCACCGTCCCGCGCCGCCTTGTCGATCGGCGGGCCGCCGGGGAACGGCAGGCCGAGCAGGCGGGCGACCTTGTCGTAGGCCTCGCCGGCGGCGTCGTCCACCGTCGCCCCGAGCTCGGTCAGCTCCTCGCCACCGATCCGCGGCACCAACAGCAGCGAGGAGTGGCCGCCGGAGACCAGCAGCGCGATGCACGGCTCGTCGAGCGGCCCGTGTTCGAGCAGGTCGACGGCGACGTGCGCGGACAGGTGATTGACCCCGTACAGGGGCTTGCCGAGGGCGAGCGCGTACGCCTTGGCCGCGGCCACGCCGACCAGGAGTGCGCCGGCCAGTCCGGGCCCGGCCGTGACCGCCACGGCGTCCACGTCCTCGGCCCGGATCTCCGCGGTGGCCAGTGCCCGCTCGACCGTCGGCACCATCGCCTCGAGGTGGGCGCGGCTGGCGACCTCCGGGACGACGCCGCCGAAGCGGGCGTGCTCGTCCACGCTGCTGGCGATCGCGTCGGCGAGCAAGGTCGTGCCGCGCACGATGCCGACCCCGGTCTCGTCACAGGAGGTCTCGATGCCGAGCACCAGTGGCTGGTCAGAGCTCACGCTGCATCACCACCGCGTC
>DASRFJ010000207.1:0-71444 GCA_035651595.1 Streptosporangiaceae bacterium | reverse complement strand
ATCGTGTGGTTCGGGATCGGCGAGCTGCCGAAGATCATACTGATCGCTTTGGGCGCCGCCATCCCGCTCTACCTGAACACGTTCGCCGGCATCCGCGGCGTCGACGCCAAGCTCGCTGAGGTCGGCCGGGTGCAACGACTGACCCGGACCGAGACGATCCGGTACATCGTGCTGCCCGGCGCGCTGCCGCAGGCGCTGACCGGGCTGCGGCAGAGCCTCGGCGTGGCCTGGCTCGCCCTGGTGGTGGCCGAACAGGTCAACGCCAACGCCGGCCTCGGCTTCATGATCAGCCAGGCCACCCAGTTCCTGCGCACCGACGTGATCCTCGTCGCGCTCGTGGTGTACGCGGCGCTCGGCCTGATTACCGACGCCCTGGTCCGCCTGCTGGAGAGGAGGGCCCTGGCATGGCGGCGCACGCTGCTGTCGTAAGGAACCTCTCCCGCGAGTTCGGCGGCACGCGCGTGCTCGACGACCTGGACCTCGACATCGCGGAGGGCGAGTTCGTCGCGCTGCTCGGGGTCAGCGGCACCGGCAAGTCCACGCTGCTGCGCGCGCTGGCCGGCCTGGATCCGGACACCACGGGCGAACTCGAGGTGCGCGGCCCGGTCGCCGTCGCGTTCCAGGAACCCCGCCTGCTCCCCTGGCGCCGCGTCGCGGCGAACGTCGCGCTCGGCCTGCGCGCACCAGATCCACCCGCCGTCGCGGAACAGGCGCTCGCCGAGGTCGGCCTCGCCGCCAAGGCGGACGCCTGGCCACTCACCCTGTCCGGCGGCGAGGCGCAGCGCGCCGCGCTCGCCCGCGCCCTGGTCCGCGAGCCCAGCCTGCTGCTGCTCGACGAGCCGTTCAGCGCGCTCGACGCGCTGACCAGGATCGCCATGCACACGCTGGTGCTGCGGCTGTGGCGCCGGCACCGCCCCGCGGTGCTGCTGGTCACCCACGACGTCGACGAGGCGCTGGTCCTCGCCGACCGCGTGCTGGTGCTGGCCGGCGGCCGCGTGCGGTTCAGCGGCCCGGTCGACATTCCCCGCCCGCGCGATCGCGACGATCCCGGGCTTATTCAGCTGAGGCGCCGGCTTCTCGCCGAACTCGGTGTCCCTGCCGGCCCCCGGCCGGCGCCGGGAAATCACTTAAGGAAGGACAATTGTGAGCAGAACGACATGGCGTGCTTCGGCCCTCGCCCTCATCCTCGCGACCGTCGCGGCGTGCTCGTCGAGCGCGTCGACCGGGTCAGGCGCCGGTGACGGGACGGCCAGCGCCGCCCAGGCCGACGTCGCCAGCGTGACGCTGCACATCGGGGACCAGGCCGGCACCGGCGCGCAGGCGCTGCTCACCGCCGCCGGGCTCATCGACAAGCTGCCGTTCAAGGTGGCGTGGTCCGACTTCACCTCCGGCCCGCCGCTGCTCCAGGCGATGGCGGCCGGATCGGTAGATGTCGGCGGCGTCGGCAACTCCCCGCCGGTGTTCGCCGCGGCGGGCGGCGACCGGATCGCCCTGGTGAGCGCGCTCCAGTCCAGCCCGCAGGGCACCGCGCTGCTGCTGCCGAAAGGTTCGTCCATCCACTCCGTCGCGGACCTGCGTGGCAAGCGGATCGCGGTCGCCCAGGGCAGCTCGTCCGACTATCACCTGCTCACCGTGCTGAACAAGGCGGGCATCAGCGTGCACGACGTCACGCTCGTGTACCTCCAGCCGGCCGAGGGCCTGGCGGCCCTCACCTCGGGGCACGTGGACGCCTGGGACATCTGGGCGCCGTTCCTCGAGCAGGCCGAGGGCCAGTACGGCGCGACGGCGCTGGTCAACGGGTCCGGTTACGGCAGCCCGTACTCGTTCCAGGTCGCGTCCCGCGCCGCGCTCGCCGACCCCGCCAAGGCCGCGGCGATCAAGGACTACCTGGCGCTGATCGCGCAGGCGCACGCCTGGGTCAACAAGCACCTGTCGGTATGGGCCAGCGTGTGGGCGAAGGCGAGCGGGCTGCCGCTGAGCATCATGCAGCAGGCGGCTAGCGACGCCCGTGCCGCCGCGGTGCCGCTGACCCCGGCCGTGATCAGTTCCGAACAGCAGGTGTCCGACGCGTTCACCAAGTCCGGCCTGATCCCGGTGCACGTCAACTTCGCCAACTTCACCGATACGGAGTTCAGCTCATGACCCGGCAACTGCACTTCAACGCGTTCCTGATGGGCTGCGGGCACCACGAGGCCGCGTGGCGGCTACCGGAGAGCGACCCGTTCGCGAACACCGACCTCGGCTACTGGACGAACCTCGCCCGGATCGCCGAACGCGGCAAGTTCGACTCCCTGTTCCTTGCCGACGGGCCCGTGCTGTGGAGCAACGCCAGGCACCGCCCGGGCGGCTCGCTTGAGCCGACAGTGCTGCTCACCGCCCTGGCCGCGGTCACTACGCACATCGGACTGATCGCCACGGCGTCGACCACGTACAACGACCCGTACAACCTGGCCCGGCGGTTCGCGTCGCTCGATCACATCAGCGGCGGGCGGGCCGGCTGGAACATCGTCACGACCGGCAGCAAGGCCGCGGCGCTCAACTTCAGCATGGACGAGCACCCGAGCCATCGCGAGCGCTACCGGCGCGCCGCCGAGTTCACCGACATCTCGTTCGCGCTGTGGGACTCCTGGGAGGACGACGCCGAGATCGGCGACAAGGCCTCCGGCGTGTTCGCCGACGACGGCAAGATCCACGAGATCGGCTTCGCTGGCGAGTACTTCCAGGTGCGGGGCCCGCTCAACGTGCCGCGCTCCCCGCAGGGCCGGCCGCTGATCGTTCAGGCGGGCTCGTCGCAGGACGGGCGGGACTTCGCCGCCCGCTACGCCGAGGCCGTGTTCACCGCGCAGCAGACGCTGGCGGACGCGCAGGAGTTCTACGCCGACCTGAAGGGTCGCGCCCGGCGCCTCGGGCGCGACCCGGACCAGATCAAGATCCTGCCCGGACTGGTGCCGACCATCGGGTCCACCGAGGCGGAGGCGCGGGCGCTTGAGGACGAACTGGAGAACCTGATCGTCCCCGACCACGGCCTGGCGCACCTGGCCCAGATCCTCGAGGTTCCCGTCGTTCAGCTGCCGCTTGATGGCCACCTGCCGGCGTCGGTGTACGAACGCCCGCCGGTCGAGGGCATGCAGAGCCGGTACGAGCTGGTCACCGATCTGGCCCGCCGGGAGAACCTCACGGTGCGCCAGCTCATCGGCCGTCTCGGCGGCGGCCGCGGCCACCGCACGTTCGCCGGCACGCCCGAGCAGGTGGCGGACACGATCGAGGAATGGGCCGAGTCCGGCGCGGCCGACGGCTTCAACGTGATGCCGGCCGCGCTGCCCTCCGGCCTGGCGGCGTTCACCGAGCACGTCGTCCCGCTCCTGGTCAAGCGCGGCCTGCTCCGCGACGAGTACACCGGCCCCACGCTCCGCGACCACTACGGCATCCCCCGCCCAGCCAGCCAGTACGCCCCCGCCTAGCCGCCCCGCACCCAGCCCCGACGGCAGGCTGACGGGGCGCGGCTGCCACGATTAGCATGTCGGATTAATCGGAAATGTGACTGAGATCGGAGGCGCCATGACCGTCATCGACCCGACGTTCTACCGAAGCCCCGCGGACGCGATCAGCGCACCGCCGGAGACGCTCGCGTACGTCGTCGCGTTCGACCGGTCGGCGCAGCGGCCTGACGCGCTGGCGGTCGTGAGTACCGATCCGGGGGCGGCCGACTACGGGCAGGTCGTGGGCTGGGCCGACCTGCCCACGCGCGGCGACGAGCTGCACCACTTCGGCTGGAACGCGTGCAGCAGCGCGTTCGCGCACGCCGGCCACCACGGCGACCTGCGACGGCGCTATCTGCTGCTGCCCGGGCTGCGCTCGTCGAACATCCACGTGTACGACACCGAGCCCGACCCGCGCCAGCCGGTGCTGGTGAAGACGATCACCGCGGCCGAGCTCGCGGACAAGGCCGGCTACTCGCGGCCGCACACGCTGCACTGCGGTCCGGACGGGATCTTCGTGTCGTGCCTTGGCGGCGCCGACGGCTCGGACGGCCCCGGCGGCATCGCGCTGCTCGACCACGACACGTTCGACGTGCTGCGCGCCTGGGAGACCGACCGGGGGCCGCAGTACCTGGCCTACGACGCCTGGTGGCACCTGAACCAGAACACGCTGATCACCAGCGAATGGGGCACGCCGTCGATGATCGAGGACGGCGTGAACCCCGAACTGCTGCTCGGCCGCAAGTACGGGCACGCCCTGCACTTCTGGGACCTGGCGGCAGGCCGGCACCTGGAGCGGGTGGATCTGGGTGACCAGCACCAGATGGCACTCGAGCTGCGGCCGTCGCACGATCCGGAAGCCACTTGGGGTTTCGTCGGCGTGGTGGTCAGCACCGAGGACCTGTCCGCGTCCGTGTGGCGCTGGCACCGGGACAACGGGCACTGGCAGGCCGACAAGGTGATCACGATACCGCCCGAGCCGGCCGACGCGGCGGCGCTGCCGCCCGCGCTCCAGCCGTTCGGCGCGGTGCCGCCGCTGGTCACCGACATCAACCTGTCCGTCGACGACACGTTCCTGTACGTCAGCTGCTTCGGCACCGGCGAGCTGAAGCAGTACGACGTCAGCGACCCGGCCCATCCGCGCGAGGCGGGCTCGGTCCGCCTTGGCGGCGTCACCGGCCGGGTCGCGCACCCGGCGGCGCCGGGCCAGCCGCTGGCCGGTGGCCCGCAGATGGTCGAGGTCAGCCGCGACGGCAAGCGCGTGTACGTGTCCAACTCGCTGTACGGCGCGTGGGACGACCAGTTCTATCCCGACGGCGTCGGCGCCTGGCTCGCCAAGATCGACACCGACCCGGCGGCCGGCGGCGGGCTGACCCTCGACCAGGCATTTTTCCCGAACGGCGACCAGTTCCACGGCCTGCGCGTGCATCAGGTCCGCCTTGAGGGCGGCGACGCGTCCTCTGACTCCTACTGCTACCGCTGAGCCGGATCGGAGTTACCGTTAAGGCATGTTTTCCACCGGGCAGGCATTGGCGTTCGCGCTCGCGTCGCTGGTGCTCATCGTTATCCCAGGGCCGGGAGTGCTGTTCATCGTGGGGCGGGCGCTGTCGCACGGACGGCGCACGGCGGTGGCCACCGCGCTCGGTCACGCGTCCGGCAACTACGTGGTGGCGGCGCTGGTCGCCGTCGGGCTCGGCGCGTTGCTGCAGCGCTCTGACCAGGTCTTCCTCGCGGTCAAGCTGGCCGGCGCGCTGTACCTGGTGTGGCTCGGCGTGCACGCGGTCCGGCATCGCAAGGACCTGGTCACCGCGCTCGAGGCCGCCGCACCCGCGCCGAAACAGGGCTGGCGGGCGTTCCGGGACGGGGGCGTCGTCGGGCTTACCAACCCCAAGGCGTACATCCTGTTCGGCGCCATCCTCCCCCAGTTCGTGAACCGTCCCGCCGGTCACCTGGCGGTGCAGATGCTGCTGCTCGCCCTCATCCCGGTCGCGATCGGGGCGATCACCGACTGCTCCTGGGGCCTGGCCGCCAGCGGGGTGCGTTCCTGGTTCGCCAGCTCACCGCGCCGGTACGCGATGGTGGGCGGGGCCGGCGGCCTGGCCATGATCGCGGTCGGTGTCACCGTCGCGGTGACCGGGCGCAAGGACTAGGTGGCCGACGGGCCCGCGCCGAGGTATCGCAGCACCGCGAGCACCCGGCGGTGGCCGAGGTCGCCCGGGTACAGCCCGAGCTTGGCGAAGATCGAGTTGATGTGCTTGCTCACCGCGCTGTCGGTGATCGTGAGGGCGGCGCCGATCTCGGCGTTCGAGCGGCCCTCCGCCATCAGCGCGAGCACGGCCCGTTCCCGCTCGGTCAGGCGGTCCAGCGGATCCCCGCTGCGGCGCACCAGCAGCTGGGCGACCACCTCGGGGTCCAGCGCGGTACCGCCGGCCGCGACCCGGCGCAACGCGTCGAGAAACTCGGCCACGTCCGCCACCCGGTCCTTGAGCAGGTAGCCCACGCCACTGGTGTTCGCCGACAGCAGGTCGGCCGCGTACCGCTCCTCCACGTACTGCGACAGCACCAGGATCGAGACGTCCGGCCACGCGCCGCGGATCGCCAGCGCCGCGCGGATCCCCTCGTCGGTGTGGGTGGGCGGCATCCGGACATCGGCGATCACCACGTCGGGCTGCTCCCGGTCCACGGCCGCGAGCAGCCCGGCGGCGTCACCGGCCGTGGCCGCCACCACGAACCCGGCACTCTCCAGCAGCTTGGTGAGGCCGGCCAGCAGCAGCACCGAGTCCTCGGCGATCACCACCCGGGGGCGGGCTTCTGGCTGGCCAGTCACGCGGTACACGCTACGGCAATTACTCGGCGCGGAGCGCGACGGCGGCGCGAGCCCGCGCCGCCCAGCTAGCTGGCGCCACCGCCCCGGCGATCGCGATCACCAGCGCCGCCAGGGACAGCAGCGCGAGCCTGGCCGGCGGGAACACGTCGGTGAAGCTCGCCGGGATGCCGGTGTGCGCGGTGCCGGCCATCGCCTTCAGCGTCGCGTTGTTCAGCAGCACCGCGGCTGGGGCGGCGATCACCGCGGCCAGGATCGCGGGACCGGCGGTCCAGCACACCACCATGACGAGCAGCTGGCCGGGACGCATGCCGAGTGCCTTGAAGATGCCCAGGTCATGGACCCGGTCCCGGGTGGTCATCAGCACGGTGTTGAGCACGCCGAGCCCGGCGGCGACCGCGACCATGAGCGCCAGCAGTCCGATCAGCGCGCTGGCGATCGTGTAGAACTTGCCGCCGGTTTCCTGCGCCGTGGCCGTCCACGGACTGCTCGACCCGAGGGAGGCGTTGACCGCGTGGAGGTACCCGGACGTGCTGGTGCCCGGCCGCAGGCCGACGTAGAACTCCTGGAGGTTCGCCCGGCTGCCCAGGCCGGCCAGCGTCTGGGTGCTGCCATACACGTACGGCCTGGTGCCCGGCCGGAAGACCTCGCCGACGATGTGCACGGTGACCGTGGCCGTCCCGGTGTTCACCAGCGCGGTGCCGCCGACGGCCAGGCCACTCTGGTCCAGGAACGAGGTGCTCACGTCCACCTCGCCCGGTGCGTCGTACCAGTGCCCGGCGATGATGCCGAACCCCGTCCAGGACGCATCTGTCGCGAACGCCTGGGCGCGGACGCTGCCCGCGATGCCGCCGACCTTGACGTCGTTGGTGTAGAGGGCCACCTCGTGTGCCGTGCCCGGCTGGGCGCGCAGCACGGCCTCGGCGGCCGCGTCCTGCGCCGCGCCAGGGGACTGGAACGGGCCCGTGCCCCGGCCGGGACCGAACGGCTGGACCTCCACCTGGATGGTGCCGGAGTGAGTCTGGCTCGCCGCGGCCCGGCTCAGCGACGAGCTCAGCCCGAACGCGAAGATCACCGCGGTGGCGCCGAACGCGACCGCGGCGAGCGTCACCATGGTGCGCGCGGGCCTGGCGAACGGCGCGGCGAGCCCGAGACCGGCCGGTCGCGGCAGCCGGAGCCTGGCCGCGAGCCGGTGCGCCGCATACCCGCGGCCCGCCCGCGGCGCCCGGCCCGCGGCGATCGCCTGCGCGGCGGACAGGTGTCCAGCGCGCAGCGCCGGGCCGAGCGCGGCCAGCGCGGTCAGTGCCAGCATGCCGAGCGGGGCGGCGACCGTGGCCCACCAGGGCACGCTCTGGCTGCCCACCCCGTATGCCTCGGACGACTGCTTCAGCACCGGCTGCGCGAGCACGTTGCCTGCCACCACGCCGGCCAGGCAGCCGCCGAGGGCCGGCCAGCCGACCCGGCTCAGGTACGCGACCACGACCTGTCCCGGGGTCAGCCCGAGGCTCTTCAGCACGCCGATCCGGTGGTACTGGGCGACCACGGCGCCGCTGATCACGTTGCCCACGATCAGCACCGCCATGATGAGGCCGATCAGCGCGAACGCGACCACGAACGGCTCCATGATCGCGCCGTTGCCGGTGGCCTGGTCCGCCGAGCTGAGCCAGGAGCCGTAGTCGGTCACCGCGCCGGCGGGCAGCGCATTGGCGACCTCGGTGACGTCGGCGCGGACCTTGGCGTAAGTGCCGGCGCTGGCGAACCGGTACAGCATCTGCGTGCTCGCCGGGGCGCCTGCCTGCTGGAGCCGCGCGGCCTCGGCCGGGGTAACCCAGCCGTCGGCGGTGTTCGTGATCGAGTTGGCGAAGCCGACCACGGTCAGCACCGGGCTGCCGTCGATGCCGGTTACCGTGAACGTGTCACCCAGGTTGGTGCCCTCGCCCGGGCTCCCGTCGAGCACCAGCTGGCCGGGGCCGTCCGCCCAGTGGCCCTCGTTCAGCACCAGGTTGTCGACCGGGCTGCTCGCGGCCTGACGCCCGGCCAGCACGAACTGACCAGACGGCTGGCCGCCTTGGTCAGTCTGCACGGTGGCCACGGCGAACGGGCCGGCGGCGGCGGTGACTCCCGGCAGGGACCGGGTCTGATCGAGCCGCGCCGTGCTGGCGCGCGCCGGGTCGGCGCTGATCGTGGCGTGGGCGCCGTGCTGGGCGGCGAACGCGGCGCGGAACGGCGCGTTGCTGGCCGCGAGCAGGGCGAGGCCGAGCGTCGCCGACGCGGTGGCGATGAGCAGCACGATGCCGATGACACCGGCCTGCAATTTGTGCCGCCAGATGCCGCCGGTGGCGGTCATGACCGGACCCAGCCAGCTCATGACCGCACCACCGCCCCGGCCGTGTGCCCGTCGACGAGGCGGACGGTGCGGGCCGCGTAGTTGTCCGCGAGCGCCGGGTCGTGGGTGACCAGCACCAGGGTCTGCCCGCCGGCGTTCAGCTCGCGCAGCAGCCTGCCGATCTCCTGCCCGGTCGCGGTGTCCAGCGCCCCGGTCGGCTCGTCGGCGAGCAGCAGCTCGGGCGAGTTGACCAGCGCACGGGCGATCGCCACCCGCTGCCGCTGCCCGCCGGACAGCCGCGCCGGGTACGCGTCGCGGTGCTCCGCGATGCCCATCCGCGCCAGCAGCTCCTCGGCGCGCCCCCGTGCCTGGCGCCGGGAAGCCCCGGCGAGCTGAGCGGGCAGCAGCACGTTGTCCGCGACGGTCAGATCGTCGAGCAGGTTGAAGAACTGGAAGACGATGCCGACGTGCCGGGCGCGGAACCGGGCAAGCGCGGCCTCGCCGAGGCTGTCGATCCGCTGTCCGGCCACGGTGACCGTGCCCGAGGTGGGCTTGTCCAGCCCGGCGATGAGGTTGAGCATCGTCGACTTGCCGCTGCCCGACGGCCCCATGACCGCCACCACCTCCCCCGGCGACACGGCCATGCTGACGCCGGCCAGCGCGGGCGGCGAGCCCGCCTGGTAGATCTTGGTTACGCTCTCGAGCCGGATCACTTCATCCATGCGCCAAGAATGCCCTTGGGGGCCGCCGTGCGCAGTGGGCCAGAAGCCCGAATTGGTGGTGCAGCTAGCTTCACCAAACGGCGTGCAGCGCGCTGGATGGTGGCGGCTGACCAGGGGACGTACCGTGGAACGCATGGCCCTTCTGACCGGACGCGCCCCGTGGTCGCCACGGAGCTGGAACCGGATCCTGTTCCTCGCGGCAGGGATCCCGGTCCAGGCCGCCACGCCGGTTGTCGTCGTCGGGATGGGCTGGGCGAGACCGCGGGTGATGTGGTCGCTGCTGTTCCTGATCCTGAGCTTTTTCCTGGTGCCCGCGCTGACGTGGATCCAGCGGCACCGGCTGCGCACCACGGCGGGTATCGAGATCCCGCCCCAGCCGGTCATCCCCGGGCGACTGAGCCGCGACGGGATCGTGATCGCCCTTCAGGCCCGGTCGACCTGGCGGCAGCTCGCCTATCACCTGGTGGTCGCGCCGTTGCTCGCGGCGGCCGCACTCGCCGCCCTCTGCTGCTGGCTGGCCGGCGCGCTCTACGCGCTGGTGTACACATACGCCTGGGACCTCAACCCGGACAGCATGCTCAAGCGCGGCTGGTCGGCCTCGCCCAACGCGCACCTGCCGCACCTGCTCGGCATCCCGGTCGACATCTATCTGACCGCCGGGGGGATCGCGTTGCTGCTGGCCGCGCCGACCGTGACCAGCTGGGTCAGTTCGCTGGACGGCTGGGCGGCCAGGGAACTGCTCGGCCCGAGCCGCGCGGAGGAACTCGAGCACCGGGTGGCGAAGCTCGCCAAGACCAGGGCCGGCGTCGTGGACGCGGCGGACGCGGAGCGACGCCGGCTGGAGCGGGACCTGCACGACGGCACCCAGCAGCGGCTGGTCTCCCTGGCCATGAACCTCGGCATGGCCCGCGCACAGACCACCACGGCCGAGGAGGCCCGCGAGGCAATCGCGGAGGCGCACGAGGAGGCCAAGGCCGCGCTCACCGAACTGCGGCACCTGGTCCGCGGCCTGCACCCCGCGGTGCTCGAGGACCGCGGCCTTGATGCCGCGCTGTCCGGTGTGGCCGCCCGGATGCGGATCCCGGTCAAGCTGACCGTGGACGTGCCCCGCCGTCCGGCGCCCGTCGTCGAGGCCGTCGCCTACTTCGTGGTGTCCGAAGGCCTGACCAACATCACCAAGCACGCGCAGGCCAGCCAGGCGGAGGTGTACGTGCAACGGACCAGCGACCGGCTGCACATCATCGTCAGCGACGACGGCGTGGGCGGCGCGGACGCCAGCCGCGGCACCGGCCTGGCCGGCCTCGCCAAGCGCGCGGAATCGGTCGACGGCACCTTCGAGATAACCAGTCCGGCCGGCGGCCCGACCCTGCTCACCGTGGACCTGCCATGCGCACGGTAATCGTACGCACGCTCTGGGGCCTGGTGGGCGTAGTTACCATCGTGGCCGCCGGCATCGCCGGTACCCGGCTCATTGTCTCGGCGGGCGTGTCGTGGCATGACACTCACGCGGAGCCGACCAGGACGTTCACCGTGGCCGGCCCGGTCACCAGCGTGACCGTGCGGAGTTACGGCGACGACGTGTCGGTGACCACCGCGGACGTCCGGCAGGTGCGGGTCACCGAGCGACTGGAGTGGGACCTGCCGGAAAGCGGCGCGCCGCCGCTCGAGCAGACGGTCAGCCACGGCCACCTCAGCCTGGGTGATCCGGCGTGCGACGACGGCGACCACAACTGCGACGTGAGCTACGCGGTCATCGTGCCGCCAGGGGTCAGCGCCGCCGTGGACAGCTACGGCGGCAACGTGACCGTATCCGGGACCGCCGGGACGGACGTGGACTCCGACGGCGGGTCGGTGACCGCCACCCGGATCGCGGGACCGCTCACCGTCGCCACCGGCGGCGGCGATCTGCGGGTGACCGGCCTGACCGGCCCGCTCAGCGCCGACACCGACGGCGGTTCGGTGACCGCGCGCGGCGTGACCACGACGACGGCCGCGATCACCACCGCAGGGGGCGACGCGACGGTCGTGTTCGTCGCGTCGCCCGACAGCGTGACGGTCAGCACCGACGGCGGCGGTGCCGCGCTCAGCGTGCCCGGCGGCCCGTACGCCCTCACGGCCAACGACGACCAGGGCGGGACGTGGGCGGGCATCCCCACGAACGCCAGCGCTCGCCGCGTGATCTCGGTGAGCACCGGCGGCGGCCCGATCCAGATCAGGCCGTAAGGCACCAACCCGCAAAGCTCCAGGAGGCATCCGGAAACATTGCGGACAGTTCCCCCCCAATCCGAACCCTGCTGGCGAATTGGGCGCGCGTGGCCGTGCCGGCCGCCGGCAGGCCGCGGGGCGTGGCCGCGCGCTGCCTATGCCTGGAGTGCAGTGTGCGACTACCGGGATAGGAACGCACCGGCAGTCCCGTCAACAACGTGGACGATTTCCCCCTTGTGGAGGATCGACCCCCGTAACCAGGGGTCCCGCTACCACAAAGGGACAATCCGCCACGTTAACCGAGGGTCCATCGAGCCTGCCGCTGACCCGCCGGGCGGCCAGTGATCCGGACGGCCAGCGATCCGGACGGCCAGCGATCCGGGCACGCCCTGGAAATAAGCCAGCAGGATCCGATCTGGGGGTAACTGTCCGCAATAATTTCGAGCCCCTCGCGGACCAACGAACGTCCTCGCAAAGAAGCGGGCGCCGCGGGGAGCCTGCGCAACAAGCGCGCTAACCCGCACCCAGGCCCGCAGCCCGTGGAGGTGGTCGGAAGTTGCAGGGCCGGTGCGCCTGACGATAGCGCCGCTTGCCCCGAGAAGTTCGCTAGGCTAACTATCGCTATGAGCACATCGGTCATGTCACGCGGACTTGCCACCGCCGGCGTCTGGCGATTCCTGACGATGGCCGGACAATGCATAGCGGAAGCGCGTCCGTCCGTGCTCGGAATTCATCTCATCCGTTTCGCCGTCGGAGTGGGAGCGGGCGCCCGGATCGCCGGACGGCTGCGACTCGGCGACGCCGTGGCCGGGGCCGTCACCTGGGAGATGGCGATTTTCGCCATCTACTTGTGCAACGGGATAATGGACGTGCGCGAAGACCGCGTGAACGGCTCGCGGCGGCCCATCGCGTCTGGCACGCTGCCCCGGCGGGTCGCCGCCCGAACCGCGGCCGCGGCGGCAGCGGTATCCCTTGCCTGCGCGCTACCCGAAGGCATGCCGCGCTCGGCCACGCTCATCGCGATCCTGGCGCTCGGCTGGCAGTACTCCGCCTGCCCCGGCGCCCTCAAACGCCGGGTCGCCGGCGTCGCGGTGGTCGGTGCCGCACTGGGGTTCGGCGCGTATTTCGTCGGGTTCACCAGTCAGGCGGGGACCGACTGGAGCCATCCCGCTCCCGGCCCGGTCGCGTTCGCGGTCACGATGTCGGCCTGGATGGCGTTCATCGGCGCCCCGGCGAAAGACCTCTCCGACGTTCCCGGAGATGCCGCGGCCGGCCGGCGGACCCTGCCGGTCCTGTGGGGCGAGTCGGCCACCCGGCGGGTCATCGCCGGGGCGGCGGTCGTCATCGCCGTTGTCTGCTGCGCCGCGGCGACCTATGACTCGCGGCCGCTGCGCTGGCCCGCGGCCACCTTGGCGGCCGGCGCTGTCACGATCGCGCTGCTGAGCCTGACCCGCGTAGCGTCGGGATCCCGGCTGCCTTACCGGTGCTTCATGCTCACCCAGTACGCCACCAACATCTGCATGCTGCTCGTCACCGCCACCCTGTTAACCAACTGTCACGCTGATTCAGGGACCGATGTGCGTGATAAGCTGGCGGCGACGAGAGCCGGTATCGCTCCCTCTAGGGAAACTCATGGCCGACGGTTCAGCGGGCGACTCTCTTGGACAGCCTGTTGCGAGCGGCGAGCGTTTTGCCAGGCTTATCGAAGGCGACCGCGCGGCAATCCTGGAATCCTATACGGAAAGCCTCGTCGCACTGCACAGCCCGCTTGTGGCCGAGCCACGAGCCAGGCAGCAGGTTCTGGCAAACGGCAGCGACATCATTACCGACGTGGTGGAAAGCGTCCGAGCGGACAGTGTCCAGATCGACGAGAGCTACAAGCGGCTCGCCTGGACAATTGGCGAGACCCGAGCGGGGAGCGAACTCAGCCCAGCCGATTCGCTGCGCGCCGCCATGATATTTTTCAACGTTACCGTCGGGACGCTAACGCCGCACGTCGCCGAAGACGACGGTCTGCTGCATGCCTTCATGATTGCCATGCTCGCGCTCAATGAAAGCATCAATATGAGAATCAGGGAGGCAAGTCTTTCTTACACCGGGTATTTGCTCGACCGCATTCACCGGGCGCATCTGGACGAGCGGCACCGCATCGCGCGTGAGCTGCACGACCGGCTGGGCGAGGGAGTGAGCGGTGCCCTGCGCCAGCTTGAGCTGTCCGAGCTCGCCACCCCCGGCCAGCCCGTCGACCCGGCGCAGCACACCACGCTGGCCAGGAACGCGCTCACCGAGGCCATGGTACGGCTCCGTCTGGTGATATCGGATCTGCGCAAGGATCCGGTGACGAGCCTGGAGAAGGCGCTCACCGACTACATCGCCGCCGCCGCACCCGAACGTGATGTGCGGTTGCGCGTCAGCGGTGACGAGACCTGGGCGGCTCCCACCGTCCTCGACGAGGTCTTCATGATCATCCGGGAGGCGTTGCGCAACGCGATCGCCCACGGCAGCCCGCGGCTGGTGCTGATCGCCGTCCAGATGGCACCGCATGAGCTGCGTGCCCGGGTCGAAGACGACGGACGAGGCTTCGACCTTCAGTCCTACAGTTCCCGCGATCCGGCCGAATCCGCGGGCCTGGTCACGATGCGGGAGCGGGCGGCGCTGGTCGGCGGGAGCCTGAGCCTGTCGAGCTCACCCGGCCAGGGCACCCACGTCGAACTCGTGGTGCCCCTACCCGGGCGCCGCGATGCGGAACCCGGCTAGGTCACGGCGGGAACAGCGGGCCAAGGCGAGCGCAGGTCCGCGGCGACAGCTTGATGCCGATCGCGGAGGCGTTCATCTCCGCGTGCGCGCTGCTGCGGGTGCCGGGGACCGCGATCACGCGCCGGCAGTCGAGCAGCCACGCCAGCGCGAGCCGCGCCAGCCCGATGTCCAGGTCCGCGGCCTCCGCCTCCATGACCCGCAGGGCGTCCCGATCCCGCGGCGAAGCCGGGTACCTGGTCCCGCCCAGCAGGCCGCGGGCCAACGGACAGTAAGCCACCACGGTCACGCCCAGCTCCGCCGCCGCCCGGAGTACCGAGTTCTCCGCGGCACGGTGGCGCAGCGAATACTCGACGGCGATCGCGCTGACCGGGTGCACCGCGTGCGCCAGCCGTAGCTCGTCCGCCGACGGGTCGAACAAGCCGATCCGCCGGATCTTTCCCGCCGCGACCAGCTCGGCGAGCTTGCTCACGCTGTCCGCGACCGGGACGCGCGGGTCGATCCGGGACAGGTAATAAAGGTCGACGCGGTCGGTTCGCAGCCGCCGCAGCGACGCGGCACACGCCCTCTCGAGGTACGCCGGGCGTCCGTCGGCGATGGTGCCGGACCCGTCGGGTGCGGTTCGCAGGCCACCGTGGGTGGCGATCAGCGCCTCGTCACGCCGACCGGAAAGCGCCTCGCCGAGCAGCCGCTCCGTGTCGCCGCTCGCATAGAAGTCGGCCGTGTCGATCAACCGGACGCCGCTGTCAAGTGCAACGCCGATGACCTTCCGGCACTCGCTGCGGCTGACCGCGCCGTAGGCTCCGGTGAAAGCCGCCGTGCCCAGTCCGATTGCCGGGGAAGCAAGACCGGCCGGGCTATGATTTTCAGTCTCCACGATAAGCAACCGATGCGCGACCGCCGGCTATCAGCTATCCCTTAGGAACGGTCGCCGCACAAGGAGAGGTCGCGGTCATCGTCACGTTCTCGGGTTCGAGCGCGCGGAACGACAAGCGGTTTCCCCTCCTCGTCATGCGCCTGGTAAGCGCGGATAACGGCGGCGAGTACGGCCTTTAGTGATGCATCCACGGTACTTCGGGCTACGCCAACGCCCCACGTCGGGAAGCGGACCAGGCATCGCGCGTAAACCACCGTCTGACCGCTTCGCTCCAGTACCTGCGAATGCGTCTGGAGCACCTCGGCAGGCACGCCCAGCGACGTGATCTCGGCCGCGACGCGGTCCGTGAAGTAAGCGACGTCAGCGCCACCCCGGGCCGCTAGCCGGCTTTTCAAGGCAAGGAGCCGGTCGGTCAATTCCTCGACGCTCGTTGCTGAGTGCTGGGCACCGATGCGGACCAATAGCGCCGCTACCGGCTCGCTGAGCAGGTATTCACTATCGAATAGCCGCCAGAGCCGCTCGCTCGGGATCTCGGTGCCGGAGTCCTCGGCAGCCGCCTGGACTGCCGTGGAGAATTCCGTTTGCAGCGCCTTGGGGAGATCGAAACCGTGGGCGGATTTCAGCACATAGCCAACCCCGCCTTTGCCCGATTGGCTGTTGACCCGGATCACCGCCTCATAGCCGCGGCCGACGTCCTTCGGATCAATCGGAAGGTAGGGCATGTCCCAGCACAGCTGTGACTCGTTGACTCCGCTGGCGGCGGCGACCTGCGCCATCTCATCGAAGCCCTTTTTGATCGCGTCCTGGTGGGCACCGGAGAACGCGGTGTAGACGAGTTCTCCCGCATAGGGATGCCGCGGATGGCTGGGAATACCCGTGCACTCCGCCACGGTCCGGCGTACTCCGTCGAGGCTCGAGAAGTCGATCCCGGGATCGACGCCATGGCTGAGCAGGTTCATGCCGAGCGTCACCAGGCACACATTGCCGCTCCGCTCGCCGTGGCCGAACAGGCATCCCTCGATTCGTTCCGCCCCCGCCAGCATTGCCAGCTCGGCGGCGGCGACTCCGGTGCCACGGTCATTGTGCGGGTGAACCGACAGGCAAGTATGCGCGCGTCGCGGCAGCTGCCGGCTCAGCCATTCGATCCGATCGGCGAAAACGTTGGGTGTCGTTCGCTCCACGGTCGCCGGGAAGTTAAGAATGATTTCCCGCCCCGGCCCGGGCTGCCAGAGGCCGGATACCGCCGCACACACCTCGAGCGCGAATTCCGGCTCGGTCTCGGTAAATACTTCCGGTGAGTATTCGAGCCCAAGCTCGCAGCCGTCGAGCCGCGCCGCCGCCCGCATCACCCGGGCCGCGGCCCGCGTCGCCATGGCGAGGCAGGCATCGCGGTCGACGCCGAATACGACGCGACGGAAGAACGGGGCGGTGGCGTTGTACAGGTGGACGGTGGCGCTATGTGCGCCTGCCAGCGATTCGATCGTACGATCTATCAATTCGCTACGCGCCGGCGTAAGCACCGAGATTCGCACGTCGCGCGGGATCAGGTCCTTGCCGATGAGCAGACGGACGAATTCGAAGTCATCCCGGCTCGCCGCCGGAAATCCCACCTCGATCTCCTTGTAGCCCATGCGCGTCAGCAGCTCGAACATCCTGAGCTTGCGCTCCGGATTCATCGGCTCCGGCAGGGCTTGATTGCCGTCCCTGAGATCGGTCGACAGCCACCGAGGCGCGCGTTCGATGCACTTATCCGGCCACGTCCTGTCTCGCAGCCGGAACGAGGGCATCCGCCGGTAGCGACGGAACGGCTTTGCGTCGCCCATCAGATTCTCGCTTGCTTCCATGACGTGTCATTTCTAACGTGGATTCAGCGGGCCCGCAATTCCCCCAAAGAACCCGTCCGTGGAAGCAGTCTGGCTACAACTTTTGATGCATTGGCGATGCGTCTATCGTTCCCTCAGCCCTGCGCTTCCCAGTGGTAGAAGCGGTTCGCCATCGCGTCGGCGGGGGACCGCCAGGTCGCCGGATCGTACGCTTCGAGGAAGGCCTTCAGGTCGGCGCTGATCTGGACGAAGCGAGCGTCGGTACGCGCGTCCAGGATCTGCTTGCTGTTGTTCGTCCCGTCGTCGAAATCCTGCATATGGACGTACAGGCCGTGAAACGTGAAGAGCTCCCGGCGCCTGGTGCCCATGCGATGGGGCATGTCGGTCCGGTCGAACGCCTCGAAGAGCCCGGCGACCTCGGCCTCCGCCGACGGCACATCCGGCCGGAACCGACCGATGATCAAAGTGCTCTGCATTTCCTTGCTCGCCTTCTGCTCGGATTTCAGGTTCGGGAAAAGAGGTCGGCGTAGAGCTGCGTCGTCGACCAGGACGGCGACTCCAGCGCCGGATCCCCGGACAGCATCGCGGCGTGCAGGCGCTGCATCCTCGCGCACGGCGCGACGCCCAGCTCCTCATCCAGCACCGAGCCGAGCCGGTGAAAGACCTCCAGCGCGCGTCCGACGTGCCCCGAGCGGTACAGCGCGATCATCAGGTACGCGCTCAGGATCTCGTTCATGGGATTGCGCGCCGAGGCCAGGGTCAGCTCGCCCAGCATGTCGTTGTGCCGGCCGAGCGCCAGGTCTGCCTCCACGCGCCGCTCGAAGATCCCGAGCCGGGTCTCCTCCAGCGACGCGGCCTCGAGTTCCAGGACGCGTCCCAGCCCCACGTCCACCAGCGCCGGCCCGCGCCAGACCCGCAGCGCGCGGCCGAGCTGCTCGGCGGCGACGCGGTGGTCGCCTTGCTCGGCGGCCTCGCGACCCGCGTTCGCGAGCCGGGTGAACTCCTCGACATCGGTCCGGCAGCCGGCCTCGAGCTGGTAACCGGAGTGCCGCGTGCTGAGCACGCCACGCACGGCCGGCACGCCCGGCAGGGCCGCCGCCAGCGCATTGCGGATCTGCAGCACATAGGTCTGCAGCGTCGTGGCATAGCTGCGCGGCGGGCGGTCTCCCCACAATTCCTCGATCAAGGTGGACACTGTGACAACCCGGCCCGCATTCAGCGCGAGCAGCGCCAGCACCTGGCGTTGCTTAGGGGCAGAAGGCGTCATCTGCGTCGCCTTAAGCTCCACGTTCAGCGGACCGAGGAGCTGGATGTTCAGATGCATAGCCTCACAGTTCATATACCGCATCCTTAATCATTTATTGGATGCGGCCATTCTTACCCGAACGGCCCTTAATCGCCAAGGACGACGGCGGCTATGCGGGCGGATTCCCGTGCTTGCGCGGCGCCAGTTCCGCCCGTTTATCGCTGAGCATATCCAGCGCCCGCGTGACCGCGACGCGCGTATCGGCGGGGTCGATCACATCGTCGACCAGGCCTCGCTCGGGCGCGTAGTAGGGATGCATCAGCTCGGCCTTGTAGTCCTCGACGAGCTTCGCGCGCAGCTCCTCGGGGGAGCTGGCGGCCGCGAGATCCTTGCGATGGATGATGCCCACGGCCGCGTCGGCGCCCATCACGGCGATCTCGTTGGCTGGCCAGGCAAACGACAGGTCCGCGCCGATGGATCGCGAGTCCATCACGATGTACGCGCCGCCATAGGCCTTGCGGAGGATGACCTGCACGCGCGGGACGGTGGCGTCACAGTACGCGTACAGCAGCTTGGCGCCGTGCCGGATGATGCCCTGGTGCTCCTGATCGATGCCGGGCAGGAACCCGGGCACGTCGACGAGCGAGACCAGCGGGATGCTGAACGCGTCGCACAGCTGCACGAATCTGGCCGCCTTCTGCGAGGCATGGATGTCCAGGACGCCGGCCTTGACCAGCGGCTGGTTCGCCAGGATCCCTACGGTGCGGCCGGCCAGCCTGGCCAGCGCGCACACGATGTTCTGTGCCCAGTACTCGTGCACCTCCATGAACTCGCCGTCGTCCACCAGTTCGGCGATCACTTCGCGCATGTCGTAGCAGGACTTCGGGTCGGCCGGCACGATGTCCGCGAGCCGCGGGCACCGCCGGTCGGGCGGGTCGCTGGTCGCGCACACCACGGGCAGGCTGTGGCTGTTGGCGGGCAGCAGCGAGACCAGGTAGCGGACGTCCTCAAGGCAGGTCCGCTCGTCGTCGTAGACGAAGCTGGCCAGGCCCGAAGTCTCGGCGTGCACATTGGCGCCGCCCAGTTCCTCGTGGGTGACGGACTCCCCGGTCACGGCTTTGATCACGTCCGGCCCGGTGAGGAACATGTGCGAGGTGTCGCGGACCATGAAGACGAAGTCGGTAAGCGCGGGAGAGTAGGCCGCGCCGCCGGCGCACGGCCCCAGGATGACGCTGATCTGCGGGATCACGCCGGAGGCACGCACGTTCCGGCGGAAGATGCCGCCGTAGCCGGCCAGGGCGGTGACGCCCTCCTGGATCCTGGCGCCGCCGCTGTCGTTGAGCGCGATGAGCGGAGCTCCCGCCGCCAGGGCCAGGTCCATGACCTTGTGTATCTTCTCGGCGTGGGCCTGCCCCAGGGAACCGCCGAGGACGCGGAAGTCCTGGGCGAACGCGAAAACCCGGCGGCCGTGAATGGTGCCCGACCCGGTCACCACGCCGTCGGTGAACGGGTCCGCGGTTCCCGGCGCGCCTGACGTCCGCCGCCGGAACAGGTCGAGTTCGGTGAACGAACCCCGGTCCAGCAGGTGCTCAAGCCGTTCTCTCGCGGTCAGCTTCCCCTTGGCGTGCTGGCGCTCGGTCGCGAGTTCGTCACCGCGGATGGCCAGGTCACGGACTTCCCGCAAGCGGCGGACGTGATCGGTTGTCGTCGCCGCGCGCGACCCACGCTCCGGCAACGGAACGGTGGGCGGCTCTGGCATCGTCATACGATCTCCCCTGAATTCACTGGCCGATATCCGGGCATTTAATGCCGTTCATATGTCCCAGCTTGCGGCAGCCGCCGACCCGTTTCATCTCGTATCTTGCTACGCCGCTGCCGTCAAGGCCGGTGCGAGTGCCGCCCGAGCGGAACTGGATTAGACCACGATGGATATAACGCAGTGTACTGGCCATGGACCAGACCGTTGAACGCGCAATAGCGCGCATCTGGGAGAGCTACAGCGAGCCATTGTCCATAACCGAGCTCGCGGCGGCCGCCCTGCTCAGCAGGTTCCACTTCGCGCGCGTGTTCCGTAATGCGACCGGCGTCACGCCGGCCAGATTTCTCGCGACGGTACGTATCTACCAAGCTAAGCGCTTGCTGCAGACCACCTCAATGCGGATAACCGATGTATCGCTCGCGGTTGGCTATAACAGCGTCGGTTCTTTCACGAATCATTTCACCCGGAGCGTGGGTGTCTCTCCCGGCCGGTTCCGCCGAATCTCGTGGAATGGCGGCTTCGGGATGCCGCGGGCGGAGCACGATACCGTCGCGTCTCACGGGGCGGTGACCGGCACGATCAGCCTGCCCGCGGGCGGCGTGGCCGGCCGGGCCTACCTGGGAGCCTTCCGCACTCCCATCCTCCAGCACCGGCCGGCCGCCGCCGTGCTGGTGAACGCGCCCGGCGGCTACACGCTGCCGGATGTGCCGGTGGGCACGTGGTTCATCCAGGCCGTGGCCGCGGCCGGTCCCGGTCAGGGATTGCTCACCGGCGGCCAGATCCCGGTCACGGTGAGGGCGAACGCGGTCACCCGCGCCGCCGTCCGGCTCCGCCCGGCCCAGCTCATCGATCCGCCGACCCTGCTCGCCCTGCCCGACCTTCTTTTCCATGACCATGAGTGATGCTGGAGTGACAAACGAGGCTGAGAGGGCACTAGAGCAAGTACTCCCGTGTCAATAAAGGGCTTCGTGGCAAGAAAGGCGCCAGATCCGCACCCTTTTCTGCCACGAAGCCCTTTTCTGACACCAAAGCCGACCGCAATGGCAGACATAACGCGCATATCAGGCAATCGCGGCCCGGGGAGGCCGCGTGCTGGGTGCGCGAATGGCCATCCGCGTCCTATGTGCGCGTTCGACTGGGGGTTTCCCACGGTTGAACGGTCAGACGCGCGCGGGAATACCGCGCGCCCCGCTCAGGCGGCGGGTCCTGGCCGCGTCGATCAGGGCGCCGAACAGCCGGTCGGCTCCTCCCCCGTCTTCTTCGGCGTGCCACTGCACGGCCACGGCGAACGGGTGGCCGGTCAGTTCGACCGCCTCGATGATCCCGTCGTCGGACCGGGCGGTTACCACGAGCCCGTCGCCGACGCGGTCGATGGCCTGATGGTGGTGGCACGGCACGGTCGCGGTGTCAGTCCCGAGGATCTCGGCGATCCGGCTGCCGCGCTCCAGTCGCACCGGCCGCGCGCCGAAGACTCCCGGCCCGGGTTCATGCCCGTCGTGCCCGGTGATGTCGGGCAGGTGCTGGTGCAGGGTGCCGCCGCACACGGTGTTGAGCACCTGAAGGCCGCGGCAGATGCCGAGAACCGGCAGCCCGATGCTGATCGCGGCGCGGGCAAGAGCGATCTCCGCCGCGTCGCGACCGGGGCTCGGGTGCTGGGTCGCCGGATGCCCCGGCGCCCCGTACAACGCGGGATCCAGGTCGGTGCCGCCGGGCAGCAGCAGTCCGTCCAGCCGGGCGGCCGCCGCGCCGGCCTCCGGCAGGGCAGGCAGGACGACGGGAACGCACCCCGCGGCCGCCATCAGCTCGATATAGCTGTGCATGATCAGCGTGGCTTGACGATCCCAGATGGCCCATTTCGCGCGGACCAGGTTAGCGCAGACGCCGATTACGGGACGGTCGGTGTCGTCAGTCATGGTGCTCCCGTCAGGCCGCGAGCAGACTGGCCGGCCGCTCGCCGTACACCGGGCATCCGTAAAGCGGCTCGAAATCGCCGAATAGCGCCCATTCCTTCTCCGCTCGCAGACGGTTCACACACGGATTGTTCTGGGTGAAGAAATCTCCGCCGAGCGCGAGCACCTGGTATTTGGTTTCGGCATCCACCTCGCTGAACAGGTGCCGCAGGTACTGGCCCTGCACCGGCCGCCGCGAGTCGTAGTGCGCGCTGATGAGCCGGAAATACGTTTCGTACCCGGTCTTGAAGAAACGGTCGTACCGCTGCGTCGCGTTCGCCTCGGCAGCCTCCCCGCGCAGGCAGGCGAGGGACTCTTCGGCGGCCCGCCGGCCGGTGACCAGGCCGAGGTAGACCCCGGAGGAGAACACCGGGTCGGTGAAGCAGCCCGCGTCCCCCACGATGAAGTAGCCGGGCCCGGCCAGCTTCTCCGCGTGGTACTCGAAGTTCTGCTCGCCGGCCAGCGGCCTGAGCGGCTCGGTCCCGGTGAGCCGCTGCTGGATGCGGGGCTGCTTGGCGAGATAGGCCTCGAACAGGTCCTCCGGACGCGACTTCCGCATCATGTCGACAGGGACGACCACCCCGACGCTGATCGCGTCCGGGCGGACCGGGATCGCCCAGACCCAGCCGATATCCGCCACGCCGATCTGGGTGTCGCCGGGCACGCCCGGGTTGTTCCGCTCGTCGAGGCCGGCGAAGTGCTTGAAGATCGCCGCCATCTTGAAATGCCCGTCGGTCTTCCTGAGCTTGAGTGCCCTGGCCACCACCCCGGCCCGTCCGCTGGCGTCGACGACGAACGTGGCCGTGGCGGTGCAAGATTCGTCGTTATGCAGATACCGGACGCCAGCCAGCCGCTCGCCGGAGAAGATCAGGTCGGTCACCCGGGCCTGGGTCAGGACCGTGGCGTTCGGCTCGTCGGACGCCGCCTCGAGCAGGATCTTGTCGAAGTGAGCGCGCTCGACCGACGGCGCCTGGGTCCGGTACGGCGCTCCGGCGTCGGCCATGGCCACCCGCCGCGACCACTTGTCGCCGCCGCACAGTTCGAGCGCGAACTTCGTCGCGAATCCGCCCGCGTAGACCCGCTCGAGCAGGCCGAGCTGGTGCAGCATCTCCGCGGTATGCGGCAGGAAGCTCTCCCCGATGTGGAACCGCGGGAACTCCTCCCGTTCCAGGACAAGCACGGTGTGACCGCCGCGCGCCAGCGTCATCGCGTAGGCGGAACCAGCCGGTCCCCCGCCGATCACAATGGCGTCGTATTCGCCACGGTGAGCGTCTGTCATGGATTCTCTCCTTCATTTCACGCATCAATTGCACTGAACCGTAATAGATTGCCCGCGTATTGTCGTCACCGCCAGGTGAACACCGTTCAACCGCGGCGCGGCATCAGTTGAACCAGCCATTTACGGGGTGGCGGCCGGCTGGCGGCGCGGACCCGCGGCCGGGGACCGGGGCCGGCGCGTGGGTGGCCGGGTGGTGGGCGCCACACAAAACGGATTTATCCCTGCATTTCCGGGTGACCGCCAGGCGCCCGGAATTATTGCGGACACTTACCTACCCAGTTTGGGGGGGTAACTGTCCGCAATAATTTTTGGGATCGCTATCCGACCTCAGGATTACCGCGAAGCGTCACGCCATACCGGATAAATCCGGATATGGCGGGCGGCCGGCGCGCGGGGGGCGTGCGGGGGGCGGGAGGCCGGCCATGCGCGGTTGGCGGGGGCGCGCGGAGGCGGGTGGGTGGCGTGCGACAGGGCCGCATGGCGTGGTGCTCAGACTTTCGCGGAGAGGGTGGCGTTCACGAAGTCGATGAGCTGACGCGGGGTCTGCAGCTCACCGACCTCGTCTTCGGGCAGCTGCACGCCGAAGCGGCGGCCGATCAGGCTCGCGGTCTCCAGGATCGCGAGCGAGTCGTAGCCAAGCTCGCCGAACTCGGTGTCCAGGATGTCGCCGTCGAGGTCGATGGAGTCGTCCTCGCCCGCGGCCGCCCGCAGCGTCGCCTTCAGGTCCTCGAGGGTCAGGTGTGCCATTTTCGCATTCCTTTCTGGTAGTCAGAAGTTGCCGAGCCCACCGCAGACGTTCATCGCCTGCGCGGTCACCGCGGCGGCGGCGTCGCCGGCCAGGTAGCCGACCAGCGCCGCCACCTCGTCGGGCGTGCCGTAGCGGCCGAGCGGGATCTTGCCGGAGAACGTGCTGAGCACGTCCGCTTCCGAGACGCCCCAGTGCGCCGCGTAGCCCTGCCGGACCCGCTGGGCCAGCGGCGTCTCCACGTATCCCGGGCAGACCGCGTTGACCGTGATGCCCGTCTTCGCCAGCTCGAGCCCCAGGGCCTTGGTGAACCCGACGACGCCGTGCTTGGACGCCGAGTACGGCGCGCCGAACACGACGCCCTGCTTCCCCGCGGTGGACGCGATGCTGACGATGCGGCCCCAGCCGCTGTCGCGCATCCCGCCGTGCGCGAGTACCTCGCGGGTGACCCGGAACACGCTGTTGAGGTTCGTCTCGATGACGTCGTACCACAGGTCGTCGTCGATATCGGCGGTGATGCCGCCGCCGCTGCGGCCGGCGTTGTTCACCAGGATGCCGACCGGGCCGAACGAGTCGACCGCGGCGGCCACGAGGGCCCGCACGTCGTCCGCCGACCGCACGTCGCAGGTTGTCCCGGCGACGTCGAGGCCCTCGTTCCGCAGCTCCTTCACGGTGGCCGTCACGTTCTCGGCGTTCCTGGCGCAGATGTAGACGGAGTGCCCCTGGCCGCCGAGCAGCCTGGCAACGGCGTGGCCTATCCCGCTTGTCGCCCCCGTGACGAGAGCGGTTTTCCGGTTTTCCATTGAGTCCTCCTACGTTTTCTCAGCCGAGAGCTCGCCGCCAAGGAAGGCGGCCAGCGCCGACGGCGTCGGATAGTCGGCCGTCACGCTCGCGCGCAGCCGGAGCCCGGTCGAGGTGCTCAGCCGGTTGCGCAGCTCGAGCCCGGTCAGCGAGTCGAGCCCGAGTTCCCGGAAGGCCCGGCCGGGTGTCAGCGTCGTCGCGGCCAGGCCGAGCACGGTGGCGGCTTCGGCACAGACGAGCTTCAGCAGGACCTCGTCGCGTTCGGCCGCCGGCAGGCCGACGAGGCCGTTGCCCGCGGGCTCCGGCGCGGCATGCCCGTTGCCGTTGGATTCGGGCACGTTCCTGACCCCGGCGGGCCGCGCCGGCCGTGCCGCGTGCGGCACCAGGTCGCGCAGCAGCGGCGGCACGTCGTCCCGCGCCGCCAGCGCGGCTCGGTCCAGGCGCACCGGGACCAGCACCGGATCCGCCGCGCCGAGTGCCGCGTCGAACAGGCGCAGCGCGTCGCCGGCCGGCAGCGGGGCCATGCCGCCGCGCCGCAGCCGGGCGAGGTCGGCGTCGGCCAGGTGACCGGTCATCCCGCTGCGTTCGGCCCAGATGCCCCAGTCGAGCGACGTGGCCGGCAGCCCGCGGCCGGCGCGGTGCCGCGCCACGGCGTCGAGCACGGTGTTCGCGGCGGCGTAGTTGGCCTGCCCGGCCTCGCCGAGCACGCCGATGACCGAGGAGAACAGCACGAAGGCCGCGATATCGAGGTGCGTGGTGAGCTCGTGCAGGTGCCAGGCCCCGTCGGACTTCGGCCGGAGCACGCCGGCCAGCCGGTCCGGGGTGAGCGCGGGCACGAGCGCGTCGTCGAGCGTCCCCGCGGCGTGCACGACCGCGGTCAGCGGGTGGCGGGCGCCGATGCCGGCCAGCGCCCGCCGCAGCGACTCCCGGTCGGCCACGTCGCAGGCCACCACGTCGACCTGGGCGCCGAGCGCGGCCAGGTCGTCGACCACGCCGCTCGCGGCAGCGCCGCGCCGGCCGGCCAGCACGACATGGCGGATGCCGTGCGCGGTGACCAGGTGCCGGGCCAGCAGTCCGGCCAGCGTCCCGGTGCCGCCCGTGATGAACACGGTGCCGTCCGGGTCCAGCGGGCGCGGCACGGTCAGCACGATCTTGCCGGTGTGCCGCGCGTGGCTCATCGTCGTGAACGCCTCCCGCGCGGCGCGCACGTCGTAGCTGGTCAGCGGCGGATGCCGGAAGACGCCGCGGTCGAACAGCTCGAGCACGCGCCGCAGCACCCGGCCAGCCTCGGCGGGCGGCTCCGCCCGGAGGTTGTACAGGTGATACGACTCACCGGGGTCGCGGACGTCCGTCATGCCCATTTCCACGAAGCGGCCGCCGGGGGCCAGCAAGCCAAGCGAGGCGTCGGTGAACTCCCCGGCCAGCGCGTTCAGCACCGCGTCCACGCCGCGGCCGCCGGTCGCCGCGCGGAAGCGGGTGGCGAACTCGAGCGAGCGGGAGGACGCGATGTGCGCGTCGTCGAGGCCCATCGCCCGCAGCACATGCTGCTTGCCCGGGCTCGCCGTGGCGAAGACCTCCGCGCCGAGGTACCTGGCCACCTGGATGGCCGCGAATCCGACGCCGCCCGTGCCGGCGTGCACGACGACGGTCTCCCCCGGCCGCAGCCGGGCGATCTCCGCCAGGCACTGGTAGGCGGTGATGAACGTCACCGGAACGGCCGCGGCCTCGGCGAACGACCAGCCGTCGGGGATGCGGGCGAGCGTCCGGTGACCGGCGACCGCGACCGGGCCGAACGCCCAGTCGAACAGGCCCATCACCCGGTCGCCCGGCGCCAGCCCGGGCACCCCGGGGCCGACCTCGGTGACCACGCCGGCACCCTCGATGCCGATCGGCTGCCCGGACGGCAGCAGGCCCAGGGTGATGGCGACGTCGCGGAAGTTGAGTCCCGCGGCGTGGACCGCGATCCGGACCTGGCCGGCCCGCAGCGGCGCGGTGGCCCGCGGGCACGGCACCAGGGCGAGCGTGTCCACGGTGCCCGCGCCGCCGGGATCAAGCCGCCACGCCGCGGCACCGGCGGGCGGAACGAGCCGGCCGCCCGCGGAGTGCTCGCGCAGCCGCGGCACGAGGACCCGGCCGTCGCGCAGCGCGATCTGCGGTTCGCCCGACGCGGCCGCCGCGGGCAGCGCGCCGACATCTCCCGGCCCGACGTCCGCCAGCACGAACCGGCCGGGGTTCTCCGACTGCGCGGACCGCACCAGACCCCAGGCCGGCGCCTGGGTCAGGGTCTCGACGCCCCGGGCATCGACGGCGCCGCGGGTGAGCACGACCAGCCGCGCCGGCCCGAACCGCTCGTCGGCGAGCCAGGAGCGGACCAGTTCGAGCGTGCGCCGGGCGGTCAGCTGGATGGCCGCCGGGACGTCGGCCAGGTCCCGCGGCGGCTCGCACGTCGCGAACACCAGGTCCGGCGGCTCGGCGCCGCCGTCCAGCGCGCGGCCGAGCGAGGCTAGGTCGGGGTACCGCGAGCCTGGCAGCGCACCGTCGCCGACCGCTGATCCGATGATGGCATAACGACCTGGCGATGGCCCGCCGGGAACCTTGATCTCGCGCCATTCCAGGCGCAGCAGTGAGCTGCCCGGTCCGGTCAGCGCGCCGCGCCCCACCGGGCGGAACGCGAGGCCGCCGACCCGCGCGACCAGCTGGCCGTCGGTCCCGGTGGCGGTCATGGCAACGCCGCCGGCGCCATCGGGGCTCAGCCGGACCCGCAGCACGCTCGCGCCCGCCGCGTGCACGCTCACCCCCGTCCAGCAGAACGGCAGCTGGATCCCCGCTGCGTCGTCGGGCCGCAGCCCGAGCAGCGCGTGCAGCGCGCTGTCAAGCAGCACCGGGTGCAGCGCGAACTCCTCGCCACGCGGCTCCGGCGCCGGCACCGTGACCTCGGCGAACACCTCGCCGTCCCGCTGCCAGGCGGCCCGCAGCCCCTGGAAGCCCGGTCCGTAGCAGTACCCGCGTGTTTCGAGCCCGGGGTAGACGCCGGTGAGATCGACGGGTGCGGCGCCCCGCGGTGGCCAGGCCATCGCTTCCGCGCCCTGTTCTGCTTCTGCTGGCGCCAGCGTGCCGGTCGCGTGCCGGGTCCACGGCTGGCGCGCCGGCTCCTCCGGGCGCGAGTAGATGGTCAGCGACCAGCGGCCCGCGTCGCCGGCCGGCTCGGTCATGACCCGTAGCCGGACGAAGCCCTGCTCCGGGACGACGACGGGGGCCTGCATGGTGAGTTCGGCAACCTGTGCGCAGCCGAGCTGATCGCCCGCGTACACGGCCAGGTCCAGCAGGGTCGTCGCCGACATGACCGCGACCCCGCGGACCCGGTGACCGGCGAGCCAGGGATGGGTCGCCAGCGACACCCGGCCGGTGAACAGCAGCCCCGCGTCGTCGGGCAGCTCGGTCATGGCGCCGAGCAGCGGATGCGCGGCCGGCTCCAGTCCGGCCATGGCCAGTGACTGGTTCGCCGCGGCGGGCGAGGACGGCAGCCAGAAGTGCTGGTGCTGGAACGGGTAGACCGGCAGCGGCACGCGCCGCCGGCCGGGGAAGACGGCCGCCCAGCGCACCGGGGCGCCGGCCACGTAGGCCTGTGCCACCGCGGTGCGGAACTGACCGGGGCCGCCCTGGTCCCGGCGCAGCGTGCCGATGACCGCCGCCGTCTGCTTCGCGTCCTCCACGGTGGCGGTGATCGGGACGGACAGGATCGGATGCGGGCTGACCTCGATGAGCCGCTGGTGTCCCGCGCCCAGCAGGGCCCGCGTCACGGCTTCGAGCTGGACGGTGCTGCGCAGGTTGCGGTACCAGTAGCCGGCGTCGAGCCCGGCGGTGTCGATCGGCTCGCCGGTGACCGTGGAGAAGAACGGGATGCCGGACGTGCGCGGCGCGATGCCGGCCAGCGTCTGGAGCAGCGTCTCCCGGAGAACCTCGACGTGCGAGGAGTGCGAGGCGTAGTCGACCTCGACCTCGCGTGCGTTGACGTCCCGCGCGCGAAGCTCGGCCACGATGCCGCGCACCGCATCGGGCCGGCCCGCGACGGTCGTCGACTGCGAGCCGTTGACCGAGGCTATTTCCAACCCGTCGTCCCGGCGGGCGAGCAGCTCGCGGACATCCGCGACGGGCAGCGGCACCGAGGCCATCAGCCCGGTTCCCGCCAGGTCGCCGAGCGCGCGGCTGCGCAGCGCCACGACCTTGGCGGCGTCGTCGAGGGACAGGGCGCCGGCCACGCAGGCCGCGGCGATCTCGCCCTGCGAGTGGCCGGCGACGGCATCGGGGATGACGCCGACGGCCTGCCATGCCGCCGCGAGCGAGATCATCACGGCGAACAGCACCGGCTGCACGACGTCGACCCGGCAGAGCGGGGGCGCGTCAGGTTCGCCCCGCAGCACCGCCCGCAGCGACCAGTCGGTGTAGGGCCCGAGCGCGTCGGCGCAGTCGGTCATGCGGTCGCGGAAGACCGCGGACGACTCGAGCAGCTCCAGTGCCATCCCCGGCCACTGCGAGCCCTGGCCGGGGAAGATGAACGCCGTCGTGCCGGTGGTCGCCGTGCCCGCGACGATGCCCGGCCCCGGTTCGCCGGCGGCGAGCGCCGCGAGGGCGGTGCGGAACTCGTCCCGCCCGGCGGCCAGGATCGCGGCACGGTGCCGCAGGTGCGACCGGGTCGTGCCGAGCGAGTATCCGACGTCCGCGCAGTCCGCCGCGTGCGCGGCGGCGGACCCGAGCAGGCTCCCGGCCTGTGCGCGCAGCGCCTCCGGGGTCGCCGCCGACAGGACCCACGGGATAAGGCCGGCGGGGCCAGCGGGCACCTCGGCTGGCGCCTGCGTCTCGGGTGCCTGTTCGAGGATGACGTGCGCGTTCGTGCCGCTGATGCCGAGCGAGGAGACCGCCGCGCGGCGTGGCCGGTCCACGGCCGGCCACGGCCGGGGCTCGGTCAGCAGCGACACCTTACCCGCGGACCAGTCCACGTGCGGCGACGGCTTGTCGACGTGCAGCGTCCGTGGCAGCATCCCGTGGCCGATGGCGGACACCATCTTGATGACGCCGCCGATCCCCGCGGCGGCCTGGGCGTGGCCGATGTTGGACTTCAGCGAGCCCACCAGCAGCGGCTGTTCCCGCTGCTGGCCGTAGGTGGCGATGAGCGCGGCCGCTTCCACCGGGTCACCGAGGGCGGTGCCGGTGCCGTGTGCCTCGACCGCGTCGACGTCACGGGCCGCGAGCCCGGCGGTGGCGAGTGCCGCGCGGATGACGAGTTCCTGGGACTTCCCGTTCGGCGCGGTGAGCCCGTTGCTGGCGCCGTCTTGATTCACCGCGCTCCCCCGGAGCAGCGCCAGCACGGGATGGCCGAGCCGCCGTGCGTCGGCCAAGCGTTCCAGCACGACGACGCCCGCGCCTTCGGCCCAGGCGGTGCCGTCCGCGGCGGCGGCGAAGGCCTTGCAGCGGCCGTCCTTGGCGAGCGCGCGCTGCATGCTGAAGTTGACGAACATGCCCGGCGCGGCCATCACGGTGACGCCGCAGGCGAGCGCGAGCCGGCACTCACCGGCCCGCAGCGCCTGGCCGGCCAGGTGCAGCGCCACCAGCGACGACGAACACGCGGTGTCGATCGTCACGGCGGGGCCGCGCAGGCCGAGCGCGTAGGCGATCCGGCCGGAGATGACGCTGGGCGTGCTGCCGGTCAGCAGGTGTCCCTCGAAACCGTCGCACGGTTCGTGCAGCCGCGGCCCGTAGTCCTGCGCGGTGGCGCCGACGAACACGCCGACCTGCTCGCCGCGCAGGCTGTCCGGCGGCAGCGCGGCCCGTTCGACCGCCTCCCAGCAGGTCTCGAGCAGCACCCGCTGCTGCGGGTCCATGGCGGTGGCCTCGCGCGGGCTGATGCCGAACAGGCCGGCGTCGAACTCGTCCGCGTCGTGCAGGAATCCGCCGCGGGTGAGGTAGGTGCGCCCGGCGCGGCCGGGTTCCGGGTCGTACAGCGCGGCCAGATCCCAGCCGCGATTCACCGGGAAGTCCGAGATGGCGTCCTTGCCCTCGTCGACCAGTGCCCACAGATCCTCCGGGCTGCGGACGCCACCCGGGTAGCGGCAGCTCATGGCGATGATCGCGATCGGCTCGCCGGCGCCGGCCGCGGCAAGGGCGGTGGCAAGGGCCGGCCGCTCCGGTTGCCCCTGGTCCCCGAGGTGCTCGATCAGCGCGAGGGGCTCCGGGCAGTTGTAGATGAGCGACGGCTCGAGCTGGCGGCCGAGCGCGTCGCCGAGCCGCGCGGCGAGTTCGGTCGTCATGGCGGAGTCGAACCCGAGGTCCTTGAACGTCCGTGTGATCTCGATCCGTGCCGGGTCGTCGTGCCCGAGCACGGCCGCCACCACCTGCCGCACGAGACCACGCAGGTCGCCGGCAACGGGCACCGATTGTCGTTCGGTATAAACGGCGGGCGCGGACCCCAGCCAGTGGCGCCGGCGCTGGAACGGGTAGGTCGGCAGGTCCACGCGGCGCAAACCGGGGCCGGCCAGCGCGCGCCAGTCGGCGCGCACCCCGCGCACATGCAGCGCGGCGACGGCGGCGGTGAGCGCGGCCACCTCGTCCTTGCCATGCATGCTGGTGAGGAACACTGTGCCAGCGGGGCCGGCTGCGCCAGCGGGGCCGTTACCCGCCAGGGCGACCTTTCCCATCGCGGCGAGGCCGTTGCCCGGCCCGGTTTCCAGGCACAGCCGGGTGCCGCCGGCGTCGAGCGCGGCCACGGCGTCGGCGAACCGGACGGGGTTGCGCGCGTGCTCGGCCCAGTAGCCGGGCCTGCGCAGCTCGGCGAGCGTGGCCGGCCGCCCGGTGACCGTGGAGATGAACTCCACCCGGTGCGGCCGGCCGAAGGTGAGGCCGCCGGCGACGGCCCGCAGTTCGGCGAGGACCGGCTCCATCAGCGGCGAGTGGAAGGCGTGGCTCACCTTGAGCCGCCTGGTTTTGCGGCCCTTGGCGGTGATCTCGGCCGCGACCTGCTCGGCGGCGCTCGCCTCGCCCGATATCACGACCGTGGCCGGGCCGTTGATCGCCGCGATCGCGACCCGGTCCTGATGGCCGGCCAGCAGCGGCATCACCTCGTCGGCGGCCGCCTGCACCGCGATCATCACGCCGCCCGGCGGCAGTGCCTGCATCAGCTCGCCACGCGCCGCGACGAGCGTGGCCGCGTCCGCGAGGCTGAGCACGCCGGCCGCGTGGGCGGCGGCGAACTCGCCGACGGAGTGGCCGAGCACGACGTCTGGGTGCAGGCCGAACGATTCCATCAGGCGGTACAGCGCGACCTCGGTGGCGAACAGGGCGGGCTGGGTGTACCGGGTCTGGTCGAGCAGGGCGGCCGTGTCCGTGCCCTCGGCCGCCCAGACGACCTCTTGCAGGGGGCGGTCGAGGTGGTCGCGGAATTCGGCGCAGGCCGCGTCGAACGCCGCGGCGAACGCGGGGAACGCGCCGGCCAGCCGCCGTCCCATGCCGGCCCGCTGGAAGCCCTGGCCGGGGAACAGGAATGCCAGCCGTCCCGGCGTCCCGGTGCCGCGCAGCACGTTCGCCGCGGGCTGACCGTCGGCCACGGCGCGCAGTCCGGCCCGCAGCGCGGCCGGGTCGCCGGCGAGTACCGCGGCGCGGTGCTCGAAGGTGGTCCTCGTGGTCGCCAGCGAGTACGCGACGTCGTTGACGTCTCGATCCGTGTGGTCAAGCAGCTGGGCCGCTTGCGCGCGGAGTGCCTCGTCCGACCTGCCGGAGATCACCCAGGGCAGCGGGACGTTGCCGGGTTCGGCGTTCCCGGGCGCGACGCTGTCGGCGAGGCCGGCCAGCACGACGTGGCAGTTGGTGCCGCCCATGCCGAACGAGGAGACGCCCGCGAGGGCCTGCTCGTCCCCGTCCGGCCACGGCCGCGTCTCCTGCTGCATCCGGATGCGCAGTTCCGCCAGCGGGATGCGCTTGTGTGGCGTGCGGAAATGCAGGCTGGGCACGAGTTCGCGGTGGGCGAGGCACAGCGCGGTCTTGATCAGGCCCGCGACGCCGGCCGCGCCCTCCAGGTGCCCGATGTTCGTCTTCACCGAGCCGACGAGCAGCGGCGCCCCCAGCGTACGGCCGGTGCCGCAGGTGGCGGCCAGCGCCGCCACCTCGACGGGATCGCCGGTCTTGGTCCCGGTGCCGTGCAGCTCGACGTACTGAACCGCGGACGGCTGCACCCCGGCGTCCCGGTAGGCTTCCCGGAGGACCTCGCGCTGCGCGGGCTCGCCGGACGCGGTCAGGTTCGCCGCCGTGTCCCCGTCGTTGTTCACCGCGCTGCCGCGGATCACGCAGTAGATGCGGTCGCCGTCGGCGAGCGCCCGGCTTAGCGGCTTCAGCAGCACCGCGCCCGCACCCTCGCCGCGGACGATGCCGGCCGCGCGCTCGTCCAGTGCCGCGCAGATCCCGTCGGGCGACAGGACGCCCAGCTTGACCGCCGCCATCGTGCCGTGCGCCGCGATGTTCAGGTGCACGCCCCCCGCCACGGCCACGGAGCATTCCCCGCGCCGCAGGCTCGCGCACGCCAGGTGCACCGCCACCAGCGACGACGACTGACCTGTGTCGACGGTCAGGCTGGGCCCGCGCAGGCCGAGGGTATAGGAGACCCGGTTGGCGATGAAGCCGCGCTGGAGCCCGGTCATCGTGTGCCCGGTCACCGACTCAAGCGCTCGCTGGTGCACCAGCGCGGCGTAGTCGTCCGCCATCGCGCCGACGAACACCCCGGTCCTGCTTTCGCGCAGCGAATCCGGCGCGACGCGGGCGTCCTCGGTCACCTCCCAGATCAGCTCCAGCATGAGGCGCTGCTGCGGATCCATGTCCTGCGCCTCGCGCGGGCTGATGCCGAAGAAGGCCGCGTCGAACTCGTCGATCCGGTCGAGGAAGCCGCCCCGGTGGGCCGGGGACTGCTGTTCGCCGGGATGGTAGAGGCAGTTGTCGGCGCGCCGGTGCGGCGGCGCGTCGGTGACCGCGTCGGTGCCGTCGCGCAGCAGCCGCCAGAACGCGGCCGGGCTCGGTGCCGCCGGGAACCGGCAGGCCAGGCCTACGATCGCGATCGCGTCGCGGTTACCCATGCGCGTTTCCTGTCAGCTCGCCGCGCGGGACGGCCGCGCGGACCCGTTCCGCCGCGTCGCACACGGCGCGGCGGTCGGCGTGCGGGTCACCGGCCCGGATCGGCAGCATCGCGGTGACCGCGCTGCGGCCGGACGTGACCTCCGGGTGCCGGCGCGCCAGCGCGCTCAGGCCCTGGCCAGGTCCCGCCTCGACCAGCAGGAACGTGCCGTTGCTCAGCAGCTTGTCGAGCGTGGGTCCGAACAGCACGGGCTCGGCCGGCTGGCTCGCCCAGAACCCTGGGTCGGTGGCCCGCCCGGCCGGCAGGACGTCGCCGAGGTAGGCCGAGTAGACCGGCAGTCGCGGCGGACGCAGCGGCGTCGCGGCCCAGCCGTCGAGGGTCCGCGCGGCGGCGCCGGCGACCACCGGGCTGTGGAACGCCTGCCTGGCCTTCGCCTGCCTGCAGGTGACCCCCGCCGCCTGGAGCCGCAGCCGGGTGCCGGCGATCTGCTCGGCCGGCCCGGCGAGCAGGACCTGCCGCGGACCGTTGACCGCCGCGATCGCGACCTCGCCGTCGATGTAGGCGGCGACCGCCTCGGCCGGCGCGGCGACGGCCAGCATCGCGCCGGGCGGGGTGTCGGCGAGGATCCGCATCCGGTCCCCCATCAGCCGCATCGCATCCGCGAAGTCGAGCACCCCGGCCAGCGTCGCCGCCACCAGTTCGCCGACGCTGTGCCCGAGCAGCGCGGCGGGTTCGGCACCCCAGCTCTGCACGAGCCTGCCCAGCGCGTAGCCCACCGCGTAGAGCAGCGGCTGCGCCCGGCTCACGTCATCCAGCACGTCTGGGGGCCCGGCGCTGAGCCAGTCCGCGCGGATCGGCGCGCCGTCGGCGCGCAGGAGGCGGAACGCGTCGTCCATCGCATCGGTGAACACGTCGGAATGCCCGTAGAGCCCGGCGGCCATCCTCGGCTGCTGAGCGCCTTGTCCGGGAAAGAGAAGGGCGATCGGCATAGGCATGGGCACAGTTCAACGGCGCCCGCTTTACGGCCGGTGGAATCAGACTCGATATGCGCCGGGACTCCACCGCGTGCCGAGGTCGACTTGAGCGGATGGCGGCACGGTGACCGCAAATGAAATTCGATGATCTCTACATCACCGGATGCGGTATCTGGCTACCGGAACCAATGACGGTGGATGACGCCGAACGCGCGGGATTGTGCGACCGCAGATTGATCTGGCGTACCGGAATAGCATCGGCCTGCGTCGCCGAAGACGAATCGGCGCCGGAAATGGCCGCGCGGGCCGCGGTGCCCGCGCTGCGCCAGGCGGGATGCGACCCGGCCGACCTCGATCTGGTGCTGCACGCCGCGACCTCCTATCAGGGCCACGACATGTGGCCGCCGGCCTCGTACGTCCAGCGGAGCCTCGACGGCAGCCGCTGCCCGGCGATCGAGGTCCGCCAGATGTCCAACGGCGGCATGGCCGCGCTGGAACTCGCCGCCGCGTACCTGGTCGCCGGGCCCGCCCGGCGGCACGCCCTGGTCACGACCGGCGACCAGTTCGGCCTGCCGGCGTTCGACCGGTGGCGCAGCGACCCGGGAACGATCTGCGGCGACGGCGGGACCGCGGCCGTGCTGTCCAAGGAGCACGGGTTCGCCAGGCTCCGCAGCCTGGTCACCATCTCCGACCCGAGCCTCGAGGGCATGAACCGGGGACGCGACCCGTTCGGCGCGGCCCCGTTCAGCGTGCGCGAGACGATCGACCTCGACGTGCTTCGGGACGCCTTCATGGCCGACGTGGGCCTGGATTTCATCATGGATCGCATGGACGCCGGGCAGCGGGACGCCGCGGACCGGGCGCTGTACGAAGGCGACGCGAAGATCTCCGACATCGACTGGTTCATCGTGCCCAGCCTCGGCGCCGGCCGGATCAAGGCACTGTTCCTCGACCCGCTGGGCATCGACAAGGAACGGACCACCTGGCAGTGGGGCCGGCACGTGGGCCACCTCGGCGCAGGCGACCAGATCGCCGGGCTTCGCTATCTCGGCGACGCCGGCCACATGACGGCCGGACAGCGCTGCCTCATGCTCGGGGTGGGCGCCGGCTTCAGCTGGTCCGCCGCGGTCCTCGACATGCTCAACTGGCCCGCCCGCGCCGGAACCGCCCTTCCCGCGGCCCGCACGGGCCCCGGGGAGGCAGTCCGGCTGAGTGCGGACAGTTACCCCCGGATCGGACACTGACGGCTGATCGCGGCGTGGCGCGGCCGTTGCGGCCACCGGCGGCAGGCCCGTCAGCAACGTGGTCGATTTGCCCTTCGTGGTAGATCGACCCCCGTGCGCGGGGGCCGCGTTACCACGAAAGGCAAAAACACCACGTTAACCGGCGCCGCCGCGCCTATCGACGCCGTCCGCTGACCCAACCGGGCGGCCGGCGAACCAGCCCAGCCCCGCAGAACAAGCCAACAGGACCCGGATTGGGGGTAAGTGTCCGCAATATCTGGCGCGCCCCGTGATGCGCCTGGAATGTGGCAAATGTGCCCGATGTGACGGCGGGCTTACCGTCGTTCGACTGCTGGGTTTCGGCAGTCGAACGGCGGCGGAGGCGGACGCGGCCGGGCCGCGCGAGCGGGCCGCGCGAGCGGGCGGACGCGGCCGGGCCGCGCGAGCGTAAGCGATACGCGGGCCTGACAACAAGGGCAATTTGCACTTATTTAGTGCTATAAATCTCCAGGTCAGCCGATTAGCATGCATAAGGCGTGCCGCGAAGCTATTAATTCAGGAGGAACAATGTCTGCATTGCCCACCGCGACGGTTCAGGCGGCTGACGGGGTGAAAAATCAGTCCGCCGCATTCGCTTTGCTTGACCTTATTCAGGGATCGGTGGTAACTCAGGCGATTTATGTCGCGGCCAGCCTCGGTATCGCCGACATCCTGGCCGGCGGGCCGCTGACCGCCACGGAGATCGCGGATAAGGCGGAGGCGGACGCCGACGCCATCCACCGCCTGCTCCGGTTGCTCTCCGGCTTCGCGGTGTTCGCCGAGCGGGGCGACGGCCGGTTCGAGCTCACCCCGATGGCCGAGTCCCTGCGCGGTGACGCACCCGACTCGATGCGCGGCATCGCGCTGCTGATGGGCCTGCCCCTGTTCTGGGAGGAGTGGGGACACCTGCTCACCTCGGTGCGGACCGGCGAGGCGAGCATGCCAGTGGTGCGCGGCATGGGTGCGCAGGAGTTCCTGATGGCGAACCCCGAGTACGCGATGTCGTTCTTCCAGGGCATGGGCAGCCTGTCCGGGCCGGAAACCGCCCCGGTGGTGGCCGCGTACGACTTCTCCCGGTTCGGCACGATCGTCGACGTCGGCGGCGGGCGCGGCGCGCTGCTGGCGGGAATCCTGCGGCGGTCGCCGGGCTCTCGGGGCGTCCTGTTCGACGCGCCGCACGGGACCGCCGACGCCCCGCAGGTGCTCGAGGCGGCGGGCGTGACCGGGCGGTGCACCGTCGAGAACGGTTCGTACTTCGAGAGCGTGCCGGCCGGCGGCGACGCCTACCTGCTCAAGCACACGCTGCACGACTTCACCGAGGAGCAGTCCCTCGCGGTGCTGAAGAACATCAGGGACGCGATGAACCCGGACGGCACGTTGTTCGTGGTCGAGTACGTGCTGCCCGGCAACAACACGCCGCACCTCGGCAACGTCATCGACCTGTGGCTCCTGCTGCTGCTCGGCGCCCGCGAACGCACCCGCGACCAGTACGCCGAACTGCTCGCCCGCGGCGGCTTCACGCTCACCAGGGTCATCCCGACGGCGTCGCCCGTGTCGATCATCGAGGCGGTTCCGGTCTGATGAACACCGATGTGATCATCGTCGGCGCCGGGCCGGTCGGGCTGATGCTGGCCGGCGAGCTGCGCCTTGGCGGCGTAGGCGTCACCGTCTTCGAGCGCAGGACCACCCGTAGCCGGGAGTCCCGCGGCGTCGGCTTCACCGCGCGCGCGACCGAGGTCTTTCACCAGCGCGGGCTGCTGGCCAGGTTCGAACGGGCGGAGATCAGCCGGATGGGCCATTTCGGCGGGATCCCGATGGACTACGGCGTGCTCGACGGCGCGCATTTCGGCGTGCGCGGGATACCGCAGTACAAGATCGAGGAGATGCTGGAGAACTGGGCGCTCGAGCTGGGCGCCACGGTGTGCCGCGGGTACACCGTCACCGGCATCGGCGACACGCCGGACGGCGTCGTCGTGGTGACCGAGGGCCCGGCAGGCCGGGCCGAGCACACGGCGAGCTACCTGGCCGGCTGCGACGGCGGCCGGAGCACGGTCCGCCAGCTCGCCGGCTTCGACTTCCCCGGCTCGGACGCGACCCGCGAGATGTACCTGGCCGACGTCACCGGGTGCGAGATACGGCCGCGGATGATCGGCGAGCGGGTTCCGGGCGGCATGATCATGGCCGGGCCGCTGGAAGAGGGCATCGACCGCATCATCGTCTGCGAGAACGGGACGCCGCCGCAGCGCGACCGGGAACTGACCTTCCCCGAGCTAGCGGACGCCTGGCAGCGCCTCACCGGCGAATCCATCCACGACGGGCGCGCGCTGTGGGTGAGCAGCTTCACCGACGCCACGCGTCAGGTGACGCAGTACCGGCGCGGTCGCGTGCTGCTCGCCGGCGACGCCGCGCACATCCACCTGCCGGCCGGCGGGCAGGGGCTCAGCGTCGGCGTGCAGGACGCCGCCAACCTGGGCTGGAAACTCGCCGCGACGATCAGGGGCTGGGCGCCGGACGGGCTGCTCGACAGCTACCACGACGAACGGCATCCGGTCGGCGCCCGGGTGCTGCGCAACACCAGGGCTCAGGGGATCCTCAACCTCAGCGGCCAGGAGATCGAGCCGCTGCGGACGGTCATGGCCGAGCTGATCACGATCCCGGCGGCCGCGCGCCACCTGGCCGGGATGGTGAGCGGGCTGGACATCCGGTACGACACGGGCGACAGCGGACACCCGATGGCGGGGACGCGCATGCCGCACGTGGACGTGGCACTCGCCGACGGCGGCAGCGTGAACGTCGCCGATCTGCTGCACCCGGCACGCGGGATCCTGATCACCGCTGAGGCAGCCCCCACCGCCAGCGGATGGGCGGATCGCGTCGATACGGTCCATGCCGCCGCGGGAACCGAAGCGGTGCTGATCCGCCCCGACGGTCACGTGGTGTGGGCGGAATCGGGGAGCGGCGGCCAGGAGGCGGCGCTCCGGCGCTGGTTCGGCGAGCCGGCGAGCACCGTCCGGCACGTCATGCACGAGATCTCGGTGAGCGCGCCGGCCGGCCGGGTGTACGAGCTGCTGGCGGACGTCGGCGGCTGGCCGGAGATGTTCCCGCCCACCATCCACGCGGAGCGCGCCGAGGGTGACGCGAACGAGGAGCTGATCCGGATCTGGGCGACCGCGAACGGGACCGCGCGAAGCTGGACGTCGCGACGGCACCACGACCGGGCGCGGCTGACGATCGCCTTCCGCCAGGAGCGGTCCGTGCCGCCGGTCCGGAGCATGGGCGGCAGCTGGATCGTGGAGACCGTGTCCGGAACAGCATGTCACGTGCGCCTGCTGCACGACTTCGCCGCGGCGACCGGTGACCCCGCCGACCTCGACTGGATCGGCGAGGCCGTGGACCGCAACAGCGAAGCGGAGCTGCGGGCGCTCAAGGAGCGCGCGGAGCTGGCCGGACCCGATCAGCTGTTCACGTTCGACGACACGGTACCGGTCGACGGGGCCGCCGAGGATGTCTACGACTTCCTCAACGAGGCCCAGCTGTGGCGGGAACGGCTCCCCCACGTCGCCCGCGTATCGCTGGACGAACAGACACCAGGGCTCCAGGTTCTCGAGATGGACACCCGCGCCAAGGACGGATCGATCCACACCACGCGATCGGTGCGGGTGTGCCAGCCGCACCGCGAGATCATCTACAAGCAGATCGTGCTGCCCCCGGTGCTGGCGCTGCACACCGGGCGCTGGCTGATCGAGCCGCGGGCCGGCGGCGGCGTGCTGGTGACGTCGCGGCACACCGTGCGGCTGAACGTCAGCGCGCTCGGCGAGGACGCCGACGTGTCCGCCACGCGGCAGGCGGTCCGGGCCGCGCTCGGCGGGAACAGCCTGGCCACGCTGCGCCTCGCGAAGGCCCACGCGGAGGATGCCGCCCGCCAGCGTGCGGCGGCGTGACCGCGGTGCACGAACCGCACGATAAGCAAACCGAGGTCGTCGTCGTCGGCGCCGGCCCGGTCGGGCTCATGCTCGCCGCCGAGCTGCGGCGGGCCCGTGTACCGGTGGTGGTGGTCGAGCGCCTGGCCAGCCCGATGACCGAGTCACGGGCCAGCATGCTGACCACGCTGACCGCCGAGCTGCTGGCCGAGCGCGGGTTCGGATCGCTGCTGCTTGAGGCGGCCCCGGAGCCGAGGACGCACTTCGGCGGGCTGTCCTTCGACCTGTCCGGCCTGGACAGCGACCAGGCCGGGAACTGGAAGGTGCCGCAGTACCGGACCGAGAGCGCACTCGAACTGCGCGCCAGGCAACTGGGCGCCACCGTGCTGCGCGCGCACGAGATGACCGGCCTGGTGACCTCGGCGTCGGCGGACCGGGTCACCTGCGTCGCGCGCGGGCCCGGCGGGGACGTCCGCGTGCAGGCGCGGTACCTGGTCGGCTGCGACGGCGCGGAAAGCGCCGTGCGGCGGCTCGGCGGATTCACGTCCGCGGTCACGCGGGCGACCAGGCAGCTGCTGCGGGCCGACGTGACCGGCATCGAGATCCGCGACCGCCGGTTCGAACGGCTCGACGGCGGGTTCGCCGCGGCCGGGACCCGCGCCGGGGTTACCCGGGTGATGGTGCACGCCCCCGGCCACGAGGTGGCGGAGCCCGGCTTCGCCGACGTCGTCCGGCTGTGGGCGAAGGTCACCGGCGAGGACATCTCCGGCGGGCAGCCCATCTGGGTGGACGGGTTCGACAACGCCACCGGGCTGGTCGAGGAGTACCGGAGGGGACGTGTCCTGCTGGCCGGCGACGCCGCGCACTGGCACATGCCGATCGGCGGCCAGGCGCTGAACGTCGGCCTCCAGGACGCGGTCAACCTGGGCTGGAAGCTGGCCGCGGTGGTCAACGGCCGGGCGCACGAGCGGTTGCTTGACACCTATCACCACGAGCGGCGGGCGATCGCGGCCCGGGTACTCGACTATGTCACGGCGCAGGAGATGCTGCTGCTCGGCGGCCTTGAGATCGAGCCGCTGCGTGCCGTGCTGGCCGAACTGATCGGGCTTGATCCGGTGCGCGGCCACCTGGCCCGGGTCGTCACCGGCCTCGACGACCGCTACGGGCAGCGCGGCTCCCCGCTGGCGGGACGGCGCGTTCCCGGCGTCCGGCTGCGGGACGAGTCGGGCGCGCTCGTCACCGCGGGCCTGGCGCTGGGGACGGAACCCGTGCTGGTCCGGCTCACCGCGTCGGCCGAGGTCGACCTCCCGATCCGGACGATCCACGCCACGCCCGACGAGGTGCGGCCGGGAGTCACCATGCTGCTGCTCCGGCCGGACGGTTACATCGCCTGGGCCGGCGACGACGACACGGAGCTGACCGGGGCCATTGAGCAGTTGACCGGAGGTAAGGAATGGAACGTTTTGACACGGACGTGATCGTCGCCGGGGCCGGCCCGACCGGGCTGATGCTGGCCGGCGAACTGCGGCTGGCCGGCATCGAGACCATCGTCGTGGACCGGCTCACCGAGCCGATGAAGCAGTCCCGCGCGCTCGGATTCTCGTCCCGCACCATCGAGGAGTTCGGCCAGCGCGGCCTGCTCCACCGATTCGGTCAGGTGCACACGATACCGATCGGCCACTTCGGCGGACTCCAGCTCGACTACCGCGTGCTGGACGCCGGCTCGTTCGGCGCGCGCGGGAAACCGCAGCTGTTCACCGAGGCCGTGCTGGCCAAGTGGGCCACGGAACTGGGCGCCGAGGTACGCCGCGGCACCGAGCTGACCGGATTCGGCCAGGACGCGGACGGCGTCACCGTCGAACTCGCCACGCCGGACGGCCCGAGGCGGCTGCGCGCCAGGTACCTGGCCGGCTGCGACGGCGCCCGGAGCACGGTCCGCAAGCTGGCCGGCATCGACTTCCCCGGTACCAGCAAGCGCATCGAGATGTGGTTCGCCGACATCGCGGGCTGCCGGCTGCGGCCGCGCATCTCCGGCGAGCGAGTGCCGAACGGCAACGTGATGGTGCTGCCGATGGGCCCGGCCACGCACCGCGTCATCATGTACGAACGCGGCGCGACGCCGCGGCGGGGCGAGGGCGCGCCGGAGTTCGGCGACGTGGCCGCCACCTGGCAGCGGCTGACCGGCGAGGACATTCACGGCGCGAAGCCGCTGTGGACCAGCTACGTCACCGACGTCAGCCGCCAGGCCGCCGAATACCGGCGCGGGCGCGTCTTCCTGCTCGGCGACGCCGCGCACATCCACCTGCCGATCGGCGCCCAGGGCATGAGCGCCGGGGTGGGCGACGCGGTGAACCTCGGCTGGAAGCTCGCCGCGGCCATCCGCGGCTACGCGCCGCCGGGCCTGCTCGACACCTATCACGCCGAGCGCCACCCGGTGGCGGCCCGCATCCTGGCCAACACTCTGGCGCAGAGCATCCTGTACCTGGGCGGCGACGAGATGGATCCGATGCGGGAGGTCCTCGGCGAGCTGCTGGCGCACACCGAGGTGCAGCGCCACCTCGCCGGGATGGTCACCGGCCTGGGCATCCGCTACGACGTCGGGCCTAGCGAGGCCGGCGGGGACGGCGGGGACGGCGGGCCGCTGCTCGGGCGGCGGATGCCCGACGTCGAGCTGGCCGGAGCCTTCGGGCTGGCCGGCTGGCCCGCCCCGCGCCGGTCGGCCGCGGGCAGCTGGCGGAGCCTGCGGGCGTCCGTCTTCGACCTGCTGCACGCCGGGCGCGGCGTCCTGCTCGACCTGGCCGACGACCGGACGGTGCGCGAGGTCGCCGAAGGGTGGACGGACCGGATCGACGTCGTCACCGCGACGTCCCCCCCGGCGGGTGCGCTCGACGGCACCGACGCCGTGCTGGTGCGCCCGGACGGATACGTCGCGTGGACCGGCTCGGGCGAACCGCGGGCGGGTGGCCTGCGAGATGCCCTGTCTCGCTGGTTCGGCCAGCCGACCGCGAGGCCATTGGTAACCGAACACAGTTAAGGAGATTCATGCCAGTCATCGACCCAGAGCACGGGTACCTGACCGTCCTCAACCTGTTCAAGACCGACACCTCGGGCAAGCGGGAGAGCCTGGTCACGGAGATGCGGAAGGTCGTGGACACGGCCGCGTTTCCCGGCTGGGTGTCGAGCACCGTGCATCGCGGTCAGGACAAGCTCGGCACGCTGAACTTCATCCAGTGGCGCGGGCTTGAGGACCTGGAGGCGCGCTACGCCGGCGAGCTGTTCAAGCACCGCGACATGCCGGTCTTCCTCGAGATCATGACCTACGCCAGGCTGATGCAGTGCGAGGTTGAGCTCAGCCAGCGGCATCCCGCGCTGGGCGGCGTCACCGAGATCTCGCCCGATCGCGACGACTACACGGTCGCCGAGATCCTCGACGTGGCACCGCGAAACCAGGACGCCCTGGTCGCCGCCGTGGGTTCGGCCCACGAGTGGCTGGTGGAAACCCCCGGCTACCGCTCGCAGAGCGTGCTGCGCGGGATCCGCGGCCGCCGCCCAGAAGGCGTCAAGGGAGATCTGGCCGCCACGGGCGCCGACAACTCGTTCGTGGTGGTCTACTCGCAGTGGGACAGCAAGGCGTCCTACGACGCGTACCGGAACACCCCCGAGGACGAGCAGCACGCCGCCCGGCGCCAGACCGAGATCGACCGGCACGCGCTGACGATCTCCAGCGACTGGAACAGCTACCGCGTCGACTACACCAGGTCCGCGCCACAGCAGGCCGCGGCCTGACGCCATGCGGCACGAACGAGCGGAACGGACGGGTGAAACCGCCGTCCGTTCCGCTGAATCTTTGAGTTAAGGAGCGTAGCTGTGCTGACCCTGAACCATCCCGCCGTCGAGGCCATCCGCAGCCTGACCAGCAGGCCGGACCTGCCGGAGACGTCCGGTCTGCGGATCGTCCACGGCGACACCGCCGGCGGGCTCGAGCTGTTCATCACGCCGCGGCCCGGCGACGGCGACCACGTCATCGAGACCGACGGCGTGCGAGTCTTCCTGCACGAAGAAGTCGCCACGATGCTCACCGGCCGCTCGCTCGAAGCGGAAATAGCCGACGACGACGTAATCTTCCGCATCGTATAACGGCCGCGCGGGTCCCGCCCGCCAGGCCGCCGCCGGACACGCCCGCCGCAGCGCCGAGCGTGCCGGATATATACGCATAAGTCGGGCAGGCGAGCGCCGGTCTCAATTATTGCGGACACTTACCCCCCCGATCCGGGGGGGGTAAGTGTCCGCAATAATCTGGCGCGCCTAGCGATGCGCCCGAATTAAGGAGAAAGGCCCGATTTGCAGGCGTGGACAGCCCATATCAGGCCTGAGCCAGACGACATGCCATGAGCACATATTGCCAAATGGGGCAAATGTCCGCAATCTTCTTTCGCGGCCGGAGCGGCGGCTGGCCGGAACGGCTGGCCCGGCGGGACACGCGTCCGCCGGGCCAGCCTGCCGGGAGCGAGCTAATTGCCGGGAGCCGTCAATTGCCGGCGTGCACCGGGCAGCCGTATTGCGGCTTGAAGTCGCCGAACAGGCGCCACGCTTTTTCGTCGCGCAGCCGCTGGAAGAAGCGGTTCTCGCCGGACCAGAAGTCACCGTTGAGCGCCCGCACCAGCCAGAAGTGTTCGACCGCCTCCACCGTGTCGAACGGGCCGCCGGCCGTGGCCCGGAGCTTCTCCTGGATGCCCCACCAGCCGGCGCCGGCCAGGCGCTTGTCGTCGCCGTACGGCGTCACCCTCAGCTCGCGGCCGTTGCCCGCGTACCGGTTGTCGTACACGGCGCGGATGAGCCGGTAATACCCGTCGTAGCCGGTCTTGAAGAAGTTCTGGTAGCGCTCTGCCGCCTCGGCCTCGTCGGCCTCGCCGGCCAGGCACATCGCGCTCTCCTCGGCGGCCCGCCGGCCCGTGGTGAGGGCGAGCAGCACGCCGCCGGAGAAGACCGGGTCGGTGAAGCAGCCGGCGTCGCCGATGATGAAATAGCCAGGTCCGGCGAGGGTGTCGCTGTGGTACTCGAAGTTGTTCTCGCCGCTGAGCTCGCGGACCACGGTCGTGCCCTCGATGCGCTCGCGGATCCTGGGCACCCGCGTCAGGTGCTCCGCCCACAGTTCGTCGGGGCGCGACGCCCGCAGGATCTCGGCGGGCGCCACGCAGCCGACGCTGATCGTGTCCGGGCGGATCGGGATGGCCCAGAGCCATCCGTCGCTGTGCAGGCCGAGCTGGATGTCGCCCTCGGTCGCGGGGTTCTTGCTTTCGTCCACGCCGCCGAGGTGCTTGAACACGGCCGCCATCTTGAGATGGTCGTCGGACTTGCGCAGGTTGAGGTCCCTGGCGATGACGCCGGCCCGCCCGCTCGCGTCGATGACGAACCTGGCGGTGCAGTCCTGCTCCTGGCCGTCGTGGGCGTACCGGACGCCGGTGATGCGTTCGCCGGATTTGAGCAGCTTGGTGACGCGGGCCTTCTGGAGGACGGTGACGCCGGGGGTCTCGGTGGCGGCGTCGAGGAGGATCTTGTCGAATTCGGAACGCTCGACGTGGAAGGTCCAGCCCCGCAGCCCGTCGCCGATCTTCGCCAGATCGAGCCGCCGGAACGTGCCCTCGGTGCCGGTGAGCTCGATCCCTCGTTTGACGACGAACCCGGCCTTGCTCACCTTGTCCAGAACCCCGAGCTGTTCCAAGACGTCGGCGGTGTAAGTCAGCAATGATTCGCCGATGTGAAACCTCGGGAACTGCTCCCGTTCCAGGAGCAGCACCGAATGTCCGCGACGGGCCAGCGTAATGGCATAAGAGGATCCGCTCGGGCCGCCGCCGATAACAATGGCGTCGTAGTCGCCACGATTGAAATCTGCCACAGTTTTACTCCTTCATGGTCGATTGTTCGGCGACCGCGGTCACGCGGTCACCTTGGCCCAGTGCCACTGCGAGTCGAACGACGTAACCTCGACGTCCCTGCCGCGCGCCGCCAGCGAGGCGGCCAGGCCGGTCGCCTTCGCGATGAATGCCGACGTCCGGTGCGCGGCGAGCAGGTCCTGCTCGTCGAACGGCACGCCCGCGCAGCGAAGCAGCCGCAGGTCGATGAACCCGTCGAACATGCGGCCAAGCACCTCGACCGTCTGCGGGCTGCGGATGCTGAAGCGCACCCTGGCGGCGACGTGGCCGTGGTGGTGCTGGTCGGAGTAGAACGCGATGTCCGGCATCGTGGGGGGCACGAAGTAGTCGCGGGCGATCACCTCGGGAACCTTCGGCAGGTTGCCGACCAGGAAGTGCCACGAGTTGTACTGCATGCGGGAGGAAATGGCCCAGGCCGTGTCGGCCAGCCGCGAGGAGGAACCCTCGTAGTAGCGCCGCGCGCCCGGCGCGGGCACGACACAGCAGAAGAAATGCGGCAGGTCCCACGTGGTGATCTCAGCCCACCGTTCGGCGCGCAGCTCCCGGGTCAGCGCGCTGAGCGAGCGGATGCCACGGCTCATGGCGAAGTCGCTGTCGAACGCCATCGTCGCCGCCCGCACGGTCTGGTACACCAGCGACTCCAGCCCGGTGCCGAACTCGCCGTGCGGCTCGGCGAGCCAGCCGGGTCCGGCGGCGACGCTCGCGCCAAGCTCGGCGAGGCTGTGGCCGGTGACCGGGAGCACCGCGGTCAGCCGCGTGCAGAGGTCGGTCTCCCGGCGCGACGCGGCGGTCCCGGCCGGGCCCGCGACCTGCTCGATCTTGTGCATGAGCGGACCGTGGATCTCGCGGTAAAGCTGAACGGTTCGCTTGAGGTAGCGGCGCCGGCGGCTGAGCGAGCGGGCCAGGTCGTCAAGTTCGGCGATCCGGGTCGTGGTGGCCCGGTGAACCGGCTGCCCGCCCGGCACGGCGTTGTATTTAACCCGCGTCCGTTCGAGCAGGCAGGCGACGTGATCGAGGGTCAGCTGGGTGCCGTTGGCTTCCTCGATCCGCGCGAAACCGGCCGACCGCACCAGCAGCGCCAGGCACGCGACCGCCACGACGTCGCCGGCCGACCACAGTTCGATGGGCACGTCCTGGAGGCTGCTCAGCACGCAGTCCGGGTGACCGGGCCACAGCGTCTTCCCGGTCAGCGTGTTCCGGTCCCGGAAGTTGGTGTACTGCCTGCCCTCCTGGTACAGCACGAAGGGCGCCGTCCGCCGGGCCGCTTCCTTCAGGTTCTCGAGCATGTCATGCCTGCCGCGCTGACCCGCCGCGGTCAGCCAGTCCCGGCAGTCGGCCGCGGAATGTGCGTACCGCGCGGTGAGCCGCTTGAGTTCGGCCTGGTAGTTCCGCAGTGCCTGGCCGGTCCAGGTCACCCGGAGCACACCGCCCACGAGGTCTTCCTCGGCCGGCAGCGGGCCGGCCGACGGCACCCGGACGACGACCCGGCCGCTGGTGGTCAGCCCGATCTCGCCGCGGAACGCGGGTGGTCCGCCGCGGAACGCGGGCGGTCCGTTGCGGGGGTTCACCGGACGGTGCTGATCGCCGGTCCGCCACGACCTGCCGAACAGCACCCTCAGCGCGCACTCGTCCGCGAGGCGCAGTGCCCGCAGCTGAACGTCGGCGGGCACGTGCCCGCCGAGCGTGAGCAGGGTCTCCACCGCCGCGGGCAGGTCGGGGGCGTCGACTGCCTGCTGCCAGGTGTGCTTGAGCAACCCGGGGAAGCCGGCGTCACCGGCGACCACGAAGTCGGGAGCGCCGGCGGCGCCCGCCGCCTTGCCCAGCCGGCTCGGCCGGCGGCTCTGCCGCGCCTTGGCCAGCGCCGCTTTGCGGGACACCGCGGGGTCGCGCTGGATCGGCAGCGTCATGGCACCGCCGCGGTCAGCTCGATGTGGTTCCACATCTCGGGATCGGTACCGGCCCACTGTTCGTCGACGTAGATGCAGTCGACCGGGCAGACCATGACGCAGACCGGGCAACCTGAGCACAGTTCCGGAATGATCACGACATCGAGTCCGCGATCGAATATCGCGCCAAACTCCGGCGGGCAGTTCCGCAGACAGGTGTCGCACGTTATGCACTCTGACGTCTCAATGCGGCGAGGCGGTTTCTTCCAGCCGTCTTCGCGGGCTCGCCTGCCTATCCGCTCGGCACGGCTCGCGCTTTTCGCGAGCGTGGTGTCTTTTGCCCAGGGCATTATTTCCCTTTCACTCAGAAAACTCTGAAGTACTCGCGGTGCTCCCATTCCGTGACTTCATCCGCGGGCGGCCGCTCCTCGGCGCACCATGCTTCGAACCGGGCCGCCTCGCTTTCCTTCAGCTGAACCAGGCCGTTCTTCAGCGGCGCGCCCAGCAGTTCGGTCGCGCGGTCACTGCCGCGGAACGCCGCGAGCGCCTCGCGTAGCGACCGGGGCAGCCTGTCGCGCTCACCGGCCTGCTCACCGGCCTGCTTGGCGACGGCCGGCGGATCCGCCTCGAGGCCGTCCAGGCCGGCGAACAGCTGCGCGGCCATGGCGAGGTACGGGTTCGCGCACGGTTCGCCGATCCGGTTCTCCACGTGCGTGGAGCTTCCGCTGCTGAGCAGCCGCACCATCACGGTCCGGTCTTCGAAGCGCCAGTTGGCCGACGTCGGAGACAGCGCGAACTCCGGGGCGAGCCTGCGGTAGCCGTTGACCGTCGGCACCGACAGCAGGCAGAATTCCCGCGCGCGGGCCAGCAGCCCGTCGACGTATCCCTCCCCCTCCGGGGATATCGCGTCCTGCGCGCTGGCGCCGACGGCGAACAGGTTGCTGTCCGTCTTCGTGCTGGTCACGGACTGATGCAGATGCCAGCCGCTGGGATCGAAGCTGTCCAGGCGCGGCAGCGTCATGAACGACGCGTGGTATCCGCGCCGCGCGCAGAACTGCTTGACCTGGGTGCGGAACAGCAGCATCGCGTCCGCGGCGTCCAGCGCGAGCATCGGGGCGAAGGTAGTCTCCAGCTGGCCGGGTCCGGACTCGTGCTCCATCGTGCGCAGCGGCAGTCCGAACGACATGAGCATCACGGCCAGCGGATCCGCGACGGCCGCCACCGAGTCGTAGCTGCTGTCCAGGTTGAACTGATAGCCAGCGTTCATCGCGGCCACGGCGGGCGCGGGTCCCTGCCGGCCGAAGCCATTCCCGGCGTTGCCCGGCGGACCGTCGAGCAGCCGCGTGAGGTACCACTCGACCTCCAGCCCGATCACCGGCGCCAGGTCGCGCTTTGCGTACCGCGCGCAGACCCGGCGCAGCACGTCACGGGAGGCGAGCGGGTGCGGGGAGCCGTCGCGCAGGTATTCGTCGCCGAGCACCCATGCCGTCCGCGGTTCGTTCCCGTTGCTGGGCAGTACCTGGAACGTGCGCGGGTCCGGGACCAGCACGAAGTCCCCGCCGCCGGCGATCTCGCTGATCCCCGTGCTGGAGTCGGTGCCGGAGTCGGCGCGGAAGTCGATGGCGACGGCGTGGCCGGTGTCGAACAGGAACGGTCCGGCGCTGAAGTCCATGCCGTTGCGCAGGACGGTGCGGAACGTGGCGGCGGTCACCGTCTTCGAACGCGCCAGCCCGTGCGGATCGCAGAACGCGACGCGCACCAGGTCGACGTCGCCGAGCGCCGCCTCGACCTGCTCGGCCACCGCGGCCTGGGCGTCGTTCCAGAGGCCGAATTCGGCGACGAACGAGGGATGTCCGACGCTGCTCTCAGTGGCGGCAAGCGACCACGGCCGGGACAGCATCATCAACTGCCTTTCGTTTCGTCGTTGGGCGACGGAACGGGTGGCGCGGGCAGCGGCCCGAGTGCCGCCTCGATCCGGCTGGCCGCGGAAAGCAGCAGGTCGTCTTCGCCGGGCCGGCCGACGAGCTGGAGGCCGACCGGGAGCCCGGCCTCGTCTCGGCCGACGGGCAGAGAAAGCGCCGGCTGCCCGGTCAGGTTGAACGGGTAGGTGGCGGGCGTCCACGCCAGCCACTGCAGATCGGCCGGGTTCGCGGCCCAGGCCGGGGCGATCGCGTCCACGCCGAAGGGCTCGGCCGGAACCGTCGCCATGGCCAGCAGGTCGTACCGGTCCATGACCGATCGCAGCCTCGTCCGCAGCGCCAGCCGCACCTGCTCGGCGCGCATGACCGCGGCGCCGCTGACCGTCCGCCCGTATCGCACGACCGCCAGGCGCCCCGGATCGCACCACTGTTCGTCGGCCGATCGTGTCCCGGCCGCCTCGGCGGCGGCCACCAGATCCACCAGGGCGCCGTACGGGTCAGCGAACGGCTCGTCCAGCCAGTCGACCCGATGCCCCAGCGTCGTCAGCAGCGACCGCGCCCGCTCGCTCACCGCGCGGACCCCTGGCGTGGTGCGCGGGAACTCGATCCAGCCGATGCGCAGGCGCCGCGCTGTGCCATCCGCCGGCGGCGGGCCGACTTGTCCGACTGTGCCGACGCTCGCTGAGTCGGGGTCGTCGTGGTGCGGCCCGGCCAGCACCGACGTGATCAGTCCGGCGTCCGCCACGGTCCGCGTGAGCGGGCCGACGTGCGCCAGCCGGTCGGGGCACGGCGGCACGTACGGGACCCTGCCGAACGACGGCTTGTAGCCCACCACTCCGCAGAACGCCGCCGGGACGCGAATCGATCCCGCGCCGTCGGTGCCGAGCGCGGCGTCACACAACCCGGCGGCGACCGCGGCGGCGGAACCGCCGCTTGACCCGCCCGCGGAGCGTTCGGGATCCCAGGGGTTCCGGGTGGGGGCGGCCACCTGGCTCACCGTGCTCGCGCTCCAGCCGTGCTCTGACGTCGCCGTCTTCCCGACGACGATCGCGCCCGCGGCTCGCAGGCGGGCCACGACGGGTGCGTCGGCCGCGGGGCGGCGGTTGGTCAGCAGTGAGCCGCGCCCGGTGGGCAGCTGCTCGGTCTGAATGAGATCCTTCACCGCGACCGTGACCCCGAGCAGCGGCCGTCCGGTCCACGCGTCCGCACCGAGGTCCGCGATCAGCCGATCCGCGGCTTGCGCCTCGCGCAGCGCTCGCTCGCCGGCCACCGCGACGAACGCGCCAAGGCAGGCGTCCGTCTCATGAATGGCGGCGAGCACCGACGACACGTGTTCCCCGACAGTGGAATGGCCGTCGCGCAGGAACTGCCGGGTTTCATGAATACCCGAGCAGATCCTGGATGCATTTATCGCGGCGGTGGATACAGACACATCGCTACTAAAGGACAGCGCGCGATTGCCGCGCAAGTGCGGTGTTCAACCGTAGGAATGCAGCAGACGAACAGGGCTTGTCAGGTCACGATTGGGTCGTGGAAAGTGTCAATGATGATACCCCGTTATGCGCGACCAGAAATGGCGGAACTGTGGTCAGATCAGGCCCGCTATGCTACCTGGGCCAAGGTGGAGGTGCTAGCCACGCAGGCACAGTGCCTTCTCGGCAGGGTGCCGGAACAGGCGCTGGACGATATACGGCGCGCGGCGGTGCCGTCCGCGGCCCGGGTGGCCGAGATCGAGCGCGAGCGAGACCACGAGATCCTTTCCTTTCTCGCCGCGTTCTGCGAGGGCATTCCCGACGACTCGGCGCGGTGGGTGCACCTGGGCATGACGAGCTACGACCTCGTCGACACCGCCTTCGGCCACCATCTGGGCGCCGCGACCGATCTGCTGCTGACGGCCGTGGCGCGGCTGCGCCGCGTCCTGGCAGAGCAGGCGGTCAAGCACTGGGACACCTTGTGCATCGGGCGAACGCACGGCATGCACGCGGAGCCTGTGACGTTCGGCCACAAGCTCGCCCGGTTCGCGTTCGCCATCGACAGGTCCGCGCTGCGCCTGACCGCGGCGCGCGAGGCCGTCGCGGTCGGGACGATCTCGGGGTCGGTGGGCACCTACGCGCTCATCGACCCGTTCGTCGAGGAATACGTCTGCGCTCAGCTCGGCCTCGGTATCGAGCCAGCCCCGAGTCAGGTGGTGGCTCGCGACCGTCATGCGCAGCTTGTGCAGGCCGTGGCGACGCTCGGCGCGTGCGTGGAGCAGATCGCCGTAGAGGTGCGCCTGCTCCAGCGCAGCGAGGTCGGCGAGGTGGCCGAGGCCAGGACCGCGGCCTATCAGGGGTCCAGCGCGATGCCGCACAAGCGGAATCCGACGGCGAGCGAGCGGCTGTGCGGGCTGGCCCGGATGCTGCGCGGCTACGCGGGGATGATGCTCGAGGACGTGGCGCTGTGGCACGAGCGGGATCTGTCTCACTCGTCGGTCGAGCGAGTGGTCGTGCCGGACGCCATGACGGCCGCGCACTATCAGGTGACCGCCGCGGCCGATCTGGTGTCGGCGCTGGAGGTGTTCCCCGACCGCATGCGCTCGGCCATCGACTCCGCGAACGGGCTGGTATACAGTTCGGCGGTGCTCGCCGAACTGCTGGAAAACGGCACCGAACGGGAAACGGCCTACCGGGTCATCCAGGCGGCCGCTAACCGCGCTATCGAATCCGGCGATCATCTCGGTACCATGCTCCGCGACGAGGGAATTGACCCAGGCCCGCTGCGTCCGGAACGCTTCCTGGTTCACCATGACGTCATCCTGAGGCGATTGGAAAATATTCGTGACCTGGACGATTGAGCGCGAGAACGGGGCGGATCTGGACGTTGCCGAGGTCCTGAGCGTGTACCGGACCTCGGGACTCGGTGAGCGCCGGCCGATTGCCGACGAAGAACGTTTCACCGACATGGTGCGGAACGCCAACCTGATACTGACCTGTCGCGACGGAGGCGCGCTCGTGGGGATCGCGCGCAGCGTATCGGATTTCTGCTACGTGACCTATCTGTCGGACATCGCCGTCAGCCGCGAGTACCAGCGGGCCGGCATTGGCAAAGCGCTCATCGAGGCGACGCAGAAGCACGCCCCGCGCGCGAAGATCGTGCTCCTGTCCGCGCCGGCGGCCACCGAGTATTACCCGCACATCGGATTCTCCCGCCACGATTCCGCCTGGGTACTCGCCCCGTAACCGAAGCGCTGGCGGCGATAAATCGCGGAACAACGTGGTGGATTACCCCTTTGTGGAGGTCCGACCCTCGATTACGAGGGTTAATTTACCACGATGGGGTAATCCACCACATTGATGTGGGACAAAACGGGCGCGCTTCGGCGAGGGCGAGGCGGGGCGAGGCCGGGCGTGGGGCGTCAGCCCAGGCCGGGCGCGGGGCCAGGCCGGGCGCGGGGCGAGGCCGGGCGCGGGGCGTCAGCCCAGGCCGGTGATCTTCAGCACCTCGCCGGAACCCGCGGTCGACGAGTCTCCGTTGATGTCCACGTAGACCGAGCCGTCTGGTCCGACCGCCACCGAGGTGGGTTGCGACAACCCGGTGACCGGCAGCGTCGACACCGAACCGGTGCGGCTTACCCGCAGCAGGGCGCCCGGGGCGCTACCCGAACTCAGGCCGCCGGCGGTGTCGATCTCCGTCACGAGCAGCCGGCCCTGCCGGTCGAACGCGATGCCGGTGGCCTCGGTCAGGCCGGCCACCACGACGGCGGGCTTGTGCCCGGGCATCAGGCGGTAGATCCGCGACGTTCCTGGCAGCGAGGGGAACCCGGGAAGCGAGGCGACGTACAGCGCCCCGTCGGGACCGACGGCAAGCGAGTCCGGCACCGCCTGGGCGTCGATGGTGACCGGGTCCGGCCCGAGCACGCCGGCCGGCACCGTCTCCGGCTCGGTCGGCAGCCGGTCCAGCACGGACAGGCTGCCCGACGGGCTCAACCACAGCACGTCGTTGGCCGCACCGTCCGCGATCGCGTAGCCGCCGTCGTAAGGCACGATGTCGTACGGGTCGGAATCGTAGGCGCTCTCCTGGCCGGGCGGCCCGCCCAGCGTCGCCGGGTCCTGCGGGTGCGCGGCCGCGAACGCGGCGACGTCGGGACCGGTGGACCAGCCAGCCTGACCGGCGAACGGCACCGCCAGCAGCAGCTTGCCCAGAAGTCCGGCGCCCGGTCCGCGCACCGACGTGGTCCCGTCCTGGTTCACGGCGGTGTCCTGGAACAGCACCGCAAGCCTGCCGCGGTCGAAGGTCACGGCGGCCGGTCCCACCGGCCCCTCGTCGGGATCGATCGCCGACGGCAGCCCGCCGAGCACGGTCTTGACGCCGGAGGATTCCACCAGCACGACCGATCCGGTCTCGCCCTCGCAGTACGACGCGCCGTCGACGGTGGTGCACGAGGTGCCGCCCGCGCCGCCTTCGGCGACGTACAGCCCGCCCGGCCCGTACGTCAGGTGCCTGGGCTCGTTGAGCCCGTGCGCCACGATCGTGACAACGGGCCCGGGCGACGCGTTGGCCGGGACCGCCGCGGACAGCGCCGCCAGGGCAATGCCGGAGGCCACGGCAAGGGCGCGAATTGGTGGACTCAATTTCCTCACCTTCCTGAGAGAGTGAACGTTTCCCCAGGTTCCGGCCTTCGGCCGCGAAAGGCCAGTGACGCAAAGTCCGGCTCGACCTCGGTCCCAGCGAGGCTCCAGGCCACCGCTAGCGATCACTGGCAGTTTGGAACGCATTGCTGGACGCATGCGAGAAGGGCGCTCACATTGTCATTTTCGGATCGGCGCGCTGTCATCACCGGAGTCGGAACGGTCGCCCCGGGTGCGATTGGCGCAAAGGAATTCTGGGACCTGCTCGCCGCGGGACGGACCGCCACCCGGCGTATTACGCAATTCGACGCCTCGCGTTACCGGTCGCAGATCGCGGCGGAATGCGACTTCGACCCGGTGCTTCAGGGCCTGAGCCCGCAGGAGACACGCCGGCTGGACCGCGCCGCCCAGTTCGCGGTCGTCGCCGCGCGCGAGGCCCTGGACGACTCGGGCCTGGAGTTCGACCGGATCGACCCGGTCAGGACGGGTGTCGCGTTCGGCAGCGCGGTCGGCTGCACCACGACGCTGGAACGCGAGTACGTGGTCAGCAGCGACGGCGGCGACAAGTGGCTCGTCGACCCCGAGTACACCTGGCCCCACCTGTACGACTCCTTTGTCCCGAGCTCGATGGCGGCCGAACTCGCCATCCTGGCCGGCGCCGAAGGCCCGGCGAGCGTCGTCTCGACCGGATGCACCTCCGGCATCGACGCGGTCGGGTACGCGGCGGACCTCATCACCGACGGCTCGTCCGACGTCGTGATCTCCGGTGCCAGCGACGCGCCGCTGTCGCCGATCACGACCGTGTGCTTCGACGTGATCCGCGCCAGTTCGCGACGCAACGACGACGCCGAACACGCGTGCCGTCCGTTCGACCGGACCAGGGACGGCCTGGTGCTCGGCGAGGGTGCGGCGGTGCTCATCCTCGAGGAACTCGAGCACGCCAGGCGCCGCGGCGCGCGTATCTACGCCGAGGTGAGCGGCTACGCGTCCCGGTGCAACGCCTATCACATGACGGGCCTGAAGCCCGACGGCCGCGAGATGGCGGAGGCCATCCGGATCGCGCTCGACGAGGCCAGGGCCGATCCGACCGCGGTGGACTACATCAACGCGCACGGCTCGGGTACCAAGCAGAACGACCGCCACGAGACCGCGGCGTTCAAGCGCAGCCTCGGCGAGCACGCGTACCGGACGCCGGTGAGCGCCTTCAAGTCGATGATCGGGCACTCGCTCGGCGCGATCGGCTCGCTGGAAATCGTCGGCTGCCTGCTCGCCCTGAACGAGGGCATCATCGCGCCGACCGCGAACCTGCACGAGCCCGACCCGGAATGCGACCTCGACTACGTGCCGCTGGTGGCCAGGGAGCAGGAGGTGCGCACCGCGCTCACGGTCGGCAGCGGGTTCGGCGGCTTCCAGAGCGCGATGGTGCTCCGGCACACCGAGGCGTGCGGCCGATGACCGCGCTGGTGACCGGCATCGGCATCGCCTCGCCGATCGGCTCCGGCGTCGGTCCGTACTGGGACGCCGCCCTCGGCGGCACGCGGGGGATCTCCCCCATCACCCGGTTCGACGCCGCCAAGTACCGGGTCAGGCTGGCTGGCGAGGTGCGTGACTTCGAGCCCGCCGAACTCCTGCCCACCCGGCTGATGCCGCAGACCGACCACATGACCAGGATGTCCCTGGTGGCCGCCGAATGGGCGCTTGCCGATGCCGGCGTGCGCCCCGCCGAGCTGCCGGAGTACGAGATGGCGGTGGTCACCGGCGCGACCGCGGGTGGCTACGACTTCGGCCAGCGCGAACTACAGAAGCTGTGGGGTCTGGGCCCCGATCACGTCAGCACCTATCAGTCGTTCGCCTGGTTCTACGCCGTGAACACCGGGCAGATCTCGATCCGCCACGGCATGCGGGGCCCGGGCGCCGTCATCGTCACCGAGCAGTCCAGCGGACTGGACGCGGTCGGCCATGCGCGGCGGCAGCTCAGGAAAGGGAGCCGGGTAGCGGTCACCGGCGGCATCGACAGCTCGCTGTGCCCCTGGGCCTGGGTCGCTCACCTGGTGGCGGGACAGCTGAGCGAGCGAGACGACCCGGCGAGCGCGTACCTGCCCTTCGACGCCAGCGCGTGCGGGCACGTCCCCGGTGAGGGCGGGGCGCTGCTCGTGCTGGAGACCGCCGAGTCGGCGGCACAGCGGGGCGCGGCGCGGTGTTACGGCGAGATCGCCGGCTACGCGGCGACGTTCGGCTCCCGCCGGGAGGACAGCGCGCCCGCCCTCGGCCGGGCCGCCGCGCTCGCGCTCGCCGACGCGGGCATGACCGCCGCGGACATCGACGTCGTGTTCGCCGATGCCGCCGGGCAGCCGGCCCTCGACGAGACCGAGGCGCGGGTGATCGCGGAGCTGTTCGGACCGCACGGCGTCCCGGTGACCGCGCCGAAGACGATGACCGGCCGCCTCTACGCGGGCGGTGCCGCGCTGGACCTGGCGACGGCGCTGCTTGCCATCACCCACGACCAGATCCCGCCGACGGTGAACGTGCGCGACGTGCCGGAGCGGTACCGCATCGACCTGGTACGCGAGGCCAGGAGCCTGCCGGTCCGCGCGGCACTCGTGCTCAGCCGCGGCCGGGGCGGCTTCTGCTCCGCGGTCGTGGCACGCGAATACTCGACCGTGCGGAGTGCCCGATGACCTACGTCATAGCCCAGCCATGCACCGACGTGCTGGACAAGTCCTGTATCGAGGAATGCCCCGTGGACTGCATCTACGAGGGTGACCGCCAGCTCTATATCCACCCGGACGAATGCGTGGACTGCGGTGCCTGCGAGCCGGCCTGCCCGGTCGAGGCGATCTACTACGAGGACGACCTGCCCGCCAAGCTCGCCGGGTACCAGGAGATCAACGCCGAGTTCTTCGCCGAGCTTGGCTCGCCCGGCGGCGCGGCCGGGACCGGCCGGGTCGGCCGCGATCACCCGCTGGTCGCCGCCCTGCCCCGCGGCGCGAACGTCTGATCGCCCAGGGGGGTTCGTGGGCCACGCACCCCCAGGGCACCCCGGCGCACCCCGACGCACCCCCGACGCACCCCGACGTAAGGCTAGGCCGGCCAGCTCTAGCAGGAGGGCTTTCACCTCGGTCGCGGCGCAGCTAGCGCGGGCTGCCCGCGCATCCGAGCACAGCAGGACCGGGCCGTCGGCGGGGCTGGCGGGCAGCCGGCCGTGCGAACCGTGCACCGCCAGAGCGCCCGGGTCGAGGCCGACCACGTTCATCAGGTACCGCATGCCCAGCTTCTTGCGGGCCAGCGCGACCGCGGCCCGGCGCCTGACCGCGCCGGGCGGCCGACCGGGGTCGAGGAACAACTCGGCGGGGTCGTAGCCGGGCTTACGGTGGATCTCCACCAGCCGGGCGAAGTCCGGCGCCCGCTGGTCGTCCAGCCAGTAGTAATACGTGAACCACGCGTCCGGCTCGGCGACCAGCACGAGTTCACCGGCCCGGGGATGGTCGAGGCCGCACGCCGCCTTGCCGGCACCGTCCAGCACCGACGCGACCCCGGGCAGCCCGGCGCACACCGAACGGGCGGCGGCGAGGTCACCGGGATCGGCCACGTAGACGTGGGCGACCTGGTGGTCGGCCACGGCGAACGCGCGGGACGTCCACGGGTCCAGGTACTCCATCCCGGCCTGGGCGTAAACCCGCAGCAGGCCCGCCCCGCGCAACGCCCGGTTGACGTGCACCGGGCGGCGCGCCGGGGTGATGCCGTACTCCGACAGCGCCACCACGGTCGCGCCCCGCGCCAGGCAAGCGTCGAGCAGCGGCGCGAGCACCGCGTCCAAGGACCGGGCAGCGGTCGCGGCCGCCGGCGCGTCGGGGCCGAACCGCTGGAGGTCGTAGTCGAGATGCGGCACGTATACCAGCGTCAGGTCCGGATCGTGCCACGCCATGACGCGCTCAGCGGCCCGGCAGATCCACTCCGACGACGCGATCCCGGCACCGGGGCCCCAGTAGCGGAACAGCGGGAACGTGCCGAGCGAAGCGGTGAGCCGGTCGCGCAGACCGGGCGGGTCGGTGTAGCAGTCCGGTTCCTTGCGGCCATCGGCGTGATAGACCGGCCGCGGCGTCACCGTCCAGTCGACGCTGGCGCCCATCGCGTACCACCAGCACACGTTGGCCACCGTGTACCCGGGACGCGCGCGCCGCGCGGCGTCCCACAGCTTGTCGCCGCCCACCAGCGCGTTGTGCTGCCGCCATAGCAGCACCTCGCCGAGGTCGCGGAAGTACCAGCCGTTGCCGACGATGCCGTGCTCGCGCGGCAGCGCGCCGGTGAGCAGCGTGGCCTGCACCGAGCAGGTGACGGCCGGCAAGACAGTGGCCAGCGGGGCCGACCAGCCCACCGCGGCCAGCCGCGGCATGTGCGTGAGCAGCCGCGGGGTGAGCCCCGCCACGTCGAGGACGACGACCGGCGTCACCGGGCCTCCGCCACGACCCGTGAGGACAGGCCGAGGGCGAGCATCTCGTCCCTGGTGAACCGCAGCTCGGAGGCGAGGCCGCGGACCAGTTCGGCCGGTGTCGCGGGCGCCTGCGGCAGCACCTGCCAGGTGTACGTCTCCACCTCGAAGTGGTCGCAGGCCGCCGCCGGCCCGCCCGCCAGCGCGGTCATCGCGTCGTGCAGCACGTCGGCGGTCGACCGCAGCGGGGACCGCGGCGCCGCGTGCACCGGCACGTGGTAGTGCACTCGCCACGGCCCGGGCAGGCCGGCCTCGAGTGCTTCGGCCAGGTCGTCCGCGGCCTGCCCGCCGGGACCGCGGGTCTGGTGCAGGAACCGCGGTTCGGCGTACTCGCGCAGCGCGGCCGCCGTGCCTGGCTCCTCCGGCCGCGGCGCGGCGAGCGCGGCGGACACCTGGACCTTGACCACCGGCAGCCCGGCCGCGGCGAGCCGGGCCAGCGCGGGCGCCGGCTCCTCCCAGGCGCAGGCGAGGTGGGCCAGGTCCAGGCACACACCGATGTACTCGGTGTCCACGCCGGTCAGCTCGGCTACCGCTTGGGCGGTCGACTCTACGACGCAGCCGGGCTCAGGTTCTATACCGACCCGAACGAGCCGGCCGAACGCGGCACGCACCTCCGCGAGCCGTCCCGCCAGGACGGCAAGCTGATCCCGGACCGCCAAGGAACGTCGTTCAGACCAATGGGTACGCCAGCCCAGCGGCAGCGTGGACACCGAGCCGCGGGCAGCGTCGTCCGGGAGCAGCCCGGCAAGCACCCGGGCGAGGTTGACCGTATAGTCCAGCCGTTCGGCGGTGAGCCAGTCGGGCTGGTAGACGGCCCGCTTGACCACCGGGGCGTGAAATGACTGGTAGGGGAAGCCGTTGAGCGTGACGACCTCCAGCCCGCGCGCGGCGATCTCGCGGCGCAGCCGGGCCACTTCGGCGGGATCGGCGGCGAGTCCGGCGGCGGCCGGCGCGGGCAGCCACAGCCCGACACCGAGCACGTCGGCGGACAGCAGCTTGCGCACCGCCACCGCGTAGCTGTCGAGCTGCCGCACGATGCCGGGCAGGTCTTCGGCGGGATGCACGTTGGTGCAGTACCCGAGGTGAATCACCTGCCCGTCGCGGTGCCGCAGCCGCATCAGGACCCGCCGCGCACGATCGAGTTGCCGCTGTAGGCGGGCGTTCCCGGCGTTGCGGCGGCGAGGTCCAAGCGACCGGACTGGGCGTAGAACTCCACCGGGTTCTGCCACAGCACCCGGTCGACGTCATCGTCGCCGAATCCGGCCGCGCGCATGGCCTCCGCCGTCCGCAGCGTCAGCAGGGGGTCGCTGCGGCCCCAGTCGGCCGCGGAGTTCACCAGCATCCGCGCCGTGCCGTAGCGATGCAGGAGGCTGGCCATCCGTGGCGGCGACATCTTGGTCACGGGGTAGATCGAGAACCCCATCCAGCAGCCGCTGTCCGCCACCATGGCCACGGTCACCTCGTTGAGGTGGTCGATCACCACCCGGCCGGGATCGATGCCGGACTCCTTCACCACGTCGAGCGAACGCTGGGTGCCGCGCTGCTTGTCCCGGTGCGGGGTGTGCACGAGAGCCGGCAGGCCGTGATCAACGGCCAGTGCCAGCTGGGCGGCGAATACCTCGTCCTCGTCCGGGGTCATCGAGTCGTAGCCGACCTCGCCCACCGCGACCACACCGTCCTTGGCCAGGTAGTGCGGCAGGATCTTGATGACCTCCCGGCAGCGCGGGTCGTTGGCCTCTTTCGGGTTGAGCGCGATCGCGCAGTGGTGCCGGATGCCGAACTGGCTGGCCCGGAACGGCTCCCAGCCGATCAGCGAGTCGAAGTAGTCGATGAACGAGCCCACGTTCGACCGCGGCTGCCCGATCCAGAAGGCCGGCTCGACGAGCGCCCGCACGCCGGCGGCGGCCATCCGCTCGTAGTCGTCGGTGGTGCGGGAACTCATGTGGATGTGCGGGTCGAAAATCCGCATCAGGGAGCCTTTCTTTCGTTCTGGTCGCCATCGCCTATCCCCGCCAGCAGGGCGGCGGCGTCGGCCGGGATCGTCCTTCCCGCCGCGTGCCGCTCGTCGGCCAGGCCGGCCAGCATCCGCCCCAGCTCCAGGTCGGCCCGTGCGGCAAGGCCCGCCACCACCTTGAGCGGGATCTCCATGAACACGCACTTCAGCACCGCTTGCCGCCAGGTCTCGTCGTCCAGATGCCGGGCGTACCGGCCCATGGCCGCGGCGACCAGCCGGGGGTCGTTGGTGCGGATCGCGTCGTGCAATAGCGCCGCCCCGGCGTCCGCGATGTCCAGGTAGGGCAGCGCGCGAAGCACCGCGCGTTTCTCGGCCGGGTCGCCGTGCCGGTAGAGCGCGCGGACCTGCTCGATCAGCGCCGGGCCGGTCAGCGGCAGCGCGGTCAGCAGCAGCACGCGGGCCGCGTCATCGACGGTCCACCCGGCGAACTCCGGATGTGCATCGGGCAGCGGCCCGCGGCCGCACCGGCGGCCGGCTTGCGGAAACAGCCCGGCCACGGCGATAGGGTTTTCGGCTACCTCGCGCAGCGAACCGGCCAGCCAGCCCGGGTCCTTCACCGTGTCCCGCAGCGCCTCGCGTAGCCGGCCGGTCATCCGCTGGTCTCCTTCGCCTCGGCTTCGGCCGCGGTCAGGAAGGTGAGCGCGTCCTTGGCGATCACGGGCGCGGCGTGCCCGTGCCGGGGCAGCTCGACGGCGACCAGCCCGTCGTACCCGGTCGTGTGCAGCGCGTGGAGCACGGCGGGGAAGTCGACCTCGCCGGTGCCCAGTTCCAGGTGCTCATGCACACCGCACCGCATGTCGTCGATCTGCACGTTGACTAGATGCGGGCCTGCCCTTGCCACGCACTCGGCGGGCGGATCCGGCTCCACGCACTGGCAGTGCCCGATGTCCAGCGTGAGGCCGAAGCTGGCGGGCGCGCCGAGCCGGTCGCGCAGCGCGAACCAGTCGTCGATCGTCCGCACGAGCATCCCCGGCTCCGGCTCGAAGCCGAGCCGGATGCCCGCCGCGTCCGCCGCGGCGGCGACCTGGTCGCAGCCCTTGACCAGCCGGTCCCAGGCTCTTGTCGTGGATACGGCCCGCGGCCGTACCCCGGACCAGCAGGAGACGGCCTCCGCGCCCAGGTCCGCGCCGATGCGGACCGCCCGGTGCAGCAGGTCGAGGCGCGGCGCGGGATCGTCGTCGAGCAGGGTGGGCGCGTGCTTGCGCCACGGGTCCAGCAGGTACCGGGCGCCGGTCTCGATGACGAGGCCGAGCCCGAGCCGCGCCAGCCGGCTGCCGAGTTTGGCGACCCGGCGGGCCAGGCCGGGCGCGTACGGGTCGAGATGGTGATGATCCAGCGTGAGCGCGACGCCGGCGTAGCCGAGCCCGGCGATCACGTCGAGCGCGTCGTCCAGCCGGTGGCTGCCGAAGCCGTTGGTGCCGTAGCCGAAGCGCACGCTCATGTCGGCGGCATCTTTTTGGCCAGCGCGCGGCCGGCCGGCGCGGCGGCGGCGACCGTCAGGCCGGCTATCGCGGCGGCGCGGGTGCCCGAGCGTGCGATCAGCCCGGCCTGGAGGGCGGGCAGGACAGTGATCCCAGTGGCGGTCGCGGCCCGCATGCGGCCGGCGTCCGGCCGGGCGAGCGCGCGTGCCTGGGCAAGGCCGTAGCTGGCCGCGTACCACGCGGTCAGCCCGGTGGAGAGCCTGGTTCTGCCGGGTGCGACGGCCGTCACCGCCCCGAGCGCCGCGGTGGCGGCCAGCGTCACGCCGGGCAGCACCCGGCCGCCGCCGGTCACCTCCCGCCGGGACAGGAGGGTCACCGTGCCGGTGTGCACGGCGACGGCGGCCGCGATCGCTGCGGCGCGTCTTTGCTTTCCCGGCCTGGCACCTCCCAGGCTGGCACCGAGCAGGACGTCCAGGCCGCGGCACGCGGCCATGGCGGCGGGACCGGCCGCGGTGTCCTTGAGCCGCAGGTCGTACAGCCATGCGCCGCCGGTCAGCGGCACCGCCACGGCGAGCGCGCGCCGGCCGCCGACCGCGGCCGCCAGGGTCAGCCCGGCGGCGCTGAGCGCCGCCGCGATACGCAGGGCGGTGACCGGCGCGACCCGGCCCGACGGCACCGGCCGTTCGGGCCGGGTGGCGGCGTCCAGGTCGCGATCGGCCCAGTCGTTGGCCGCCATTCCCGCCAGGTACAGGCATACCGACGCCGCCGACAACCCGGCGGCTCGCACGCCGAGCCGGTCGGCGGCGGCGGCGCCCGCGAGCGCGTCACCGGGCACGGACAGCGCGGCCGGCGCCCGGACGAGCTCGGCTATGGCCCGGTCAGGAACGCGCACAGCGCCTCCCACTGGGCGTGCAGTGCGTGGTCCGTGTCACCGAGCGGGTCCTTGAAGAAGTAGGCGAGCGGAACCAGCGGACCCGCGTGCCCGGCCTCGTGCGCGGCGACGGTGCTGCGCGCGAGGTCGAGCACGAGCGGCGCCGCCAGTGCCGAATCGCAGCCTTCCCAGGTGAACTGCACTCGCATCGGCGTGCCGAGGAACCCGGAGAACGTGACCAGGTCCCAGGCGGTCTTGAAATCACCCAGGCTCGCCACGTAGCCGATGCTGGTGCCGCCGTCGGGCAGGTAGCCGAGGATCTCGTTCAGCACCCGCTGTTTGCTGGCCGACTTCGCCGCGTTGGCGCCGGGGTCGGCGAGGTTGGCACCGTCGCCGCCGCCGAGCAGGTTCGCTCCGGACCAGGACCGCACGGCGAGGTTGCGCATCACGAACATCGGAGCGAGCACCGACTTCAGCAGCGTTTCCCCGGTCTTGCCGTCGTGACCGGCGTACGGCAGGCCGCGGTCCCGCGCGAGTTCGGCCAGCGCCGGCAGCCGTGCCCCGGTCGACGGCGTGAAATCCACGTAGGAACACCCGGCACGGAAGGCCGCGTAGGCGTACAGCGAGCTGGGCGGCAGCACCTGCTCCTGACTGGCCAGCGTTGTTTCCAGCGCTTTTTCCAGCGTGGCAAGCCCGGCGTGCGCGGGGTGCGGCCGCGGCGCCGGCTCGGTCGACGCGACATTGATCACCACGACCCGGTCTAGCCGGTGCCGCCGGGCGAAACTGGTGATGTCGCGCGCGATGCCCGCCGCGGTCTGCGCCTGGGTCGCGCCCGCCGGGGCCGGCCGCAGCTCGGCCGCCACCTGCCCGAACTCCGCATCCAGCGCCTCGACCAGCCGCGCGGGCAGCACACCCGCCGCGGCGAGCTGTCCGGCCTTCTTGGCCACCGGGCTCATCACCACGTCGTGGCCACCGAACACCAGGTCGGCGAAGCCCGGCAGGGGAACCTCCCGCAGTGCCGGATGTGCGGTCACGCACCCAACGGGGTCGGCCAGGCCATTGCGCAGCGCGAGCGCGCCCACGATCGTCGTGGTCGCTACCGATCCGCAGGCACCGATCAGCCAGACTCCAGCGCGCACGGGTCACCACCAGTCGATTCCGTCGAGGGCCGCCCAGATCTCGCGTTCGGTCGCGGTCGCCGGGCTGCCGGGCGGAATCAGCCGTTCCGGGTGCCCCGGCGGCGGCTCCGATCCCATGCCGTCCGGTGCGTGCTCGGCATAGAGCACGACGCCGTGACCGAGGAAAGACATGGCGGCGAGTGATCGCAGCAATCCCGGCCACATACGGCGAAGTCGCTGCCGTGTTTTCCCCTCGCCGTTGGCATAAACATGGTGCCAATGGTGCACCGGACACCAGTACATTGGGGATCGCTCTCCTGCCTGAATTTCCTGTCGGCTTGCTGGACAAAGATTCTCGTCGCCCGCGCTGGAAACCTGGTCGAGGACTGGTAGGCCGGTTTTTGTCGGGCTTCCAGCGGTTTAGCCGGGTTCGTTAGCCTCGGCATTTGGCAATCCTGCGCGTCGATTGGAGAGATTGGAATGCGCGTCCTGTTCGTTACCAATCCCGGTGAGGGACAGCTTTACCCGATGGTGCCGTTGGCGTGGACTCTGCACGCGACGGGAAACGAGATCCTCGTGGGTGCGACGGAGGACTTCCTCCCGAAGATCAGCCGCGTCGGGCTGCCGGCCGCGGCCTCCAGCGGACCCGTGGATCTGATCGAGATCATGACGAGCGGCGCCGGCGGTCAGCTGCGTCCGACGGAGATGTCCTGGGAGGACCAGGCGCGCGCCGCTGCCCGCGCGTTCGCCATCGTGGCGGAGCGGACCGTGGACGGCGTGTCCGCCCTGATCCAGTCCTGGCGGCCGGACGTCGTGGTCGCCGAATCCACCAACTTCGCCGCGCCGCTCGCGGCGCGCCGGCACGGCATCGCGTTCGTCGAGCACCGGCCCGGACCCGCGCTGCCCGAGCTGATGCGGAAGCTGGCGGCCGAGCACCTCACCGAAGAGCTGGCGGAACCGGCGCTGGTGATCGACAACTGTCCGCCGAGCTTCCAGCAGGACGATGCGCCGGCCGGTCACGTCACCCGGTACGTGCCGTACAACGGCCCTGGCGTGATCGCGGACTGGATGCTCAGCCGGAGCACGCGCAAGCGGGTGTGCGTGACGCTCGGCACCAACCTGCCGCACGCTCCCGGCTCGTGGTCGCTGCTGGAGCTGGTCATCGCGACGCTCAACGAGCTGCCGGTGGAGATCGTGCTGGCGGTGCCCAACCCGGACGAGGTCCGGTATCCGCAGCGGGACGGGCTGCCCCCTTCGGTGCGGGCAGTCGGCCGGTACCCGCTGAGCGCGCTGGTCCCGACCTGCGACCTGACCATCAACCACGGCGGCGCCGGCTCCACGATGACCACGCTGACCGCTGGGCTGCCACAGCTCTGCGTGCCGCACTACGGTGACGACATCCGCCGCGCGGCGCAGGTGGCGGAGAAGGGGGTCGGGCTGGCGGTGCCGGCGAACGAGGTCTCGCCCGAGTCGATCGGGGCGGCCGTGTCCGCGCTGCTCGACTCCGCCGAGTACCAGCAGGCCGCCGAGAAGATCGCCCAGGAGAACGCGGAGCTGCCAGGTCCGGTCGACCTGGTCGACGTGCTCCGCGCCCAGGTCAGCGGCTAGCACCCGGGTCCGCCGCTAGCGCCCGGGTCCGCGGCTAGCGCCCGGGTCCGCCGCTAGCGCCCGGGTCCGCGCTGCCTACCGGTTTGCGACGTTTTGCCCGCCTGCCTGCCGGGAGGTTCGATGATCGTGTGCGAAAAGGGCCGGAAATCCGGCCCTTTTCGCACACAATAACGTCGGTCGGTCGCGCCGGGATAGCGGGGCTAGCCGGCGTCGGCGGCGGCGGCGGAGAGGTGGGTCTGGCACGCCATCGTGAGCTCCTCGGCGACCAGGGCGGCGGTCTGGCTGGGCAGCTGCGGGTTGAGCGGCAGGCTCAGCACCTCGGCCGCGATGCGTTCGGCCACCGGGAAGTCTCCTGGCCGCCATCCGGCGTCGCGGTAGGCGGGCGTCAGGTGGATCGGGACCGGGTAGTGGATCAGCGTCTCGACCCCGGCGGCCCGCAGCCGCTGTTGAACGGCGGCGCGGTCCGCGAGGCGGACGACGTACTGATGCCAGACGGGTTCGGCCCAGTCGGGCACGTGGGGCAGCACGAGGTCCGCCACCGTGTCTAGCAAGCTCGTGTACTGGCCGGCCAGCGCCCGACGGCGCCCGTTCCACTCCTCGAGGCGGCGCAGCTTCACCCGGAGCAGCGCGGCCTGGATCTCGTCCAGCCGGGAGTTCGTGCCCATGATCTCGTGCTGGTACTTGACGCGGTAGCCATAGTTGCGCAGCAGCCGCACCTTCTCGGCCACCGCGGCGTCGTCGGTGACGACCGCGCCCGCGTTCCCCCAGGCGCCCAGGTTCTTCACCGGGTTCAGGCTGAACGCGGCCGCGGCGGAGAACGTCCCGACGCGCTGGCCGCGATAGCGGGCGCCGTGCGCCTGCGACGCGTCCTCGATCACCGACAGCCCGTGCCGGGCGGCGATGTCGCCGATGGCCGCCATGTCCGCGGGCTGACCGTACAGGTGCACCGGCATGACCGCGACCGTGCGTGGCGTGATCGCCGCCTCGAACGCCGCAGGGTCGAGGTTGTAGGTGCGCGGATCCGCCTCGGCGGGCACGGGGCGCGCACCGACCGCGGAGACCGCCAGCCAGGTGGCGATGAACGTGTGGGAGGGCACGATCACCTCGTCGCCCTCACCCGCACCAAGCGCACGCAGGATCAAGGTCAGCGCGTCCAGCCCGCTCCCCACCCCCGCGCAGTACCTGGCACCGCAATATCCGGCGAATTCCGCCTCGAACGCCTCAAGCTCCGCCCCCATGAGATACCAGCCGGACGCGGCCACTCGCTGGTAAGCGGCATCCATTTCCGGGCCGAGTTCCGCGTATGCGGCCCGCAGGTCCATGAACGGAACCTTCATCGTCAACCTCGCAGTTCCTGTAGAAAACTCTCGTAATCGCGGATGTAATCGGCGTCGTCATAGCATTCGGACGCGAGCACGAAACAGATCGAGTCGGCGGAGAACTCCGCCATGTCGCGCCAGACCATCGGCCCCAGGTACAGCCCGCGGGTGGGCTCGTCCAGCCGGTGCACGCAGCGGCCTCGTCCGTTGTCGAGCGAGATCTCGAATGAGCCCTGCATGGCCACGATGAGCTGGTGCAGCTTGCGGTGCGCGTGCGCGCCGCGCGCCGATCCCGCCCCGGCGCCGTACATGTAGTACACCCGCCGGACCGGGAACCGGACCTCCCTGCCGCACTCGATCACGGCCAGGTTTCCCCGGGCATCGGCAAACCGGCGCAGGTCAGTCAGCCGGTGTCCGTCAGCGGCAGCACCGGGGCACCCGTCCGCCGGAACGGTCACAACGCTGCCTTCACGTCCTGTTCCGATACGACGCGCGGTTCCGGGATCGGCACGATGAACTTGCCGCCACGCTCGAGGAACTCGCGTTCGTTGCCGATGATGTCCGCGGCGAAGTTCCAGGCGAGCAGCAGGTAGTAGTCGGGCGGGCGCTGCCGCGCCTGTGCCGGTGACCACACCGGGATATGGGTCCCGGGCAGCACCTTGCCTTGCTTGTCCGGCGTGGTGTCACTGCAGAACTCCAGGTCGCCGGCGCCGAGCCCGCACAGCTGAAGGAGCGTGCAGCCTTTGGACGGAGCGCCGTAGCCGGCGACCCGTCGGCCGTCGGCGACCAGGTCGCGCACCGTCCCGCGCACCGCGGCGGTCACTCGCCGGACGCGCTCCGCGAATTCCACGTAGGGCCGCTCGGTGGCCAGGCCGCGCTCCTCCTCCAGGGCGCGGATCGCGGCGACCGCCGGGGACGGCGTCCGGCCAGCGGCCAGCGGCGACGCGAAAACGATCACGGAGCCGCCGTGGACATTCGCCCGCTGGACGTCGACCACCTCCAGGCCATGGGACTGGAACAGCCGGCTGAGCGTACCCACCGAGTAGTAGGACAGGTGCTCGTGGAAAATCGTGTCGAACTGGTTCTCGTCGAGAAGGTTGACCAGGTACGGCACCTCGATGACAAGCATGCCGTCCGGGGCCAGCACCGCATCCACGCCATCGAGCACATTGTGCACGTCGTTGATGTGCGCGAAGCACTGCCGTCCGAGCACCAGCGAGGCACGGCCTTTGTCCCGTGCGATCGGCACGGACACCGCCGGACCGAAGAAGTCCCCGATCGTCTCTATCCCGCGGTCATTGGCCACCTTCGCGAGGTTGCGGGCCGGGTCGACGCCCACGACCCGCAGGCCGCGCTCCGCGAACAGCGCGAGCTGCATGCCGACGTTGCTGCCCAGCTCGACCACCAGGTCGCCCGCGGACAGGCCCGCCTTCTCTGTGCACCAGTTGACGATGTCCCGCATGTGCCCGTTCAGCACCGCGGACTGCTGCGACACGTAGATGTAATCGGCGAACAGCACCTCCGGATCCACCACGTGCCGCAGGCACATCAGCCAGCAGTCCCGGCAGGCCACGACGTCCAGCGGGTACGTCGGCTCGGGCGGATACTGCGGAGCCGGGTCGAGAAAGCCGTTCGCGAGCTCGACCGGACCAAAGGAGATCACGTCAAGCCAGTCGCGCCCGCCGCACACCCGGCACGCGCCGACGTCCCTGACCACGTCCTGCTCGGTCTTCATGCGACCCTCCCTGCTTGTGCCAGCGATTCCTCCCGGCGGCTGAGCGCCGCCCGCGCGCGCAGCGGTTCCCACCAGGAACGGTTGCCGCGGTACCAGTCGACCGTCATCGCCAGCCCGTCCTCGAATCGGATCGAAGGCTCGTAGCCCAGTTCGCGACGGATCTTCGAGATGTCGAGCGAGTACCGCCTGTCGTGTCCCATCCGGTCGGGTACGTGCTCGACCATCTCCCAGCCGACGCCGCAGGCCTCAAGCAGCCTGGTCGTCAGCTCCACGTTGGTCAGCTCGGTGCCGCCGCCGACGTGGTACACCTCACCCGCCCGGCCGCCGTGCAGTACGAGCTGGATCGCGCGGCAATGGTCGGACACGTGCAGCCAGTCGCGGCGGTTGGCGCCGTCGCCATACAGCGGCACCGGACGGCCGTCGAGCAGGTTGGTCACGAAGAGCGGGATCACCTTCTCCGGGAACTGGTACCAGCCGTAGTTGTTCGTGCACCTGGTCACGCTGACATCGAGACCGAACGTGCGGTGATAGGCGAGCGCCAGCAGATCCGAGCCGGCCTTCGTGGCCGCATATGGCACGTTGGGCGCCACCGGCGACTCCTCGGTCCACGACCCCTCGTCGATGGATCCGTAAACCTCGTCGGTGGACACGTGCACGAACCGCGATACCCCATGGCGGAGCGCGGCGTCGAGGAGCACCTGAGTGCCCAGCACGTTAGTCTGCACGAACTGGCCCGGCGCCAGAATTGAGCGGTCCACATGGGTCTCCGCCGCGAAATGCACAATCGCGTCCTGACCCGCGACCACCTCGTCCACGAGCATGGCGTCGCACGTATCGCCTTCGACGAAGCGATAACCAGGGAAATGAGTTATCGGTGCCAGGTTCGTCAGGTTGCTCGAGTAGGTCAGCTTATCCAGGACGGTCACCTTGACACCCGAGGAGAACGGTAGCTTCCCCATCAGGTTCAACCGCACAAATTCCGATCCGATGAAGCCGGCGCCTCCGGTAACCAGGATTTTCATTAAGCCTCCACGTAACGGTGACCTTACCCTGGCAGAAGGCTCACTCATTTGGAAAGGCCGGTGTTCAACCGGATAACGACCGCAGTTGAACAGTGAGATCAGGACTCGCCGATGCGCATTTTCGTGTGATCGCCGAGGACGAAACGGAACGTGCTAGAAACGGATGCCGGAGCGGCGACCTCGACGTCGCGTCCGATAAAAGATTCCGCCACCCGATGGATACCATCGATGCTCGTGCCGGGCAATACGATCGACGACTCAATCTCGCTGCCGCTGATCCGGCAGTTTTCTCCGATGGACGTAAATGGTCCGACGTAGGACTGGGAAATCTCCGCGCCCGAACTGATGAGCGCGGGGCCGATGATCGTCGAGTTCCTGACCGTGGCGCCCGCGGTGATCTCGACCTTGCCGGTGATCTCGCTCGCATCGTCGACGTCGCCGTCCACCCGGACCTTGAGCCGCTCCAGGACCAGCCGGTTGACCTCGAGCATGTCGGCCACACTGCCGGTGTCTTTCCAGTAGCCGCTGACCACCTCGGTGCCAACGTGGTAGCCCGCGTCGATGAGCCACTGCACCGCGTCGGAGATCTCAAGCTCACCTCGCCATGACGGGCTGATGTGCTTGACCGCCTCATGCACCACCGGGGTAAAAATGTAAATACCGGCCACGGCGAGGTCCGTCTTGGGAAATTCCGGTTTCTCCTCCAGCCCGGTCAGCCGCCCCTGGCCATCTAGTTCCGCGACGCCGAACGATCTGGGGTCGGGAACCTTGGTCAGCAGGATCTGGGCGTCGGGTTGCTCGGCACGGAACCTATCGACGAACGACGCTATTCCCCCGCCCAGGAAGTTATCACCGAGGTACATGACGAAGTCATCGTCGCCGAGCCAGTCCTGAGCGATGAGCACGGCATGTGCCAGGCCGAGCGGCTTGTCCTGCGGAATATATGTGACGCTGAGCCCGAAGGCCGATCCATCGCCGACCGCCTGCCTGATCTGCGGTCCGGTCTCCCCGATCACGATTCCGACGTCTTTGATGCCCGTGGCCGCGATCGATTCGAGCGCGAAGAATAGAACTGGCTTGTTGGCGACCGGAAGCAATTGCTTAGCTGACGTGTGAGTCATGGGCCGCATGCGGGTCCCAGAACCCCCCGACAGGACTAGTGCTTTCATGCGGCCGAGTCTAAGACGACGGCCACGCAATTAACCAACGTCACCCGGGCGGCTCCGCCGAAAAGATTGCGGACACTTACCCCCCCGATCGGATTCTGTTGGCGAATGCGCGCGCATGGCCCGGGCCGGCCGCTGGGCCTGGCCGCCGGGTCTGGCCGGGTGCGCGCAGCCTGTGCCTGGAGTGCAGCGTGCGGCTACCGGGACAGGAACGCACCCGCAGTCCGTCAGCAACGTGGAAGATTTCCCCATCGTGGAAGACCGGCCCCCGTGAACAGG
>DASRFJ010000206.1:0-27270 GCA_035651595.1 Streptosporangiaceae bacterium | reverse complement strand
GCGTCACGCACGACGGTACGGCTGGTGCCCAGCCGTGCGGCCAGATCGTTCTCGGTGGGCAGCCGGTCGCCGGGCTGCAGCCCGAGCTCGGCGATGAACCGCAGGATCTGCTCCGCCGCCAGCTCATACCGGGGCTGGTATGCCCGAACGTAGGCCGTCACGCCCTGGATTCTACCTATGCTCGGAACCGCATGGCAATATAGGTATGACTTATTGTCTCAGTCCGAAATGGGCCTGCCTGACGTCTTGACGAGGCGATCGCATGCCGTCGATACTGCGTAATCGTGGCCGGCCCGTGGCTATCGTCGAGCCTCGACGGGCGATGAGTAGGACTTATAGCCACCGCATCAACCCGACGGCGCCGTTACCCTTGAGGAGGATCGATGCTGGCAGCGCTGTACGCCGGTAATGAGACGTTCCGGCTTGAGCGGCGTCAGCCCCGGCCGCCCGGGCCGGGCGAGGTACGGCTCGACGTCGCCTACGTCGGCATCTGCGGAACCGACCTGCACATCAAGCACGGCGCCATGGACGGGCGCGTTGCTATCCCGGCCGTGATCGGCCACGAGATGTCGGGCACGGTGGCAGCGGTCGGGAAAGGTGTCCACGACTGGTCGCCCGGTGACCGGGTGACCGTGATGCCGCTTGAGTGGTGCGGCCAGTGCCCGGCGTGCGTCGCGGGTCATCGCCATGTCTGCCACAATCTGGTGTTCATTGGTATCGACTCGGCCGGCGCGATGCAGCAGAGCTGGACCGTTCCGGAGCGCGTGCTCGTGGGCTTGCCACCTGACCTCAGGCTCGATGCCGGTGCGCTGGCCGAGCCGCTCGCGGTCGCGGTACACGACGTGCGGCGCGGCGCCGTGGCGTCCGGCGAGCGGGTGCTGGTCGTCGGCGGCGGCCCGATCGGCCTGCTGATCGCGTGCGTGGCGGTCGCCGCGGGCGGGGACGTGGTCGTGTGCGAGCCGAACCCCTACCGGCGCTCGATCGCGAACCGGCTCGGATTGCGAGCCGTCGATCCGCTCGACGGCGAGGCCACCGCCACGCTTGACACCTGGACCGGAGGTGCCGGCGTGGATGCCGCCTTCGAAGTGTCCGGCAGCGTCGCCGGGCTTGACACGGCGACCGGTGCGCTGCGGGTGCGCGGCCGCCTGATCGTCGTGGCCATCCATAGCCAGCCGGTTCCGGTCGACCTGTTCCGCGTGTTCTGGCGTGAGCTCGTGCTGGTCGGGGCCCGGGTCTACGAACGGCCGGACTTCGAGCAGGCGGTAAAGCTGCTGGGCGAGGGCAGGATTCCGGTGGCCGAACTGATCTCCGCGGTCGAACCGCTCGACCGCGTTCCGGCCGCGTTCGAAGCACTCGAATCCGGCACCGGCGTGATGAAGGTGCTGATCGACTGCCAGGCGGGCCAGTGAGCGCCCCGCTGTTCTCCCTCGACGGCCGCCTGGCCCTGGTGACTGGCGCGCGCCGGGGCATTGGCTTGGCGATCGCGGAGGCGCTGGCCTGGTCCGGCGCCGATGTGGTGGGGGTGAGCGCATCGCAGGAACGTGCTGGCGGCGAGGCCCGGCGCCGCGTCGAAGCCGCGGGCCGCCAGTTCTGGGCGATGCCCGCCGACCTCGGCGACCGCGCGGCCGTGCACGGGCTGCTCAGGCGGCTCGACGAGCTTGACCGTCCCGTCGACATCCTCGTCAGCAACGCCGGGATCATCCACCGGGAGCCGGCGGCGGAGCATGCGCTCCAAGCCTGGGACGACGTGATCGAGGTCAACCTCACCGCGTCGTTCATCCTCGCCCAGGCGATCGGGGCCGGGATGGTCGCGCGCGGCAGCGGAAAGATCATCTTCACCGCGTCGCTGCTGAGCTTCCAAGGCGGGATAAACGTCGTCGGCTACACCGCGGCCAAGCACGCGCTCGCCGGCGTGACCAAAGCGCTCGCGAACGAGTGGGCGCATGCGGGCGTCAATGTCAATGCCGTCGCGCCCGGATACATCGCGACTGACAACACCCGGCCGCTGCGGGAGGATCCAAACCGGGCGCGCGCCATCCTTGACCGCATACCCGCCGGCCGGTGGGGACACCCGGAGGACATCGCCGGCGCGGTCGCGTTCCTCGCCGCGCCGGCCTCCGACTATGTCAATGGCACGGTTCTCGCCGTCGATGGCGGGTGGCTCGGGCGATGAGTGCGCTGGACCTGATCGCCGACTGCGGTGTCGTGCCCGTTGTGGTAATCGATGACTGGGAAGCGGCGCCCGCACTCGGTGACGCCCTGGTGGCGGCGGGGCTGCCGGTAGCGGAAATCACTCTCCGCACCGACGCCGCGGTCCGGGCGGCCGAGCTGCTCGCCCGCGATTCCCGGTTCACCGTGGGCGCTGGCACCGTGCTTACTCCCGCCGACGTTGATCTAGCTGTCGCGGCGGGCGCGCGGTTCATAGTCTCGCCTGGATTCGACGTCGAGGTGGTGCGGCGCTGCCGCCAGCTGGGTGCAGTGGTGATCCCGGGCATCGCCACGGCGTCGGAGGCGATGGCCGCGCTGCGCGAGGGGCTCGGTGTCGTGAAGCTGTTTCCGGCCGAACCACTCGGCGGCCTCCGGTGGCTCAACGCGCTCGCGGCTCCGTTCCCCGGTCTGCGGTTTGTCCCGACCGGCGGGATCGGGCCCGCTGAGCTGGCGGAGTATGCGCGGCATGCCGCGGTAACGGCGGTAGGGGGCAGCTGGATCGCGCCGCGCGCACTGCTGCGTGCGGGCGAGTTCGACGAGATATCCCGCCTGGCCGCCGCGGCGGTGGCGACAGTAGCGGCGGCTCGCCGCCCCGAAGGGGCTCATCATGACCGTTGATTTCCGGCCCGCCGCCACCTGCGCGTACGACATAGTGTCGCTGGGCGAGGTGATGCTCCGTCTCGATCCCGGCGACGGGCGCATCCGGACGGCCCGCCAGTTCCGGGTCTGGGAGGGCGGCGGCGAATATAACGTGGCCCGCGGCCTGCGTCGCTGCTTCGGCCTGCGCGCCGCCATCGTGACCGCGCTGTGCGACAACGACGTGGGCCGCCTCATCGAGGACCTGATGCTCACCAGCGGTGTCGACCTCAGTTTGGTGCGCTGGATGCCGTTCGACGGGGTGGGACGCCGTGCGCGGAACGGGCTGAACTTCACCGAGCGTGGCTTCGGGGTGCGCGGCGCGGTCGGCGTCTCCGATCGCGGCCACAGCGCGGCCAGCATGCTCGCGCCGGGTGAGGTCGACTGGGAGCTGCTATTCGGCCGTCTCGGCGTGCGGTGCCTGCACACCGGAGGGATCTTCGCGGCGCTGTCACCGTCCACCGCCGCGCTCGCGGAGGAGGCGATGCGCGCGGCTCACGCTCACGGGACGATCGTCTCCTACGATCTCAACTACCGGCCGAGCCTGTGGCAGGCGGCAGGCGGGCAGGCCGCCGCGCAGGAGGTAAATCGGCGGCTGGCGCCGCTGGTGGATGTCATGCTCGGAAACGAAGAAGACTTCACCGCCTGCCTCGGGTGCGAGGTGCCGGGGACCGGGTCCGATCTCGGCGAGCTCGATTCCGCGAGCTTCCGCACGATGATCGGTGACGTCGCGGCCCGGTACCCCACGCTGAGCGTTGTCGCCACGACCTTGCGCACGGTGCGCAGCGCGACCGTCAACGACTGGGGTGCTGTCGCGTGGTCGGCGGCGACCGGGTTCGCCGAGGCGGTGCCCAGGCCCGCACTCGAGATCTACGATCGGGTTGGCGGCGGCGACAGCTTCGCATCCGGGCTGCTGTACGGACTGCTTGAACTCGGGGACCTGCACGCCGCGGTCGAGTACGGCGCGGCGCACGGCGCGCTGGCGATGACCACACCTGGCGACACGTCCACCGCGACATTGGCTGAGGTCCGCAGGCTGGTCGAGCGGCCGAGCGCCCGGATCGTCCGGTTATCCCGAGTCGAGTCGCCGTCAGGGGACGGTCCATTTCTGGTTGTTGCCGCCGTTGCAGGTCCACAGTTCGAGCTGGGTGCCGTTGGCGGTGTTGGAGGCTGGGTCGTCGAGGCATTTGCCGGAGGCGGGGTTGACCAGGGTGCCGTTCTGGGCGTGCCACTGCTGGTTGGTCCCGCCGTTGCAGTCCCACAGCTCGATGAGGGTGCCGTTGCTGAAGTTGGCGCCGGTGATGTCCATGCACTTGCCGAAGACCTGGAGGGTGCCGTCGGGTTCGACCGTCCACTGCTGGTTCGGGTTGCCGGACTGGCAGTCCCACATCTGGATCTTGTTGCCGTTGGCGGTGCTGCCGGCGCTGTCGTCCACGCACTTGGCGCTGTTCACGCCCGACGTGATCGGCCCGGTCGTCCCGCCTCCGCCGCCGGTGTTGTAGCCGGCCGCGACAATGTTGGCCTGGACTGAGTTCTCGGTGGCGTCCGAGGGGAAGCCGGAGGTCATCACGCCCTCGTAGAAGGTGCCCTGGGCGCCCTTGCTGTTGTCGCCGCCGATGCCGAGGATGATCGCGCCTTGCTTGTGCATCGGGTTGTAGCCCGGCGAGGGCCGGCCGCCGTTCCAGAAGGTGGACAGGCCGCCCGATTGCGCGTTGCCGCCGCGGATGGCGAAGTTGCCCGGCTGGCCCTTGACCACGGCGGTGGTGAACCGGAAGTTGGTGGTGGGGTCGTTGGTGCTCAGGCCCAGGTGGTCGGCGGCGAACAAGCCGTTCTCCAGGTCGGCCATGACCCACGGGCCGTTGCCGGAGCCGAAGCCCCAGACCCTGATGTTGCCGAAGGAGATGGCCTCCATGGTGCCGTTTCCGTCGTCGTTGTTGTTGGTCTCGGCGTTGCCGTAGTCGAAGCAGCAGCCGCCGTTGAAGTGCGTGCCGTCGAAGATCGCGTACTCGCCCTCGGGGTTGTCGCCGGTCGCGATGCCGTTGGTGCTGTCGTCGCGGTAGCCGGTGCCCGGCGCCACGAACACCCCGTAGGCCTCATGGCCGCCGACCGTGATCCGCGCGGCGGTCGCGTTGGCGAGGTTGTCCGGGCCGCCGGCCGCCCCGCCGCCGGGCGCGTCGGTCAGGTTATTGCCCCGGCCGGACTGGTCGAAGATCTCGGTGATCACGCAGCTGGTGCCGGCGCAGAACGAGTCCTGCGCGGCCGCGTTGGCCACGCCGCCGGCGCTGAGCGGGCTGATGTTGATGGTGGCGTTGTCCGAGGCGCGGCGGACCTGGTACAGCGGCCCGTTGTAGGCCCCGTACAGCGCCCGCGTGGTGCTGTGCGCGGCGACGCACGGCGTGCCGCCGGCGGCGTAGATGTCGCACGGTCCCTGGCCCGCCGCCCGGGCCTGCGGTGCGGTGCTGACGGCCAGGGCCCCGGCGGCCAGCGCCGTCCCCGCCGCCACGACCAGCAGCGTTCTTCTCGTCTGCCGGAGCCGTGACTGGAAAGTCATCATTGAACCTGCCTTCCTTAGCCGAGCGTCCATTGCTGGTTGGAACCGCCGTTGCAAGTCCACAGCTCGACCAGGGCGCCGTTGGCGGTACTGGCCCCGGTGACGTCCAGGCAGAGCCCGGATTGCACGCCGGTGATGGTGCCGTTGGAGTTGACGGTCCACTGCTGGTTCGCGCCGCCGTTGCACGACCAGATCACGACCTTGGTGCCCGGCGTGGTCTGGTTGCCGGAGGCATCCAGGCACATCTGGCTGCTCCCGCTGTATACGGTCAGCTGCCCACCGGAGGTGTGCGTCCAGAGCTGGTTGGACCCGCCGTTGCAGTCCCAGATATCCAGCTGGGTCCCCGCCGTGGTGCTGAGGTTGGGCACGTCCAGGCATTTGCCCGACCCGACCGCGTGCACCTCGCCGCCGCCGCCGGAGCTGGAGCCGCCCAGGGCGGACAAGGCGGCGTTGTAGGCGGGTTTGGGCTGGTAGTTCTGGTCGTACATGGTGGCCGCGCCGAAACCCGAGAAGGTGCCGGGGATCCAGGAATCGGCGTCGCCGACGCCCCATTGCGACACGCCGACGCAGCGGGAGACCTGGAGGCAGTCGTGCACCACTGTCGCGTAGTCGGTGGCCTGCTGGTTCAGGTTCGCCGTGGTGGCGGGAAGCTGGATGCGGTCATCAAGCTCGGTTACCGCGACGTTGACGCCCAGAGCGGCGAACCGCTGCATGTTGGCGAGCATCGACGAGGGCACCTGGCCCAGGATGAAATGGCTCTCGAAGCCCACGCCGTTTATCGGCACTCCCTGGGCCAGCAGCGACTGCACCAGGCTGAACATGGCGTTGCTCTTCGCGTTCTCGCCCTCGATGCTGAAGTCGTTGAGGTACAGCTGAGCGCCGGGATCGGCGACGTGCGCGGCGCGCAGCGCGTCGGCGATGTATCCACTGCCCATCGCCCGGAAGAACACGTCATTGACGAAGCTGCCGTCGCCGTTGAACGGCTCGTTGACGACATCCCAGGCGTAAACCTGCCCCTTGTAGTGGCCGGCTTCCGTCGTGATGTGGCTTTCCATCGCCTGCTGCACCTGGTTCAGCGGCAGGCTGGACACCCAGGACGGCAGCTGGTTCTGCCAGACCAGATTGTGTCCCCGCACCCGCATGCCATGCGCCTTGGCGAACGACACGACTCCGTCACCCGGGCCGAAGTTGTACGACCCGTTGGACGGCTCGGTGGTATCCCACTTCATCTCGTTGCCAGGGGTCACCATGTCGAACTGCTGGCCGGCCAGGTTCGTGATCGTCGGGTTGCTGACCATGCTCCCGGTGACCTCGGTGCCGAAATACTTGCCCTGCGCCTCGGCCGCGGCCCGCAGCGTGCCGCCGGCCGCGCTGGCCGGCCCAGCCGCGGCCAGCGCACCGGCCACCACGCCAGCCGACAGCGCCGCCACCATCGCGGATCTCAGGGTCATCGCTACCTCCAGTTCAGCGCGGGGTGAAGTCCTGGTTGGTGCCGGGGGCGTTCTTGCACGGCCACTGGTCGAGCTGCTGGCCCAGGTTGCTGCCGGCGCCGAACACGTCCAGGCACAGGCCGCTGCCCTGGTTCTTGAACTGCCAGGAACCGTCGGACTGCTGTGCGGGCAGCCACAGGCTGCTGGCCGCTCCGCTCGGGGGCGCCTGGACGATGTCCGTAACCCCGGAGGCTGTCGCGCTGCCGGACACGGTCACGTCGTCGCCGGAGTTCTGGGCCTGGAGTTCGCCGTAACCGCCGGAGACCGGCACGAACTGGAACTGCTGGTTGGACTGGCCGTTGCAGGTCCACTGGTCGATCGCCGCGCCGCTCGCGGTGGTGTTCCCGAACACGTCCAGGCACAGTGCGTCGCTGGCCAGTACGAGCTGGTGATAGCCGCCGGGGAACCCGCCGCCGCTCGACCCGGCCGGTGTCAGGTAGATCGCGAAGGCGTCGTGGGCGGCCTGGAAGGTGACCGGCACCGTGACCGAGCCGCCCGAGGTGCTCATGTTCTGACTGAGCACCACCTGCGGCGAGCTCAGCGGGTACTGGTCGGGGATCCGGTCCACGGTGACGTTCACCGAGCCGTTGCCGGCCAGCCAGGAGACCGAGCCCAGCCCGCTGAACGTCACGGGCGCGGCACCGGTGAACCCGTTCGAGTCCCCGATGATGGCGACGGCTCGCCTGGCGGAGCTGTCCTCGGCCGCGGAAATCGCGGTAGACCCGACCTGGCCGGAGGTTGACACCAGCGAACCGGTCATGTCGGCGTAGGCGCGCAGCGCCCACCAGTTGCCGTTCGGCTGCCAGGACCCGTTTGCCTGGGTCAGTACTCCGGTCAGGTTCGGGGTCAGGCAGCACACCCAGTTGCCCCGCATGGCGTTGGTGTAGCCCGACTGGGCAAAGCGGGCCAGATACCAGGCGGTCACCCCGGCGGTCTGCCGGTCAGCTGGCTGGTATTCGTTTGCGGACAGCGGAATGCGCGCCAGTCCGGCGGCGGCTAGGTCGCTGTCGATCGCCTGCGCCACGGTGACGGGGTCGTCGACGTCTCCCTCGTCGTGGTTGGTGATCATGTCCGGCACCGTCCCCGCCGACTTCACGTGCGCCAGCCAGGTCTGCCACTCGCCGTTGTTCCGCTGCGGGGTGAAGGCGAACGACGGCCCGACGATCGTGGCGCCGGGGGCCACCCGCCTGATCTCCCGGTAAGCGGTGTCCCACATCTGGAAGTACTGCGTGGTGTTGACACCCGGCCCCCAGAAGATGGACAGCTCCGGCTCGTTCCAGATGTCGTAGGCGAACTTCAGCCCGGTGGCCTGGAGCTCACCCAGCACATCGTCGAGGAACGTGACCCAGTTCGAGCAGTTACCGCTGGTGCACGGGTACACCGTGTTCGACGGCTGTCCGGCGTCCGCGCCGAAGATGTCGCTCAGCAGCACCTGGTACTGCGCGTGGTTCGGCGGCTGGGTCAGCCGCCGGGCCTGTGCGATCACCGTGTTGACGTCAGCCTGGGTACCCGAGCCGTTCTGGTATCCGTCGCCGATCCATCCCCCGGACACATGCCCGCCGCCGCGGAACGCGGTGATGCCCAGCGGCACCAGGTTCTGGTCCGCCGGCTGAGTGCCGTCCTGGCTCACGCCGTACAAGAAGCCCTCGCCGACCCCGGTCGCGGGTCCGGTCACCGATGCGAGGTTCACGCTCAGCGACTCGGCCGCGGCCGCGCCTTGCGCGGGCGCCCCCAGCGGTACCGCCAGCGCCAGCACAACGCTCGCCGCCGCCGCGAGGCGGCCACGTCTCGTCCTGGTGCTCATCACGGGACGGTCCATTTCTGGTTGGTACCGCCGTTGCAGGTCCACAGGTCGAGCTGGGTGCCGTTGGCGGTGTTGGAGTTAGGGTCGTCGAGGCACTTGCCCGAGGCGGGGTTGACCAGGGTGCCGTTCTGGGCGTGCCATTGCTGGTTGGCGCCGCCGTTGCAGGTCCACAGCTCGATGAGGGTGCCGTTGCCGAAGTTGGCGCCGGTGATGTCCATGCACTTGCCGAAGACCTGCAACGTGCCGTCCGAAGCCACGGTCCACTGCTGGTTCGAACCGCCGTTGCAGTCCCACATCTGGATCTTGGTGCCATTCGCCGTGGACAGCCCGTTGTCATCCACGCACTTGGCGCTGTTGCCGCCGGCCGTGATCGGACCACTCGGCGTGCTGGACTGCGCGTAGCCGGCCGTGGTGAGCTCAGCCTGCACCGCGTTCTCGGTGGCATCCGACGGGTAGCCGTTGGTGATGGCGCCCTCGAAGAACTCTCCCTGGGCGCCGTTGCTGTTGTCGCCGCCGGTGCCGAGCAGGATGTCGGCCTCCTCGTGCATCGGCGAATAGCCGGTGGGCAGCGCGCCGGAGTAGGTCGTGGTCAGCCCGCCGCTGGTGGCGTTGCCGTACTTGAGGGTGAAGTTGCTCGTGCCGTTGTTCTTCTCCCATGCGCTGACCCACGGGAAGTTCACTCCGGGGTTGTTCGCGTTGTTCGGCCCCCGGTTGGTCGAGTACATGCCGTTCTCCAGGTCGGCCTCCACCCACGGGCCGGGCCCGGTGCAGCCGCCGAACCAGCAGGCGTTCCCCCATTCGATGGCGTTCATGTGGCCGTTGCCGGTGTCATCGTGCGAGGTCTCGCCGCTGCCGAAGTCGAAGCAGCACTGGCTGTTGAACAGATTCGAGGAGGTCACCATGTACACCCCCTCGGGCTGGGAACCGGTCGGGATCGGAATGTTGTCCACCCGGTAGCCGGTGCCGGGGGTGATCCTGACGCCGAAAGCCTGAGTGCCGTTGATGGTCACCGGCAGGGCCATGGCGTTAGCGCCGATGTCCGAGCCGTTCGGCCCAGGGCCGTGCCAGAAACCACCCGAGGAGATCGGCAGGTCGCTGTGGTTGGCGCTCTGGTCGTAGATCTTGGTGATCGTGCACGTGGTGCCGGAGCAGAACGAGACCTGCGGGGCGGCGTTGACGTCGCCGCCCGCCGATGCCACGCCGATGTTCAGTGAGCTGCCGTCGGATGACCGTTGTACCTGGTAGAGCGAGCCGCCGTAGGTGGCGTACAGGGCGCGCACCGTGCTGTACGCGGCCACGCAGGGAGTCCCTCCGGCCGCGTATATGTCACACGGCAGCGATGATGCCGCCCGGGCAGCGGGCCCGCCAGCGCCGGCCCCCGCCAGCGCTCCGGCGGTGAGCGCGAGCGCTCCGCCCGCCATCAGCAACGCCCGCCTCGCATGCCGGACTCGTGACCGGACGGTCATGGGCAATCTTCCTCTCTCACACGTTCCGCCATGTGACCGTTCACAATCGGCGGCGAACGGCCGGAAGTTCGTTTGAATATGGGTCGAATCGATTCGCGCAATCGGTTCGATGGCATATTACGTTCGAGTGTGAGCGAGATCAATAGTGCGTTAAAAACTGGTCAAGCCGGTGCATTGGGGATAGCGGAGGGCGGTGAGAGCCGCGTGAAACTTGCAAAAGCGCGGCACCCGGCGCGAGCCCGATCGCTCGGCGGGAGAGCACAACCTCACCCGGAAGGTTCTTGACACCCGGCGAGCGACGGCCTACGTTCCAATCGAATCGATTCGTAATTCCGCGCCTTCTCTTGGCGGCCAAGAGGCAAGGCAACGCGGCCCAGACGATTCGCGCATTCGGGAGCCTACGCGGATGGCCACACGACAGCCGTCCGCTGCCTGGCACATCTGACTTCACGCTGGAGGCTGCCCGACCATGCCCTCGAACTCGCATCCCATCAGCCGCCGCAGGCTGCTGATCACCACTGGTGTCACCGGGGCGGCCGCCGCGGCCGGCCTGCTGCGACCCGGTAGTGCCCTGGCGAATAGCGGCCCGCAGAGCTACCAGCCGACGTGGGCGTCGGTCGACCAGCACCCGCCGGCGCCGCAGTGGTTCCAGGACGCCAAGTTCGGCATCTACTACCACTGGGGCGTGTTCAGCGTGCCCGCGTTCAGCAACGAGTGGTACCCGCGGAACATGTACAACCCCGGCTCGATCGAGAACCAGCACCATATCGCCACCTACGGGGATCCGTCGGTGTGGCCGTACCACTTCTTCATGCTGGGCGCCAACGACAAGGCGGGTAACTTCACCAAGTTCGCGCCGAAGCTGGTATCCAACGGCGGGAACTGGGATCCGAACGCGTGGGCGACGCTGTTCAAGAACGCCGGGGCCAAGTTCGCCGGACCGGTCGCCGAGCACCACGACGGCTACTCGATGTGGAACAGCCAGGTGAACGAGTGGAACTCGGTCAAGACCGGGCCCGGCCTTGACCTGCTGTCGATCCACGCCCAGGCCATCCGGGCGCAGGGCCTGAAGTTCATGTGCTCGCTGCACACGGCCTACCACTTCAACGGCTACTACCAGTACGTGCCGGCGCAGTCCACCGCCACCTTGCAGAAGCTGTACGGCCAGCTGGGCACGGCCGCGGAAAACGCGCTCTGGTACAACAAGCTGGCCGAGGTCATCAAGGGCTACCAGCCGGACATGATCTACCACGACTTCGACCTGAACCTGGTCGAGGAGTCCTACCGGCTGCAGTTCCTCGCCGACTACTACAACGCGGCGGTCTCCTGGAACAAAGACGTGCTGACCACGTACAAGGACGGGTTCGACAACCTGGGCGAGGTCTTCGACTACGAGCGCGGCGGTCCGGGCAGCATCGTGACCCCGTACTGGGAGACCGACGACAGCGTCTCCCCCTCCACCTGGTGCTATGTCCAGGGGATCGGCTACTTCACCACTCAGCAGCTGCTGCACTCGTTCATCGACCGGGTCAGCAAGGGCGGCACCATGCTGCTGAACATCGCACCGCTGGCCGACGGCACGATCCCGTCCGCCCAGCAGGCGATCCTGCAGGGCTTCGGGGCCTGGCTCGGCCCGTTCGGCGAGGCCATCTACGCCACCCGGGCCTGGACCGTCTACGGCGAGGGCCCAACTCAGATGGGCGGCGGCGCGTTCACCGGCGACAAGGCCGGCACCCCGCAAGACATCCGGTTCACCCGCAGCCAGGACAGCACCGTGCTGTACTGCACGGCGCTGGGCTGGCAGGGCAGCACGATGACCGTTCAGACGCTGAACTCCAACCAGATCAACGTCAGCAGCCTGGTTTCGGCCCAGCTTCTGGACAACACCGCGGGGACGTACATCAACCTGCCCAAGCCCAGCCAGGACGCCGCCGGGCTGCACTTCGCCATGCCGTCGGCCAATCCGCCGTGGACCGCATGGGCGTACGTGGTCAAACTGACCTTCTCCGGCCAGATCCCGGCCCTGAACGCGGCGGCCGTTCCGGCCGGCTGGGTGACGATCGCCAACGTGACCAGCGGCCTGGTCGTGGACAGCGGCGGCAACGTGGCATCCGGATCCAACCTCAAGCAGTGGAGCTGGGACGGCAGCACGAACTTGCAGTGGCAGTTCGTCCCGCTCGGCGGCGGCTGGTACCGCATCGTCAACAACACCAACGGCATGGTCATCGACAGCTGGGGCAACACCGCCAACGGCGCCCCCGCCCGTCAGGCCCCGTGGAACGGCGGCAACAACCAGCAATGGCAGCTTCAAGGCGCCGGTAACGGCCGCTACCACATCGTCAACCGCGGCACCGGCACCGCGCTGGACGGTATGGGCAGCACGACAGTCGGCTCCGTCACCGGCATGTGGGCGGTCAACGGCAACACGAACAACGAGTACACGATCACCGCGGTCTGACCGAGCCCCGTCAGCACCTCGATCAAGGAGGACGAGCATGTCTTTGCACAGAGGATTCCGCGGCGCGGCCGTTACCGTACTCGGGCTGCTGGCCGGCTCCGTGATCCCGGCCGCGAGCCCCGCGAGCGCCACGACCGTTCCGGCCGTCGCCAACCTCTACGTGGCGCCGCGGACCGGTACCGCTGGTGTGGCAGCCGACGGGACGGCTCAGCGGCCGTTCGCTACCATCGAGCAGGCACAGCAGACGGCTCATCAGCTGTCGGCCAGTTCCGACGTGGTCGTCCACCTGGCCGCCGGCACCTACCGGCAGACCCGCCCGCTGACCTTCACCAGCGCCGACTCCGGCCAGAACGGCCATACGATCAGCTACGCCGGCGCGGCCGGCCAGGCGACGGTCGTGAGCGGCGCCCAGCAGGTGACCGGCTGGACGCTGCAGAACCAGGCGAACAACATCTGGGTGGCCAGCGTCGGCACCGGGACCAACACCCGTCAGCTGTACGTCAACGGCGCGGAGGCACCGCGGGCGGCGTTCTCCGTGCCGCGGTCGGATTTCACGTTCACCTCGACCGGGATGACCTTCACCAGCTCATCGCTGAACTTCCTGGACGGCCTGTCCGATCAGAACCAGATCGATGTGGAGAGCGTGGACTCCTTCACCGATCGGTACGCACCGGTCCAGTCGATCAGCGGCGGCACGATCACCATGCAGCAGCCGGCCTGGGCCGACAACACGTTTGGTTATGACACGCTGAACGCGCCGTTCGCCGGCGGGGCGATGTTCCTGGAGAACAACTCCGCGTTCCTCCAGCAGGCCGGCCAGTGGGCGATCAACTCCTCTACCGGGCAGCTGTTCTACAAGGCCGCGTCCGGGCAGAACCCGAACAGCCTGGACATCGAACTGCCCAAGCAACAGGTCCTGCTCCAGGTCAGCGGCAGCTACAGCAATCCGGTCAACGGCTTGTCGTTCGGCAACATGACCTTCACTGGCGCCACCTGGCTCGGGCCCAGCAGCCCCAACGGCTACGCCGACCAGCAGGCCGGCGCTACCATCACCGGTACCTGGCAGCAGCCCGCCTTCGGCAGCTGCACCAGCGGATGCCAGCTGTTCGAGGCCACCCGGGAACACTGGAATCAGATGCCCGGCGCCGTGCAGGTCTCCGCGGCCACGAACATCACGTTCAGCGGTGACACCTTCACCGATCTGGGCGAGGCCGGGCTGGGGGTCGGGCTGGACGCCGATGCCAACGCCAGCGGTACCGGCCTGGGCGCCAGCAGCGTCACAATCACCGGCAACACGTTCACCAACGACGCGGGCAGCGGGATCGTGGTCGGCGGGGTCCAGACCGACGCGCATCACCCGAGCAACCCGGCGATGACCAACCAGAACATCACGATCACCGGCAACCACGTGACGAATGTCGGCACCGACTACAAGGAAGTCCCCGCCATCTTGTCCACCTACGTCACCCAGGCCACGATCAGCCACAACCAGGTGGATCACCTGCCGTATGACGGGATCGACATCGGCTGGGGCTGGGGCATGAACGACCCGGGCGGCAGCCAGGACTACGTCAACCGGGGCACCTACAACTACCAGCCGATCTACACCACCCCCACCACCCTGAAGAACAACACGGTCTCCTGGAACCTGATCTTCGACACCAAGAACGTGATGCACGACGGCGGCAGCATCTACAACCTGTCCGCCAATCCCGGATCGGTGATCGAGGACAACTACATGTTCAACAACAACTCCACGGTCGCGCTGTACCTCGACGAGGGCTCGCGGTACCTGACCGTGAGCAGCAACGTGGTGCAGGGCGCGGGCGTGTGGGCGTTCACCAACGCCAACCCGAACAACAACACCGATGACAGCACGTTCTCCGGGAACTGGTTCAACGGCGGCGCCACCCAGGTCGCCACCGGCTCCCCGCACAACAACGTCCTGTCCAATAACGTTCAGGTCAGCGGCACCAACTGGCCGTCGGGTGCGCAGCAGGTCATCAGCCAGGCCGGCCTGCCGACCTCGAGCGGCGGCGGCTTCCCGTCCGGATATCACCGGCTGGTGATCGGCAACGACAGCTTGTGCCTGGACGTGTTCGGGAACACGACCGCGAGCGGCGCGGCAATCGACCAGTACACCTGCAACGGCCAGTCCAACCAGCAGTTCCAGTTCGTGCCGGTCTCCGGCGGCTACGGCGAACTCCAGGCCCAGAACTCCGGCGACGACGTGGCGGTGGCCGGCAGCTCCACGACCGCCGGGACTCCCGACATCGTCCAGCAACCGGTCAACGGTGCCGCCAGCAGCCTGTGGCTGCCCGCCCAGCAATCCGACGGATCCTGGGCGTTCAAGAACCAGAACAGCGGCCTGTGCCTGGACGTGTTCGGCGCCGGCAGCAACCTGGGCCAGCAGCTCGACCAGTGGGCATGCAAGAACGCCGCCGGCACCAACCAGGACTTCACCCCGCACTGACGATGGGAGGACGGCGCATGATCATGAACTGGAAATTCATCTCCCGCAGGTCAGTAACCGCGGGGGCGGCGATGCTGCTGGTGGCGGCCGGTGGCGTCTCGGTCGCGACCGCGCAGTCCGCGTCTGCGGCGACGGCCACTATCACGGTGAACGGCACGCAGGGCGGCCGGACGTTCGGCGGGATCGGGGCGATCAGCGGCGGGGGCGGCAACTCCCGGCTGCTGTCCGACTACCCGGCCGCGCAGCAGCAGCAGATCTATGACTACCTGTTCAAGCCCGGGTACGGGGCGGATCTGCAGATCCTCAAGGTGGAAATCGGAGGTGACACCAACTCCACCGACGGGTCGGAATCCAGCATCGAGCACGCCCGCGGCTCGGTCAACTGCAACGCGGGGTATGAATGGGCGCTGATGGCGGCGGCCAAGGCCCGCAACCCGAACATCAAGCTGTACGGGCTGGCGTGGGGTGCGCCCGGGTGGATCGGCGGCGGGAGCTTCTTTTCCACCGACATGGCCAGCTACCTGGTGAGCTGGCTGAACTGCGCGAAGTCCAAGGGCCTGACCATCGACTACCTCGGCGGCTGGAACGAGCGCGGTTACAACATCGGCTGGTATGAGCAGCTGCGCTCCACCCTCAATGCCAACGGGTACTCCGGGGTGCAGATCGTCGCCGACGACACCAGCTGGAACGTGGCCAACGACCTGGTATCCAACAGCGCCTTCTCCCAGGCGGTGCAGGTTGTCGGCTCCCATTATCCCTGCGGGTACCTCAGCGGTGAGACCTCCTGCCCGAGCACCGCCAACGCGGTGGCCACGGGCAAGCCGCTGTTCGCCAGCGAGAACGGGTCGCAGGACTACAACAACGGGGCGGCCGCGATGGCCCGGGCCGACAACCGCGACTACCTGGACGGAAAGATGACCGCCACGATCAACTGGCCGGTCATCGCCGCGCTCTACCCGGGCATGCCGTTCAACACCGACGGGCTGATCGTGGCGAACCAGCCGTGGTCGGGCTGGTACTCCCTCGGCAAGCAGCTGTGGGTCACCGCGCAGACAACGCAGTTCACCGCTCCGGGGTGGACCTACATCGACTCGGCCAGCGGATACATCGGCGGCAGCGGCAGCAACGGCAGCTACGTCACCCTCAAATCCCCGGATGGAACCGACTGGAGCTCGATCGTCGAGACCACCCAGGCCTCCTCGGCGCAGACGGTGAACTACACGATCACTGGCGGGCTGTCCACCGGGACCGTGCACGTGTGGAGCACCAACGTCAACTCCAGCGACCCCGCCACCTGGTTCGTCCACGCCCAGGACGTCACCCCCAGCAACGGCAGTTTCTCGCTCACGCTCCAGCCGGGATTTGTGTACTCGCTGACCACCACCACCGGGCAGGGCAAGGGCACCGCCGCGTCGCCGGGCCAGGGGGCGCTGGCGCTGCCGTACTCTGACAACTTCGACGCCGACACCGCCGGGCAGCAGCCGCCGTACCTGGCACAGATGCAGGGCGCGTTCGAGGTCGGGCCGTGCGCGGGAGGCCGGTCCGGGCAGTGCGTCCAGCAGCAGGCCCCGGTCCAGCCGATCGAATGGGACAGCAACGCCAACCCGTTCACCGTCGGCGGGTACCCCGGCTGGACGAACTACACCGTCTCCGCCGACGCGCTGATCGCCCAGTCCGGCGCGGTGCAGCTGTTCGGCCGGGCCGGCGCCCAGGCCGGGTACTTCCCGCCCGCGGTCAGCGGCTACTACCTGCAGCTGTCAAACACCGGTGGCTGGCAGGTCATCCGCGAAGCCGGCAACGGCGGCACCAGCACGCTCGCCAGCGGCACGGTGTCCGCGCCCGGCACCGGCACCTGGCAGCACCTGTCGCTGACCTTCAGCGGCAGCTCGATCACGGCCGCGATCAACAACACCACCGTGGCCACGGTCACCGACTCCACCTATTCCACTGGCATGGTCGGCTTCGGCACTGCCGGCTACCAGACCGGCCAGTTCGACAACCTGTCCGTCACGCCGGGCGGATCGAGCGGCGGTACCACCGGCCCGATCACGGCCGGCGGCAACAGCGCCAAGTGCGTTGACGACAACGGCCAGTCCACCGCGAATGGCACCAAGATCCAGATGTGGGACTGCAACGGCGGCGCGAACCAGCAGTGGACGGTCGCCTCGGACGGCACGTTGCAGGTCTTCGGCAAGTGCATGGACATCACCGGCGCCAACTTCGGCAACGGCACCCTCATCGAGCTGTGGGACTGCAACGGCGGGACCAACCAGCAGTGGCACGCGCAGAACGGCACCCTGGTCAACCCCGCCTCCGGCAAGTGTCTCGACGACCCTAACTCCAACACCGCCAACGGCACCCAGCTCGACCTGTGGACCTGCAATGGCGGCACCAACCAGAAATGGACCATCCCCTGACGGCGCCTCGCCCAGGGCCGTGGCCGGCCAGCCCGGCGGCCCGGGCGCGCCGGATTACCAGACGCGGATGCGAGAGTCGCCCGGGGTGAGGGTCGCGATCGGGCCGGCGGGGTAGTCGCAGGCAGGGTCCTTGCGCTTGCCGAGCAGGTCGACGTCGAGGGCGGCCGGAGTGCCGTCGCGTTCTTCGAAATTGGCGTCGGCGATGCGGACGCGCGGCAGGTCGGCGCCGGTCACCACGCTCAGGCGGGTCTCGCCAAAGGCCGCTGGCAGCCGTGCCTCCAGGTAGACCTCGTCGCCTTCGTCGGTCACCGCGAACGATATGTCCTGCGCGAGCGTCTTCGCCGAGCCCTCGTCGGCGAAGGCGCTGGCGCCGGGCGCGTAGACGTTGTCGCGCAGGTAAGCGGGCTGCTTGACGGAGATGAAGCGCTGTTCGTCGCCCGGGGGCTGGTTGGCGGCGCGGACGATGTACTCCGCGAGTGACGTCGGGGAGCCGTCGTAGCCGGCGGTGCCGTAGCCCGCCGGGGGATGGCTGCCCTTCGTGGTGTCGTACCCGTACGCCTTCTCGATGTCGCCGCCGAGGAAGATGTTGCCGATCCAGCGGTCGTCGCGGCCGTGGATCACCGCGTAGCCCGCGAGCTGCGTGCTGTGCGGCCGGTGGTAGGGAGTGGCGCGGTCCATGACGGGCACCAGGCGCACGGTGCCGCCGACGAGGTTGTGCACGAAGGCGCCGCCCTGGCTGAACGACTCGACTGAGACGTTCGAGGCGAGCACGTTATGGTCCACGAGGTACGGGCCGTGGCTGACCTCGACGAACAGGTCCCGGTTGTTGCGGTAGTACAGGTTGCGCGAGACGCGTGTGCCCTGGGTCTGCCAGTCGAGCCAGGTGCCGAGCGAGCAGTCGTGGATGCGGTTGCGGCGGATCTCGACGTCGATCGCGGCGTGCAGCTTGATGCCGGCGATCTCGTGGCCGTAGAACTCGCGCTTGAGGGCGATGTTGTAGATGTGGTTGTCCTCGATCGTGGAGAACACGCAGCCGAGGTGGCCGACGATGCCGTTCTGCCCGCAGTCGAAGATCGTGTTGCGCCGGACCACGTGCGAGCCGATGTGCTCGCGGTCCCAGCCGATCTGGCGGGCGGCGAACACGGACTCGAGCTGGTACTGGTAGCCGGGTTTGTCGCCGCGCAGCGCCGCGTAATTGTGGCCTGTCGAGGACTCCTTGCCGAGCGAGACAGCCGAGCACCTCGCGTCGTGGATCGTGTTGTCCTCGATGATCCAGCCCTTGGCCCAGTTCGGGCCGATGAGCCCGGGCTGGTCCGCGGTCGGCGGGGCCCACGGGCACGCCGCCTGGGCCAGTTCGAAGCCGCGTACGGTGATGTAGTCGAGGTGGTGCTCGGCCGGATAGAACACCGACCGGCGCACGTTGATCTCCACCAGTTCGGCGTTCGGGTCGGCGCCGCCGAAGTTCGCCCAGATCGTCGTCGTGTGGTCGCCGACCTCGGCGTACCAGACGAGGCGGGTCTGCCCGGGGTCGCGGACCCGGCCGGTCACGCCGGTCCAGTGGTCGGTGACCTCGGTGCGCAGTGGCGGATCGGTCACCTCGTCGCGGGTACTCACCTCATAGCAGCTACGGCCGTTCAGGTAGACGTCGCCGAGGTGCTTGACGGCCGGCGGCCTGGGCTCGACCAGCCAGTCGCCCGCAATCTGGAGCGCGAAGGGATTCCAGTCGCCGAACACCGCGTTGGGCACCGACGCCCGCCACACCGCGTCTCCGGCGCCGGCGCCCCCGGCACCGGCGCCCCCGGCACCGGCGCCCCCGGCGCCGGCGCGCGGATCGCGCTGCCAGCCCGTGACCGGCTCAGACCCCTTGATCACCACGTGCTCACCCGGCGCGGCCTGGTAGGTGATGCGCCGCGCCCCGCTCAGCCCGCCACGCCGCGGCCGCACCCACTCCCGGTACACGCCCCCGTGAACCAGCACAGTATCGCCCGGCCAGGCGAGCTCAGCCGCCCGGCTGATCGTCCGCAGCGGACAACCCGCGGAACCGTCCGCCGCATCCGCACCGTCAACCGCCACATGCAGTACCGTCATCGTCCGCAGTCCTCTTCCGTCTCGGCATTTGGTCAGCTCAGCGCGGCCGCCGTCCACGAAACAGGCGGCAGGTCGATGGTGAGTACGCCGTCGGCGAGGGCCGCGCTCGCGTTGGCGGCCGGGGTTACCCGGTCCTGCTCGGCGAGCGTGTTCTTCGCGTAGACGTCGGCGTCGGCCAGCGTGACCGCCTCGATGATCCGCGTGGCACCGAGGCTGCGCACGTCGATCGTGACCTGCGCCGTCTCCTTGAGGTCGCGGTTGACGAGGAACACGGCGGCACGGCCGTCGTCGACGGTCGCGATGGCGTCGATGACGGATGCCTCGCCGTGGCGCGCCGTGTCGTACGCCGGCGCCTCGATCACGGGACGGATCACGTCGCCGGAGGCGAGCCGGCTCGTGATGGAGAACGGGAAGAAGGTCGTCTGCCGCCAGGCCGGGCCGCCGGGCTCGGTCATGATCGGGGCGATCACGTTGACGAGCTGGGCGAGCGACGCCGAGGTGACGCGGTCGCTGTGCTTGAGGAGCGTCATCAGCAGGTTACCGACGACGACGGCATCCGCGACAGAATAAACGTCCTCGAGCAGGCGCGGCGCGTAGGTCCATTCGTCGTTGACCGCGGCGGCCTCTTGGTGCTCCTTGAGATACCAGACATTCCACTCATCGAAGGACAGCTGCATCCTCTTCTTCGAACGCTTCTTGTACCCGACGTGGTCGGTCGTCGCGACGACGGTATCGATGAAGTAGTCCATGTCGAGCGCCGAGGCGAGAAAGGAGCCGAGATCTCCGTCAAACTCCTGGTAGTACGCGTGACACGACACGTAGTCGACGTGATCGTAGCTGTGTTCAAGCACGGTGCGCTCCCAGTCGCCGAAGGTCGGCATGGCCGAGCCGGACGAGCCGCAGACCACAAGCTCGAGATCCTTGTCGGCCATCTTCATCGCGGCGGCAGTGCGGGCGGCGATCTTTCCGTAGTCGTCGGCAGTCATGAAGCCCGCCTGCCACGGACCGTCCATCTCATTGCCGAGGCACCACATGCGCACGTTGTGCGGCTGCGGTGTGCCGTTCGCGATGCGCAGGTCTGACAGCGCCGTGCCGCAGGGGTGGTTGGCGTACTCGAGCAGGTCGAGGGCGGGCAGGATGCCGCGGGTACCAAGGTTCACGGCAAGCATCAGTTCGGAGTCAGTGAGTTTCAGCCACGTGGCGAACTCGTCCAGGCCGACCTGATTCGGCTCGAGCGAGTGCCAGGCGAGGTCGCGGCGGACCGGGCGCTTGTCGCGCGGGCCGATCGAGTCCTCCCACCGGTAGCCCGAGACGAAGTTGCCGCCCGGGTAGCGGATGGTCGTGCTGCCGAGTTCCTGAACGAGTTCCACGACGTCCATGCGGAATCCGTCCTCGTTCGCGGTCGGGTGCCCGGGCTCGTAGAGCCCGGTGTAGACGCACCGGCCAAGATGCTCCACGAACGCGCCGAAGGTGCGGCGCCGGACGGGCGCGATGACGGCACGCCGGTCGAGCTCGATGTGGGCGCGAGGCAATCCGGTAATCCCTAGCCCTTCAGTGCGCCGGTGAGGCCCCCGACGATGCGGCGCTGGAAGACGGCGAAGAACAGCAGCGCGGGAAGCATCGAGAGCGAGGTGAACGCGAGGACCCTCGCCGTGTCCATCGAGTACTGCGAGGAGAACGCCTGCACGCCGAGCGGCAGCGTGAAGTTCGACTGCGAATTCAAGATGTACAGCGGCAAGACGTAGTTGTTCCAGCTGCCGATGAAGGCGAGGATGCTGACGGTGACCACGCCGGGCAGCGAGAGCGGGATGGCCATGCGGAAGAAGAATCCGAGGCGGCTCGCGCCGTCGATGGCCGAGGCCTCTTCGATCTCCCTCGGAATAGCGCGCAGGAAAGGCACCAGGATGATGACCGCCGTCGGCAGGCCGAATGCGATCTGCGGGATGGCGACGCCCATCAGGTTATCGACCAGGCCGAGGTCCTTGATGACGATGTAGAGCGGGGTGATCGCGATCACCAGCGGGAACATCAGGCCCGCGGCGAACAGCGAGTACATCGCGCCCTTGAGCTTGAAGTCGTAGCGCGCGAGCACGAAGCTCACCATGACGCCGAGCACCACGACGCCAAGCGTGGACACGAACGCCACGATCACCGAGTTGGCGAATTCGCCCCAGAAGGTCGTCGACTTCAGGACGTCGATGTAGTGGCTGCTGACCCACGGGTGCGGCAGGCCGGCCGGGCTTGTGGTGATCTGTGAGTTGGTGCGGAAGCCGCCGAGCACGATATACACGACGGGCGCGAGGCTCACTGCGATGAGCAGCAGGGCGATGAAGTAGGTGACCGGACTCCCCCACTTCTGCGGCTTGTCGCGGCGCTTCGCGGATCGAGCCGGCATGAATGGTGCGCCGGAGGTCATCGCGCTCATCAGTTAACTCCCTGAGTGACGGCGCCCCGCATGTCGCGGCGCAGGACGAAGCGCTGATAGATCAGCGCGACGATGAGCGAGACCAGGAACATGACCACGGCGACCGCGTTACCGTAGCCGTAGTTGCCGGCGTTGCGGCCGTTCGCGACCATATAGGTCGCCATGGTCGAGGTTCCGGCCGTGCTGGCGACGTACTGGCCCCAGATTATGTAGACCAGATCGAACAGCTGGAGCGCTCCGAGGATCGACAAGAAGGCCCAGATGCGGATGGTCGGGCCGAGCAGCGGCACCATGATGTGGCGCTGGACCTGCCAGTAGGACGCGCCGTCGATCCGCGCGGCCTCGGCGAGCTCCTCGGGGATCGACTGGAGGCCGGCGAGCATCAAGATGACGGCGAAGCCGATGTATTTCCAGGTGATGATGCCCATCAGGGACCAGATCGCGCGGTTCGGGTCGGCGAGCCAGTCGGCAGCCAGAAAGCCGAGACCGGCGTGGTGAAGCACATCGTTGAGCGCGCCGGCGGGCTGGAGGATCAGGCTCCAGCCGGTGCCGACGATGACCTCGGAGATGACGAAGGGGACGAAGATCAGGACGCGGATGAGCGCGCGCCCGCGGATCTTCTGGTTCAGGAGCAGCGCGAGCAAGATGGACAGCGGCCCCTGGATGACGAGGGACAGCACGACGATCAGGCCATTATGCAGCAGCACCTGGTGGAAGGCGGGGTCGGTGAGGATCAGCTTGTAGTTGTTCAGGCCCACCCAGTCGGTGGGCGCGCCGTAGCCGTGCCACCTGTAGAAGCCGTAGTACGCGGCGAGCGCGACCGGGAAGATCACGAGCGCGACGAACACGAGGATCGCGGGGCCGGACAGGACCGCTATTTCAAGCCGCAGGCGTCCCCTGCCGCGGCGTTTGCGCGTACGCGGCGTCGGCTGCGTGGCGTGCGCCACGTCCCCGACCTGAGCTGCGCCCCGCCGACGACCGACGGTCGCGGCGCCCACGGTGTCGCTCATCGCTTACCGTTCAGCCCTTCGCGGCCGCTTCGCTGGTGTCGCTGACGATGCCGGCAGCCGTGCCTTTGCCCGCGAGCAGGTTCACGACAGCGGTGTTCATCGCATTGCCGACATTCTGGCCGAACAGCGTGTCGAGGAACTGGGACGTGTAGGCGGCCTTGCTGAAGGCTTGGAGCGCCGAGACGTTGTACGGCTGCGTCACGACCGACCGCGCGGCCTTGTTGACGGGGATGGTGACGAACGCGGTGGCGTAGGCCTCCTCCTGATCCTTGGTCACGAGGAACTCCAGGAACCCGAAGGCCTCCTTCGGAGCATTCGCGGACAGCGAATAGCCGCCGCCGCCGCCCATCATCGCGCTCGGATCGCCCTGACCGCCGGGAACCGCGGGGAAGGGGAACCAGCCGAGGTCCGGCAACGGCTGCTGGTTCGGGGTGAGCGTTTCGATCACGCCCGGGTCCCAGCTGCCCATGAGCTCCATGGCGGCCTTGTGGTTGGCCACGAGACCGGCCGACGACCCCGCGCCCTGCTGCGCGGAGGTAGTAAGGAAGCCCGTCTGGAACGGGTTGACCTTCAGGAACGACGCCAGGTCTTCACCGGCCTTGGTCCAGCACGGATCGGTGAACTTGAGGGTCTTGACGGTGGCGGTCATCGTGGCCTGGCTGCACTCGCGGAGGGCGAAGTTGTAGTACCAGTGGGCGGCGGGCCACGCGTCCTTGGCGCCGACCGCGATCGGTGCGACGTTGATGGCCCTCAGCTTGGCGACATCGGCCTCCAGGTCGGCGATGGTGGTCGGCGTCGCGGTGATGCCGGCCCTCGCGAAGAGGTCCTTGCTGTAGTAGATGCCCTCAGGCTGGGTGTCAAGGGGCATGGCGTAGACCTTGCCGTCGATGCTGTCGCTGGCGAGCGCGGCGGCACTGACGTTGGCCTGGTCCGTGGCGGTGAGGTTCAGTGGCTGGATCTCGTTCGCGTTGACCATGGCCAGCATCTTGCCGCCGCCGCGCTGCAGGAAGATGTCCGGCGCGGAGTTTGAGTTCAGCGCGGTCTGCAGCTTGCCGTCGAGATCCTCATTCTGGATCGACTGGATTTTGATCGTCACGTTCGGGTGCAGCGTGTGGTAAGTCTTCACCGCGTTCTGGAAGTACGTAAGGCCAGGGCCGGGGGTGGCGTTTGTCCAGAAGGACAGCGTCACCTGGCCGTTGGAGGACGAGCCATTGCCGCCGCCTCCCCCTCCGCTTCCGGCGCAGGCGGAGGCCAGCAGAGCAACACCGATGCCGAGCGCGGTGATCGCCGCAGTGCGGGTTTTCGTTGTCATCGCAGAAACTCCTTGAGCGATACTTGCGCAAAAACATGCGGATCGTCACCAGTCGGACCGCGTCTGGCGCCAGCGTGACATAAGGTTTGCGTCGCACGCAAGAGCACCTGAAAGCGAAAGTTGCGCAACATTTTCGTCCGCTAATCTGAGGCCATGACAAATGGGTCGCCTGACCGGCAGCGCCCCACGCTTTCGGCGGTGGCCGCCATCGCCGGCACCAGCGTTCCGACCGTCTCCAAGGTGCTGCGGGGCGGCACGGATGTCTCACCCCAGATGCGCCTGAAAGTCATGGACGCCGTCCGGACTGTCGGGTACACGCGCCGGGGCAAGAGCGCGGGCGAGCGGCTTCGCGACGAATCCGACGCGCCGAGCACGATCGAGCTCGTCGTGAACCATGTCGAAGGAACATGGATGAACCGAGTTCTGGCCGGGGTCGAGTACGAGGCCGCGGCCGCCGGACTGGATGTCGTCCTCACCCTCGCCCGCGACAACCACGACTGGACGTCACGACTGCTCCGAAGACGTTCCGCGGGAGCCGTTGTCGTACTCGTCGATCCCTCGTCCAGCCAGTTCAAGGCCCTCTCTGCGGCAGGCATCCCGGTGATCTTGATCGACCCCATGAGCAGGCCCCCGGACGGGACCGTCAGCGTCGGCGTGGCCAACTGGGACGGCGGCCGCATAGCTGCCGAGCATCTTCTCTCTCTTGGGCACACAAGAATCGGCATCGTTGCCGGGGACCGTCGCCACTTGTACAGCAGGGCCCGCATCGACGGTTTCCGCGCCGCCGCGGAGGCCCCGGCCCCCGGCGAAGCCGTGATCTCCGTCGCCTACGGCAACTGGGATCCCGAGAAAGCCGAAGCCGTAACCCATTCGCTGTTGGATCAAGACCCCGCTATCACCGCCGTATTCGCATGCTCAGACACGATGGCACTCGGCGTATACGACGCCCTGGCGGCGCGCGGCCTTCGCATTCCCACCGACGTGAGCGTGGTCGGATTCGACGACAGGCCGGAGGCTCAATGGGCCAGGCCGTCGCTGACCACTGTCCGGCAGCCGACCGCGGAACTGGGTGCCACGGCTGTCAAACGCCTACTCGAAATCGCGGGCACGGACAGGTTCGAACTCGACTCCCGATCGCGCCTCGAACTCTCCACCGACTTGGTCATCCGGGCATCAACGTCGCGGCCAGGCATGCCTCCGTCCGTTCTGAAGACTTAACAGCGACGGACGAACGTACGGTGGTTCTTCGATCCGGACATGCTCGCGGCCTGACAGCCGGCGGTTCCATGTCTATCCCCGGATTCGAAATGTTTCGGGACCTCGGCCGCCGTCAGCCTGATCCATGTAACATTCACGCGGCCTTCAGAGGCGAGCTCCGCCCGGGCATGGTCATTTCACCTGGCAGTAGTAGTTTCAGGCGGGTCTCCAGAATATTTACGAAAAGTTGACAGGCGATGGTGCCGTGCAAATGATGGCGCTGCTCGCCTGCCCAGCCTTCCCCTGGAGGAAATACGCCGATGAATGGGCTCCCAGCCACCCCGTCAGGCCGCAGACGCGGCCGCATCTTGCTGCTCACTGGCGGTGCCTGCGCCCTGGCACTGGCCACGACCGTCGCGACCGCCGCGCTCCTGCCCGGCACGGCCAGGGCAGCGACGCAAGTCTGCTCGAACCAGACCGGCACTATCAGCGGCGCGTTCTATACGATGTTCGTCAGTGGCGGGTCGGCCTGCATCACGCTGAATTCGGCCACCAGCTACTCCACCACGTGGAGCGGCATCGGCGACTTCGTCGGCGGCATCGGCTCGAACCCGGGCAGCACCAGCCGCACGGTCAGCTTCTCCAATAGCCTCCACGCCTCCGGCGGTACCACGCTGGTGTCGCTGTACGGCTGGTCCACCAACCCGCTCGTCGAGTACTACGTCGAGGACAACTACGTCCCCGCCGGGAACGCGGCGGGCACGTTCATGGGCACGATGACCAGCGACGGCGGCACGTACAACATTTACGAGCACCAGCAGGTCAACCAGCCCTGTATCACGGGCAACAACTGCACCTTCGAGCAGTACCTGGCGATACGGACCTCGCCCATCAGCAGCGGGACCATCACCTTCGGCAACTTCGTCAGCGCGTGGGCCAGCCACGGCATGAACCTGGGCACGATGAACTACCAGGTCCTGGCGACCGAGGCCTTCGGCGGCGGCAGCGGCAGCGACAGCGTCACGCTTGGCAGCGGCAACCAGACCAACACGGTCACGGTCACCAACCCCGGCAGCCAGAGCGGCACCGTCGGCACTGCCGAGAGCGTGCAGATCCACGCCACCGATTCCGCCGGGGCGGCCCTCACCTACAGCGCCAGCGGCTTGCCCGCGGGCCTGTCGATCAACTCCGCTACCGGGCTTATCTCCGGTACCCCGACCACATCCGGGTCGTCCTCTGTCACCGTGACGGCAACAGACAGCACCGGAGCGACCGGGTCAGCCACGTTCACCTGGTCGGTCTCCGGTGGCAGTCCCCCGCCGCCGGGCGCCTGCAAGGTCGTCTACACCCCCAATAACTGGCCCGGCGGCTTCACCGCGCAGATCGTCATCAGCAATACCGGCTCGGCCGCGCTCTCGAGCTGGAGCCTGGGCTTCACCTTCCCCGGCGACGAAAAGGTCACCAGCAACTTCAACGGCAGCTTCAGTCAGTCCGGCGAAGCGGTGACACTGACGAACGCCAGCTACAACGGCTCCATCCCGCCCGGCGGCTCGGTCACCGACGGCATCCAGGGAACGTGGACCAGCAGTAACGCGGCACCCACCAGCTTCACGCTGAACGGCGCCACCTGCAGCACCTGACAGAGTCCTTGCGCTGGCCGGTAGCTGTTCACCAGGCGTCACAGGCGTGTTTTCGGTTGCTGGTCCGGGCGGAGCGCGCGTTGTGCGGATCGTCC
>DASRFJ010000205.1:0-17526 GCA_035651595.1 Streptosporangiaceae bacterium | reverse complement strand
CGGCATTTTCACTAGCCGCGGGGCATGTCCGCTGGACAGGACTACTTCTTAGGCTGCGGGCGGGACTGCCGGTAAGGGAGGTGCTTGGCCCGTCGCCATGACAGAACCACCGCTCAAGGTCCTGTGCATCACCGGCTGGTGTCGCAACGGCAGCACGATCGTCGGCAATGTACTCAACGAGCTACCGGGGTTCTTCCACGTAGGAGAACTTCACTTCCTGTGGAAGAACGCCGCGGGCCGGGGCGCGAACAACCTGTGCGGCTGCGGCCGCCCGCTACCCGAGTGCGCGATCTGGTCGGGGATCCTTCCGCTCGGGCGGCCGGCCGGGACCTCGGCGGAGGCCTATGCCGACGTGATCCTCGCCCGGCAGCGCGCCTACGTCAGGACGCGGCATACCTGGCGGGTGCTGCGCCGCGGGCTGTACTGCGACGGAATCCGCGAACACGCCGAACTCATGCAGCGGGTCTACCACGCTGTCGCGGAACGGACGGGCGCGTCCGTGCTCGTGGACACCAACAAGATCCCGGGCGAATCGGCGCTGCTCCCCCATCTCGCGGGCATCGAGCCCTATTACGTTCACCTGGTGCGCGACCCGCGGGCGGTGGCCGGCTCCTGGCACCGGCCGAAGGACTACGCGTACACGATGTCGTCGAGCATGAGCACCGCATACTGGTACGGCTTCAACCTGGCCGCCGGGGCCCTCACCCGGCGTCATCCGAAGCGGTCGCTGACCGTGCGCTACGAGGAGTTCATCACGGACCCGGCCGCCACGCTGGCCGCCATACTCCGGCTCTGCGGGGCCGAATCGAGCGTGATCCCGCTACATGGCCGGGTGATCGAGCTTGGCGTCAACCACACGGTCACCGGCAACCCGGACCGGCTCCGCAGCGGCGCCACGGTCATCAGGGACGCGGATGACTCCTGGAAGGCCAGCCTGCCGACGTCGGCCAAACTCGCCGCGGCGACGCTGTCGTGGCCGCTGTTCTGGCGCTATGGCTACCGCTACGCACGGGCAGGGAGGTCCAGTGGACCTGGGGCTTGAGAACAAGGTCGCACTGGTCGCCGGCGGTTCGAGCGGACTGGGCCTGGCCATGGCGAAGGAACTGGCGGCCGAGGGCGCGCACGTCGCGATCGGCGCACGTGATCACGGCCGGCTCGCCGCCGCCGAGCGGGCCGTCAAAGCCGCCAAAGCCGCCAAAGCCGTCAAAGCGCGCGGCAAGGTGGCGGCCACCTGCGTCGACATCACCGACCGGGCGGCGGCCCGGCACTGGGTCGAGGAGGTGGCCGCGCGCTTCGGTGCGCTGCACATCCTCGCGGTCAGCGGCGGCAGTCCGCCGGTCGGCGCGGCTTCGCACTTCTCGCTGACGGACTATCAGGCCGCCTTCGACGAGTCGTTCCTGCCCGCGGTCAACCTGGCCTTGGCCGCACTGCCGCACATGCGGGCCGCCCGCTGGGGCCGGATGCTTTTCGTGGCATCGGAGACGGCCGTCGTCCCCATGGCCACGCTCGTGCTGTCCGGCGCGGCGCGGGCCGGCCTGGCGCGGTTCGCGCAGTCCCTGGCCGCCGAGGTGGGCCGGGACGGCATCACCGTCAACGTGCTGGCCCCCGGGGCCACCCGGACCGAGATGGTGGAGCGCGCGGCGGCGAGGCTGGCCGGAAACGGGGACATCGAGGCTCCGCTGCGGGCCATCGGCGAGCACAGCGCGGTCGGCCGCATCGGGCGGCCCGATGAGTTCGCGGCGGTGGCCGCCTTCCTGGCCAGCGAGCGGGCCTCTTACGTCACCGGCGGCGTGCACCTGCTGGACGGCGGGGCCAGCGTGCTGGGGCACCCGGTGACGCAGTACACGTCTGTACCTAAAGACACCTACACATGACAGGGAGACCATCCGGGATGTCAGTGGCCAGCCGCGTCTACACCGAGCACGATGTGGAACAGTTCTTCGACCAGACCCTGCGCAACTACCTCGATTTCTGGGACACGGACGGCGTGCTGCACACCGGCTATTTCGCCGCTGGCAACCACGATGACTATCGCGCCGCCGCGCAGCACACCTCCGCGGTGCTGGCCGCGGAGGCGATGATCGACGGCTCGTCTCACGTGCTCGACGTGGGCAGCGGCTGCGGGAACTTCCTGACGTACCTGGCCAGGCAATACGGCTGTAGCGGCGAAGGACTCGACCTGAGCGAGGAGCGGGTCAAGTTCGCCATGGAACGGCTCGCCAGCGAAAAGGACCTGCGCATCACGTTCCGGCACGGATCCGCCACTCAGATGCCCTACCAGCCCGGTGCGTTCACGCACGTCGTCAGCCAGGACGCGCTCTGCCTGGTGCCGGACAAGCCACGCAGCCACGCCGAGATCGCGCGCGTACTGGCCCCGGGCGGCATCTTCGCCTTCTCCGACTTCCTCCAGCCGAAGGAGCAGGTCAGCGAGCGGGCCAGAAAACACGTCTTCGACCGCGTGCGCTGGAACGGCGGCTACTCCCTCATCGGGTACCAGGAAGCGCTGGACAGCCAGGGGCTCGAGATCTTGCTCGCGCGCAATCTGCGCGGTCACATCCGGCAGACCTACCACGTGCTCGGGAAGACGGCGACGGAGCGCGCGGAAACCGTGCCCGACCAGGCGGCACGACAGTGGCTGCTGGCCTTCGCCGAGTCATGCCTTCAGATGCAGATCGCCATCGACGACGAGGAGTTCAGCTGGGGAATCTTCGTCGCGCGTAAGCGAAACGGCCGGAGCGCGGCATGAGGGAAACCATGGCCGACGTTGTCGCCGAGCGGAAAACGCAGCTGTCGCCCGGCCGGATGTTCGCCGAGGCTTACGCCGCCGATGGCTTCGGTGCCCGCGTCGAGTACGACGTGACGATCACCGACTCACTGACAAGCTCGCGCCGCAAGCGACGCTATCCGGCGCGCAACATGATGAAGATCGTTGACCTGTCCCGGAACCCGCAGCGGTTCTACTGGCATGAGAGCCCACCGGAGCCCGGCGATCCCGACGTAACCGAAGGCGGCATGCGGATGGAACTCGCGCACCGCTTCCACCGGTCGCCGGTCCCGGAACTGCTGGCCACGACGGCATGGGTGCAGATTCCGCCCGGCCTCGCCGACGACGCGGAAGCGTTCGAGGTCTTCTTCAACTACCGGCTCGTCGCTCGCCTCAGCACGGCCGAGAACCACACGATCATCCGAGGCGAGAGCGGGCTGCTGAACATCGAGGGGATCCGGCGGATCACCTCGAAGGGCCCGTTCGCTTCGACGATCCTCGCCGCGGCCAACGCGGCCGAGCAGATGGGCGGCACCGCCGACGGCCTCATTCTCAACCCGGCCGACTACTACCTGTTCATGGGGCAGGGGCAGCTCATGGCCGACCTCGAGCGGAACGGGGTCTTCATCGTGCGGACCCGCCTGGTCGAACAAGGAACTGCAATTGTCGGCGACTTCGGCCACGGCGCCATGCTCTTCGATTCCGGCCGCTCGGTGGTCGGCTTCGCCGAGCCGCCGCCGGGGACCTTCGCCACACCCGGTGTCGCGATCAAGGCCGAGATCCGCGAACGGGTGGTGGTCAACCTGCCGACTAACTTCTTCGTCGTCACCCTGTGACCGGACCCGACGCCGCCGCCACCTTGACGACCGCCGTCACCAGATCATCGCAGTCCGCCAGCGTCAGGTTGGCGGACAGGGGGATGTCGATCGCCTCGCCGACATAGCGTGCCGCCCGCGGCAGGCGGACGCGGGCCTGCTCCTGGTCCGCGCCGAACAAGAAGCGCCAGTGCCAGAACGCGCGCACATTCACGCGGGCCGGGTCGCCAAGTGCCCGCGCGTCGATTCCTTCGGCGGTGAGGGCCTGGGCGAACCAGGCACACTCGGCGGGCATCGCGCCGGGCAGCCGGAACATCAACGCCTCACCGAGGTAGGCGCCGTCGCCCACGGGACGGCGCAGCGCGATTCCGTCCTGGCTGGCCAGGCCGGCCACCACGTAATCGTGGTTGCGCCGGTGGGCGGCCAGCCGCTGCGGCAGCCGCTCGAGCATGGCACCGGCCAGCGCCGCGCGGATTTCGTCCATCCGGAATCCGTACAGCGGATAGGCGAGCTCGTCCACGGCTGGCGCCTCGCCGGGAAAATGCCGGTGCATCCGCCGCTCATAGGCACCGGAGTACACCACCGCGCGGGCGTACGCCTCCGCGTCGTCGGTCAGCAGGAAACCGCCCTCGCCGGTGTTGAGCGACTTGTCCGACTGCGTGCTGAACGCGCCGAAGTCGGCGAACGTGCCCAGATAGCGGTCGTGCAGGCGGGCGCCGAGGGCGGGCACCGCATCCTCGACCACCCGCACGCCGCGGCCGCGAGCCAGATCCATGATCGCCGGCATGTCGCTGGCGTAGCCGCGCATGTGCACGACGACGGCCGCTCTCGCCCCGTCGTCGAGGACATGCTTCAGGTGGCCGAGATCGAGATGCAGGTCAGCGTCGCACTCCACCAGCACGGGGCGATGTCCGGCCAGCAGGATCGCGCTCGGCGTGGCGGGGAACGTGAACGCGGGGCACGCCACCGGCGAGCCGGGTGGCAGGTCGAAGGCGAGCAGGGCCAGCGCGAGCGCCGTCGTTCCGCTGGTGCACGCCAGCGCGTACCGGGCGCCGAACATCTCACACAGGCGGCTCTCCAGGCGCCTGGTCCAGGTCTGCTCGAACGGTCGGTCGTCGTAGCGGAAATAGCGGCGGGCCCGGATGGCGGACAACGCGGCCGCCTCGTCTTCGGGGGAAATGAACACATCCCCCTTCTCGTAGGTAGGCCATGGCCGCGTCCGAACGGGCTGCCCGCCAGCGATCGCAAGCGTGGCGGATTCGGGTCGGGGCACTCGTCGGTCGGCAAAGCTCATATGGCCTCCTGGCCGTGTCCGGGGTGATCATTTACAGCGAACGTCGCGCGGCTCTGGCCGTGGCGAACAGCAAGATGCCTTGAACACTGGTCGGCGAGATGCCAGCGAGCTGCTCCACCCGGCCGAGGCGATAGTCGAGCGTGGACCGGTGGACGCCGAGCCGGCGGGCGGTCCTGCCACGGTCAAGATCGGCTTGGTAGAGCTCGCGGAGCGTCTCCCACAGATCCGGCCGCGACGCCACGTCCGCGACCCGTTCCGCCAGCCGCTGCCGCAGCCGGTCGTGCGAGCCGACCAGGATGTCGGGCGCTATTTCCTCGCTGAAGGCGACGCGGCAGCGCCGGTCTGAGTCCGCCAGTATGGCGGCACTATCGACGGCTTCCCAGGCGGCCTGGCCGACCGTGGCCGCGGTATCGGTCATGGCCAGCCCGGCCACAAAGGCGTGACCATAGCCGGACTCGCAGGCATCGACCGCGCGTTCTGCCAGCTGCTTGACGGCACGCACGGACGTCCCCACTGGTCCGGGCGGGATCCCGACTACCGCGACAAGGACCGACCGTTCCCAGTTCGCCGCGCACACCATGCCCGGGACGCCACTCAGCGCGTCAAGCACGCCGCCCGGTGGCGTGGTGAACGAGAAGCCCTGGCCGGAGGCACAGGTGAGCGCCAGCACCGCGCACGGTTCCGGTAGCGGCCGGCCGACCGCGCACGCGACCGCGCGCGCGTCCCCGCCGTCGAGCAGCGTCCCGATGACGATGTCGTCGTCGCGCCGCCGGCCGCCAAGCCGCCGCATTTCGTCGATGTACGCGGCGCGCAGCACCGCGAGGGCATCCGGCAGCTTGTCCGCGGCCCACCGGCTCACCCCTAGCAGGACAGCGCAGTTGCCGGGCTCGCTCGTCTCCCACAGCACCTTGCACACGCAGCCGAGCACGATCTCGCACGCGCGTTCACATTCGTGCAGCGGGATCCAGTCGCGGGCGGCGCGCCTGGCCACATCCGCCAGCCGGCCGCGGCTGCCGCTGGTCAGCTCAGCCTGCGCGATGGCCAGCTCCAGGACGGCGGTTATCGCCGATGGCAGCAGCTCAGACCAGCAGTACCGCCGTCCAGCGGCGGGCAGGTTCGCGGCGATCGACTCCTGGGCTTGGACGGCGATGGGCGGCACGATGCCCTGCAAACCCGGATATACAGCACAAAGATCCACGATTACAGGATGCAAGAGCATTTACACGTGGTCTAGGGCCTACGGCACCATTATAACTTTGCGACGCTTACTGCATCAATTGAAGCACAAGTCCCATGAGATGCAGTAATGACGTTCTGCCATTATTTTGTTATCTTTACGGGAGCATCCACGAGCGGGAATGGAGGCCGTACGCGCATAAACACCCACCTTGTCCCGCTGCCCGGCAGCGGGTGGGCGGTCTGGCGGGACGCGCAACTCCGGTCCGCCGGATTCCCCGCCGCAGGCCTGGATCGGTTCTCGGCACCGGAGTGCGCCGCGACGGCCGACGCCTTTCTCGACGGGCGGGCCGAGCGGACCGTTCTTGAGGCAGCCCATGCGGCGGCGATCGCACAAGAAAGCAAGGTGGTCGCGGAAATCGCCGCTGACCCGCTCTTTCGTGAGGCGCTCACCTGGCAGAACCCTGGCGCCGCCGCCCGTATCGCGATGCCGGCGCCGGCCGGCCAGAGCGCCTCGCAGCGCAGGAACCGGAGTAAGGCCAAGGACAACCTGATCACCCGGTACTGGCAGCGCTACTGCGGCAAGAACGACACGATCGGGTTCTTCGGCCCGACCACATGGGTCAGTCTGGATCCGGAAGCTCCCGCGGTGCGCGCCCACCACGGTGATCGCCTGGTCCGGGCCCGCACCGTCTACTTCGAGCACTGGGCGCTGGACGCCTTCGCCCGCCATCTCGCCGCTGACCAGCGGATCCGGCCGTGGCTCCCGGTCGGCCCGTGGCCGCACGTCACCGTGGACGGCCGCCACGTGCTGATGCCCGGGCGCGATCCGCTGCCGCTGACCGATGCCGAGGCGCACCTGCTGGCCCGCTGCGACGGCCGGACCTCCGCCGCGGTGGTGGCCGGCGGCCCGGATCATGCTTCGGCGCTTGCCCAGCTCGACGGGCTTGCCGCGCGCGGCGTGATCTGGTGGGGGGTGGACCTGCCGCCGAACCCCGGGGCCGAGGAGGTGCTGCGGGCCACCGTGACCGCCATCGCCGACCGCGCGGCGAGAGAGCGGGCACTGGCGTGGCTCGGCCGGCTGGACACCGCCAGGGACGCGGTCAGCACGGCGGCAGGCGACCCGGACAAGCTGGCGGCGGCCCTCGGCCACCTGGACGCGGAGTTCACCAGCATTACCGGCGCCGCGGCCGAGCGCAGGCACGGGCAGATGTATGCGGGCAGGAGGATCTGTTACGAAGAGACGGTCCGCGATGTCGAGGTGACGTTCGGCGGGCCGGTGCTCGAGGCGATGGCCCAACCCCTCGGCGTGGTGCTGCTGCCCGCGGCCAGGTGGCTGTCGACGGCCGTGGCGGACGCCTACACGCGAGCATTCCGCACGCTGTACGCGGAGCTTGGGGGGAACCGCGCGGCAGGGATCCCGCTGCACCGGTTCTGGGCGGCCGCCCTGCCGTTGTTCACCGATCCGGGGCCGGTTGTCAGCGAGGTCGCCGCCGCATTCACCACGCGCTCGGCCACCCTGTTCGGCCTGGACCAGCTGCCGCCGGGGACCCGCCGGGTAGCGCTGTCCAGCGCCGAGCTGGCAGGGCCGGCGGCGAAGCTGTTCGCCGCGCCGCGGCCGGCCTGGGCCGGAGCCCGGATTCACAGCCCGGACCTGCAGATCTGCGCGGAGAGCGTGACGGCGCTCGCCGGTGGTGAGTTCACGATCGTCCTCGGCGAGCTGCACGCGATGTGGCCGACGCTGGACAATGCGTCGGTCGCCGACCGCCACCCCGAACCGGCCAGGCTGCGGGCCGCCGCGGCCGCCGACATCGGCCGGCAGATCGTCCCGTTCTACGCGAGCTGGTGCGCGCAGGCCACTCCGCGCATGGCTTCGGTCCGGTCTGACGACTACCAGCTCGCCTTCACGCCTGAGTCCGGCGCCGACCCGGCGAGGCTGCTCCCGGCGATGACGATCACCGTGACCGAGCAAGACGGGGAGCTGGTCGCGGCCGCCGCGGACGGCCGCCGCTGGCCACTGCTCGCGATGTTCGCCATACCCGTGGCCTGGTCCGGCAGCGACCTGTTCAAGCTGGCCAGACCCGATCGCCACGTCCCGAGAATCACCGTCGACCAGATGGTGGTGGTCAGGGAGAGCTGGCGCACGACCGTCGCCGAGGCATGGCCGGCACGATCCGGCGGGCTGCCCGAATACCTCGCCGTTCGCCGGCTGCGCCGGGCACTCGGCCTGCCAGAGAAGCTTTTCGTCAAGATCAGCACCGAGGTCAAGCCCGTCTATGCCGACCTCACCAGCCCCCGCTATGTGTCCGCGCTCGCGACGATGCTGAGAGCCGCCAGGGAGCGAGCAGGCGGCGAGGCCGAGGTGGTGATGACCGAACTGCTGCCCGGTCCCGACCAGGCATGGCTCCCGGGCCCGGGCGGGCAGCGTTACTTCAGCGAGCTGCGGGTCCAGGTGCGGGACCCGGTACCGGCCGACGGCGTTAACGGCATGGAGGATGGATGAACGAGGGGTATTACCGGGCCGGGTGGTGGCGGGCCGAGACCTTCCTCGACGACCTGGATCGTCACGCGAGGGAACGGCCGGGGAAGACAGCGGTGGTCGGGCACGACCTCGCCACCGGGCGGACGGACACGATCGACTACGCGGAGCTGGCCCTGGTGACCGACCGGATGGCCCGCGGCCTGGTGAACCTCGGGGTGCGTCCTGGTGAGTGCGTCGGCGTCCTGCTGCCCGACTGCTGGGAAGTGCTGCCGCTCGCCCTGGCCTGCATCAAGGCAGGGGTACGGATCGTTCCTATCCCACCGGAGTTCGGCCGCGCGGAGATGGAGTTCGCGCTCCGGCTGACCGATGCCCGGTTGCTCGTCACGGCCACCGACGTGTGGGGCGGGAACCCGGCCGAGGTGGCGCTGGCGCTTTCCCGCGACACCGGTCTGCCCGAACGCATCGTGGTGTTCGGCGACGACCGGCCGCCTGGCACCCTGTCGTTCGCCGAGCAGTTCCTTGCCTCGCACGAGGGCGACCTGGCCGGCCGCCGCTTGGGGCCGGACGAGCCGTTCGTGATCATGTTCACGTCCGGGACAACCGGCACCACCAAAGCGCCCGTGCACAGCCAGAACACCCTGTACGCCGAGATCCGCGGCTACACGGAGGCACTCGGCTTCGACCAGACGCTGGTCAACACCACGGCACACAGCAACATGTACCGCGCGGGGCTGGTGACCCGGCTGCTGACCGCGCTGGTTCTCGGGGGCACCGCTGTCTGCCTGTCCACCTGGGATCCGGCGGCAAGCCTCGACCTGATCGCGCGGCACGGCGTCACCACCTTCTACGGCTCACCGCACTTCGTGCGTGAACTGCTGGCCGCCGCCCGCTCCGGCCCGCCGCGAGCCACCCGGCTCACCAGCATCGTCTCCGGCTCGGCGCCGGTGCCACCGCAACTCCTCGACGAGGTCAGGGACGCGCTCGGCGTGCGGATGTTCGCGCTGTGGGGCATGACCGAGAACGGGGCGGTGACCTGTACCCAGCCGGCCGATCCTGACGACTGGCCGACGCACAGCGATGGACGGCCCACCGGCGGCATGGAGATCCGGATCGACCCGGTGCCCGGCCTGGGCAAGGGTGAGGGTGCCCTGTGGGTGCGCGGTCCGGCCCAGTGCCTCGGCTACTACAAGCAGGACGATATCTACGCGGCCGAACTCGACGCGGACGGCTGGTTCAACACCGGCGACCTGGTCCGCGACGACGGGCGGGGTGGTATCCGCATGATCGGCCGGACCAAGGACATCATCATCTACAAGAGCGGGAACGTGCCGGTCGCCGAGATCGAGGCGGTGCTCGGCAAGCATCCGAAGGTGGCGGACGTCGCGCTCATCGGCATTCCGGATCCGGCGTCGGACGAACGGATCTGTGCGGTCGTGACGGTCGCGGCCGGCGCGTCCCCGCCGACGGTCGCCGAACTGAGGGACTTCCTGCGCGACGCCGGGATCGGCGAGTGGTACTGGCCGGAGCAGCTGGAGGTGCTCGACGAGATGCCGCGGACGCCGATGGGAAAGATCCGCAAGGCCGATCTCAGGAAGCGCTATGCGGCATGAGTGCGGTTTCGGTAAACGCCGACCGCTATGCGTCGCTTGAGTACCAGGGCATCTACCTGCGCAATGAGTGGGGCGACGTGCTCTTCCCCGACCTGCGTTCCAATGGCGCTTCAGCGGAAGCTGACCTGCTGAAACCGGACGAACTCATCGGTGATGGGCGGCCCGGGCGCTTCTACCAGCGGACCGCGGCGATCACGGCTACCTGGGCCGCGGGTCTGGGCATCACCGCGCGCCGGGTCTGCGACGTCGGCGGCAGCACCGGCCGCCTGCTGCACGAGCTGGCCACACGCCTGCCCGACGCGGCGGAACTGGTGCTGGCCGAGCCGTCGGCCGCCTTTTGCACGTGGGCCAGGCGACTGCTGCTCGGTGAGGATTTCGACCGGTGGGTGCCCATGCCCGGCCCTATCTTGCGGGCCGACCACCGGCGGGTCGAGCCCACCTGCCTGCCCGAGCCGCTACCGCGGGCGCTCATCTACCACGTCACCGCGTCGGATATCCCGCGGCCCGAAGGCTACTTCGACGTCGTGACGTGCGCGAACGTCCTCGACCGGGTGGACGACCCCGCTGCGTTCGCGGGCGAGCTGACCCGCCTGGTGCGGCCGGGCGGGCTCCTGGTCATCACGAGCCCGCTGCATTTCGACGAGCATTACACCAGCCGCGACAGGTGGATTGGTGACGTGCGCGAGGTCCTCGATCCCGATTGCTGGCGCGTTGACGACCGCGAGGTGGATGTGCGCTACGAGGTCTGGCAGGCGCGGCGCCGGATCATCTCCTATCTCAGCCAGGTAGTTGGGGCGGTCAAACGCTAAACGGCTTGCGTCCGACGCCGGCCAGTATGCGCCCGTCAGGCGAAGGCGTGCTGCTAGGAGCCGTGCTGCCGGCGGCCGGAGCCCAGTCCCGGGCATCGACCAGGCCAGGACCGACGAGCTCCAATCCGCCGAAGAACTGCGCGATCTGCCGCGGGGAATGGTTGTACAGCGTGCCCGCCTGGTAGTCGCGGTTCAGCGCCCCGCTGGTCTGTTCGTCTCCGGCGCTCACGCTCATCACCACGTAGCTACCGGGCGCGATGGATCGCGTCAGTTCGGCGGCGACCTCGTGAGCGGTGCCGAAGTCGAGGAAGTGCAGGATCAAGGCGAGGATGACGGCCACGGGTTCCCCGGCCCGGAACAGCCCGGTCCGCGCGGCGGCGGCGAGCACGGCGGCCGGGTCACGCAGGTCCGCTTCGAGAGCGGCCACCCCGGTGCCGGCCAGCAGGGCTTGCGCTCGCGCCACGACCGCCTGGTCGTTGTCCGCGTAAACGACCCGGCAGGCCGGATCGGCGTCCTGGGCGATCTGGTGGGTGTTGCGCGCCGTGGGCAGCCCGGAGCCGATGTCGAGGAACTGGCGTATCCCCTGCCGGGCCAGCCAGCCGACGGCCCGTGACAGGAACAGCCGGTTCTCCCGGACCAGGGCGGGCATCGACGGCGAGCGCTGGATCATCCGCTCGGCTTCACCGCGGTCGACGTCGGAATTGTCCGTCCCGCCAAGCAAGTAGTCGTAGACCCTGGCTATGCTCGGCCTGGTCGCGTCCGTAGAGCCAGCGCTGTCCTTGTCTTCGGGTGTTGCCATAGACGCCCCGTTATCGCCGTTAGATAAAGCCCGATTTTTCCGAACGACCAGCGGTTCCACTGTCCGGCCGCCCCTTTCTAGCAACTTAGATAATGCCGCGTCGTAAAGGACTTTGATAGCATCTGTCCGAAAGTTGCCTGACGGACATCCTCCGGAATGGAACCGGCGCGCGCTATGTGAGGGAGTCGCGTTGACGCGGACTCATCTTCCGGACCCGGCCTTCGAGGACATCCCGTTCTACCCGATGACTCGCGCCGCGAGCTGCCCGCTCGACCCGCCTCCCGTGCTCGGCGACCTGCAGGCCAAGGCGCCGTTCGTCCGGATCCGGCTGTGGGACGGCAGCACGGCGTGGCTGGTCACCCGGCACGCTGAGCAGCGTGCCCTGCTGGCCGACCCGCGGGTCAGCGCGGACCCGTACCGGCCGGGCTATCCCTTCCAGAGCCAGGGCTTGCGGGACATCACCGACGAGTCGCTGACGTTCCTCAACATGGATGATCCCGAGCATGCCCGGCTGCGCCGGACGGTCGCCGGCACGTTTACCGTCCGGCGGATCGAGAGGTCGCGGCCCGCGGTCCGCGAGATCGTCGACGATCTCATCAGCGACCTGCTGGCCGGCCCGAGGCCGGCCGATCTGGTGTCGCGGTTCGCGCTGCCCGTTCCGTCGCTGGTTATCTGCCACCTGCTCGGTGTTCCGTACGCTGACCACGAGTTTCTCCAGCGCGTCGGCGCGACTGTTATCAGCCGTGAGACCGCTACCACGGCCATGAAGGACACCATGGCGGAGGTGAGCGCCTACCTGGAGCAGATGATCAGCCGCAAGCTTGCCGCGCCGGCCGACGACCTGCTATCCCGCCTGGCCAGCGAGCAAATCCAGACCGGGCAGATGACCATGCAGGAACTGGTCAAGCTGACCCATCTGCTGCTGCTCGCTGGGCACGAGACCACCGCCAATATGATCACGCTCGGCACGCTGGCGCTGCTGCGCGATCCCACCCAGCTCACTCAGCTGCGGAACGCCGACGACCCCAAGCTGGTCGCCGCGGCTGTCGAGGAGCTCTTGCGCTACCTGTCCATTGTCCATACCGGCCTGCGCCGGCTGGCGCTGGACGACATCGAGATCGCCGGGCAGGTGATCCGCGCCGGCGAGGGCCTGGTCATCCCCATCGAAACCGCCAACCGCGACGAGACGGTGTTCCCCCGCGCGGGGATGCTCGATATCCATCGCGACGCGCGTCAGCACATCGCGTTCGGGTTCGGCGTGCACCAGTGCGTCGGCCAGCACCTGGCCCGGATGGAACTCCAGGTTAGCTACGCCGCCTTGCATCGCCGGATCCCGACGCTGGCCCTGGCGGTCGATCCCGGTGATCTCCGGTACAAGCAGGACGGGCTCATCTACGGCGTCCATGAACTGCCCGTGACCTGGTAACCGGAGTAATTCATGCGCGTTCAGGTTGACCAGGACAAGTGCGCAAGCTCAGGACAATGCGTCATGACCACGCCGGACGTCTTCGACCAGCGGGACGACGACGGTGTCGTTTCCCTGCGAACGGACAGGCCGTCGCCAGAGCAAACCGAAGCCGTCCGTTACGCCGCCTTGATATGCCCGTCCCGGGCGATCACGGTCAGCGGGGAATTACCCCGGCGCCCTTTCGGCGGGCACGGCCAGGCAGGCGACACGGATCGGCCTGCTGCCGGCCAGCACCGCGATCAGGCCGAGCAGTCCCGCGCACACCGGCACCACGAAGGCCAGGTCCGCCCCGAGCGGCGCGATTGCGGCGCCGGCCAGGGAACTGCCCGCGGTCATGCCGAATGCGATCGCCGTCGTGTCCCAGGAGATCGTCTGGGTCAGCATGGCGGGCGGCACCACACGCTGCATGACCTCCATCGCGGTAACGGTCGCCGGCGCCATCGCCACACCGGCGAGCGGCAGCAGGCCGATGAGGGAAAGCAACCCGCGGGCGGCGAGCAGCGGCATGCCCCCCGCCGCGAACAGCGCGACGCTGATGATCAGCCGGCGATGCAGCGGCATCTGCTCTTTCAGCGCGCCGTAGCCGAGACCGGCGATCAGGCTGGTCACACCCCATAGTCCGAGGAACAGGCCGCTGAACGCGCGGCCGTGGTGCGCGGTCGCGAACGCGATGAGCGATACGGGCATCGCGCCGAACACGGCGCCGGCACAAAACCGCGCCGCGTACAGCGCCCGCAGCGCGGGAATGCGCAGCGGGTTGGCCGTCCCGCCGCTGGCGGCCCGGCCGGCCGGCTCGGGCTCGGTGCCGCGCTGTGCCGCCAGGGCCAGCGTTCCGCCGAGCGCGCACGCCAGCACCGCCGCAAGGCCGGCCAGCGGTCCGATGCCGGTGACGAGCGCGGTGACCAGGATCGGCCCGGCGATCTCGACGGTCTCGATCGTCGCGCTCTCAAAGCCGTAGGCGATACGAAGCTTGTCCGTGCCCCGGTAGATCTTGGTCCACCGAGCACGCACCAGCGGCCCCGCCGCCGGCATCGGTGCGCCGGCGGCGGCAGCCAGTACGACGAGCAGCCACGCGTGCGCGCGCGCCTCGATGGCCACCGTCAGCAGCAGCATCAGCACACCGAAGGCCAGCGCCTGCGGGACAAGCACACCGTGCTGTCCGTACCGGTCGATCAGCCCGCCGAACACCGGAAGGGCCAGCCCGCCGGCCAACGTGAGCGCCGCGATCACCGCACCGGCCGTGGCGTATCCGCCACCGCGTTCGGTGATCGCGAGGATCAGGCTGACGAACACCATCGACGAAGTGAGCCGCGAGACAAAGCCGGCGGTGACGAACCCTCTGGTGCCAGGCTGGTCAAACAGAGTGACGTAGGCCCGCACGACACGTATCGGCGTCCGGGACCCGAAGCTCACATAGCGAGCATCACGGATCACTATGGTCTAGTCAATACCGCATAAAACGCGGTTCACAGCCGACGCAATTGAGTCCGGCCGTGATAAGCAGCCCACCCGCTCGAACCCGACCATACCGGCAGATTCGGGGCGCGTCGCCAGGCGTCCTGGATTATTGCGGACACTTACCCCCCCAGATCGGGGGGGTAAGTGTCCGCAATCTTTTCCGAGCGCCTCCCAGAGCCCGCGCAGGACCTCGGCCGAGGCGGATCAAGATCGTTGCCGACGGTAGACAAAGAATGCTCGTTCCGATTCGTCGTCCGGTGTGCCTCCGGCGGAGTCGGCGAGTTCCAGCAATTCGAAGTCCGCTGACATTGCTCCCAAGATCTGACGAATTTCTACTGCGAGCTCGCGGATCCGGCTGCGATGGAGCCGATACTGGTCGTCGGTCACATGCTCGAATACTCGCACGTCCCACTCGTAGACATGGCGTTCTTCGGCGGTGACGTTTATGATGACCGTGTTGTCATCGAATTCGTGCGCCTGAGGCTGAGCGCTAGCCTCCCTGTTCAGCTGGCCAACTGTGTTGACGTCGAATATGAACAGTCCGCCTTCTGTCAGGTGTTCGCGCGTACACGCGAAGCAAGAGATCCAGCTATTAAAATCTGTCAGATGGTTCAGGACGTCGTAGGTGCATACGATGACATCGAACCTGCGCCCAAGGTCAAACGATGAGATATCACCCTGTATGAATTGAGCACCCGGGAGCCTCGCTCGTGCGATGTCCAGCATATTGAGCGAGATATCCATACCGGCCAGGAAGCCCGCAGCCGACAGGCCACAAAGCACCGCGCCTGTCCCGCAGCCGAGTTCAAGAAGGGATGCGGCGGTCGGATTATAACGCTCAACGAAACGCATAACCTGCTTGCTTCTGAGCGATGCGTCCCTCATCAGCCGATCGTAGAATTGTGCAAGCAGATCGTAGTCCGCCACATGTCAATCGTACACGCCGCGGGCAGGCAGGCCTCGTGTGCCTGATGCCAGGAGGTGCGCCCGGCTGGCGGTGGTGAGCGAGGTCGCCATGGACTACGCTACTGCCGCAGTTTGGGGCAAGCCGAAGGAAGGTAGATGCTTCGGATGAGTGAGTTGAGATCTGCGGTTTCCGCCACGGAGTCGGGTCCCCTCATCGCGTTGTCGGGTGAAGCGGACTTGGGGACTGCCGCAGCCCTGGGTGAGGTGCTAAGCGCGCAGGTGAAAGCGGAGAACACGACTCATCTGACCCTTGACCTGTCGCAAGTGAGCTTCATGGATTCCATGGCCGTGCGACTGTTGATCATGACCGGGAGATTGCTACGCGAGCGAGGCGGGGCCCTGATACTAGACAAACCCCGGGAAGAGGTGGCCCGGGCGCTGGAGATGATGGGCGTGGACCAGATCATCACTGTGCAAGGCGGGGCCTGGCGGGGCTCAACCTAGCGGTATGGTTTCCCGGATGTCTCGCATCGAAAATCCTTTGCCGGGATAAGCCGCGCAGCTAGAGACTGAGGTCATGCTCGGATTCGCTAGGACCGACAACAACGCTCTCGTCTCGTGCCTAGGCGACCCGGAACGCGCTGTCGCGGCTTACCACGAACTGCTGAGGCGCGGGCCGGATGCGACGGGCGCGATCCGCGCCGGCCTGCAGCATGAGGACGCGGCCGTCCGTGAAGGCTGCTGCCGCCTCCTCGATCACCTGGTCGACATCGATTCCATGGGCCAGCTCATCGCCATGACCGACGATCCCGACGCCCGGGTCAGGATCGCCGCGTTCCATGCCCTGGCCTGCGACCGGTGCAAGGGCGACACATGCGCGCCTGGCGCGGGTCAGGTCCTCGAGCCCGCATTGCGGCACCTGGCCTCCGACCCCGATCCGCACGTCCGCGCGAGGGCCGCCGAGCTTGCCGGCAAGTTCGTCCACACCGATGACCGCGCCGTCGCTGCCCTGCAGGCGGCCCGCGCCCATGATTCGAGCCCGGTCGTCCGGAAGAAGGCAGGGTGGTTCGCGCCCGGCGGCACCATCTACCGACGAACCGCCCCGCGTTCTGTTCGCGGGAAGTGACTTCTGACCGCACTCTGCGTCTTCCGGTGAGAAAGGGTGCGGCGTCAGCAAGCATGGCTCCGGCAGCCCTCATCCTGCGGCTGATCGCCCCGGTGCACGAACTCCGCTGAGCGTCGGTCGCGCGCGGCGCCTGCCGCGCCTGGTCGTTGTCCGCGCGAACGCCAGGTCCGGTTGCCGCCAGCATCTGCCTGCCGGGCCTGTGAAGCTCGATGCCATGAACCGACTCGAAGGAAAGGCTGCCCTGGTGACCGGCGGAAGCCGGGGCATCGGCGCCGCCATCGCGCTGCGTCTGGCCGAGGAAGGCGCCGACGTCGCATTGACGTACCGGAACAGCGCTGAGCGCGCCGCCGAAGTCGTCGAGCAGATCAAGAACATCGGCCGCCGCGCGCTGGCCGTGCAAGCCGATTGCGCGGACCCCGAGGCGCTGATCGCCGCCGTGGATGAGTCGGCCGGGACATTCAGTGCTCTGGACATCCTGGTCAACAATGCCGCGGTGTTCCTCACCGGACCGCTTGAGGGGATGAGGCAAGCAGAGATCGACCGAACCCTGGCGGTGAACGTCCGTGCCCCGCTTATGGCGTCCCAGGCGGCAGTGCGTCACATGGACGGAGGGGGCCGCATCGTCAATATCGGCAGCAACGTAGCCGGCCGCACGCCCTTCCCGGGACTCGCCTTGTACGCCATGAGCAAGACGGCCCTCATCGGCATGACAAAGGGCCTGGCCCGAGAACTCGGACCGCACGGCATCACCGTCAATGTGGTGCATCCCGGGCCTACCGACACCGATTCCAACCCCGCCCATGGCCCGGATGCCGCGGC
>DASRFJ010000204.1:0-11347 GCA_035651595.1 Streptosporangiaceae bacterium | reverse complement strand
CAGGCGATGCCTGCCGTATGGATCGGCGAGATCGCCCGTCTCAATTTCCGTCCTGGCCAGCGCCCGGAGCGCCGTGTTGCCTAGCGATTTAGCTGGCGTTCAGGACAACGAAATCATGGCTGGTGACACGTCCGCGGGCTGGCGGCACCAATCGACGTCGGCACCGCCAGCACGGCCGCTGCGTCACCCGGCTGGCGGGCCTGCCGGCATCGTGGTTGCCAAGCCGGCCACGATAGGTGCTCTCGCCACGTCAATTATCTGCGCGAACACCGCCGGGTAGGCCTGCTGCAGGCCCATCAGGTCACTGCCGTCGCGGCGGAACAGCGCAACGCCGGCTGCTTTCGCCGGGGCGACACGGGCCGACATCGGGCCCGCGCCGTCCATGCGCTCGAGAACCTGCAGGTGCCCGCCGTCGTCGACGATTGCGACCGTAACCGTCGCGCCGATTGCGGCAGCGTGCTCCCGCACGCGATCGCTAACGGCCCGTGCTTCGTCCAAAGTGAGCGACATCGTTCCCACCTTCAATCTCTTGGTTCGACCAATCTTGGTAGACCCAAGGGTACATCAAATTCGTTGGATGTACCAAGGGATTGGCATAGGCTTCGTACGTGGAGTTGAACGAAGCGCCGGCCCGTCTGCGCTGCAAACCCAGCTGGCTGATCAACAGGGCTTCCGCGCGGGCGCATCGGCTCATCAAAGAAGCGGCGGCCGCTGCCGGCGGGCACGCCTATCACTTCGCGATCCTCGCCGCGCTGGACGAGTTCGGCGCGGACAGCCAGGTGCAGATCGCCCAGCAGTGCGGAATCGACCAGAGTGACATGCACACGATGCTCAACGAGCTGGCAGCACTGGGCCACGTCGCGCGCACCCCAGACCCCGCCGACCGGCGCCGCAACCTGATCACCCTGACCACCGCCGGGCGACGACGGCTCGAAGATCTGGACAAGACGCTCACGAGGGTTCAGCACGACATCTTGGCCGCCCTATCGGCCACCGAGCGTGAAACGCTCACCGCACTGCTCACCCGCATCCTTGACTCGCCCCGGACCGGCCCGCCGGCACGCCGGGCGTCTCCCCACCATCCCCCTGAATCAGCCCGACCGGATCCGGGGAGGATCAGAAACGAGACAGGACAGCGGACCATGGTCAGGGCACTGGACTGAAACGGTGACCCGCCCGTCTCAATTTCCGTCTCATTCGCGGCGTTCAGCGGCGGCCGGGGCCGTCCGCTCAGTTCCATCGTGCCTGGTCACGCACGACCCTGACCGACGCCGAACAGCCAGCAACAGAATTGGAAAGCGCGTTGGGGAACCCTCAAGAGTTCGAATCTCTTATCCTCCGCCAGTGCGCTGACCAGGAAAGGTAGAAAACTGACCGTCAAGCCGATCATTGATACCCGCCCGGACCTGGACATACCGGCAGATCCGGGGCGCGGGAGCGAGCGGGTCGGATCATTGCGGACAGTTGTCCCCCGATCCGGACCCTGCTGGCGAAGTGCACGCGCCTGGCCGCGCTGGGCGCCGGCAGGCCGCCTGGCCTCGTACGCGCGGCCTGTGCCTGGGGTGCAGGTGTGCGACTACCGGGATAGGAGCGCACCGGAAGTCCCGTCAACAACGTGGACGATTAACCTTTCGTGGAGGATCGACCCTCGTAAACGAGGGTCCCGTTACCACAAAGATTGTGATTGCGCCTGCGGCGCCGCTTCCGGGGATGAGAATGGCGGTGCGCATGTGGCCCGCTGACGCCGGTTCCGCTTGGCTCTGCGAGACCGTCACGAAGATTGGCGCTGGAGCCCTCACCTTCGGGTGTCCCCCGGTTGCGTCGCGAACGCGAGTATCAGGTTCTCAGTTAACTTCAGGGGCTCCGCGGGCGGCATGCGTGCCCTTTGCCGTTTTGAGGAAGCCGGGAGGCTGGCAGGCATGCAGGTTCTGTATGAGCGGTGCGCGGCGGTTGACGTCGGCAAGGACGTGATCGCGGTGGCGGTCCGGTTGCCCGGTGAGGGGCCGGACGGGCGGCAGATGATCAAGCGGACGTTCAAGACGTATTACGGGGTGCTGCGGGAGGCCGCCCGGTGGCTGACCTCGCTGGGGGTGACCCGTGTGGCGATGGAAGCCACCGGGATCTGCAGCATGCCGGTCTATCACGCGCTGATCGAGCACGGGGAGTTCGCCCAGGTGCTGGTGTGCAACGCCGGGCATGTCAAGAACGTGCCGGGACGCAAGACGGACCTGGCGGACGCGGAGTGGCTGGTGCACCTGCTGGAGTGCGGGCTGCTGCGGGGCAGCTTCATCCCGCCGGCGGACATCAAGGCCGCCCGGGACGTGATCCGGTACCGGACCAAGGTGGTGCAGTCGCGGACCTCCGAAGTGCAGCGGCTGGGCAACGTGCTGCAGGACGCCGGGATCAAGATCGGCTCGGTGGCCTCCTCCATCACCGCCAAGTCCGGCCTGGCGATGATCGAGGCGCTGATCGACGGGGAACGCCGGCCGCAGGTCCTGGCCGGCCTGGCCAAGGGCACGATGCGGTCCGAGATCGCGGACCTGTCCATGGCGCTGGAGGGCCGGTTCGGTGACCACCATGCCCTGATGTGCCGCCTGCACCTGGACCACATCGGCCACCTGGAGGAGATGATCGCGGCGCTGGATACGCAGATCGAGGCGATGATGGAGCCCTTTCGCGCCCAGCGGGACCTGCTGACCACCATCCCGGGCATCGGCCCGCTGGCCGCCGCCGCGGTCATCTCCGAGATCGGCGCCGGCGTGCGCGAGTACTTCCCCGGCGCCGCGCACCTGGCCTCCTGGGCCGGGGTCTGCCCCGGCAACCACGAATCAGCCGGCAAACGCCGCTCCGGCCAGCGCCGGCACGGCAACCAGCACCTCCAGCCGGTCCTCGTAGAGTCCAGCTGGGCGGCGGTCCGCCACGAGGGCTACCTCAAGGCCCTCTACCACCGGCACGTCATGAAATGGGGCGGCTACCGCAGCCAGACCGCGAAGAAAAAGGCCATCGTCGTGGTGGCGCACGCGCTGCTGGTCATCATCTGGCACGTCATGGCCACCGGCACACCCTGCGACGAGCTCGGCGAGGACTACTTCACCACCCGCATGGACCCAGACCGGGAAACCCGCCGCCTGGTCGCCAAGCTCGAAGCCCTCGGCCACACAGTGACCCTGGAAGCAGCCGCCTGACCCATCCCGCCAGCCCCCGCCCCATAGCCGGCGCACCAACCGCGCCGGCTGCTGCCGCCTGCCCAGCTGAGGACCATTCACGTATCAGGGGAAATCCGCCACGTTAACCGAGGCCCATCGAGCCCGCAGCTGGCCCACCGGGGGCCAAATCGGGGCATTGCGGGCAGCCAGCACAGCGGAATTGACCACCAGGTCCCCATCCCTGGCGCGGATCGCTGGCCCGGTCACTGGTGGGGCGTTTACTCGGGCGGCGGTTCGGGGGATTTTACGTGTATGCCCCTTATGGAGCCGCGGACGATCCGGATGGCTCTCGCGGCCATAGCGACCGTGGGCATAGCGGGCGTGGGCATAGCGGGCGTGGGCATAGCGGGCGTTGGCGCGGCGCAGGTGGCGGAGGCGAGCATCGGGGTCGGGGTGCAGGCCAACCCGGTGCGGCTGGCCGGCGCGGCGCACCCGGGCGGCAGCTACCCGCTGCCGGCGCTGTTCGTGGAAAACACCGGCACCCAGCCGGAGTCGCTGACCGTGCAGGTCAAGCGGCTGGCCGGTGACACGGGCCTCGCGTTCCCGGCGTCATGGATCCAGATAGGCGCCGTCGGCGGGACGCTCAAGCCGCGGCAGCAGGCGCTGGTGTCCATCCGCCTCGTGCCCCCGGCCGACGCCAAGCCGGGCAGCTACCGCGACGACCTCGTGGTCACCGGCACCGCCGGCACGGCCGTGGGCAACGTGCGGTTCGGGGCGGGCGCGACAACGCCGCTCGAGTTCAGCATCGCGCCGGGACCGGCGGGCGGCGGCTGGCTGGGACTGCCGGCCTGGAAGTGGTGGCTGATCGTGGCGCTGGGCGTGGTGGCCGCGGTCACCCTCGTGGTGCGCCGCACTGGTTTGCGAATACGGATCGAAACTGGAGGACCGTATGCGTAGCGGCGTCATCGTGATCGTCGCCATTCTGGTGGCGCTGTTCTTCTTCAGCCGCGGCACGGACGGGAGCACCGCCACCGGCGGCGGCACGGGGTCCAACTCCAGCACCGTCGGGCATCTCAGCGTCGTGCCGACGATCAGGTCGGTCACGGTGTCCCCCGGCTCGGTGGAGTTCGGCGGCTGTTCGGGCGGCGACGGCGCCACGAACTCGACGCAGAACGCGATGGGCTATCCCAACGGCCTGTGCTCGGTCGGCGTCGTCAACGAGCAGTTCCCCATCACGGTCAGCTACACGGGTATCCCGGGCCAGGTGTACGTGCAGAGCGGCAACGCGGTTCCCGCCGACGGCGGGACCCAGTGGACGCTGTGCAGCCCGCCGACTGGCGGCTCCGAGCAGGCCCAGACGAAGTGCAATGGCACCGCCGGGCTCCCCGGCAACGATCAGTACATGATCCAGAACTTCGCCGAACAGGTCAGCAGCGCGACGGTAGTGAACAACTCGGCCGCCTGCGACGAGGAGTTCGACCCGTCCGGCGGGTGCTCGGCGACCCCGGCGGAGTTCGCCAAGCAGACCCAGCACGAGGGCCTGCTGCTGACCGGCCCGGCGAGCTGGGACGATCACTCGACTTCATGGACCATGACGATCACCTGGTACGCGCACGGCGACTAAGCGGCTAAGCGACTAGGCCGCTAAGCGACTAAGCGTGCCCTAAGCGCTTCGCGGGCGGGGTCGGCTTGCCCCGCGGACGCGTCGTCGGCTGGGTGCCCGGCTTGGCGCCTGCACTGCGGGCCGGCGGCTTGACCTCGTTGGCGATCGCGGCCTCCTGCGCCAGCTGCGGCGTCATCCAGGCGAGCATCGGCCCGAGGGCGGCGCGCCACACCGCGCCGGTGTGCCCGCCGGGGATAATGTCGAGGGGCACGACCGTCTGCCGGAGCGCGACCTGCTGGCGGAAGGCCTCCGCGGCGGCGACGTCGCCCTTGTCACCCGAGCCCGCCGCGAGCCAGTACTGGGGAAGGAAGACGCCGACCGGCACCTGGGTGATGTACAGCCGCGGCGTGTTGCGGATGGCCAGTTGCGGATATCCCGCGAACACGTACTTCCGCACCGGCCGCGCGCCCGGCTTGATCCCGCCAGGCACCTGGCTGACGATCGGGGCGAAGTAGCCGCTCAGCACGCCCGCGTAGCCGAAGTAGCCGGGCTCGTTCAGCCCGATGTTGGCGGCGCAGAACCCGCCCTCGGAGTAGCCTGCCACGCCCCAGTTCTTGCCCGGCGGCAGGATCCTGGGCACCAGCTTCGCGACCACCGCAGGCACCTCCCTGGCCACGTACGTCATGTCCTGGATGCCGTTGGGGTTGTTCAGGCACTGGAGCGAGTATTTCAGGCCGCCGTCGGTGTCGGGCATGACCAGCACCGCCGGGTCCGCGCGATGCTCGGCGAGCAGGTCGATGAAGGTGGGAATGACCTGGAGCACGTCGACCCAGGCCGACGGGGCACCCGGCGAGCCGTGCAGCAGTTCGATGGCGGGGAACCGGTAGTGCGCGTATGGCTTCTGGAAGTACTGCGGCGGCAGGTAGATCAGGACGCTGCGGGCTATGTGCGTGCCCGGTCCGGTGATCGTGGTCTGGAACTCGAAGCCGAGCTGCGCGTCTTCGGCCTGGTTGGTATCGCGATTCAGGTCCTGCTGGAACTTCTTGCCCGGATTCAGGCCGCCCGCGGAATACTTGGGAATCGATGCCGCGCCCTGGCCGGTGAGATCATTGACCATCGCCCCCCAGGTCGGGTAATAGTCGTAGTACTTGTTGACCGCAGCGATTCCGAACACCATTGCGGGAATGAACGCCAGGCAGGCAGCGAATACCTTGAACACCACCTGCTTTGCCATCGCGACCCAGAACAGCAGCCCACCGAACGCCACGATGAGAATCAGGAAGAACCCGGTCCCCTGCGGCTCAAGCACTCAGTAACTCCTGTCCGCCGTCCGAGTAGCCGGCCCACTTCGCCCGTGATGTGCCCTCGCCAGAGGCACACCACACCACCCGGGTAAACGGGTGGCGGGCGAGCTCAGGTTCCCAGAACAAGCGCAAAGCCCCCGCCGAGCGGTGGAGGTGGGATTTGAACCCACGGAGGGGTTGCCCCCTCACACGCTTTCGAGGCGTGCGCCCTCGGCCACTAGGCGACTCCACCGTGGGCGATCCTACCTGAAGTAACGCGGAACGAGTAACCGGTCAGCCGCGCCGCCGGGCGGCGAAGAAATCACGGAGCAGATCCCCGCACTCGCCGGCCAGGACGCCGCCGATGACTTCGGGACGATGGTTGAGCCGGGTGTCCCTGACCACATCCCAGAGCGAGCCCACGGCGCCCGCCTTGGGGTCCTGGGCGCCGTAGACAAGGCGGTCCAGGCGGGAGAGGGTGATCGCGCCGGCGCACATCGTGCACGGCTCGAGGGTGACCACCAGGGTGAGCCCGGAGAGCCGCCACCCGGCTCGAGCGCCGACGGCCGCGGCGCGGATCGCGACGATCTCGGCGTGCGCGGTCGGGTCACCGTCGGCCTCACGCCGGTTGTGCCCGCGGGCGACGACCGTCCCCGCCGCGTCGATGATGACGGCGCCCACCGGGACATCGGGGCCAGACTTGACGGCCTCCGCGAGCGCGAGCCGCATGGGCGGCTCAAATGACGCTAGATAGCCACTCACGAACCGAGCGCGAGGTCCAGCGCGCGGTCCACGACCTCGCCGAAACGCAGCCGGTCCGCGATGCTCGCCACCGCGTCTTCCGGATACAGGTCGAGGTCGGCCGACATCGCGCCGAGTTCCATCTCGTCGAGGCCGAGGTCGGCGAAGATCGACATGTCGCCGGCCGGCAGCACCTGATCGAGTTCGTCGTCGCCGGGCACGGGGATGTCAAGCGTCTCGAGCACCTGACGCGCGAGCGGATAGTCCACCGCGGCGGTCAGGTCCGACAGGAACATCGAGACCTCCTCGCCGAAGATCCGCACGGCCAGGAAGAAGTCATCCCCCACGCCCGCGAAGCCGATCGTCCCGCCGATGCTCGGCTGCTGCCGCAACGCGAACACGAACGCGTCCAAGTCGGCCGTCACCGCGGCGGGCAGCGCATCCGCTTCCCACTGATCCTCTTCCCGGTAGACGATGACCGCGAAGTCCGTCTCACTCACGTCTGCCATCGTCATCTCACCAGCATGCCCTGCACGGAGGAATGCTGTCAGATACGCGGGGGCCGCGGCAGCAGAATCGCCGGCAACTACGTGGGCAGACGCCGAAATCTCGGTTGCTGGCCGGCGTGGCCGGATCATTCAGGTACCCAAGATCGTGCATACTAGGCGCACGCGCGGGCATACTCACGCCAATCGAGCGCGCTAGCATAGGGTCAGGAAACTAGCAGAACTACTCTGGGCAACCAGGGAGGGCGGCTGTGAATCTTAAGACAATCCTCGGCTACGCCGTGGTCGCCTTCCTGGTGTGGTGGATCATCAAAGAACCCGACAGCGCCGCCCACCTCGTCACGAACATCGGGAACTTCCTCTCCAGCTCGGCGAGCGGGCTTTCCCGTTTCGTTTCCTCGATTTAGCTTCGCGAGGCTGCGATGAGGCTGGTCCCGAGCAGCGACACGGTACCGACCTCGGTCAACAAGTACCTCCTGCCCCACGAACGTCAGGTCATCACGGTCCGGCAGCATCCGGCTGTGCTGATCCGGCCGATCGCGGAGGTCCTTGTCGGGCTCGCACTGGCCGGTTTCCTCAGCAACTCGGTCGCGCACGGCAACAACACCGTGATCCTGGTGATCTGGCTGCTCTGGATGGTGCTCGTGCTGCGGCTGGCGATGAAGGTCTTCGAGTGGTCGGTGAACTACTTCGTCGTCACGTCGCAGCGCATGCTGCTCGCGACGGGCATCATCACCCGCAAGGTGAACATGATGCCGCTCGGCAAGGTCACCGACATGAGCTTCCAGCGGTCCACGCTCGGCCGCATCCTGGGGTACGGCGAGTTCATCCTCGAGTCGGCCGGACAGGATCAGGCGCTGCGCGTCGTTGACCACCTGCCGTACCCGGAGCAGCTCTACCTAGAGGTCTGCGGACTCATCTTCAAGGGCAAAGACGAGGACGATTAGGCGCGTAACGCCGTCACCAGCACGATGCCGGCGGCGGCGAGCAGCAATCCCACCTGCTGCACCGCGCGCATGCGCTCGCGCAGCACGAAGCGAGCGAGCAGCACGGTGGCGCCCGGATACAGCGACGTGAGCACCACCGCGAGGCCGAACTCCCCGGCGCGCGTGGCGAGGATGTAACACACGTTCGCGGTGGCGTCCACCACGCCGGACGCGAGTGCGATCAACAGCAGACGCCTGCCGCCTTGCCGCAGCGGCCGGACGCGCGCCACGGCGAGCGCGAGCAGCGCGAGCACGCTGCCGGTCACGCGCTGAACCGTGACCGGCCACAGCACTCCAGAATGACCCGCGTACTTCAGGAACAGGAAGAACAGGCCGAACGACGCGCCCGCGAGCACGCCGTACCCGAGGCCGCGCAGCTTCCTGGACGAGGCATCAGATCGCTTGCCGGGCTCCATGCTGACCAGGACGATCGCGACGAGGCACGCGACCGCGCCGACGACGATCTCCACCGTCGGCCGTTCGCCGCCGGCGATCGCCACGCCGACCGGAAGCACGGTCGAGACCAGCGCGGAGACCGGCGCGACGACGCTCATCGGCGCGCTGGCGAACCCGGCGTAGAACGCGACGAGCCCGGCCGCGCCCGCGACCCCGCCGGCCACCGCCCACGCGAGCCCGCCCCAGCCGCCGAACGCCGCCGCATCGCCGAACACCCCGTGCGCGAACGTCGCGCCGGCGGCCGCGACGGCCAGTACCACGACGGCCCCGGCCGGCATCGTCACCGCGATCACCGACAGCGGGCTGGCTCGTCGCGCCGCGACCCCACCCAGAAAGTCGGCGGTGCCGTAGAGTACGGCTGCGGCAAGCGCGAGGATCAGCACGTGGGTTCCCTCTGGGACGGTCGTTTGGATGAAATATCTAGTTCATTATAACGACCGTGGCCCCTGGCATGGAAAGTGAATTAATGGCAGAGCTTCCCTCCCTGGCGGGCGCCGTGGCCCGGACCATCAAGAGCCTGCGTACCGAGCGGGCCTGGTCACTGGACCAGCTGGCGGCCAGGTCCGGGGTCAGCAAGGGCGTGCTCGTCGCGCTGGAGCAGGGCCGGTCCAATCCGAACCTGGCCACGCTCGCCCGGCTGGGCGACGCGTTCGGCGTGCCGGTGACGCTGCTGGTCGACGTCAGCACCGAGCCGCCGGTCCGGATCGGCGATACCAACCGGGTGCTGTGGAGCGGCGAGTCCGGCGGCACCGGGACGATCATCGGCGCCACCGATCCGCCGTGGGGCACGGAGCTGTGGCGCTGGGTGGTGCAGCCGGGCGAGCGGTTCGGCGGCGAGGCGCACGCGGCGGGCACCCGGGAGCTGATCTGGGTGGAGTCGGGCGCGGTGACCGTCACCGTCGCCGGGGAGAGCTACCAGGTCGGCCCAGGCCAGTCCGCCCGCTTCCCCGGCGCGCTCCAGCACCACTACAGCAACAACAGCGCGAGCCCGGCCAGCTTCCTGATGGTGGTCGTCATACCGCCTGCGGGTGACTGAGCAGCCAGTTGCGCGCGGCGACCGCGGAGCCGCGGGCACCGGCCATGTCGAGGTCCGGCACCAGCGCGATCTCCGCCACCCTGGCCTGCTCCTCGCGTAGTTCGGTGTTCTCCCGCACGATCTGGAGGAACCAGTCGCGGAAGTCCGGCGCCGCCTCCACCACCCCGCCGCCGAGGAAGTACGCGTCCGGGTCGAGGACGTTCGCGAGGATGGAGAACAGCCGGCCGAGCGCGACCGCCTGCTGCCGGAAGATCGCCAGCGCGAGCGGGTCGCCGCTCTCGCCGTACCCGCGCACCAGCTTCGCGGCCTTCTCGACGGGCTGGGCGGCCAGCGGGTGCTCGGGGTACCTGGTCAGCCAGTACGGCAGCAGGTTGTTCTTGATGCCGGTCAGCGACGCGAAGCTCTCCGCGTCGGCGGACAGGCCGCAGTTGCACCGCGGCATCGGCTGACCCGGCTCCAGCAGCCCCTCCAGCGGGATGCTGACATGCCCGAGCTCGCCAGCCATGCCGGCCGCGCCCTTGATCACCCGGCCGGACTCGATGATCCCGCCGCCCAGCCCGGTGCCGACGATGGCGGACACCGAGGCATACTCGGCCGATTTCGTCCCGTACCGGACGTGATGCGCGTACAGCGCGGCGGCGTTGCCGTCGTTGTTGTAGATCACCGGCAGGCCGGTCCGGTCCTGGAGCGCGCCGCGGATGTCGAAGCCGCGCCACGGCGGCTCGCCGAAGTTCGTCGCGCCCTTGGACGAGATCACGCCGTCGGCGCTGGCCGGCCCCGGCGTGTCCAAGCCGAGGGCGCGCACCCTGGTCGGCGGCAGGCCGGCCAGCGAGAGCACCTGCTCGACGCAGTCGACCAGCGCCTGGATCGCCTTCTCCGGCCCCTCCCGGACCAGGCTCGGCACCTCGGCCATGCGGTCGATCCGGAATTGCCCGTCGGCGTCGAGCACCGTCCCGTTGTCAGAGGTTCCGCCGTTGTCAAGGCCCACGACAACCCACTCCGGCATTGGCCCTCCTAGCTTTGCTCTCGCCAAAGACCTAATTATTTTGGCATAACGACCAGCCCTGCTTCCCCGGTACAGCCTGCTCGTGCCGTGGGCCTATGGCGTAGTATTACTACACATGAGAGCAGAAACGCTCAAAGGCCACCTGGATGGCATTCTGCTCGCTGTGCTCGAATCCGAGCCGCTGCACGGCTACGCGATCATGGAGGCGCTCCGGGTGCGCAGCGGCGGCCATGTCGATCTGCCCACCGGGACGCTGTACCCGGCCCTGCACCGCCTTGAGCGGGCCGGCCTGGTCCAGGCGAGCTGGTCCGCCGAGCACGGACGGCGGCGGCGCGTGTACGAGCTGACCCCGGCCGGCCGGCGTGCGCTCGCCGTCGAGCGCAGCAGCTGGCGCGACTTCTCCGGGGCGGTGACCGCCCTCCTTCAGCCGACGGCCGCCTCGTGACGGAAACGTTCGACCGCTACCTATCCGAGGTGGACGCCAGCCTCCCGGGCCCGGCGCGAGACCACCGGGTCATCCTGGCCGAGCTGCGGTCCGGGCTGCTTGACGCCACCGACGCACGCGTTGCCGCCGGGCTGCCGTA
>DASRFJ010000203.1:0-24457 GCA_035651595.1 Streptosporangiaceae bacterium | reverse complement strand
ATATCCGGATATTTGGTGTTATTCCGGGCGTGTCGTCGGGCGGGCCAGATCATTGCGGACACTTACCCCCCCAGATCGGGGGGGTAAGCGTCCGCAATCATTTCCGGGATTGCTCGCCGACGGCCGCGAGCCGCGGAAGGGCAAGGCCATACTGGGGCAAACACGGGCATTTCGGCGGGCGGCATGGCGGAGGTGGCACCCCGGTCAGCGCGACCCCGGCGCCAGCTGGTCGACGAGGGCCTCGCGGACAGAGGGGTAGCGGAATTCGAAGCCGGCCGCTTGCAGCCGGGCGGGAACGACGCGCGAACTCCCGAGCAGTTCGATGGAGGCCTCGCCGAGGGCCAGGCGCAGCAGCGGAGCGGGCACCCGCAGCCAGGGCAGATCCCGGCGGCCCACCGCATCAGCGAGCGCGGCCGTGAACTCCGCGTTGCTGACCGCCTCGGGGCTGGTCAGGTTCACCGGGCCGCTGAGGTCGTCGCGGTCAAGCAGGAAGCGGATCGCCGCGACCTCGTCGGGCATCGCGATCCAGGTCATGATCTGCCTGCCGGTGCCGAATCGCGGGCACAGGTTCACCGGCCCGAGCCGAGCCAGCGGCGCCATGCGGCCGAGCAGGCCGCCGCCGCGGGCCAGCACCAGGCCGCTGCGTGCGTGCACGACCCGGATCCCGGCGTCCTGGGCGGGCGCCGCGGCCGCCTCCCACTCCGACACCAGCCCGGCGAGGAACCCGGTGCCCGCGGGCGCAGTCTCGTCCACGGCGCCAGCCGACTCCGAGGCGCCAGCCGACTCCGTGACGGCAGCCGACTGCGAGCCGTACCAGCCGATGGCGGAGGCGCACACCAGCACGGACGGCGGCGGCGTCAGCCGGGCGAGCGCCCCGGACAGCGCGCGGGTGCCGAGCACGCGGCTGGCCTTGATCTCGGCCTTGTACCTGGCGGTCCACCGCCGGTTCCCGACGCCGGCCCCGGCCAGGTGAACGCACGCCGTCACGCCGTCCAGCGCGTCAGAACCGCTCAGGCCGCCGTCGACGGCACGTGGATCCCAGCGCACCTCGTCGGCGGCCCGCGGCGCACGGCGGACCAGGCGCACCACCGAATGCCCGTCGGCCAGCAGGCTCGCCGTCAGCGCGGTGCCGATGAGGCCGGTGGAGCCGGTGACGGCGACTTTCATCATGAAACGGCGCTCAAAAGCTCAAAGCTCAAAAGCTCACGAAGCTCAGAGGCCAAGCTCCGCCTCGAAGCTGCCGTCCTCGAGGCGGCTCTTGACCGTGACAAGGAAACGCGCGGCGTCCGCGCCGTCCACCAGCCGGTGGTCGTAGGTGAGCGCCAGGTACACCATGGACCGGACCGCGATCACCTCGCCGAGCGCGGGGTCCTCGACGACAACCGCGCGCTTGACCACGCCGCCGGTGCCGAGGATCGCGACCTGCGGCTGGTTGATGATCGGGGTGTCGAACAGCGCGCCGCGGCTGCCCGTGTTGGTCAGCGTGAACGTCCCGCCGGCCAGCTCGTCCGGGCTGACCTGGCCGGATCGGGTGCGCGCGGCGAGGTCGCTGATCTTGCGCGCCAGCCCGCCGATGTTGAGGTCGCCGGCGTTGTGGATCACCGGCACCATGAGCCCGCGCTCGGTGTCCACGGCGATGCCGAGGTGTTCGGCGTCGTGGTAGGTGACCTGGTCGCCGTCGAGCACCGCGTTCAGCTTCGGGTGCACCTTCAGCGCCTCGACCGTGGCGAGCGCGAAGAACGGCAGGAAGCTGAGCTTCACGCCCTCGCGCGTCTCGAAGTCGCCCTTGGCCCGCTCGCGCAGCCGCGCGATCGCGGTCACGTCCGCCTCGACCACGGTGGTCAGCTGCGCCGACACCTTGAGCGACTCGACCATGCGCTGGGCGATCACCTGACGCGGCCTGGTCAGCTTCTGCGTCGTCCCGCGCAGCGCCGAAGGCACCACGGCCGGCCGGGCAGCCGGCGCGGCCGCGGCCGCCGGTGCGGAAACGGCAGAAGCGGCGGGCGCCGCAGAAGCGGCAGGCGCGGATGACGGGGCGGCGGCAGGGGCCGGGGCGGCGGCAGCGGCGGCAGCGGCGGCAGCGGCGGCGCGCTGCGCCCTCGCGGCCTCGATCACGTCCTGCTTGCGGATCCGCCCGCCGACGCCAGTGCCGCTGATCTGGTCCAGGTTGACGGCGTGTTCGGCCGCGAGCTTGCGCACCAGCGGGGTGACGTACGGAGTGTCGCCGCCGGACGGCAGCGGGGTCGGCGCCGGGTACTCGTCCTCGGCGGGGGCTTCCGCGGCGGGCTCGGCCGAAGCCGCCGCGGCAGGAGCCGCGGCTGGAGCCGCAGCCGGCGCCGCAGCAGGAGCCGGCGCCGCGGAAGGAGCGGGAGCCGGCGCCGCAGCAGGAGCCTGCGGCTCGTACCCCCCGGCCTGCTGGTAGGGCTGGCTGGACGCGGCCGGATACGGCTGCCCGCTCGACTGCTGGTGCGCCGGCGCCTGTTGCTCCTGACCCGACGGCTCGGGCGCGGCGGCAGGCGCCTCGGCCGAAGCCTCGGCCTCGGCCGAGGCCTCCGACGAAGCCGAAGACGAAGAAGAAGACGGTTCCGGCGCACTACCCGAACCAGCGCCCTCGTCCTCGATGACCGCGAGCTGCGCGCCGACCGCGACGGTCTCGTCCTCGTCGACCACGATGCCACGCAGGATGCCGGACGCCGGAGACGGGATCTCGGTGTCCACCTTGTCCGTCGACACCTCCAGCAGGGGCTCGTCCGCGTTTACCCGCTCGCCTTCCTTCTTGAGCCAGCGGGTGACGGTGCCCTCGGTGACGCTCTCACCAAGCTGGGGCATGGTTACGGAGACCGACATGGTTCCCAAGACTCCTTAGGCGTGCGGGGTTAGGCGTGGAAGTGCAGCGGTTTCCCGGCGAGAGCCAGGTGCGCTTCGCCGATGATCTCAGACTGGGTGGGGTGCGGGTGGATCAACTGGGCCACGTCGGAGGGCTCCGCGTCCCAGTTGTAGATCAACTGCGCCTCGGCGATGAGCTCCCCGACCCGGCTGCCGACCAGATGCACGCCGACCACCCGGCCGGGGCTGCCGTCGGGCTCGCGCGCCGCGAGCACCTTCGCCGACCCCTGGGTCTGCAGGATAACGCTCTTGCCGTTGCCGCCGAGGGGGTAATTGACCTCGACGGTCTCGATGCCGCGCTCGGCGGCCTGCGCGGCCGTCAAGCCCACGGCGGCTACCTCGGGATCGCAGTAGGTGATCCGCGGCACGCCGTCGTAGTCGACCGGCACCACCGGCAGCCCGGCGATGCGCTCGGCCACCAGGATTCCCTCGGCGAACCCGACGTGGGCGAGCTGCGGGGTGTTGATGAGGTCGCCGACCGCGGAAATGGACGGCACCGAAGTCCGGCACAGCGAGTCCACCTTCACGAACCCGCGCTCCATCTCGACGCCGGCCTCCTCGTAGCCGAGCCCGTCGGACACGGGCCCGCGCCCGACCGCGACGAGCAGCAGCTCTGCGGAAAGCGTCTTCCCGCCGGCCAGCGTCACCGTGACACCACCCTCGGCGGACGGAGCGACCGACTCGAACCGAGCCCCAAGCTCATACCCGATCCCGCGCCGCCGGAAGGCACGCTGCAGCACCTTCGCGCTCGCCTCATCCTCCAGCGGCAGCAGTTGCGGCAGCATCTCCACGATTGTCACGTCCGCGCCGAACGAGCGCCACACGCTGGCGAACTCCACGCCGATCACGCCGCCGCCGAGGATGATCGCCGACGCCGGGACCCGGTCGAGCTCCAGCGCGTCGTCGGAGCTGATCACGCGCGACCCGTCGAGTTCGAGCCCGGGCAGCGACCGCGGCACCGACCCCGTGGCGAGCACGATCTGCGGCGCCGTGTAGACGTCGTCGCCGACCTGAACCGACGTCGCCGAGGACAGCCGTCCATCGCCGGTGACGATGTCGATCTTGCGGCTCAGGATCGTGGACTGGAGGCCCTTGTACAGCCGGTCCACGACGCCGTTCTTGTACTTCTGCACGGCCGGCACGTCGATGCCCTCGAACGTGGTGCGGACGCCGACGGCCGCGCTGTCGCGGGAGTGATCCGCGACCTCGGCCGCGTGCAGCAGCGCCTTGGTCGGGATACAGCCACGATGCAGGCAGGTCCCCCCGACCTTGTCCTTCTCGATCAGCGCCACGCGCTTGCCGAGCTCGGCCGCGCGGAGCGCGCAGGCGTACCCGCCGCTGCCACCGCCGAGAATGACGATGTCGTAGCTGACCTCTCCCACCGCTGCTTCCTCTCTCCGCTGCCAGGCGCGAGCCCAGCACCTATCCTCTCATCAGGCCCGCGCCTACTCGGCCCCGAGCCTGCCGTCCGCCACGTCGTGCGCGAGCTGTACCAGCGTCCGGACCGCCGCTCCGGTGCCGCCCTTGGGCGTGTACCCGTAGGCGCCGCCGTCATTGAAGGCGGGCCCGGCGATGTCCAGATGCGCCCAGCGCACGCCGTCCGGCACGAACTCGCGCAGGAAGACGCCTGCCACCAGCATGCCGGCCGCCCGGTCGGGCGCCACGTTGGCGATGTCCGCCACCGTCGAGTCCAGCCCCCTGCGCAGCTCGTCCGGCAGCGGCATCGGCCACATCGCCTCGCCGGCCCGCCGCGCGGCGTCGGCCACCGCGGCGGCCAGCGTGTCGTCGCTGGCCATCACGCCGGCCGTGCGGTTGCCCAGCGCCACGGTCTGCGCGCCGGTCAGCGTAGCGACGTCCACCAGCAGGTGCGGGTCGTCCGCCGCCGACCGCGCCAGCGCGTCGGCGAGCACGAGGCGGCCTTCCGCGTCGGTGTTGAGCACCTCGACGGTCTTCCCCCCGTAGATGGTAATGACGTCCGACGGCCGCTGCGCACTGCCGCCGGGCATGTTCTCCGCCGTGCACATGTAGCCCACGACGTTGACCGCCGGCTTGAGCGCGGCGATCGCCGCGATGGCGCCGAGCACCGCGGCCGCGCCGCCCATGTCGGCCTTCATCGACTCCATGGACTTGGACGGCTTCAGCGAAAGGCCGCCCGAGTCGAACGTTATTCCCTTGCCGGCGAACACCACGGTCCTGGTCGCCTCGGGGTGGGTGTACTCGAGCCGCATCAGCCGCGGCGGGTGCACCGAGCCCATGCCGACGGCGAGGATGCCGCCGTAACCGTCCTTGGCCAGCTCGTTCTCGTCCAGCACCTGCACCGCGAAGCCGCTGGCGGCGCCGGTCCGCACGGCCGCGTCGGCCAGGTCGGCCGGCACCAGGTCGGCCGGCGGGGTGTTGATCAGGTCCCGGACCAGCGTCATCGAGGTCGCCAGCACCCGCGCCCGCTCCACCGCGGCGTCCTGGTCGGTGTGCAGGGTCAGCTGCACGTCCGTGGCCGGGGTCGCGCGGTACCGCCGGAACGAATACCCGCCGAGCAGCGCGCCGAGGGCGACGGCCTCCGCCTGCTCGGGCTGGCTGGCCGGCAGCGCGAGGGTGACCATGACCCGATGATTCGATCCGAACGAGCCGTGGCTCGACAGGTCGCGGACCGCCGCGCCAGCCGCACGGCGCAGCGTTTCCGGTGATACCTCGGCCGGTCCCAGTCCCACGGCCACGACCAGCGACGCCGGGAGCCGCCCGGCCGCCGCGATCTTGCTTATTTCCTCGGCCTTGCCGCTCGCGCCGAGGGCGGTGAGCTGAGCGGCGAGGTCGGCGCCGTCCAGCCCGAGCGCGGCCGCGACGTCCTCGGCTCCGGGGGCGGGGTGCGGTCCGTCCTGGGTCTGCAGGACACCGATGACAATGGCGTCAGCGTCGGTCTCGTGGGGAGCTGACTGGCTGGTGAGCAACGTGGCCGTCATTCTGCTGATCGTATGGCATCGCGGTGTACAGGCCGCCACGCGGTACGTCGCGGGCCGGCCGCTCGGTGCTGGCGAGCCCGATCAGCCGGAAGTGGCCGGTGAACCAGCGGTAGAGGGACGGCGTCCACGGGATCCGCCCCTCGCTGCCCGGCTGAAGCCACACGAATGCCGCGCGGCCGAACCAGTCGCGCCACGCTGCGCTCACCGCGCGCAGCACGGGCGGACTGGCGCGCATCGTGTGCCCGCCGGTCATCGTCATCAGCGTGCCGAAGGAGTCGACCACCGCCGGGCAGTCCGGCACACCGGAGTCGAACCGGTCCGCCGCGATGGTCAGCGAGGGGTCGTCGGTGACCACGCAGGCGCCCGCCGGGATCAGCCGGTCCGCGACCGCGGCCGGGTGGTCGCCGATCAGCCCGGATTCCCGGCGGAACTGGGAGAGCCCCGCGAACGTGATCGCCACCGCTACGGCAAGGCCGATCGCGGCTGTCGCGCGCACCGACGGCCGGGCGAGCCCGGCCGGCCCGGCGAGCACGAGCGCGGCGAACGGTCCGGCGAAGGCACCGTAGTGCGGGTAGTAGCCCTGCGGCAGGCAGAACATGATCAAGACCGCGGCGAATCCGAGCAGTGCGTACCAGTCGAGGTCGGCCGGCCCGCGGTGGCCGATCGCGATCGCCGCCAGGTAGGCGAGCGCGCACAACGCGGCGGATGCCAGCAGCACCACGGCCGCGCTGCGTGCGGTCAGCGTGGCGGGCAAACCGGCGATGTCGGCGAGCCGGGGCAGCAGCGTATGTGCCTCGCTGCTGCGCACGAACTGGCTGGTGACCGCGCCAGTGAACAGGCCGCCCGGCGCCACCGCGAGGAACGGCAGCACCGGCACGGCCAGCCCGGCCGCCGCGCCGGCGCCGGCGATCAGCAGGCGGCGCGGCCGGCGGGCGAGCAGCAGGCCCGCGACGGCGAGCGGGAACAGCGGCCAGAGCTTGATCGCCGTCGCGAACCCGAACAGCGCGCCGCCCCAGGCCAGCCGCCGCGGCCTGGTGGTCAGCCCGTCGCCCTCGAAGAACAGCACCGCGCCGCACAGGCAGCACAGGTTCAGCCAGGGTTCCAGCAAGAACGTGTGCGAGGCCACCAGCGCGTCGGGGTAGCTGGCGTAGCAGCCGCACGCGATCGCGACCGCGAGCGGACCGCGGTGCCGCAGCAGCAGGCCGAGCAGCGCGACGCAGGCGCCGTCGGCCAGGACGGTCAGCACACGCGCGAGCGCCAGACCCGCGGCCGGCCCGGCCACCTTCGCGATCAGCGCGGCCGGCGCGAGCAGCAGCAGGCTGCCCGGTGGCTGTTCCATCGCGAAGTCGCGGTACGGGACCACTCCGCCGGCCAGCCGCACGGCGTTCCCGAACAGCACGCCGTCGTCGTACTCGGTGACCCCGAACAGGTAGCCGGGTCGGGCCAGCTGATAGAACCGCAGCCCGAGCGCGGCCGCGGTGCACGCCCCGATAACCCAGTATTCAATTCGCCCCGTCCGCATCAAGCCGCCTTCCCCGTGGCGTTGATCCCCTTACTGATCAGATGCCTGAGAATGCGTCCGCGTTGCTTGGAGCTGTGTGTAACATGTCGCGTACTCTCAGCCACTAAAGCGAGGACGGAAGAAGCCCATGACCGTATCGGGGGACGTGCGGGAGGGGGTCGGCGCCGCGCCTTTGCGGACGGCCGTCATGGCCGGCGCTGGCGCGGCGTTTCCGTGGCAGGATCTGGCGGCGCGGGCCATGCGGGTGGTGTGGCTGTGGCCGGCCCTGCTCACGTCGCTGGCCGGCTGCTACGCGGTGACCAGGCCGGTGCTGTGGCGCGACGAGCTGGCCAGCTGGTCATATGCCTCGCGGCCGGTGCCCGAGCTGATCGCGATCATGCACCACAACGACGCCAGCCAGCTGGGCTACTACCTGCTGCTGCACTACTGGATCGCGGCGTTCGGCGAGTCGGTGCTGGCGATGCGGATGCTGTCGGTGCTCGCCATGGCGGGCGCGGCGGCATGCCTCACGCTGGCCGGGCGGCGGCTCGCGGACGCGCGGGCGGGCCTGCTCGCGGGCCTGGTCTTCGCATTGGTGCCGAGCGTCTCGCGGTTCGCCCAGGAGGCCCGGTTCTACGGGCTCGAGGTACTGGTCGCGACGCTGGCCACGCTGCTCCTGCTGCGCGCGCTCGACCGGCCGTCCTGGTCCCGCTGGCTGTCGTACGCCGCCTGCGTGGCCGTGCTCGGCTACGTGGATCTGGTCGCGCTATGCCTGCTCGCGGGCCACGTGGTGGGCGTGGTGCTGGAGTGGTGGCGCCGTCGGGACGCCCGCCTTATCCGGTTCGCCCCCGCCGCGGTGGCGGGGGTCGCGGCCTGTGCCCCGCTCGCCCTGGTCGGGCTCGGCCAGGCCGGCATCCAGGTGGGCTGGCTGCCGCGGCCCGGCCTGTCGCTGCACACGTTCGCGTTCTTCGGCAGGGACCTGTTCTACTCCACGGCCGCCGCCGCCGCGCTGATCATCGTCGCGGTGTTCGCGTGGGCGGTGGCCTGGCGCAAGGCCGCCTTCGCCAGCGCGCTCGCCGTGCTTCCGGTGGCCGCAGTGTGGCTGGTGTCGCAGGGCGCGCACTCGTACTTCTTCCCGCGCTACCTGCTGCTCACCGTCGGGGCCTGGGCGCTGCTGGCCGGCGTGGCGCTGAGCAGGCTGGAAATCCAGGTAGCGGCGGCGGCCGTGCTGGTCTTCGGCATCCTCGCGGCCGGGGACCAGGAGGTGGTCCGGGAGGCGGGGGCGCACAACTGGGCGATGTACCCGGTCAGCGGCGGTCACCTGTACTGGGACTACGCCGCGGCGGCAGGCGTGGTCGCGGGCCAGGTCCGGCCCGGCGACGGGATCGCCTATCCCGGCGACCCGGACCGCTGGGTGATGACCGACGTCGGCACGCAGTACTACCTGACCCGTGACCTGCCGGCCTCGCTGGTGCCCCGCGAGGTCTTCGTGTCCAGGAACGCGGCGCAGGCGGGCACCCTGTACTCGAAGCTGTGCCGCCACCCGGCCCGCTGCCTCGGCGCCACCACCCGGATGTGGATCGTCAGCCTCGGGCACGCCAAGGACCCGTACCGCCACCTCCCCGCCGCGCAAGCCGCGGCGATGCGCCCCCACTACCGCGTTCAGCTAGCCAAGCGCGTCCCCGGCCTCACCGTCTTCCTCCTCACCCGCCACCCCTAACCCCACCCGCCCCCCGCCCCCCGCGCCCGAAATTTCACCACATATCCGGGTGGCGGCTGCCGGCCCGCGAAGATTGCGGACACTTACCCCCCCAAACTGGGGGGGTAAGTGTCCGCAATGATTTCCGGCGGCTGGCTCAGAAGCTGAACATGGTCATGAGGTTGCCGATGGCCGGGCGGTTACGCGGCACGTAGACCTGCGGGGCGGGGTTGGGCAGGTTGTCCTCGCTGAAGCGGGTCAGCGGCGGAAGACCCCAGTTGGCCTCGATGAACTTCAGGATCGAGACATGGTCGGTGTACGTGTGGTCGACCTCGCCGCGCTTGGCCCACGGGGACACCACGATCATCGGCACCCGCGGCCCGTCGCCGAAGAAGCTGACCGGCTGGATGTAACCGGAGTCGTAGTAGCCGCCGCTTTCGTCCCAGGTGATGAGGATCGCGGTGGACGCCCACTCCTTCTTGTTCGACTGCACCGCGCTGACCGCGTTCTTCAGGAACGTCTCGACCGCGGCGAGTGAGGAGTATCCGGGATGGCTGTCGTCGTCGCCCGGCTTGAGGAACGACACCGCGGGCAGCGTGCCGGCCTTGGCCGCGGCGAGGAAGTCCGACAGGCCGTGCTGCACGTTCTTGCGCAGCTTGGGGTTGGTCATGATCGACGCGGAGTACTGCATCGGGTCGCAGATCCCGCAGTACTGCGCCTGGACGGTGCCGTTGTCGAGGTAGCCCTCGCCGTAGTAGCCCCAGCTGATGTGCCGGGCGGACAGGGCGTCGCCGATCGTCACGTAGTCGGTCTTCTGCGGCGGCACGGTGTACGGCGCGGTGTTCACCGAGCCGTCGAGGTTGTAGCCGGCGTTGTAGTTGTTCAGCAGGTAGTACCGGCCGGACTGGCAGTTGTTCAGCGGCTTGTAGGGCAGCGTCGCCAGGTAGGCGTCGATCGCGCCGACGCCCGGCGCGGCCGGGTTGGCGCACTCGGAGTAGCTGCCGCCGTTGTCAGCGACGGTGCCGCTGCCGTAGCCGTCCTGCGTGTAGTTGTTGTTCGTGCCCGGCTTGGGGTTCGGGTTCTCGATCTCACCTTGCGGCGGAGCGGTCGCCTTGCCGCCGGCATTCTGGAACGACGCGGCGAAGCCGGTGCCCAGCGCGATGTGGTTGGCGCCCGTGCCGCCCTGTACCGCCTGGTGGTAGTTGTCGCTGATCGAGTACCGCTCGGCGAGCGACTTCAGGTACGGGGCGTCGCCCTGCGCCATGTTGTAGAAGCCCATCGACACGGCGCCTTGGAAGATCGGGGCGGGCGGGTTGGCGCCATTGTCGTCGCCGGCCGTGTTGGCCACCCAGGTGGCGAGCTGGTTGTGGTACGCGATCGACTGCTGCCACATCTGGTAGAAGCGGTGCAGCGGGTCGCCGATGAACGCGCCGGGGAACTCGCAGCCGCCCTGGTACTCGGTGTGCGGGTCCGCGTAGGGGATGTACTTGGTGATCTGGAACGGGCCGTTCGGCAAGGTCGCGGGGATGCGGGTGTCCGGGCTGCTGCCGGGCAGACCGTCGCAGCCGGTAGCGACATAGGTCGTGTTCGGCTGGGGCAGTGAGGTGTACGCGCCGGTGATCGTCGGCGTCAGCGTGTACTCGACGGTGTCCGAGGCGGTGAGCTGCGCCGCCTTCTTGAAGCTCGGCCCGGGCGCCCCGGACTTGGTGACGATGCCCTCGGTCAGCAGGTTCTGGATGTGCTGGCGGCCGGGCGGTGTGTACGTCGCGAAGATGTTGTCGAAGCTGTGGTTCTCGGCGATGATCACGATCACGTGCTTGATCGGCGTCCGGGAGTGTGTTCCCGGTCGGGTTCCGCCCGTCGCACCCGTCGCACCCGTCGCACCGGTCGCAGCTGTCGTAGCGATGCCGCTCGCCGCGAGACCGACGATTCCGACGACGCTGGCGGCCCTGGCCAGGCTCAGTCTCATGCGTTCATCCCTTCGGTTTCCGCTCCCAGCGGACACCATGAACGCAGGGCCACCGCTCAGTCAATGTTCGGGTTCGCCAGAATCGGCTGTGCGACGGCGTTAGTTCCTGTGCGTTCGGACAGAAGGTACTCGTTCGTCGGTTAATCTAACAGTCGTTACACCGATCCAGCTTGGAAGGGTTCAGTGGCCTTCGTCCTCTTCGGCGAACACCCGGGTTGCATAGGCCTCAAGCGACTCCGCGCATTCCGCCAGGGCCTTCTCGGCGGCGGGCCTGCCGTCCGCGCCGAACGCGTCGCGCTCGACGACCTTGGCCAGCCAGTTACGCAGCTTGACGAGGTCGACCTCGTTCTCTTCCAGTTCCGCGTACGTGAAGTGGCTGGCCGTGTACTCCTTCTGCACCTGCCGGAGGAAGTCCTCGCAGCGGTCCACGACCTCTTCGTACTCGTCGTTGCGCGCCGCCTGGAACGCGCCGCGGACATCCTGCTCGCCGGCCAGCACGGTGGAACGCAGCAGTACCGCGGTGCCGTGCATGTCCAGGATCTCCCGGCGCAGCTTGCGCAGGGCGCGCTCCGTGGCCGTGTTCGCCGGCAGCGCCGCCACCGAGTTCTGGAGGTAGATGGCGCCGAGGCTCTTGATCCGTCGCCACACCGTGGCGCGGAGCCGGGTAGGCTCCGGCGGGACCCGGTAGATGAGCAGCAGCCAGCCCTGCCCTTCGCCCTCCTCGTCGGCCCGCGTCACTCCTTCATTGTTCACGACACCCTGGAGGCAGCGTGAACGCGCTTCCGCTTATCCTCACGGTCTTTGTCGCCTGCGCGGTCGAGGCCGTCGAGGCACTGACCATCGTGCTCGCGGCCGGCCTGACCCGCGAATGGCGATCCACGTTCCAGGGGATGGGCGTGGCGCTCGTGGTGCTCGCCGTGATAACTGGTGCGCTCGGGCCGACGATCACGTTGCTCCCGCTGGGCGCGCTGCGGCTGGTGGTTGGGGCGCTGCTGGCGATCTTCGGGCTCCAGTGGCTGCGCAAGGCGGCGCTGCGTGCCACCGGGCACAAGGCGCTGCACGACGAAGCCTCCGCCTACCTGCGTGAGGTCGCCGCGGCGCGCGCGGCGGGGTCGCCGGCGCGGCGCGGGCGGATCGGCGACTGGTACGCGTTCACCCTGGCGTTCAAGGGCGTGCTGCTCGAAGGGCTCGAGGTGGTGTTCATCGTGCTGACGTTCGGCGCCAACCAGAAGAACATCGGGGCCGCGGCCATCGGGGCGGTCGCGGCGATCGTCGTCGTCGCGGTCACGGGTTTCGCGGTGCGCGCGCCGCTCGCCCGGGTTCCGGAGAACGCGATGAAGTTCGCGGTGGGGATCATGCTGACGTCGTTCGGTACGTTCTGGGGGGCCGAAGGAGCCGGGGTTTCCTGGCCGGGCGACGACGCGGCGCTACTGGTGCTGGTACCGGTGGTGGCCGCGGTTGCGCTGGGATACACATGGTGGCTGCGACCGCGGCGGCCGATGGGGGAGACGACGGCCGAGGTCCCGGAGGAGGTGGGGCGCTGAATGAACAGGCTCAAGTCGATCGGGGCGTTCTGGTACGACTTCGTCATCGGCGACGACTGGCAGGTCGCGGCCATCGTGGTCGCGGCGCTGGCCGTGACGGCCCTGCTGGTGCACCAGGCCGGCGTGAACGCCTGGTGGCTGATCCCGCTCGCGGTGTTCGCCGCCCTCGGCTGGTCCCTGCACCGCGCCACCGCCGGCAAGCGCTGACCGCGGCCTCATTGGAAAAGCGTTCGCCTGGCGGATTAGCGCGACATACCGTATGTGTGTGTTCTTCGAGCCCCCGCCAGCCGAGGACGTGCCGGAATTCCGGATACCGGAGATCCAGCCGTGGGACGGGCCACCCTCGCTGGAGGCCGGCGTGATTGTGGCGCTTGAGCGCATCGTGGCGCGAAGTCCGCACGCCGTGGTAACGCTGCCGATGGTCAGGGCATATCGCGCCGGCTGCATGCTGGAGGTGCGGGTGCTGACGCGGCGGCGCGACCTGTCGCCTAACGACTGGTGGGACCTGCACACCGCCACGTACGGTTTCGCGTTTCGCTTCCGCGGCGGTGACACCCTGCCGGACAAGCTCTTGCGGTGCGGCGTGCGGTTCGGGGATGGCACGAAGGCCACCACCTTGTATCGCCATAGCCACCGGAGTGAGGATCCGCCTGCCGGACCGCTGCTGAACTGGTGGCCAGCCAGCAGCGGAGTGCGCGGTGGCGGTGGTGAAGTCGGACATGGCGCGTTCGGCCTGTGGCTGTGGCCGCTGCCGACGGCTGAGGCGTTCGAGTTCGCGGTCGAGTGGCCGTTCGGCGGCATCGAGCCGACGTTCACCGAACTGGATGGCGCGGCCATCGTCGCGGCGGCCGCGCGCTCCGAGAGGTACTGGCCGGATTAGGCCGCGGGCCGATCCGCATGCGTGCTGTACGGGCCGCTCTGCTCGGCGGGCACCGGCACGAGCGCGAGCTCCGGCTTGCGCGAGCGCTTCGGCGAGTACGTAGCGATCCCGAGGGTAAGCAGCACGGTCAGCACCGCACCAGAACCGACGATCGTCCAGAACAGCGGCCAGAAATCCGCAGCGTAGGTCAGCATTGACCTCGCCCCCTTCAGTTGCCTTCCAGACCCGCTCTCGGGTCTTCCCGTAGCAGGTAACAACGCGATGCTAGAGGTTACTCCCCAGTAGCTTTGTGATGCGCCTCACGGATTGACACCGGGCTTGGATCGGCCGCGGCTAGCGCCGGCTGCCCGACACGGCGCGAACGCCGGCGAAGAACTGACGGAGATCGGCGACGAAGACCTCCGGGTACTGGTGCGCTGCGTAATGCCCCGGCAGGTCATAGGTGTTCCAGGAGTGGATGGCACGGAACTCGGTGGCGCAGCGCCGGAACCCGCGGAACAGTTCATGGAACTGGGCGACCGCTAGCGGCACGTCAACGGGTCCGTCGTCAGCGAGCTCGTTGTGTGCCGCCTCGTAGTACAGCCGCATGGCCGAGGCCACAGTGCCCGTCAGCCAGTGAATCATGACGTTGGTCAGCACGAAGTCCCGATCGAGCTCGGGCCCGAGGATCTGGCTGAACCAGCCGAGCAGGCCAGCGGGGGAGTCGGCGAGGGCGTGAGCAAGCGTGTGCGGTTGCTGGGACTGGAGGTTGTAGTAGCAGGCCTTGGTTTCCTGCCACGTGCTCAGGTCAGCCAGCGCGGCCTGCTCGTCGGCTGGCATCGCGGCCGGATCCTCGGTCTCGCCGGGGAAGGCCAGCAGCTGTGTGACGTGCATCCCGAGCAAGCGATGCGGAGCGGCGCTGCTGAGGAGCTGCGTGACTACCCCGCCCCAATCGTTGCCGGCCGCGCCGTATGACTGGTAACCGAGCCGTTCCATCAGCACTGCCCATGCGCGGGCGATCCGCTGGCAATCCCACCCGGTCTCATGGGTAGGCCCGGAAAACCCGAAACCGGGCATCGACGGTATCACCAGGTCGAATGCGAGCGCGGGATCGGATCCTGCTGCTCGCGGGTCGGTCAGCGGAGCGATGACGTCGGTGTACTCCAGCACAGTCCCTGGCCAGCCATGACTGAGAATGAGCGGAATGGCGTCCGGCTCAGCGGAGCGGATGTGCAGGAAATGCACCCGTTGTCCGTCGATGGACGTGATGAACTGCGGGAAGGCGTTGAGCTGGGCTTCGGCCGCACGCCAGTCATAGCCCGTCTGCCAGTACTGAGCAAGCTCACGGACGTAACTGCCTGGTACTCCGTAGTCCCACGCCATTTCCGGCATGTCGCTGATCCATCTGGTGCGGGCCAGCCGCTCATGCAGATCGTCGAGATCGTGCTGCGGGATGTCAATGAGGAACGGCTGGATCTCGTCGCTCGCGCCCGTCATGAGTAGCCTCCTCCACTCTGCTTCAAGCCTTATCCCGCATACCGGCCGGGACTACTTCGTCAGTGCTGTGAGCCCTCGGCAACCTGCGAGTGGCGAAGCGGTACGCACAGGGCTAGGCTTCGGCAGGAATATGCGAGGCCTCGCCCTTGCCCTATCAGGACGGAGCGGAATATGCGCGTCCGGAAACATGGTACACATAGTGTTATCGTCGCCGTGATGATTGTGCTCGCGTTGTTCGTCACCGGCTGCGGATCAAGTAAGAATTCGGTGACGAGCAGCGCAAAGGTCAAGGGCGGCGAAGCGACCTACGCGCAGCTAGGCGTGGCGGCTACCTGGATCTGGCCGTTTATCCCTTCTTCTAATTACGCGGTCTACAACCTCCAGATCTTTCAGTGGCTCATGTACCGTCCGCTCTATATGTTCGGAAACAACGGAAGCTCCGTGTCGGTGAATTATCCTCTCTCGACGGCGCGTCCGCCCGTGTATTCCGATGGCGGAAAGACGGTGGTCATCGGCCTGAAGGGCTGGAAATGGTCGGATGGCGAGACCGTCGACGCACAGGATGTCATGTTCTGGCTGAATATGATGGAGGCCGAGAAGGCCAATTACGCGGGGTACGCACCGGGCCTGATGCCCGACAACCTGGTGTCGTACAGCGCCACGGGACCGAACCAGGTGACGCTGCATCTGAATCAGGCCTACTCGAGCTTCTGGTTTACCTACAACCAGCTGGCGGAGATCACGCCGATGCCAGAGGCCTGGGACGTCACTAGTCTCTCCGCCCGCCCGGGCAGTGGCGGCTGCAGTTCGAGCGTGGCCAAGTGTCCCGCGGTGTACAAATTCCTGGCGGCCCAGGCCCAGAACACTAAAACGTGGGCGACCAGCCGGATCTGGGGTACCGTCGACGGACCCTGGCGCCTGTCGAAATTCGAGGTAAACACCAAGCCCCCGACGAACGCCGTCTTCGCGCCGAATCGGAAATACTCGGGCAGCCCTAAACCGCAGCTGTCGGAGTTCAAGCTTGTGTCTTACGTCGACGACGCGGCGGCTTACCAGGCACTTAAGGCAGGGAAGGTCGACGTGGCTTTCCTGCCGACTTCCGAGCTGCCGCAAGCAACTAGTTCTGGGCTGCCGGCCACCAATCCACTTGGGCGAGCCGGTAGTTTGCAGCGCGTCGACCAGTACAGCATCTTCTACTACCAGCCGAACTTCAACAATCCCAAACTCGGTGCGGTATTCCGTCAGCTCTACGTCCGGCAGGCACTACAGTACCTGGAGAACCAGGTCGGCATGGACGCGACGGTGTTCCACGGCTACGCGGTGCCGGGATCGGGCGGCGTGCCTAACACCCCGCCCAATCAGTGGCAGCCCGCGAATCAGCTGGCAAATGGTGGCCAGGGGCCGTACCCGTACAGCACAGCCAAGGCCATCTCGCTGCTGACGAGCCATGGCTGGCAGGAGGTCGGTGGCGTTATGACGTGCCGTCGGCCGGGTACGACGCCGACCGACTGCGGCGCCGGAATTGCGCGAAATCAAAAGCTCGCGTTCACCCTCGACTGGGCAACCGGGTCGGTGAGTACCGACGGCCCGATGCTCGCGGCGTACAAGGCAGATGCGGCCAAGGCGGGCATTAAGATTAGCCTGTCCGGGAAGTCATTCGAGGATCTGCTCAGCGAGTTGACGCCATGCAAACCGGGACCCAAGTGCTCGTGGAACGCGCTATTTCTAGGTCAGTGGCTATTTGACGGCCCTGGCTTCGAGCCGAGCGGCGAGCAGCTGTTCCAGACCGGGGCCTTCTCCAACACCGGCAGCTACTCCAACCCGACCGAGGACAAGCTGATCAGCCAGACGCATACGAACAGCAGTCTGGCCGTGTTCCACCAGTACGCCGCCTACACGGCGAGTCAGCTGCCGTACATCTGGCTACCCTCCGAATACGCGATCTGGGGGATCGCCAGCAAGCTGCATAATGTCCACCTAAGCCCTATGTATGACCTGCTGCCGGAATACTGGTACTTCACCAAATAGCCGTGCCGCTGGCCCGGCCGGACCTATCCGGCCGGGCTCCCGGCGTGCCGAGTGCCGGGTGACGTCGTACCGAGCCCGGCAAATCGGCAACAGGAAAGATGTCACACAGGAATACAAGCAGTCAGGATCGTTAGGCAGAATTTTGTTCATCGGCGGGGAAGCGGGGAGTGACGTGGGAACGGAGCATGCTAGATGATCATTGCTGGCCTTAAGCTGACTCAGAGCGGTGGTCTCGCACTCATCCGCGATGGCAGACTTGAGTTCAATATCGAAGTCCAGAAGCTGAACAATAACCCCCGGTATAGCGACGTCGAAGATCTCAAGCTGCTGCCCCAGCTGCTGGCCGACCAGAATTACAGTGTCTCCGATATCGATGAGTGGGTGATCGATGGCTGGGATGGCGCCGAGACGGGCAGCATCGCGCTGCGCGACCACGGAACGCCGGTGACGATCGAAGTCGCGCCATATCGGGAGCTCGGCGCGATACCGAATCCCGGTCAACCCGGACGTCGCGGTGTCTTCGTCATCAACCAAGAGAGCAAGCCCTATACGAGCTACGTCCACGTTGGCAGCCACCTCGCCGCCGCATACAGCACGAGTCCCTTCGCGCGACGCAATGAGCCATCGATGGTGCTGGTCTGGGACGGCGGATGTTTCCCTCGCCTGTATTACGTAGCCGAGGACGGGCGCATCGAGCCCGGTGGCGAGCTATTCCCGCTCATAGGCCACGCCTACTCGATGGCGTCGCAGCACTTCGGCCCGTACCGACGGGAGCACAAATCGACCCATGTCGATGACTTTTCCGTCGCGGGCAAGATGATGGCCTATATCGCCCTGGGGACCGTGCGCGCGGAAGTCAAGGCGGCACTGCGCGATTTGTTCCACAAGCACTTCGAGGCGGACACAGACCAGGCGAAGACCTTCCGCCAAACCATCGTGGGATGTGGCAGTACGGGAGAGCCGTCTCATCAATTCGTGCACGCATACCTGTACGAACTACATGAAAAAATGGACGAACTAGGCGTTCACGACGACGACGTCCTGGCCAGCGTTCACGAGTTCACCGAGGAACTTCTGCTGGAGCGTATCGCCCTGAAGATGCAGAGCTGGAAGGGAGATGGTCCATTCAATCTCTGCTTCGCAGGCGGATGCGCGCTCAACATCAAGTGGAATGCGGCACTGCGCGGGCACCCGATGATCAAGGCAATGTGGGTACCGCCATTCCCAGACGACTCTGGATCCGCGATCGGCACAGCTGCCCTGCATCTCGGTCACCCGGACGGGCTCCGGGCCATCGACTGGGGCGTCCGGCTGGGGCCGGACCTGGTCGGATGCCCCGACGTACCCAAGGGCTGGTCGGTTTCACCGTGCCCGGCCGAAGAACTTGCCGGGCTCCTGCACCGGACCGGCAAGCCGGTCATCGTCCTGCGCGGCCGCGCTGAACTCGGCCCGCGAGCGCTCGGCGCTCGCAGCATCATCGCGCCGGCCACCAACCCGCACATGAAGGATCTGCTCAACCAGATCAAGCACCGGGAGCACTATCGTCCGGTTGCCCCGATCTGCCTCGAGGAGCACGCGCCCCAGATCTTCGATCCGGGCACGCCTGACCCTTACATGCTCTTCGAGCACTGGGTGCGCCCGGACTGGGTTCAGCGAATCCCCGCCATCCTTCACCTCGACGGAACCGCGCGTCTGCAGACGGTCAGTACTGCCGACGATCCCGTCCTGGCGACGATCCTCGGTGAGTACCACAAGCTGAGTGGCATTCCGGTGTTGTGCAACACGAGCGCCAACGATCACGGCAAGGGCTTCTTCCCTGACGCGGTGTCGGCAATGAACTGGGGCGGCGTCGATCACGTCTGGGCCAATGGCGTCCTGCACCAGCGGATGAGCAGCAACGAGGACTGACGGTCAGGTAGGACGACACTCATTTCGCTATCGGCCGGAGGACGGAATGTGAACATCCAGCCTACCGTGACTGAAATAAAAGAAGACACCGCAGACGCCAATCGCGATCGCCTGGCTGAGGGAGCCACCAGCTTTTACTCATTGCCTGAGGTCATGGAGATCACGTCCGCAGAACGGCTGAAGTCGGCTTTGACGGATATCTCGGTGATGGGCAGTTATGCGCAGACATACGACGAGCTGCTCATGGGGGCACGGCTGGCGTGGCGTAACCATGCTCGCTGCGTGGGCAGATACAGCTGGCGAACGCTGCGGCTGATCGACGCTCGCTCGTGCGAGACCGCCGCGGAAGTCGCCGAGGCGTGCTGGGAGCACCTTCGCGTGTCCACGAATGGCGGCAAGGTCCGGCCCGTCGTCACGGTATTCAGGCCGTATCAGGCGGCGAACCGCAACGTGCGGCTGTTCAATCATGAGCTCGTTCGCTATGCCGGGTATGAGCAGCCGGACGGCAGCGTGGTGGGCGATCCTCAGTACGTGGCCATCACCAAGATGGCAACGAGCCTGGGCTGGCGGGGATCGCGCACAGCATTCGACGTGCTGCCGCTCATAATATCCGTGGACGGAAAGCTCCCCGAGATGTTTGAGGTGCCTGCCGATTGCGTACTTGAGGTGCCAATCCGCCATCCGCGATTCGACTGGTTCGAGGAGCTGAACTTGCGGTGGCATGCTAATCCCGCCGTATCAGACATGTGCCTGGAGGTGGGCGGCCTCAGGTACACGACCGCGCCGTTCACCGGATGGTATGTAAACCCGGAGATTGGCGCCCGGAATCTCGGTGACACATATCGCTACAACATGCTTCCGGAAATTGCCCGACGAATGGGCCTGGACGTGCAGCATAAGTCTTCGCTCTGGATTGATCGTGCGCTACTGGAGCTTAATGAGGCAGTGCTCTACAGCTTTGCCGCCGAGGGCGTGTACATCGTCGATCATCACACCGCCGCCGCGCAGTTCGTAGCGCACGTCGAGCGCGAGAACGCCGCTGGGCGAAGCGTCCCGACGGACTGGGCGTGGATCAATCCGCCGATGTCATCGAGCACTGTCGCGACCTTCAACCGGACATTCGATCCGCCCGATCCAGATGCGCGCCCGAACTTCTACCGGCAGGATGGCACTAATGCTCCGCCGATGCGCGAAGCGGGTGAGCAGTCGTGCCCCCACATCCGTGGGGCGGCCGGATGAGAAGGGATTAGCGAATGGCGACACCGGTGACGACCCTGGACAAGGAGCACAGCGCTCCGGGCGCAGCAGCCACCGAGTGGGCGGAGACCCGCCGGATCCTGGAGTCGGCCGAGCTGTTCTGGATCTCTACCGTGCGAGCGAACGGTCAGCCGCATGTCACGCCCGTCGTCGGGCTATGGGCCGACGACGCGTTGCACTTCTACTCCGGGGAAACCGAACAGAAGGTCGCGAACTTGCGCGTCAACCAGCGAGTCGCGCTGACCACCGGCCGGGACGACTGGGACCGGGGAATCGATGTCGTCGTGGAAGGCGTCGCCGTCCGGCTCGACGATGCGCACACGCTCACCCGTCTGGCGGAGAAGTGGTCACGGAAGTGGGACGGTCGCTGGCAATTTCAGGTGAAAGACGGCTACTACTACCACTTCTATGAGGAGGATGGCCAGGAAGTGGTCTTCCCGCACGCGATCGCCGTCTTCTCGGTGCGACCAGTCAAGGTCCTGGCGTTTGACAAGGGTGCCGAAAGTCACACGACACATCGATTCTGATCGCGGCCCCTGCGCCCCTGCGGGCCTCTACAGCGTCTTCCAGCTCTGATCGGGGTTGCTCAGTGCTCGCTTCAGAATGCGGCAGTGATCCGATGCCCAGCTCTCGACCGTGCTCGGGTCGAATTCGTCGCGGTTGTACGCGACCTTACCTGCGAGTTCGCCCGAGGCCATGATGGTCAGATCCCACACGAGCCCGTTGGGGATGTCTGTCTGCTCCGGATCGGGCAGCACGCGCTCGTCGATGGCCGTGAGCCCGTCGGCAATGCGCAGTATCGCCTCGTCGAACTGCGGCTGGAACATACCCATGATGAACTGGGAATTGCGAGGGTCCTGATGCGGGGCGTTGAGGTCGGGTAGCAGCTGTTCGACGTGGTGAATGGGAATCTCATTGGCGTACGCATCGATGCAGGTGTCTCGCGTGCGGGCAATGACGTCGCGGAAAGTCGCGCAGTCGCCGATATCTGTCCGGAACGGTACCAGGTTCATGAACAGCCCGGTGGTGTTGTGGAACTGGAGTTCGTTGCGGCCCGTGGTGAACGCGCGGATCGATAGGTCCGTGGACCCGGTGATCTGGTAACCCAGGACATTGAAGACCGCGAGCAGCAGCATGAAGGGCGAGCACCGTGTCTCGGCGGCCAGCTTGGCCGCCCGCGTCATCACCTCGGTGCCGATGGTGTAGTGGTATGCCGTGTACGGCCTGGTGTACACCTCAGGCCGTGCATGATCATTCGGGAGCGTGAAAACGCGCGCGCCCGCCAGTTTCTCCCGCCAGTACGACCGTGCTTCGGCGGTCGCGGCGTCGGCCAGGCTGGCACGCTGCCAGATGGCATACTCCCGGTATTGCCGCACCTCCGGCAGATCCGGCGGACGATTGCTTGTCCTGGCCGTATAGAACGCCGCGAGATCGCGCATGACCAGCTGCATAGACCACCCGTCGCAGGCGGAGTGATGCACGGTCATGACCAGCGCCCAGTCGTCAGGACCGAGCCTGGCCAGCACCGCGCGGAGCAGCGGCACTTGCTGCGGGCTCATGGTGCCATGCTCGGCCTCGACCACTAGTTCCGCGGCAAGGACATCCCGTGACTTGCCGGCGTCCGCCGTGAGATCGCGAGTCTCAAGCGGCACGGCACAGGGTGGCTGGACGAACTGGCGGGGCGGCACGGCATCACGGTCGACTATGGTGCGCAGAAGTTCATGCCGGACCACCACATCATTCAGGGCGTCCTGGAGGGCGGCAATGTCGACCTCCCCGCTGATCCTCCAGCCGCTGACGATGATGAACCTGAGGCCGAACGCGCCGCCGGCGTCGCCCTGGTCCAGCGAGCAGAAAAAGTCCTGGGTGAACGAGAGCGGATAGCCATCGCTCGGCTCACTGTGCTGTTGCTGGGGCGGTGCCATGGTCGTGCTCTCCTTCAGCTAGGGCCGCGAGGCGCTGGTCTGAGGTGCATAACACCAGCCATCGATCATGGCGGTCTCCCGAACTGCCCGCACCTTTGAGATTGCCCGGACCGCACCATGACGCCGGGTTGACCGGATGGCGCAACGGCGAAGGTGCCTGGGCGCTGTCCGGTTGGGAGGCTGCACTCTGAGAACTCGCGTGGCAGCCTTCGTGGCAATCCCGACCGCCCGTGTCAAGGCGGATCGTCCTGCGCAGTTAAGGGGAAATCTCGTGACGGCAAACCCTGTGCCGCGGGAGTGGTGCGGTGTCACGCGGGCGGCGCCATCGGAAACGTTGCCGCAGCTGTTCCAGGCTCAGGTAACGCGGACACCGGACGCCACGGCGGTGACCTGCCGGGGGAAGCGGCTGTCGTATGCCGAGCTGAACACCCGGGCGAACCAGCTGGCCCGGCGCCTGGTCGGCTTGGGCGCAGGCCCGGAGCGGCTGGTCGCCATCGCGATGCCCCGCTCGGCGGAGATGCTGGTCGCCGTGCTGGCGGTGCTGAAGGCCGGTGCCGCATATGTTCCCCTCGATCCCGGGTACCCGGCCGAGCGGATCGGGTTCGTCCTTGCCGACGCCCGCCCCGTCGCGGTGCTGACCACCGCGGTGACGGGCCGGAATCTGCCGGGTGAGGTACCGCAGGTGGTGATCGACGACCCGGTGACCGTGGCGGCGATATCCCGGCTGCCCGACGGCGACCTGGCCGACGCTGACCGGGTCGGCGCGCTGCGGCCCGCCAGCCCCGCGTACGTGATCTACACCTCGGGGTCGACCGGCCAGCCCAAGGGCGTGCTGGTCGAGCATCGCAATGCCGCCGGCTTGCTGCGCTGGGCTGGTACCGAGTTCACTGCCGACGAGCTTTCCAAGGTGCTGGCCTCGACGTCGCTGAGCTTCGACGTGTCGGTGTTCGAGATCTTCGCGCCGCTGGTGCGTGGCGGGAGCATCGAGATCGTCGCTGACCTCTTGGCGCTGGCCGATACCGGCGGGGAGGGCTGGCACGGGAGCCTGATCAGCGCCGTTCCGTCCGCGCTGTCGGAAGTGCTGAGCGTGCACGGCGCGAAGGCCCTGGCTCGTACCGTCGTCCTGGCGGGCGAGGCGCTCACCGCCCGCGCTGTCGCGGCCATTGCCGCCGCGCTGCCCGGCGCCCGTATCCGTAACATTTACGGCCCGACCGAGGCGACCGTCTACGCCACCGCGTGGGTGGACGCCGAGCGCGAGTCGCTGGTGGCCGCCGCACCCGGCGATGTGCCGCCCCCGATCGGCCGGCCCGTGCGGAATACCCGGGCATATGTGCTCGATGACGCGCTGCGGCCGGTACCGGTGGGGGTGACCGGAGAGCTGTATCTGGCGGGCGGGCAGCTCGCGCGAGGGTACCTGAACCGGCCGGGCCTGACCGCGGAGCGGTTCGTGGCGTGCATATCCGGGGCACCGGGTGAGCGGATGTACCGGACCGGGGACCTGGCCCGGTGGAACGCGGACGGCCAGATCGAGTACTTGGGCCGGGTCGATGATCAGGTGAAGATCCGGGGGTTCCGGATCGAGCTGGGTGAGATCGAGGCGGTGCTCGCCGCCCAGCCGGGAGTGGCGCAGGCGGCGGTGGGGGTACACCGGGACCACGGCGGCGACCATGGCGGCGACCATGGCGGCGACCATGGCGGCGACCTTGGCGACGGCCGGCTGATCGGCTACGCCGTACCCGCGGCCGGCCGCGAGCTGGACCCGGCCGCGCTGCGCGCCGCGGCGGCCCTGGTGCTGCCGGGATACATGGTGCCGGCCACGGTGATGGTGCTGGACCGGCTGCCGCTGACCGCGAGCGGGAAGCTGGATCGGCGGGCCCTGCCTGCCCCAGGACCCGGACCCGGACCAGGCACGACGTCCGGCACGTCAGCCCCGGCCAGCACAACCGAACAGATCCTGTGCGAGATGTTCGCGCAGGTGCTGGGCATCGACCGAGCCGGGGTCGACGACAGCTTCTTCGAGCTGGGCGGACACTCGCTGCTGGCCATCAGGCTGATCAGCAGGGTCCGGGCGGTGCTCGGCGCCGAGCTGTCGATCCGCGCCGTGTTCGAGGCTCCGACCGCGGCGATGCTCGCCCGCTCGCTGGACGCGGCGTCGTCAGGGACTGGTGACCCTGGCCGGCCGGCCATCGTGCCGCTGCCGCGGCCTGGGCGGGTGCCGTTGTCGTTTGCTCAGGCGCGGTTGTGGTTCTTGTATCAGCTGGAGGGGCCGAGTCCGACGTACAACGAGCCGTTGGTGTTGCGGTTGCGGGGGCCGCTGGATGTGGCGGCGTTGCGGGCGGGGCTGGGCGATGTGGTGGCGCGGCATGAGAGTTTGCGGACTGTGTTCGCGGTCGAGGACGGGCAGGTGTTCCAGCGGGTGCTGCCGGC
>DASRFJ010000202.1:0-1944 GCA_035651595.1 Streptosporangiaceae bacterium | reverse complement strand
CGAGCAGGCCAAGGGGAAGCTCGCCGAGCGCCTCGGCGTGGACATGGACCAGGCGTTCAGCTTGCTGCGGGACTTCGCTAGAGCCCGCAATCGCCGCCTGTCCGAGCTGGCCCAGGCCTTCGTCGACGGCACCGAGACGCTGACCGGCCTGACCCGCCAGCAGCCCCGGCCGGGCTCATGGCGAGAGCCGCGCAACTAGCCGCCTCGGCCCGCTCGACGTCGGTCAAGACCGGCCACGCCGGTGGCCCGATTGTGGGCGTGATCCTCACGTGTTAACGTCGACGTAGTTGCTCCGGACCCCGGTGGCTGATTGTGTTCGCCTATAGCGGATACCACCAGGGACCCCGGAGTTATTTTATGAAGGTACCCGGCAGGAATGCCGCCGCCCGGACTCGCGCATCACGCGGCCGGGATGCAGAGATCTATCGCCGGTACGCCGTGGTGCTGTACCGGCAGGCGCTGCTGGCACTCCGCGATGAGGGCATGGCCGGGCAGGCCGACCGTTATCCCATCGGCGATGGGTCCACGCGCCCTCAGGTGTCACGGAAGGGCGCAGAAGGCAGAGTCGGTCGTCTCGCTCTCTCAGCCCTCCGGCGCTGTCACGAGATGTCTGCTGGGCACAACCGTGCCCAGCAGCGCCGGTCTCGTCCGCGACGGCAACCAATGAAGGAAGCCCATGCCGCGAACAGGCGCACCTCATATCTCATCTGGCAGCGGCATCCGCTGCCGGCTGGCCGGTGCTGTCATCAGGGCGGTGGCCTGGCCGGGGCGGCGGGTGCGGGGGCCTGCCGCGAATGAGCGCGGGTGCGTGCCGCCAGGTCAGGCAGGCGATCGCGCCGACGGGGGCCGAGCTGGCCATGTCAGACGAGACGTTGGTGGACGTAGCACCATCTCCACCGCGATCCCGGCTCCAGGCCGGCGGCGAGCGGGTGGTCGGTCTCCTCGTAGTGCGCCCTGGCGTGGCGGTTGGGTGAGTCGTCGGTGCACGCCACCCAACCGCAGGTCAGGCAGACCACAAGGAGCGCCTGGGGGTCCGCGCGGTCCCGGCAGTCCCCGCACTCGTCCGACAGGGGAGCGACCGGCTGGAGCCCGTCAAGATGCTCGCAGTGCGGCGCTGAGCCGTTCAGACTGATGGCGGGAGTGCCCAGGGCCAGGTTCTGGCCGGGGATCATGGCAGGACCCTCTTATCGTGATAGGGACGCCGGGTGCGGCCCGGCTGGTCATCATCGAGTCAACCCCGATCGCGGCGCGGCGGAAACGGGCAACCTGAGCAAGGCCCATCACCAGAACCGATCAGCTGCCAGTCGTCGGCCGGACAGGCCGGTTACGTATCCCGGGAGTCCCGGGCGCGGAAGTAGGCTTAACGGCAGGGTTTTCAGTCCCGGGCTGGGTAGGCGTTCATACGGATTGATCGCCTGCCATGGCGGTAATATCACTTCCCGCTATCCAGCGGGCAGTGGCGAGGAGTACCGGATGGGCCGGATACGGATTGGGCGGCGGGTGTGGAGCTGCGCCAGCTTCGCTACTTCGTGACGCTGGCCGAGGAGCTGCATTTCGGCCGGGCCGCGGAGCGGGAGCACATCGTGCAGTCGGCGCTGAGCCAGCAGGTGCAGCGGCTGGAACGTGAGCTGGGGGTCCGCCTGGTCGAGCGCAGCACCCATCACGTCGCGCTGACCGGCGCCGGTGCGGCGTTCCTGGCCGAGGCGCGGCAGGTCCTGGCCCAGGTCAATCGTGCCGCAGGAGTGGCGCGGAGCGCGGCGGGCGCGGCCGCGGCGTTGCGGGTCGGCATCATCGATTCCAGCTATGACTCGATGCCGCAGATCCTGCACGAGGTCCAGGCCCGCTACCCCGGCCTGGTCATCCACCAGGTCGAGGCCAGCGTGCCCGAGCAGTACCAGCAGCTGGCCGACGGCCGCCTGGACGTCGGTGTCGGCCGTGCCGCGC
>DASRFJ010000201.1:0-15034 GCA_035651595.1 Streptosporangiaceae bacterium | reverse complement strand
CGAGCAGGCCAAGGGGAAGCTCGCCGAGCGCCTCGGCGTGGACATGGACCAGGCGTTCAGCTTGCTGCGGGACTTCGCTAGAGCCCGCAATCGCCGCCTGTCCGAGCTGGCCCAGGCCTTCGTCGACGGCACCGAGACGCTCACCGGCCCACCCCGCCAGCAGCCCAGGCCGAGATGGTAGCGAGAAACGCCCTCCGGCCCGCTCGGCGATTGCCGCATCGGCGGCCATTCCCGTACGGCCAGGTCAGTCGAGGTAGTCCCGGAGGAGCTTGGACCGGGACGGGTGGCGCAGCTTGGACATGGTGCGGGCCTCGATCTGCCGGATCCGCTCCCGGGTGACCCCGTACACCTTGCCAATCTCGTCCAGCGTCCTGGGCCGCCCGTCGGCCAGCCCGAACCGCATGGACAGCACGTCGGCCTCGCGTTGGGACAATGTGCCGAGCACCGCGTACAACTGCTCCTTCAGCAGGGTGAAGCTGACCGCCGTACCGGGTTCGATAGCCTCGGAATCCTCGATCAGGTCACCGAACTCGCTGTCCCCGTCCTCACCGAGCGGGATGTTCAGGGAGATCGGCTCACGGCCGTATTTCTGCACCTCGATGACCTTCTCCGGAGTCATGTCCAGCTCGGCCGCGAGCTCCTCCGGGGTGGGCTCGTGGCCCAGGTCCTGCAGCATCTGCCGTTGCACCCGCGCCAGCCTGCTGATGACATCGCCCATGTGCGCCGGAAGGCGGATAGTGCGGGACTGATCGGCCATCGCCCGGGTGATCGCCTGCCGGATCCACCAGGTGGCATATGTGGAGAACTTGTAACCCCTGGTGTAGTCGAACTTCTCCACGCCGCGGATCAGGCCGAGGTTCCCCTCCTGGATCAGGTCAAGGAACAGCATCCCGCGCCCGGTGTACCGCCTGGCCAGTGACACGACCAGGCGCAGGTTGGCCTCCACCAGATGGTCCTTGGCCTGCCTGCCGTCCTCGGCGACCTGCTCCAGGTCAGACTGCGCTTCGGCGGAAAGATCCCGGCTGCCCTCGGCGAGCTTCTGGCCGGCGAACAGCCCGGCCTCGATCCGCTTGGCCAGCTCGACCTCCTGCCTGGCATTGAGCAACCGCACCTTGCCGATCTGCTTGAGATAATCCCTCACCGGGTCGGCGGTGGCACCACCGGCCGCCAGCCGGACGGCAGGCCCATCCTCCGCGTCCTTGACCAGAACCAACGGCCCGCCCGGATCGTCCATCTCGGCCGCCGTGCCGGGCTTCGACGCCTGGCCGACCGGGCTGGCTCGCGACACAGGCATCCTCTCCCGAGGATCGGGGACAACAAGACGGAACATGCCGCTCCAAACCCGTGCCGCCGGCCGACTGCCGGAAGACAGCAGGAGGGAAGATCAGAGCGGCGCGCACACAGACAACCCACCGCCTCACCCCCACGCTACCCTGCGCAGCCCGCCACGCCTACGACGGCGGACCGCACACCTTCGCACTCCGTTGCGGTATGCCGGCCCGCCGATGGTGTTGAATGAAACTGGTTGCAGTCGAAGTTCGTGTCCGCGTCACAGCGCCCGCGAATCCAGACCGCGGGCGCCGCCGGTTTCCAGGGCCGGCCCGGTAACGGACGGGCGGTCGCCACAGCCCGGGAAGCACGCCGTGCAGCCCGATGATCGCCCGGCAGGAGAACACGGTGGCTCAGGGAACAGTGAAGCGGTTCAACACGGACAAGGGCTACGGGTTCATCAGTCCGGACGACGGTACGCCCGACGTCTTCGTCCACCACTCCGCGATCGAGACCGAGGGCTACCACAGCCTCCAGGACAACCAGCGGGTCGAGTACACGGTCACCCAGGGCGCCAAAGGGCCGCGGGCCGAGCACGTCCGCCCGATCTGAGACCACGCCCGGACACCGGCGGCAGGGAATCGTTGCCCGCGACGCCGGGCACCGTGTCCGTGAAGCCTGCGCGGCTGCCAGACTCACCGGACGGCAGCGCTTCCCGGGTGCGGGTTTCCGGACTACAGGACACGGAGGGTGAGTGTGACTGACTTTTACGGAATCCAGATAGGTACGATCCCCGGCTTCACGGAGGCTGGCGGCGGGAATTACATGAGCGTGCAGGGCCTGCCGGACCACACCGTGCAGAACATGGTCAAGTTCATGGCCAAGCTGCGCACCATGCACGCGCAAGACGCGCTGGCGTTCGAGGTGTGCGTACGGCACGTCGCGTCCGTCATCGAGGACCAGCGCCGCAAAGAGGGTCGAACTGACCCGCGGGGATGACCCCGATGCCGTCGGCGGCAGGACAGCCAGGCCAGCTTCGCGCGCGGCATCGTTATCCGCACCCGGCGGGTGCGTTCACGCTGGCGACGGACAGCGTCAGGCCGTGCCGACTGGGATCCGTGCAGCAAGCAGGACCATGTCGTCGGCGGGCCTGGGGCCGGCGATCTCGGCGGCCAGCCGCTCGAGCAGGGCGGGGAGTGGGCGGTCGGCGGGGGCAGCGGCCAGAACGGCGGCGGTACGGTCGATCGCGGCGTCTATGTCAGCACCACGTCGTTCAACCAGCCCGTCGGTGTAGAGCAGCAGCGTCGCCCCGGGAGGCAGGAGACGCTGGTGGCTGGCGCGCGGCCAGGCGGCCAGGCCAGGCCACAGCAGCAGATCATGTGCGGCGAGGCGTTCGGGCTGCCCCCCGGGGCGCTCCAGCAGCAGCGGCGGCGGGTGCCCGGCGTTAGTCCAGGACAGGTGCCATGCGCCGCCGCCCGCTGGGCTCAGGTGGGCGTGCACCAGGGTGCCGGTAGCGTCCAGGCCCAGCGCGGTGCAGGCGTTCTCCACCGCCGTCACGGCCGCGGCCGGCCCGCGAGCGAGGTGGTCAAGGTCGGCTTGGCGGAGCATGCTGCGGATCTGGCCCATGATCGTGGCCGCGTGCATGTCGTGGCCGGTGACGTCCCCAGCCGTCAGTGCCAGCGCAGGCACCGGTTCCAGGTCAGCTCCGCCAGGTGGCCGCGGCCCGCGGGCGGCAGGTCCCAGCGGATAGGCGTCATACCAGTCGCCGCCGACCAGCTCGCCGGCGGCAGCGGGACGGTACAGGGCGGCCAGCTGAGGGCCGGGGGCGGCAGGCAGATCAGTGAGCATGGCCTGCTGCAGCTGGGTGGCCACAGCGACCCGCTGCTCCAGGTGCAGCGCCCGCTCGATGGCACGGGCTGTATACCCGCCGATCGCGGTCAGCACCGCCCGTTCGGTCACGTCAACCTCGTGCGGAGTGTCCCAGCCCAGTACCAGGATGCCCAGCGTCCGGGAGATTCCCAGCAGCGGGACGCATACCGCCGTCTCCAGGCCGGCCGCGCCGGGGTCGGTACCACCGGGCCGTTCTCGCCCGGCTCGCCGGGCAGCGCTGCCGGTGACAACGACCACCCGGCCCTGGCGGGCTGCCCGGGCACTCGGGCCGGCGTCTTCCAGCGCAACGGCCTGGCCGCTGAGGTCCACGGCATGGGCGAGGTCAGAATCAGGCGCCCAGCGCAGCTGCTGCCCGTCCAGCAGAGCCAGTCCCACGTAGGAGGGCTTGAGGTTGCCGGAAACCAGGTTCTTTACCCGCTGACGCGCATCAGCCAGGCCCGCGGTCTCGGCCAGGTCCTCCGCGGCGCGCAGCATCAGCTCCGAGCGGTCCAGCGCCAGGCGTGCCTGAGCCGCATACTCCTGGGCGGCGGCCTGCGATCGCTCGGCCGCGTCCAGGGCATGCGCTGCGCGGCGCGACGTGATCCGCAGCCTCAGCTCCGCGCAGCATGCCTCAGCCAGGTCCGCCAGCCTGGCCAGTTCCCGGGGCGACCAGGCTCGGGGCTGGGTGTCAATCGCGCACAAGGACCCCAGCACGCGGCCTGCGTCGTCAGTCAGCGGCATGCCGGCGTAGGCGATCACCGCCAGGTCGCCGGCGGCCGCGCTACCGCGCGCTTGCTCGTCTTGACGCACATCGGCCAGCACCACCGGACTGCCAGTGGCCGCCACGCGCTGGCACAGCGAGTGCACCAGCGGGGTATGGCGGCCGGACGCCCACGGCTCAGCCAGTCCAACCTGGCCGGGAAACACCTGCCGGTTCGCCTCCGCCAGCGACACCAGCGCTGCCGGTACCCCCAGCGCGCCAGCCACCAACCGCGCGAACCGCTCCATCCCCGGATCCGCGGACGCCGCCAGCCCCGGCTGACACGGCACTTCCAGCCGCGCGGCCAGCCGCGGTTTCTCGCCGCCCTCCTTGCCGGCTCCAATGCCTTCCGCGTTGCCCGTCACCATTCACCCGCTCCCCTCCGACGGAACCGCCCTTTGTCCGCGGTAGCGGAGCCCCGTGGGCACCGAATAATCCCCCAGCTGGGTGGTGTGATCATACCGGCCCTGGCTGATGTCCCTGAGCCTGGACCGGATGTCATAACGGCCGGTGTGTTACGTAATGGGTCCGTGCTCCGGCTAACGTCTCCGTCGCGCGGCCGGTCATTCCAGGCTCGGCAAGGGTCCGCACTCAGCGTACGAATACACAGGGTGGCGGGATACAAGGGCGCCGCCGGTGACACGGGCGACTTCGAGGCTGTTCTGGGCTATGCTGACGATGCGTTCACTTCGTGAGGCCGCGGAGGACGCTCAGCCACTGTTCGGGACGTAGCGAGCACGCGAGGCCCTCTCAGCCAGCCTCGGGGCTCGCCATGAAGATCTAGCCAGATGATTTCGTTCCCGAAGGCAGGTCCCGGGGCCAGCCTGTCCCATTGAGGCGTGCGGGCCCGTGCTGGCGAGCCGACCTGTTTCCCTCGTCTGCGTGCTGTGTAACCCCTCCGGTACCGGCGCAGTTGACGTCCGCGCGACTCAAAGATCCGCTGGCGCTGGAGCCTGTGCCACGGAAAGCGAGACAAGGAGCCTCATGCCGACGACCTATGCATTGCTCAGCACCTATCCGCCCACGCAGTGCGGGCTAGCGACATTCACCGCGGCGCTGCTCACCCATCTGCCCCAGCCGGGCGATCAGGTAGCTGTCGTGCGCGTGCTAGACAAGCCAGCGCCATGTACTGCCGACGAGATCGCGGGTGACCTCGTGGCCGGTTCGGCAGCAAGCGCGTCAGCTGCCGCCGAGATACTCAACAGCTTCGATGTCGTGATCGTCCAGCACGAGTACGGCATATACGGCGGCCCTGACGGCCAGGATGTCATTTCACTGCTGGAAGCTCTGTACGTACCGGTCATCGTCGTACTGCACACTGTGCTGGCACGGCCCACGTGGCGGCAGCGCACGATCCTCGATGAGGTCATCGCCGCCGCCAGCGTGGTCGTGACGATGACGCGGACGGCCCGATCGCGACTGCTGGATATCTACGGCACCGGTCCCGAGAAGGTCGTCGTGATACCGCACGGCGCTGCCGACAACCGGATCACCGCGTCATCGGCCGGGAACACCGGCCGTCCCAGCGTGCTGACCTGGGGGCTGCTCGGGCCGGGCAAGGGGATTGAGCATGCGATCGATTCGATGGCTCTGCTTCGCGATCGCGGGCTGCACGTCGATTACCAGGTGGCCGGCCAGACACATCCGCGTGTGCTCGACCGCGATGGCGAGGCCTACCGGCGGGCGCTCCAGGCCCGGGCACGGGCCGCAGATGCGGAAGACCGTGTGCACTTCGATGGCAGATTCCTTCCCGCGGCCGCCTTGAGCCGGCTGATCGGCGCCGCCGACGTCGTGCTGCTGCCGTACGACTCGCTGGAGCAGGTCACCTCCGGGGTCTTGATCGAGGCGGTCACCGCCGGAAAGCCGGTGGTGTCGACGTGCTTCCCGCATGCCGTCGAGCTGCTCGGCGCGGGACTCCTGGTCGAACGTCAGGACCCGGCAGGCATCGCGACAGCGCTGCAGCGCGTGCTCACCGAGCCTGGCCTTTCGGCGCGGATGAGCAGGTACTCAGCGGACCACGCGCCGCAGATGCTGTGGCCAGCCGTGGCGCGTTCCTACCGGGAACTCGCGTCACTGCTCACTGTGACCAGGGCGGGATCCCCGGCATGAGGTACCCGGCCGCGCCGTTCCGGCACCTGCAGCGATTGACCGATCATGTCGGCCTGCTCGAGCACGCCGACGGAATCGTGCCCAGGTACGAGCACGGCTACTGCGTTGACGACGTGGCCCGCGGCCTGGTCGTGGTGTGCCGGGAGCCGTCGCCATCTAAGGAACTGATAACCCTGTGCCGCCGTTACCTCTACTTCCTGGCCCAGGCGCAGGCGCCAGACGGAAGGGTCCGTAACCGCCTCGGTTACGACCGCAGGTGGCAAGACCAGCCAGGAACGCAGGACTGCTGGGGCCGCTTTCTCTGGGGCGTGGGCACGGCCGCCGCGCGGGGACCCACCCCGGGTATCCGCGCGGAATCCTTCGCCCGATTCGGCCGCGGCGCGCAAGCTTCCTCTGTCTGGCCGCACGCCATGGCATTTGCGGCGCTCGGGGCCGTCGAGATACTCGAGAGGTGGCCGGACCATGCTGGCGCGCTAACGCTTCTCGACTCAGCCATCTCGACCATCGGCGAACCGTCTGCCGGTGCGGCGTGGCCGTGGCCAGAACCAAGGCTCAGCTACGCGAACGCGGCCATCGCAGAGGCCGTCATCGTGGCCGGCTGGAAACTTGGCCGGGACCGGGTTCTGCGTGACGGCCTGCTCATGCTCGACTGGCTGCTGACCGTCGAGACCCGGGACGGCCACCTGTCGGTCGTGCCCGCCGGAGGCTGGAGCCAGGGAGAGGCCCGCCCAGCCTTCGACCAGCAGCCGATCGAAGTCGCCGCCCTGGCCGATGCGTGCATGCGCGCGGCGACGGTCAGCGGTGACAGCAGCTGGCTTTCCGGCGTCGAGATGAGCGTGGCGTGGTTCCTCGGCGACAACGACGCCAGGATTCCGCTCCTCGACGAACGAACCGGCGGGGGCAGCGACGGACTCAGCCAAACCAGTCGCAGTCGCAACCAGGGGGCCGAGTCGACACTGGCGATGATCTCCGTGATGCAGCAGGGGCTCCGCCTGGCCCTCGCGCCACGATGAAGGCCCCTCAGACCGCGAGCGGGCTGCTGGCCAGGACAGCGCATCGGATGAGGCCAGACGCCTCTCGCACGGTGTGCCGGCTGTTCGTGCCAGGCCAGGAGACCTTGATCCAAGGCGGCTCGCGTGCGATGACGGTCATCGACCGCATCCTTGACCTGAGCGAACACGACGTGACACAAGCTCTCTCCCGGACACTAGCCCGGTTCTCCTGCCGGCATGACGACCTGGCCGAAACCCTGGAGCGCAACTTCCAGCTCGTCGCGCACCGGGTCGGCGCCGAAATAGAGATAGGGACCGCGCGGCGGCAGCTGATCGGAGCGTACTTCACCCATGAGTACGCGCTGGAAGCCGCGGCCCTGTTCAACCCGTCGATCGTGATGCATCCTGACCAGAAAGGATGTCAGCCCGGGGAAGCCCGGTTCGTTATGAGCCTGCGGGCTGTCGGGGAAGGCCACCTATCGAGTATCGAGTTCAGGACTGGCACAATCGGCGCCGATTCCGGAATCCACTTCGACTCGCCTGGCCGGTTCCTTGACACCGGATGCGTTCGGTCCATCCCATACGATCGCAACCTTTTTCAGAAGAAAGTCATCGAACTCGGCCAGGATGATGAGAACGCGCGGTTCCTCTGGAGCATCCTGCCACGCCACTTCACCGCGGCCGACCTGAATACCGCGCTCGCCGAGCTTGCCGGGCAGCATGTGACACGGGGGGACGCTACGAAACTTGCCGACAGGATCCGGTGGATAGCGGCGTCTAATTACCTCGTGGAGTTCGATGATCAGCGCGCCCTTCCTGAGCGGGTTCTATGGCCCAGCGGTCCAGCCGAAGACCACGGCATGGAAGACGCCAGATTCGTGCGCTTCACCGACGGCGCAGACGCCATCTACTACGCGACCTACACGGCATTCGATGGTTCGCAGGTCGCGCCGCACCTCCTGGAAACAAGCGACTTTCGCACATTCACTGTCTCCCAGCTCTCGGGTCCGTCGGCCAGGAACAAGGGCATGGCCCTGTTTCCCCGCAAGATCGCCGGCCGCTACGCCGCGCTCTCCCGCTGGGACAGAGAAAGTAACGCGATTGCGTACTCAGATGTAATTCATGACTGGCCCGACGCGAGCACCGTCCAGTCGCCGGCACGTCCATGGGAACTGATCCAGCTCGGTAACTGCGGCTCGCCGATCGAAACCCCGATGGGATGGCTGGTCTTCACGCACGGCGTCGGACCCATGCGGGAGTACGCCATCGGCGCCGCCCTGCTCGACCTGGACGAGCCCGAGCGCCTTATTGGCGGGCTATCTGAGCCCCTGCTCGTGGCCGACGAGTCGGAGCGCGAGGGTTACGTCCCGAACGTCGTGTACTCCTGTGGCGCCATGGTTCACGGCGATACAGTCGTGCTGCCATACGGCTGCAGTGACTCGTCCGTGCGGATCGCGCTGGTAAACCTCGGCTTGCTACTCGAGCGGCTCAGGTCTAGCTGATCATGTGTGCGCGGTATGGGCCAGGCGCTGTGAGCTGCAGATTCGTGTCTGACCAAACCGGAATCCTGGCGGTACCCTGAGGCAGAGATCAGGCACTCGCCCGGCTCGTCGTCCAGCATGACGAAATCACCCGCCTCCGCACCCGAACAAGCGCGCCGCCTTCCGCCCGCCGATGCGGCGCAACGGACCGGATCCCCACCGCCGCCTATGCCGGGAGTCCTCGGCGCAGGTATCCGAGGTACCGGTCATATCGCGCGACGTGTTCCTCGACGACTTCGCGCACTTGACCTGGGTGCGAAACGCTCCACAGCGTCGTCCGCCAGATGAGTCCTTCCAGGTGCAGCCAGCCGCTCTCAGCGACCGCCCTCGTGAACGGAGACTGAGACCTGCGATACAGGCCGAGGAGCGCCTCGAAGTAGCCGTCGAAATTCGCGCCCAAATCGTACATCGAAGACACCCCGACGGCGCCCAGCTTCGCAATGTCACCGGAAAACGGTATGACATCCGCCATTTGCAGGTCCTCAAACTCGCGCTGCCTGTGGTAGATCGTCCCCCCGCAGGCGAACTTGAGGAACGCTACCCGAGCCTCTGGCGCTTGAATCTCCAGCGCCCGTCGCGGCCGCTCGCCGGACTGCTCGAGCACGGCGACGTGCATCGCCGCCGCCCCCAGCATCGTCAGGTCGTAAGCGGTCGAGAGCTCCCGGGTCCCCGGATCGCCGCCGAGACCATACCAGCCCTCGAAAAGCGAGTCGACCGCGCCGACCACGCCGCCGAAGTCGAATGCGCCGATATTCTGCAAGGCTTCCCAGCCGGCCACGTCAACCCCTTAGCGGAAAAATACGGCAAATCCGATACAGGCTAGTCCGAAAGCGGTGGCGCCAAACAGGATCGACATTATCCACGCGATCAAGCTGCCCGTCCGGTCTCCAACCGTATCGGAGGCGTAGAGCAGGACCGTAAGACCGACGATCGCTCCGATAACAAGCACGAGGGCACCCAGCCGAATCGCGGAAGTCGACTCCGTGCCGAAGACCGCGAGGAGGCCGAGGACGGTGGCAATGGCGGCCACGAAGACCCCGATAGTGGCCCCCCGGCCCTCGCCGCCAGCCTTGACGTCGCCCAGGGCAGAGCTCGGGACCTTTAGGCGCGACACCTCCGCCCACTTGAGGTTCAGCGTTTTCAAGGCAGCCGAGAATTCGTCGGCAGACGGCCGGGCAACGGCTTCGCCTGCCCGCCCGGCCGCTGCGGTCGGGCCTGACAGCTGCTGCCACGCCTGGTCCAGTGCCGTCCGCGCCTCCTCGAAGTCAGTGACGGCGGCCTGGGCGTCGGCGATGTCCCTCGCCGCGTCGGCCGTGTCCCGGTAGTACAGCCATTTCCACCCTCGGTCGAGCAGTGCCTGGCCAACGAAGATGGCACCGACGACGATCAGCGCCGTCGGCACTGCCCGCTCGGAGGAAACAATCCGGCCTGTCGGATAGGTGAGCCAGCCGCCGACAACTCCCGCTATCCCCACCAGAGCGCGCAGCAGCAGGAGGATTACCTGATTCTTAAGCATCGGCGGCTCACCAGAGGTACCGCCGACCGGCGCCGCAGCTGGCGTCGGCGTCTCGGGTTTCGGCGTCTGCCGATATCTCACTGGGTTCTTCAACGGGCCTGGCTTGAACTCGACGGCGGGAATGCCGTTCAGACGGTGGGTTTCGCGCAGCGTAAGCAGGTGCTCGGCTTCGGCGGTGAGAGCGTGAACGCTCGGCTTTGCCTTCGCCTTCCGCCGGTAGATGCGGTCATCATAACCGCGCACGCCGATCTCCGCGCGTTGCGCCGCGTAGGCGGCCTGCATGGCATCAGTAAGCGCCGCATCCAGGTCCTCCGCAAGGCGGCGTATTTCGGCCACTGGATCTCGCCGCGCCTGCGCCTTGCGGAGCCTGTTCTCTGCTTTGCGAGCGTCATCGAGAAACCCCGCCCGCCGCGCCGCGAGCGCCACGTCAGCCTGGTACCTTTGCTTCGCCTCGCTAGTTGGCCTCTGCCGCCTCATGCCGCTCCGCCCTCAAGGCCAGCGAGGACATCAGTGATAGCCGGACACACCATAGGGAAGCTTCATGACCGGTACAGCTTCTGGCAGCGCTTCACCACCTCGGCCACCCATCTCGATTCAGCTCACATCGGGCACCTTACATCCCGCTGACCGCCCGGCACCAGGAACCGGCACCGTGCCGGGTCTGCTGTCGCGTGCCGAGCGTAGGATCACGCCGCCCTACAAACTCAGGCAAGCCGGAATCACCCTCGGCTCCTAACCGCTCGTAGCGAGGGGCGACTAGGGCGCGAAGGTCAGGGTTGCCGCGAAATCAAGGGCGGTGACCCCGCCCAGGGTGCCGCAGTCGGCGAACGCGGTATTGGGCGCGACCAGGGTGAAGACCGCGACATCGCCCGTGAACTCCCCGGATACGACCGTGCCGGTATCGGTGAGGACGGTGTTGGACGCGCCGCGCACCGTGGTAGCGGTCCCGGTGAACGTGGATGCCTGGCCGTCATTCCACTGGATCGTCTGGGGCGGGCTCACGACGAACAACTGCGTGCAGCTGATGTCCAGCAACGGGAGAGTCTGGTCCTGCTGCCCGGCTGTCGCGCTCGAGCCGACCGCCACGCAACTGCCCGTCGGGCTGTGGTCATCTATCACGTTGAGGTCGCCGTCCAGCACCACCGTGGTCGGCTGAAGGGTATTAGTCATCCCGGGCGCATACGTGTCGTACTGCCACCCGGTGCAGGAGATACCCGCGACGGCAGCGCGGGCGGGAGCTGCCGCGGCGCCAGTCACGTCGCCGAAAGTCACAACCAATGCGAGCACGGCCGCGGATGACGCGAGCCGCCTCCTGGTTGTTAAGCCATTTAGATAGCCCATGTAACGGACTTTAATTCGGTAAGACCGTTTCGTCGAGGCCACTCACCGGCCCCAGTTCCTGCAGGCCGTCAAGGATTCAAGCCATAGGGAACGAAAGCCGTAGGGAAGTTGTCATAGCTCTGCCCGGGACCGCGTGTGATTCCTTCCCGGCTCCCACCGAGCCGGCTCTTCATGATCCGGTCATGTGCCTTCCGGTGCCGGGACGCCACGGATCAGGCCGCCTATTAGCGGGATCCTTGATCCCCGACCGGACGCCCTGGTCGGCCATCGGCTCGTCATCGAAGCGCGGGATGACATGCAGGTGAGGGTGGAGTCCGTTATCGTTCCAGCCGAGCGTGTAGCTGTCCGGAGCGAGCCGCTTGTGCAGCTCGGCTCGCACGAGAAGCAGAAGTTCCCGCGTTGCCGCCCACTCCTCGGCGGTCAGGTCGAACACAGAAGCCCGGTGAACTTTCGGGGCGATGCCGCCGTAGCCTGGCATTACGTCAGGCGGATCACGGGGGTCTCTGGTCGAGGCGTAGATGCAGAACTCGTTCTCGAAGTACAGGTCCGCCTCGCGCATGCTGTCGTGATCGCAAAAGACACAGCCTTCGGTCATAGGACTGTTCTATTCGCCGGCTGGAGCGGCGTCACCCGTACAGCCGGCAAGCCGCCAGCCAGGTTCCGGCTGCATGCACGGCGTTCACCGGCTCTCCAGCCGTACCGGGCCGGCGGGGGCTGCCTGCCCGGCGGCCCGGCCTGCGCGGTCACCTCGCCTCCGCGCGGCCGGCGAGCTGGCCGCCTTCGGACTCCCACACCGCCAGCCCGGGTTCGGTTTCCGCCGGCGGGGCCGGATGCCCGGCCACGGCGGCCAGGATGTCTGGGGCATGGATGCGGTTGGCGGCCTGGGCGGCGAGATCCATCGCCGCCCAGGCGTCCGCCTCGGCGGTGCCAGGGGGGACGACCAGCAGGTCGACGCGGCCGCTGCTGCCGCAGAACGCGGTGAGCAGCCCGGCCGGCTGGCCGGTGAACCAGCCGAGCTTGACCACCCGGCCCGCGGCGCCTAGCCGCCGCGGCTGGCTGTCCCAGCCCGCGGGGCCGAGCATGAGGCGGGTAACCCGGCCGCAGCGGTCCTCGACGGCCGCGATCAGCGCGGGCAGTTCCGCCGCCGGGTCGGCTGATCGCGGCCACCAGCCGCCGTCCAGCAGCGTGCCGCGCGACAGCGCCGCCCCCAGGCGCAGCCGCGGTACTGGCGGTGCCGGGCTGGCCGGCGCCGGCTCGCGTCCGGCGTCATGACTCATGACCCGGTCCCCGGTTGCCGTGTTCACCGGTGTGCCGTCCGGTGGCCGTGCCGCCCGGTGGCCAGGTGGTAGGCCAGCAGGAGGACGGCTGACCCGGCGATGGCGGTGAGCCAGGTGGACAGGTTGAAGAACCCGTTCAGGGTGTGCAGGTGGAACACCCGGCTGGCTGCCCAGCCGCCGCCGAGCGCGCCGGCGACGCCGATCATGCAGGTGAGGATGAGGCCTTGTGATCGCTTGCCGGGGATCAGCATGTTGCCGAGCAGGCCTGCTCCCAGGCCGAGAACGATCCACGCGATGATGCCCATGATGACTCCCTGGTCAGTGACGTGCGCGAGGTGCGGGGTGTGCGTGGCAGATCCCGGCGAGAACGGCCGGCTCTCGCCGCCGTCATCTGACCGGGGCCGGGGGTGCCCTGGGCCGTGCGGCCCGCGGTTACCCCGGCTGCTTACTTACCGGACTGGGGCTGGGGCTGGCGCCGGTCGCGGCGCATGATCCGCCGCAGCTGGGTGATCCGCGCGGTGCCCGCGGCGGCCATCACCAGCGCGCCGGCGATGGCGGCGAGCAGCAGCGCGACGGCCAGCGACAGGCGCAGGTGCGCGCCCAGGAAGCTGATGCTGACGGCGTGCGCGTTCTGGATGATGAAGATCAGCACCACGGTGAGGACGGCGGTGCCCGCGATCAGCCCGGTGCGCATGCTGCTGATCTTCGTCCGCGTCCGCCCCCGGGCCGGAGCCCGCGGCGCGGGCGGGGCTGAGCCGTTGGCTGAAGGGGGCGGCAGGGTACTGGTCATACCTGGTGATGCGGCTGGTCCGGTCATGACGTGCTTCCTCCGGCGGGACCGGGGTCACTGGTGACCTGTGCCGGTTCCCTTGGCGGCCCGGGAGGCTCCGCCGGCGGCGGCTCATTCCCGGTGCCTGCTCCCCACCTTACATCGGAAGCTAGAAACTAGCAATATTTTTCTAGAATTGGCAATCCAGTTTTCCGGTGAAGAGCCGGGGTTCCCGGCCGCGCGCCGGCGACCCTTGGCTCCGCGGGCATACGCGCCGGCCTGTGGGTGCGAGAAGTCTGCTTAGCCCGTGAGCTGCCCCGGCTCGACTGGGCCGAATGGGCAGTACGACTCGTCCCCCGCAGGCGCTGGGCCGACATCTTCCCGGTGACGCCCGCGACGCTGCTGGCCTGGCACCGCAAGCTGGTGGCGAAGGAATATGACACGAGCAAACGGCGCAAGCCAGGACGCCCGCCCAGGCCGCCGGGATCGTCGCGGTCGATTTCCTGCCCGATCAACCAGTACTCGGGCGCCGCCTGACCCACGAAGGTCCAGTTCGTCGGTCAGCGTACTCGCGCCGTGGGCGGCCCGATGCGTAAGAGCGGTTGCTCGCTCGAGGGAGCGGTCTGCTGATGTTCTTCTCCGCTTCTCTTGTCCACCACCCCGCAGATGGCCCTAGCAGTCGCCAGATTTATGGGATTTGAATGGTATGGTTGTCCCATGGAGGCTACCGTAGACCAAGCTGGGCGGATTGTGCTGCCGAAGTTCATCCGCGACGCGCTGGGTCTGCTCCCCGGTACGAAGGTGGATATCTCGCCGTACGGCGCCGGTGTCCAGGTTGTTCCCGCCGGGCGGACTGCGCGCCTGGTCGAGGAGGACGGCGTTCTCGTCTCGGCCGGAGATACGCCTGTCGATGACGATGTCCTCTTCGGTCTCATCGACGCGGGCCGCAGGTGACTCTCGCGGTTGATACGAGCGTCGCCGTCCCGTTGCTGGTCCGTTCCCATCAGCATCACACGGAAGTGGTCAGATGGTGGGATGAGCAGGAACTCGCGCTGAGCGGGCACGCGCTAGCCGAGACGTACTCGGTTCTCACCAGATTGCCTGGCGATGCCCGGCTGGCGGCCGACGACGCAGCGCGCCTGCTCGACGTGCGGTTCACGACGCCTCTGGTGCTGAGCGCCGGACACGCTCGCAAGGTGCACGCGACGCTGAGCCGCATCGGCATCGCAGGTGGCGCGGTCTATGACGGGCTGGTGGCGCTGGCCGCCAAGGAGCACGGCATGCCGCTCGCGACCCGGGATGCACGGGCACGAGGTACCTACGACGCAGTCGGCGTCGAGGTGATTGTCGTCCCCTAACGCGGTCGCCGTCGTTGTGGCTGAGTCTTAGTGGGCTGGATCGCAAATTCGTCCAGGGTCCACGCTGCGGGTCGGCATCATCGATTCCAGCCATGACTCGATGCCGCAGATCCTGCACGAGGTCCAGGCCCGCTACCCCGGCCTGGTCATCCACCAGGTCGAGGCCAGCGTGCCCGAGCAGTACCAGCAGCTGGCCGACGGCCGCCTGGACGTCGGTGTCGGCCGTGCCGCGC
>DASRFJ010000200.1:0-2738 GCA_035651595.1 Streptosporangiaceae bacterium | reverse complement strand
GCGGACCGGGGGGCGGGGCCGGTCGGCGGGCAGTTCCAGCGGCGCCAGCCCGGACAGCTGCCGGGTCCAGTAGTCCAGGCCGCCGGCCAGGGCGGTGTCGGTGAGCTGGCCGCGCTGCCAGACCGCGTAGTCGGCGTACTGCACAGGCAGCGGGTCCAGGCCCGGGTCCCGGCCGTGCATCGCCGCGGCGTACAGGACGCCCAGCTCGCGGGTCAGCACCCCCATCGACCAGCCGTCGGTGATCACGTGATGCATGGTCACGATGAGCACGTGGTCCTCGGCGGCGGCCCGTACCAGCCGGACGCGGATGAGCGGGCCACGGCGCAGGTCGAACGGCTCGGAGCATTCCCGGGCCGTGATCGCGGTGATCTCGGCTTCGCGCTGTTCTTGCGGCAGCCCGGACAGGTCGAGCAGCGGCAGCCGCACGGCATAGGGCGGGTGGATCACCTGCACGCCGCGCCCGTCGCGGGTATCCAGCGTGGTCCGCAGCGACTCGTGCCTGGCAACCAGCGTGGTCAGGGCCTGCTCCAGGGCGCTGGTGTCCAGCGTGCCGCGCAGCCGCGTCGCTGCCGCTGTCACGTACTGCGTGCTGCCCGGTTCGAACTGGTCGAGGAACCACAGGCGCTGCTGGGCGAACGACAGCGGCAGCGGCCCGTCATGCGCCACCACGGGAATGGGCAGCGCCGTCAGGCTCGCCGGGTCCGCGTCCGGTATCACCCCGGCCAGCCCCGCGATCGTGGGGCTGGTGAAGATGGCGCGTGGGGACAGTTCCGCCCCCAGCACGGTGCGCAACCGGGACGTGATCCGGATGGACAGGATGGAGTCGCCGCCCAGCTCGAAGAAGTTGTCGTGCACACCTGGCTGATCCACGCCTAGGACGTCGGCCCAGATCGTGGCGATCGCCTGCTCGGTGGGGGTGCGCGGTGCGACGTGGCCGACGGTTGCGCTGTCCCGGTCGGGGGCGGGCAGGGCACGGCGGTCGAGCTTGCCGTTAGCGGTGAGCGGCAGGGCGTCCAGGACGGTGAACGTGGCCGGGACCATGTAGTCAGGCAAGGCAGCGGCCAGGTGGGCGCGCAGGTCCGCGGGGTCCGGGGCGGCGCTGTCGGCGGCGGGGACCAGGTAAGCGGCCAAGTACTTGCGGCCAGGGGTGTCTTCGCGGGCGATCACCGCGGCATCGACGATGACGGGGTGGCGAAGCAGGGCGGTCTCGATCTCGCCGGGCTCGATCCGGAACCCGCGGATCTTGACCTGCTCATCAGCACGGCCGGTGAACTCGAGCTGCCCGTTCGGGATCCAGCGGACCACGTCCCCGGTCCGGTACATGCGGCTGCCAGGGGGACCGTAAGGGCAGGCGATGAAACGCTGCGCGGTCAGGCCCGGCTGGCCCAGGTAGCCGCGGGCCAGCCCGGCGCCGGCGATGAACAGCTCGCCGCGGATGCCGGGCGGGCACGGGCGCAGGTCCCGGTCCAGGACGTAGACCCGCATGTTGTCCAGCGGCGCGCCGATCGGCGGCACGTCGGGCACGGCGCCCGGTGCCCGCATGGGGTAGCACGTGGCGAACGTGGTGGTCTCGGTCGGGCCGTAAACATCGAACACGGTCAGGGCCGGGCAGGCTGTCAGCACCCGGCGGATGGCGTCGGCCGGGACGATCTCCCCGCCGGTCCAGATTTCCCGTGCTCCGGCCAGGGCTTCAGGGGCGTCCTGGGCGATGAGGCGGAACAGCGCCGTGGTCAGGAATACCGCGGTCACGCCGTGGCCGGTGATCATCTGGTGCACGGTGGCGGGGTCGAGGTCGCCGGGCGGGGCGATGACCACCTGGCCGCCGGCCAGCAGCGGGACCCATAGTTCGTAGGTGGAGGCGTCGAAGGCCAGCGGGGAGTGCAGCAGCACCCGGTGGTGCGCGCCGTCGGCGAACCGGTGGTCGGCGGCGAGCGCGGTCACGTCCCGGTGCCGGATCGCGACCGCTTTGGGCTGGCCAGTGGAGCCGGACGTGTAGATGACGTAAGCCAGGTCCTCGGGGTCGACGCACACCGGGGGCGGGTCGGCCGGGCCGTCAGCTAGCAGTTCCGCCGCGTCGACCAGCACCGTGCGGCCGAGTCCGGTTGCGGTGTCGTGCCAGGCCTGGTCGCACAGTACGATCCCCGCTCCGGCCTGCGTCAGGAGCTGCCGCATCCGGGTGGCGGGGGCGCGGGTGTCGAGGGGCAGGTAGGCGGCGCCGGCCTTGATCACCGCGAGGACCGCGATGACTTGTTCGGGGGACCGTCCGGCCAGCACCGCGACCCGGTCTTCCCGGCCCACACCCAGCCCGGTCAGCTGGCAGGCAAGCCGGTTCGCGGCCGCGTCCAGCTCGGCGTAGGTCAGCTCGGCGCCATCCCAGACCACCGCCGGGACATGCGGCGTCGTGGCGGCCTGGGTGCTGAATTGGCCGGTGAGGGTGGCGGGGGTGAAGGGGCGTGCAGTGCTGTTCCATGTGGTGAGGATCTGGGTGCGTTCGGCGGGGGTGGCCAGGTCGATGCTGCCCAGCACGCGCTCGGGATCGGTGGCGATGGCGGCCAGCAGGTGCTGGAGATGCCCGGCCATCCGTTCCACGGTGGGGGTGTCGAATAGCTGGGGGTCGTAGGTCACGTTGATGTGGAGCTGGCCAGCGGTGTAGGCGACGAGGGTGAGGGGGAAGTTGGTGGCGTCACGGACCTGGATGTCGCGGATGTGCAGGCCTGCCTCGGCGGCGGAGTTCTCGT
>DASRFJ010000199.1:0-38917 GCA_035651595.1 Streptosporangiaceae bacterium | reverse complement strand
GAGCGCGATGACGATCGGCAGGTCCTTGCCCGGCACCGGCGGATGGTGGTGCACGACGTAGCTGTACACCTCGCCGGTCCCGGCGGCCACAGCGTAGTCGCCGGCCGAGGCCGACCCGCACGAGGGGCACATCGGACCGGGCGGATGCCGGAGCGCGCCGCATGCGGCGCAGCGTTGGACGCGCAGCTCCCCGGCCCGTGTCCCTGCCCAGAAGAAGGCCGTGTCCCGCGACACCTGGGGCCGCATGACGACCGGCGGCTCCGCGGCGGGAACGTCGGCCGGGGGCGTCTGAAGCGGGCGGAACTTCAGGATGCGCCAGTCCATCGTGGCGACCGGCTCGTCGCCGGAGTACCAGGTGTTGCGCGTGGTGACGAACCAGCCCTCGCCCAGCCCGGTCTTCTTCGGACCGGTCACGCCGAGCAGGCGACCACGGATCGTCAGCTGCTCGCCGATCTTCAGGTAGCGTGCGTACTCCTGTGCGCAGTTCGTCGCGACGACCGAGGTGTACCCGGCCTCATCGAGCACGCGCATCATCTGGCTCAGCGGGTCACTGGCGTCGCGGACCCCATGCAAGCCGGCCATCGTCCACACCTGGATCATGGCCGGCGGCGCGCCGTATTTAGAAAGCACATCGTCCGGCGGCACCGAACCGCCGATGGCCTCGACCCAGTTGCGGATCATCGGCAGATTCACCGGGTCCCTGGCGACCACGGGCGCCGAGTCGCCGAGCGCCGCGATCCGGCTAGCCTCCGACTCAATACTCATCGCGGTGCCCTCGGCAGCCCGAGGCCGAGCGTGCAGATCAGCTCGCGCTGGATCTCGTTCACGCCGCCGCCGAACGTCAGTACCGTATTCCGCTTCATCTGCACGTCGAGCCATTCCATCAGCGCGGCGGTATCTGGATCCGCTGGATCGCCATGAAAGCCCACCACGTCGGTCAGCAGCTGCCCCAGTGACATCAGCCGTACCGAGGAGAACACCTTGGTCGCCGACGCGTCCGCTACGTCGAGCACAGAAGAAGAGGCGACCTGCCAGTTCAGCAGCTCGTTGACGCGCTGCGTCACCGACACGCGGGTCAGTGCCCGCGCCACGTCCGGCTCGGTGAGCAGGGACCGCGCGGCAGCCCAGGCTCGCACCCGGTCGTGCATCGCGGCGAGCCGCCCGGACGGCCCGAGCATCACTCGCTCGTGGTTCAGCTGGGTGGTGATCAGCCGCCAGCCCTCGTTCTCCGCGCCGACCCGCATCGCGACCGGCACCCGCACGTCGGAGTAATAGGTGGCGTTCACGTGGTGCGCGCCGTCGTGGGTGATGATCGGTGTCCAGGAGAAGCCGGGGTCATCGGTCGAGACGATCAGGATCGAGATCCCTTTGTGCCGCGGCGCGTCCGGCGAGGTCCGGCACGCCAGCCAGACGTAGTCCGCCTCGTGTGCGCCGGTGGTGAAGATCTTCTGCCCGTTCACCACGTACGAATCGCCGGACAGCACCGCGCGCGTCCGCAGCGCCGCCAGGTCCGTCCCCGCGTCCGGCTCGGTGTAGCCGATCGCGAAGTGCACCTCCCCGGCGAGGATCTTCGGCAGGAAGAAGGCCTTCTGCTCCGCGCTGCCGTGGGAGTACAGCGTGGGCCCCACCGTCTGGAGCGTCACCGAAGGCAGCGGCACGTCGGCGCGCAGCGCCTCGTCCGCGAAGATCTGCTGCTCGACCTGCCCGAACCCGCGGCCGCCGTACTCGGCCGGCCAGCCGACACCGAGCCAGCCGTCGCGGCCCATCCGGCGCACCACCTCACGGTAGGCAACGCCGTGCCGGTCCTTGCGCATTATCTCCCGCTCGCGCTCGGTCATCAGGCCAGCGAAATACGCCCGCAGCTCGTCCCGCAGCGCGGTCTGCGCCGCCGTCAGCTCAATGAACACCGGCACCCCCCAGCGACCGCGACAGGTCCCGGATCAGCGAGGAAAACCGGTGCAGCGGGTAGCTGACATCGACCCCCACGCCCCCATGCAGGTGGTGACATATCAGAACGGCCAGCACTGCTTCCTCCGTGACCCACCACGTCGCCGCGGCCAGGTCCCCGTCCGCATCGCGTCCGGTTCCGAGCCGCCAGGCGGCGGAGAGCGCGATCAGGTGCAGCGTCCTGGACGCGATGTAGACGTCGGCGACCTGCTGGGACACCGCCTGGAACTCCGCCAGCGGGCGGCCGAACTGGCGGCGGGTCGCCACGTAATCCCTGGTCAGCGCCAGCGCGCCGGCGAGTGCCCCGTCCGCCACCGCACACGCGCCCGCGGTCACCAGCCGGTCCAGGTCGCGGCCCGTCATGCCGTCGAGCACCGCGACGACGGGTGCCCCGTCCAGCCGGACCGTGTACTCGGGACCGCCGTACTCCCCCGCGATCGTCGGCGTCCTGGTGATCGTCACGCCGGGCGCCCAGGGGTCCACTAGGACAACCCCGCTGCCGGCCGAAACGAGAACGCGGTTTGCCTCGGCGGCATAGGGTACGCCCACCTTCACGCCACTAACCCGACCCTGGTCGACTTCCGTCGAGAATCCACGGGCGCGCCCGGGTTCGCGGGTGGCGGCGGTGAGCAGCAGTTCGCCGGCTGCCGCGGCCGGCAACAGCTCGCGCCGCAGCGCCGGGGTGCCCCACCGGGCGATCGGCAGCACCCCGCCGGCCAGCGTGCCGAGCGCCGGAATGGGCACCGCGCGACGGCCGATCTCGGTGAGCAGGGTGGCGACCTCGATGATGCCGTGGCCCTCGCCACCGAGTTCGGCGGGCACGGCCAGGGCGAGCAGCCCGGAACGGGCCAGTTCTTTCCATGGGTCCGCGGCGGACAGCACCTCGGTGGCCAGTCCGGCGATCGTGCGTTGCGTCTCGGTTGGCTCGAAGTCCATGCTCATCGAGGCAGGCCCAGCACGCGTTCGGCGACCTGATTGAGCAAGACCTGCGTGGTGCCGCCGGCGATGCTCAGGCACCGGGTGAGCAGGAACTCGAAGCTTTCCGGACTGGCGACGGCGCCGTCCGGGCCGAGGGCGGTCAGCGCCTGCTCGGCCTCGGCCTGGCGGTCCTCGACGCCGAGCAGCTTGCGGACCGCGGGGTGCACGCCACGCTCGGCGAGGATGTCTCCCCCGCCGAGGGTCTCGCGTTCGGTGGCCAGCGTCGTCATCGCGATCCGCCAGCCGTCGCCGGGCTGGCCGACCAGGCAGTCGTCCGCGACGAACACGTCGTCGAGGAACACCTCGTTGAACACGGCCCGGCCGGTGATCTCGCGCAGCGGGTGGATGTCGATCCCGTCGCTGTGCATGTCGACGAGGAAGTAGGAGAGGCCCTTGTGCTTTGGCACGTCCGGGTCGGTGCGGGCCAGGCAGATGGCCCAGTCGGCGTCGCGGGCCAGCGACGTCCAGACCTTCTGGCCGGTGAGCCGCCAGCCGCCATCGGTCTTGACCGCGCGGGTCCGCAGGCCGGCCAAGTCCGATCCCGCCTCGGGCTCGCTGAACAGCTGACACCATACGATGTCGGGGCTGGTGAACCGGTCCTGCTGAGCCTGGGTGCCGTGCGCGCGGATCGCGGGGATCGCCCAGGCTCCTATTCCGGCGGCCTCGGCCGCCCCAGGGGGTCCGGGGGGAGGGTTCCCCCCGGTCGCGGGGGGCCGTGGGGGGTCGTCCCCCCGCGGTGATAGAGCCCGGAGAGTAACGGCACGTCTTAGATATAGGTGCGCGTCGTGTTCCCAGGTGAAGCCGATGCCGCCGAGGACCTGGATGCAGTCCTTGGCGTTCTCGACCGCGTCGTCGAGGGCGACGCCCACGGCCGGCCGGCGCTCGTCCGCGCTCCGCGCAGCGTCCCAGGCCACGGCGCCGGCCCGTTCGGCGCGGCAGTGCAGCCAGGCACACAGGTGCTTGACCGCCTGGAACTCCCCGATCAGCTGGCCGAACTGCCTGCGTGTCTTCGCGTACGCGGTCGCGGTGGCCGAGCACCACGCGGCGACGCCGGCCGCCTCCGCAGCGAACAGGATCGCGGCCAGGTCGCGGACGCGCTCGGTCGTCAGGCCGGGCAGCGGCTCGGCCGGCACGTCGTCCAGCCGGACTCTCGCCAGCTCCCGCGAGAAATCCAGCGCGTCCAGCGGGGTCACCGTGACGCCAGGGGTTCCCGGGGCGACGCGGAACCAGGTCCCGTCGACGGTGCCGAGGACGAGCGTGGTGTCGCCGCTTGCGCCGAGCACGGGCCCGGTCTCGCCAGAGACGCGCAGCGTGCCGTCGATCCCCGCGCCGGTCAACGCGGCCTCGCCCGCGGCGGCCGGGGTCGCGGTCAGCGTGCCAGGGTGCAGCCCGACGGCGGCGGTTTCGGCGTCGGTCACGCCGAGGAGCGCGGCAAGCAGGGTCGGCATGACGGGGCCAGGGACGAGGCTGGCGGCCAGCTGCTCCACGGCGGCGGCGACACCTTCCGTGCCCAGCTCCGGAACGTCGTGCGGGCCGACGATCTTCAGCACGCTCAGATCCGCAGACGCCCGCCGCTGTTCCATCGAGCGGACTGTGGGGATTACGCCCGTACGTTCAGCCCAATTTTGGAGAGATGCCTGCAACGCCCGCAGTTCCGGCTTCAAGGCTGACACCCTCCTAATTAGAACATGTTGCATTACTTAGCTGCCAGCTTGCGGTTGATACGCTAGTTAGCGTGGCTGTACCTACAAGAACACGTGCTAACAAGGCGCTGCCCGAAGGGGAGACGGGCTCGGCCGCACAGCGCGACCGCCAGAAGCGGATCCTGGACGCGACGATGGCGCTCGCGTCCAAGGGCGGGTACGACGCGGTACAGATGCGGGCCGTCGCCGAGAAGGCGGACGTGGCGCTCGGCACGCTGTACCGGTATTTCCCGTCCAAGATCCACTTGCTGGTGTCCGCGCTGGTGCGCGAGTTCACTCGTACCGTCGAGCGGCTGTCGCGATCGCCGATACCCGGCGATAGCTCTTACGATCGCATGCTGTACATCCTGCGCCGGACGACGCGGGCCATGCAGCGTGATCCGATGCTCACCGAGGCGATGACCAGGGCGTTCATGTTCGCGGACCCGAGCGCCGCGGCCGAGGTCAACGCCGTCGCCCGGCTGATGGAGCAGATGTTCAGCCTCGCGATGAACGCCGACGGCAGCGAGCCGTCCGCCGACGACGCGGCGATCGCCCGGGTCATCGGCGACGTGTGGCTGTCCAATCTGGTCGCCTGGGTGACCCGGCGCGCGTCGGCGGACGACGTGTCCAGCCACCTGGAACTCGCCGCCCGCCTGCTGCTGTCGCATTAGCTTCAGCCGAACAGGGTGTCGAGGAACGGGCTGCTGAACACCTTGCCCGGGTCGTACCGGTTGAGGATCGAGATCGCGGCCGGCCAGCCGTCGTTGCTGGCCTGACCCGCGCTCACCGCGGCCGGGATGGTGCTGGCCAGGATGCCCGGATTCGTCCACGGCGAGGTCGAGGTGCAGGCCCAGGCCTTGGACCACTCGGGGCGCACGGTCGCGTAGCTGCCCGTGTAGTGGCTCCAGATCCACGACTCCATCTGGGCGTAGAACTGGGAGTAGCCTGGCGTCACCGGCAGCGTGCCCATGTCCAGCCATACCGCGACATCCCAGGCCGGATTGTCCGGACGGGGGCGGACCGAGGAAAGGATCGGCTGCTGGGCTCCGCTGACGTTGACGTCTGACGGCTGGTCCAGGCCGGTGACTCTTATCTCGATCGGTCCGTTCATCGGGAACTGGCCGTTGGCCTGGAAACTGCTCAGCACGCTGACGTACTGGGCGTAGAAGTCGCTGACCACCCGCTGGATGTTCGCGCGGCTCGTGAGGATCGCGAAACCCGCCTCGACGATCCGGGCGGTGTCCGGCTTGACGTACAACAGCGTGTTCTGCGACTGACCCCAGATGTCCCACGTGCCGGTGGCGATCAGGCCGGAGCCGACCAGGGAGATCGCGGCCTCCTCGAACGCCGGCGTGCCCGACGTGTCGCCCTGCACGACCTCGTTGAAGAACGACTGCTCCGAGCTCGTGATGCCGTACGTGAAGCTGTAGTTGTACGGACTGGTGACCTTGCTGGAGAACAGCGGTTTGCTGGGCGCGAGAGACCAGACCTTCAGCCATGGGTTGCCGGTGAACGGGAACCAGATGACCTCGAGACGGCCGGCGCCGGTCACGTAGCTGGCGAACGAGCTGGAACCGGCGCTTGCCGGGGGCGCGAACAGCGTGCTCGCGGGGACGTCGAACCAGCTCTGGCACCTCAGGTTGTAGTTGGCGGCCAGCTGCATGGTGACCTCGGTGACGAACGCCCGGCCCAGGTGAGCGAGGAACGGCCGGATGTCCGGGTCCGTTCGCTGGAACGTCTTGAGCGTGTACTGGTTGCTGGCGGGGTCCCACACGACGGCGGTCAGGCTGAGGATGAGGTTGGACATCGAGCCGTAGGTCCAGCCCGCGTGTTTGGTCTCGCCGTTGGCCGGGATCGCGCTGCCGTGCGCGTTGATCGCCAGCACGCCGCCGAGCGTGAGGTCGCCGGGGGCGGGGATCGCGGCGAACCCGTACCCGGCGGCGGCCAGCTCGGTCGTGAGGGTGTCCATGGTGACGCCGGTCTGGGCGGTCAGCGTTCCGTTCGAGATGTTCGTCTGGGTGAGGTACTTGGTCGTGTCGAGCAGCACGTAGCCGGCGCCTGCGTTTCCTGGGGGAAGCAGGGTGGGCGACCAGCCGTGGCTCATGCCTTTGGCGCGCAGGCGGTAGTTGCTGGCGTGCGCCCAGTTGGCGAGCGTGACGACGTCGTTGGCGCTCGTGGGCTGGCAGGTCCAGACGTTGTCGATGGCGATCGCGTTGGACCAGTTCGTGTACGCCTGCTGGTAGATGGGGATGCCCGCCGGGAAGTTCGGCGGCGGCGTGGCCGTGGCGGCTTCCGCTGGGGAAATTCGGAACGCTGGCGTCCAGCCCAAGGTTGTGGCCGCCGCAGCGCCGACGGTGGCGGCGGTGGCGACACCGGCGCCCGCCAGGAAGGCCCGCCGGGACGGCCCGGGTGACGATGGGCTGTCGTGCTGGCGCTCGCGCTTGTGCTTGTGCTCGTGATCGTGCTCGTGCTGGCGCTCGTGATCGTGCTCGCGGCGAGGCTCCATCGGCACTCCCAGGGTTTTTCTGACCTGACCCAAACCCCCACCAAGCGGGCGCTTGCTTGGTTGCTTGGAAGATAGCACGTAACTGGAACGTGTTCTAGTTTTGCGGCCAGGTTAAGTTCGGGCACGGCGCGTGCGGGCGACCGACGGTTACGCGGGTCGGCGGGGTCAAGTGCCCTGGATGCCACCCCGGGCGGCTACGCCGATCTCGGCGCTCACGCCGCGCGCGAATGGCTTACTCGCAAACCGGATATATCCGTATAAAGCGAGCGCGTCGGCGGGTGGGCCAGATCATTGCGGACACTTACCCCCCCGATCTGGGGGGGTAAGTGTCCGCAATAATTTTCGATGCGCTCGACTAGGCGGGGAACATACGCGCATATCCGATTAAGTCCGGACATTGCGGGCCGACGTGCACACTGCCACGTGCACGCTGTCGCTTGCGCCGACGTGCACGCTGTCGCTTGCGGGCAGACATGCACGCCGTCGCCCGCGACCACGTATTGCGGCGGGGCGCCGGCCGTTGGAGCTTGGCGTGTTAGGCGGACGTGCCGGGTTTGTGGCCGTCGGCGGAATCGGCGGCGGCCGGCGTGGCCTCGGTGGGAGCGGCCGAGTCGGCGTGGGCCGGGGCGTGTTCGCCGTGGGTGGAGGCTGGTTCGGCGGGGGCGGACTCCATGCCGGGGACGATGCCGACCGTGGAGCCGGCGGCGTGCCTGCCGCGGCGGCCGGATGACTGGCTGGCTGGGGGTTCACTTGCGGAGGGGTCGGTCTTGGGGAGCGCGGCGGTCTCGGCGGCCGCAGGGGATGCGTGCTCGGGAGGCGCGGCCGGGGACAGGGCGCCGGTCGAATCGCCGAAGCCGGATTCGGTGACGTCCGGCCGCCTGCGGGCGAGCAGGATGCCGCACACCAGCAGGATCGCGCCGACCACGCCCAAGACGATCGGCATGATGGTCTCGAACAGCAGGATCTTGAGCCGGCCGCTGTTGTCGATGTTCACGATGTCCTGCACGCTGGCGGCCGTCGGCGCGAGTGTCACCTGCAGCAGCGTTGTGGTCCGCGCGCCGGTGATCGCATTGACCAGGTACGCGTCCTCGGACTCGGAAACCTTGAGCAGCGCGCCGGTCTCCGGGTCCACGTAGTAGGTCTGGTCGACCCCGTAGTATTCCGGATCGGTCGCCGAGAGCGGAGTGAACCCGACCTTGACCGGACTCACGTTGCTGACGAACCGGTACGCGTTGATGCCATCGACGTTGGCGGTCCCGTTGTACGTGAATGGCACTGTCTTCATCAGCGTGGTGTTAAAGACGTTGTACGTGGTCTTCTGCGTGTTCATCGGGAACACGTAGCCGACGATGCCGGTCCAGTTGATCGTCTTGCCCATGAAGTTAGCGCCGCAGCAGTTCCGCAGCTGGGCGTTCTTGCGGTCGAACGCGACCGTCTGGTTCTGGATCTCAATCGCCTGCTGGTCCCGCGGAAGGCCGGTGTCGTACAGGTACGTGAACAGCTGCCAGGCCGCCGTCGACGAGTTGCCCTGGTTGCCAAGACCCTTGATCGTGTAGATCGCGTTGATGTTGGCGCCGGTCACCTCCTTGACCTCGCTCGCGCTGAAATAGGTCGCGTTGGTGCCCACCAAGGTGGCCTTGTAGTAATAGTTCAGCGGGAACTTGAGGACGTGCCCGGCGATGTAGGTCGGCAAGGCGATCGCGAGCACGATCAAGAACGTGCCGAGCCCCGCTAGAACCATCCCGACGTCGCGACGCATCGTTCCTCCCGGCAGCCCGGCAAAGTTACCAAGCAGTAGTATCTAGCTACTCTCACATTAAATCTTGTTGGGATCTAGACACAGAACTGTAACGAGTTACACCACTTCTGGCAGATATGTGGCCGATCCGCGTTCGGGACCGGCCGTTGACCTGGGATTGACCATGCCGCGCGTGCGCAGCCAGATCGACGCGATTTCCCGGCAGACCTGTGCCGAGTGCCGCGGCACGCTCGAAGAGGAACCTGGGACGTCGCGCCAGCGGACCGGGATCTCGGTGATCGAAGCACCCCGCCGCAGGCAGCCGTCCAGCAGTTCCACGTCGAACGCGAACCCTGCCGTTCGCAGCGACGTCGCGGCCGCACGCGCCAGCGGGCCGGCGAAGAACTTGAATCCGCACTGGGTGTCACTGACGCCCGGCGCCATCGGTCGTGTCAGCGCCCGGAAGGCCGCCGCGCCCGCCCGGCGGGTGAGGCTGCGCCGGCTGACGGCCGAGTCCGCCAGCGTCCGTGACCCGATCACCACCTGGCGCCCGCCGGCGAGCAGCCGGACGGCGACGTCGAGCGCGGCCAGATCCGTGGCCATGTCGGCGTCGCAGAACCCGACGAACGGAGCCGTCGTGGCGAGCAAGCCCGCGCGCACCGCGACACCTTTGCCCGGCCGGTCGCAGCTGACCAGGCGTACCGGCACCGGCCCGGCCGGCCAGCCGCGCACGATCTGGGATGTCGCGTCGCTGCTCGCGCTGTCGACCACCAGGATCTCCGCCGGCATCGGGAGCATCGCCGCCGACCGGCACAGCGCGGCCAGCCCGCCAGGCAACCGCATCGCCTCGTTGCGGGCGGGGACGACGATCTGAACGGACACCGCATACTCCGGTGTTGCGCCCAAGGCGGTCAGCGGGAACCGTATTGGTAGATCGACTGGCTGGTCGGCGTGCCGTTGACCGTGCCGGTTAGCACGTTCTGCACGAGAACGGTCGCGCCGACCGCGATCACGACACCCACCACGATGGCGATGATCAAGCGGACCACGGCGCTCCTCCTTCTGACTAGGCTACTGAGGAGTAACCTTCTGGGCTTGGTTACTGGAGGGTAACAGCCATTGACGGCGAATGACCAGCTCTGTGGTCATAATGTAACAGGTTCTATCTATGGGCGGCATGCCACGGAAATAAGACGACCACAGCGAGCCGCAGCCGCGCCGGCCGTGCTGACCGCGGCCATGCTGACCGCGGCCGTGCTGTGCGCATCATGCGGTTCGGCGCCGCCACCGGCGCCGCGGCCGGGGCCGCCGCGACCGGTGCTGTCCAGGTACGAGACCCTGACCGGCCGGGACATCGCCCGGGACTGCGGGTTCAGCACATCGCTCCCCTCCGCGCCTGGGCGGAGCCTGTGGCTGTTCTGCGATACCGAGATCACCAGCCGGCAAGGCGACGAGATCGGCCTGCCGATCCTCGGCACGGACACCGCCGCCGAAGGGTCTTCCCGGGCCGGCTCGGCTCCGGGCTTGCTCTCTGAGGTTCCGACGCCGCGCAGCCCGCTCGCCTCGGGGACCGCGGGACTGGCCCCGCGGCCGTTCCTGATGGCGCCGGCTGACCTGACCCTGCCCGCCACCGACCTGCCCTGCGCCGGGCCGGGCGTGTACCAGGCGCGGTGGGTCACCGGAGTCGCGCGCGAGCCCGGCGGCAGCGGGCACCTGCTGATCAGCTACGTGGACTCGTGCGTTTCCGGCAGCGATGTGTTCACCGCCGAGGCGTTCGGCCTGGTCGACTACGACCCGGTGGCCAACGTGCTGGGCAGCCCCGCCCAGGTGTTCAGCACGACGCCCGGCGAGCAGCTGCTGCCGGCCTGGATTCTGGGCTCACCGGTGTTCTCCGGCGGTTACCTGTACCTGTTCAGCTCGTGTGCGCCCGGTGGCGGCTGCGGCGCCCCGGGCGTGTTCCTGACCAGGACGCTTGCCACGGCAGCGGACTGGCAGAACGGGTTCAGCTACCAGTACTGGACCGGCACGGGGTGGTCCGCCAGCCCGTACAGCGCGGTGCCGCTGCGGGCCGGCTCGCCGCTCCTGATGTGGGCCGGCGACTTCTCGGCGACCGGGCACGGGCTGGTGCTCGTCGAGCAGACCAGCGTCGGCGGTAACTTCACCATCTGGCAGGCCGCGGCGCCGACCGGGCCGTGGCGCCAGCTCACCGCGGGCCGGGTGCCCTGCGGCGCCGGCAAGCGTGGCCACCTGGACGGGCTCTGCCGCGCGCTCATCGGCCACCCGGAGCTGAGCACTCGGTCGGACCTCGTGATGTCGTTTTTCAACCCTGGGGCGAATCACGTGGAGGTTTCCGCTATCCGCTGGTAAAGGGCTGGCTCAGCCGACGGTGAATGATGTCTGGGCGCCCTGGCCGGTGGTGTGCTGGAGGTTGGCCGGAACCACCCGCGCCTGGTAGCTGCCGGCCCGGAGGCCGGAAAGCACGACACCGTCCGAACGCACGGTGGTCACCGGCGAGTACTCCTGCGCTCCCGGGCCGAGCAGATAGACCTGGTAGCGAACACCAAGCCCCGCGTCCGGCCAGGTGAGCGTCACCTTTCCGGAACCCGGCTGGGCGCGTACCGTCGCGAGCGCGGGGACCGGGGGGCAGCCGCCAGGCAACGCATAGCTGTTGAACCACTGGCCCGGATCGCTGGGGACGATCCGCGGATAATCCGACGGCCCGGCCAGCACGCCGGCCGCCAGGCCGCCGCCGGAGACCGCGAAGTCGCGAGTCGGCACCGTGATGAACTTCGGCTGGGTGACGGTGTTGGTCAACGCGGACATCGGCACGCAGCCGGTGGTGACCGCCTCGGAGTTCACGTTGAAGCTGATCACCAGCGTGCTGCTGGACGATAGCGCCAGCTCGGCGCGGGCCTCGTACATGATCCGGTAGTCATGCGCCGCATCGAGGCCGATTTCCGGGTTCTTGTAGAGCACAAGGCCGTCGGCCTGGTCGAACGGACCCCACGGCGTCGCCGCGGGAAAGGCGTCGATGTACTGACTGCCGGGCACCACACCCGTCTCGATCAGCCAGTAGCGGTGCGCGATGTTGACCACGCTGAACCCGGACGGCACGCCGAGGGTGCTGCCCGGCGGCAGCACCGGCTGGGCGCCTTGCTGCCCGGACGCCCACTGCCCGTTCCCCGCGTAGAACTGCCAGGAAGCGAACTGGGTCAACCGCGAGACCGGCGCCCGCGCGAGGTAGAGCTGGTTCGGCCCGGTTGGCGAAGCCGGGGCCTGCGTGCCGTAGACGTACGCGGTGCCCCCTACCTGGAGCACCGAGGCACCCCAGATGATCGGCGTGCCGCCGGCCGGCGGAACGTAGCTGGGGACCGCGGTCACCGACGGACGGGCGACCGCCCCGTAGGCCGGACCCAGCCCCGCCGCGCTCAGCTGGCTCACGGGGAACGAGGCGATCACCGTCCCCTGCGGGGTGAACGGGAACGCACCCGGCGCGTAGCGGTTGTAGAACTTGACCACGGATCCGCCGGTCAGCAGCCCATCCGCGGCCCAGTACCTGCCGTAGCTGCCGGACGGCGGGTGGATTATGGCGGTCGGCGGCCCGAGCGGCCGGCCGGGGACGTTGCACGCACCGCCGCCGGTCATCGTGACGAACGTGCTGCCGGAGCCGGCCAGCGTCTGCACGACCACCGAATTGTGCAGGAACCCGCTAGAGCGCGAGAAGCCGGCTTGCGGGCCGGCCGGGCCGAGGTCGGTATCGGAGAAAAACCAGGCGAGCTGGGACGAGCTGAGCCGGATGGCGGCCACCCCGTCGCCACCCGCCCAGTCGGCACAGGTCGAGCGATCCGAGTACGCTTCCCACTCGCTGTCCAGGGCAGCGGCGTCCGGTCCGGCGCCGGCCCTGGCGTCGACCGGCGGAGAGCTGGTGGCCGCGGCCTGGGCCGAGCTTCCCGCCTGGCCGCCGGCTCCTTGGTGGTACCCGGCGACGCGGAAGACCGCTATCCAGACCGCCACCGCGACGCATCCCGCCGACAGGCCGACCAGCAGCCCGAACAGCTCGATCCGGCGAGCCGGCCTGGCGATGAACGGCACCTGCGGTATCCGGTGCTTCCCGCCACCGCCACCGCCGCGCCCCGAGCCGCGCCCCGACGCCGGCCTCACGCCTTCTGCGCGTGCACAAGCAGGATGGACGCCGCTGAGGGCCACCGGCAGAACAACCGGTCGAGCGGGCGCAGCGGCGCGGGCACGTCGTGGTAGCGCGCGCCGGCGATGCGCACGCAGCGGAATCCGCTCGCGGCAAGGAATCCGGCGAGCGCCCGCCGGGTGTACAGCCGCAGGTGGCCGGCCACGACCTCGCCGGGACGGCCGTAGACGCCGTGGAGGCTGACCTCGGAGAACACCGGCTGGTACCCGAACGCGAGCAGGCCGCGGTTGTACCAGGCCGCGAGGTTAGGGGTGGACAACAGCAATGCTCCGCCCGGGCGGAGCACGCGCCGGATTTCGGCGATGGCGTTGTCGGGATCCACGAGGTGCTCGATGAGCTCGCTCATGATCACGACATCCGCGGCTCCGCTGGCAATGGGCAGGCCGGGCGCGTCGACTCCGCCGCGGAGCACGGCCACGCCGTGCTCGCGTGCTCTCCGCAGGGCGTCAGCGGACCAGTCCACCCCGGCGAACAGGTGGCCCTGGTTATGCCGCGCGGCCACCGCCAGTGCCGAACCGTCGCCGCAGCCGACATCCAGCACCACGGCCTGACCGGGAAAGCCGTCCAGCACCGTGGCGAGCATCTGTGCCTGGCGCCTGGCGCGATCCGGCCCCGAGCTGAGCGGGACGTCGTCGCGTTCGTAGAACGCCTGGAGCGGATTGGCTGGCGCCGGAGCGGTCACCGGAATCACCCGTCGGCCATCCGGACGATCGCCTCGTCCGCCACCTTGGCGAAACCCTCGACCGCGGCGGGCCAGTGCAGCCGCAACGCCCTGGTCCTGGCCGACTGGCCAAGCGCCTCACGGCGCCGGGCGTCGATGGCCAGCGACGCCCACATCGAAGCGAACTCTCCCTCAGTCTGGGTGAGCAAACCCGTCTGGCCGTGCACCACCGAGTCGCGTAGCCCGGGCACGTCGAACGCCACCGCCGGGGTGCCGCGGATCGCCGCCTCGGCGACCACGATGCCCCAGCCTTCGATCAGCGCCGGATGCACCAGCAGCCACGCCGCGCACAGCAGCCGGTGTTTTTCCTGTTCTGACACCCGGCCGGTGAACGTCACGTCCGGGCCGGCCATGGCCTCCAGGCGCGCCCGTTCCGGACCGTCGCCGGCGATCACCAGCCGTCCGCCCGTGACGTGCCGCACGCGCTCCCACAACCGGAGCAGCAGATCCAGGCGCTTGTAATCGGTGAGCCTGCCCAGCGCGAGGAACAGCGGCTCCCGCGACCTGGGCGTCGGCGGATCCGGCTGCTCGACGCCGTTACAGATTTGCCGGATGCGGTCCGCTTCGACTCCCATCCGCTGAAGCGAGTCCGCGGTCGAGCCGGACACGGTCAGGAACAGGTTGCGCCGATGGACCCAGGGCATGACCACGCTTTCCACGGAGCGGCCGATGCTGGACACCGGCGGCCGGAAGCGGATCGGCCACAGCTCTGAATGCACGTGGTTGACCAGGCAGATGACGGGGCGCCGGCACCACAGCGGCGACAGGTACGGCATCCCGTTGCAGACCTCGACCACCAGGTCGCAATCGCGGAACTTGCGCAGGTACGCGAACGGCGCACGGAGGAACTGCGAGTACGTGCCGCCACAGCGCACCACGCGGTACGGTCGCGGCGCCGTCGGCCCGCCACACAGCAGCGTGACCTGATCTCCCCTGGCCAGCATGCCTGCCGCGAGGCGGTCGACCAGGACTTCCGACCCGCCGGCGCGCGGGTTGGCGAGGTCGCGCCACGCGATGAACAGGATCTTCCGCGGGCGCCCGGTGGTCGCGGGCGGCTTCAGCGCGAACTCAGGCAGCGCGTGCTGCGTTAGGTCCGCGCGCTGCGCCAGGTCAGTGCCGACCGCCGTGTGATCCGCGGGCCAGATACTCGGGTCATCGTTCATCTGCGGCTCCAGGCAACCGGTGGACGCGCGGGAAGTCCGCGGCACCAGTAGCCACGTCGTGATGCCCTGTCGGGGTGTGCAGCATTATTCGGTAGTTACCGCCCGGTAGTCAAGATTGGCGCCGACGAGCAGAAAGGACCGTCCATCCTCAGTCAGAGTCAGCTAAAGTTCCGCCAAACGGGGACATACCCCTGCCAAAAATCGCTACTCGGCAGTAGCATGATTTTTGGTAACCAGTTGAGGGCAGTCCGCTGTCGTATTACCAGCAGTCCTGACACAGGCGGCTGAGCAGCCCCGATGCCGCTGACACGCCATCCGGTGACCAGAGGATGTGAATGAGCCTGCTCTCGCCGCTTCGCCATCACCGCGTCGAGAAGGCGACTGGCTCGGGGCTGCGCAGGTCGGTGCGGTTGCTGAAGCTGTTCCGTCTGGAGCAGACCGACCCGGAGCGGTTCTACGCGAGCCTCGCCGAAGACGCGGTGTGTCAGGTCGCCGAATACCAGGACCCGGCCGGGCTGACCGTGATCGACGTGGGCGGCGCTGGCGGCTGGTTCACCGCGGCCTTCCGCGCCCGGGGCGCGCACTGCTACCTGGTCGAGCCGGATACCGAGCAGCTACGGAGCGGCCCCGCGGTGCGGGCGGGCGCGGTAAGGGCCGGCGCGGTGATAGCGGACGGGTACTGGCTGCCCATACGTGACGGCGGCGCGGACGTGACGTTCTGCGCCAATGTGCTCGAGCACGTCAGGGACCCGATGGGCCTGCTCGAGGAAATGATCCGCGCGACCCGGCCGGGCGGGTTGGTGTACGTGTCATACACCAACTGGTACTCGCCGTGGGGCGGGCACGAGATGTCGCCCTGGCACTATCTCGGGCCACGGTTCGCCGAACGCAGGTATATCAAGCGTCACCAGCAGAGCCCGAAGAATCATTTCGGGGTATCGCTGTTCCCGCTGCATATCGGCCCCGTGCTGCGCGCGCTCCGGGCGCGTACCGATATCGAGATCGCCGACGCCCGGCCTCGCTACTATCCGCGCTGGTGCCGGCCACTGGTACGGATACCAGCGGCACGCGAGGTCGCCACCTGGAACCTCATGGTGATCCTGAGGCGCACCTGATGACAACGCATGCCGACTCGCCTGCCACCCTGGCCGGTTCCCGCGAGGGCTGGCCGGCGGCGGACCAGGCCGGGGGCAGCGGCGGCAAGCGGGAAGCCGCGGGCCGGAAATGGCGCCGGGCACCGGTACTGCGCTGGTCAGCGGCAGTCTGGCTGATCACGCTCCTGGTGCTGATGGCCAACCAGCCCGGCCGGATGGTCTTCGACACCAAACTTCCGATCGACCTGGATCCAGCCAGCTACTTCGCGGGCCTATGGCACCTGTGGGATCCGCTGGACAACTTCGGCACGATCAACAATCAGGCGATAGGCTACGCGGCGCCGATGGCACCGTTCTATCTAGCCGGGCAACTCGCGCACGTACCGGTCTGGCTGACCGAGCGGATGTGGCTGGCGCTGATCGTCGCGGTCGCCTTCGCCGGCCTGGTGAAACTCGCCGCGGCGCTCGGCGTCGGGTCCCCGTCGTCCCGCGTCGTCGCGGGATTGGCGTACGCGCTGTGGCCGACGTTCACGATCGTGATCGGCTCCACCTCCGCCGCGGTGCTGCCTGGCGTGCTCGCGCCCTGGGCGGTGCTGCCGCTCGCGCCGGTGGTGCTGTCCCGGGAAGACGGGCGAGGCTGGCGCGCCCTCGTGCGGGCCGCCGCGCGCTCCGGTGCCGTCGTGCTGTGCATGGGCGGGGTGAACGCCACGTCCACCCTCGACGTCCTGTTGCTTCCCGGCCTGTTCATCCTGACCTACGTCCGCGGCAGTCGGCTGGCCGCGTTGTGCCTGGCCTGGGGTGCCGCGGTCGTGGCCGCGACGTTGTGGTGGACCGTCCCGCTGCTGCTCCAGGGCAAGTACGCGTTCGACTTCCTGCCATACGTGGAGCAGGCGGCCACGACGACCTCCACCACGAACGCCGCCACGGTCCTGCGCGGTGCCGGTAACTGGACCGCTTACCTGAACCTCGGCTCGCCGTGGCTGCCGGCCGGGTGGGCGATGGTCACCGAGCCGGCCGCGATCCTCGCGGCCGCCGGCGCGGCGGCGCTCGGCCTGGCAGGCCTGGCCACCCGGAGCCTGCCGGGCGGGACCTGGCTGCGGCTGGCCGCCGCGGTCGCCGCGGCGGGCGCGCTGGCTGGGTACAGCGGCCCGCTGGGCGACCCGGCGTACCGGACCGTCCAGCATGTGCTCGACGGTCCGCTCGCCCCGTTCCGGAATGTGTACAAGCTGGAGCCGGTGATCGCCGTCGCGCTAGCGCTCGGGCTGGCACATGTGGCAGTTGACTGGCTGGCCGGCGTCATCGACATGTTCGGCGAGAACTCCAGCGATGCGGCACGCCGGGCGTGGCGGCTGACGATCCGGCTCGGCGCATGCGTGCTGGTGGCGAGCCTGGCGATACCGTACCTGTCCGACGAGGCGCTCAACCCCGGTTCGTTCACCGCGATTCCGCGGTACTGGTACCAGGTCGCCGCGTACCTGGCCGCGAACTCGCCACGGAACCCCGCGCTGGTGGTACCCGGCGACGCGCACGGGGAGTACCTGTGGGGCGATCCGATCGACGATCCGCTGGTGGCACTGGCCAGGTCGCCGTGGGCAGCGCGTTCGCTGGTCCCCTATAGCGGGGCCGGGTCGCAGATTATGCTGCAGACCGCGGAAAACGCGGTGGAATCCGGCGAAGCAGCGCCCGGTCTCGCCGCGTACCTGGAGCGCGCCGGGATCGGCTACGTCGTGGTGCGCAACGATCTCGACCCGCGGCAGATCGGCTACACCTCCCCCGAAGTCGTGCACCGCACGCTGGCGCTGTCCGGGTTCACCCGGGTCGCCTCGTTCGGGCCGCTGCTCACCGGGGCGCAGACCGACCCCGGCGCGTCCCTGGACATCCAGGCGACCGAGCCGGACTACCCGTCGGTCGAGGTCTACGTAACGGCCGGCACCAAGCGCTCGCTCAGCCCGGTCACCACGCTGCCGCTCAGCCAGACCATGCTGGTCAACGGCGGCCCTGACTCGCTGTCGCAACTCGCCGGGCAGAACCTGCTCGGTCCCGGCCAGGCGACCGTCATCGCCGGCGACCGGCTGCCGACCACCCCGGCCGCGTGGGCGGTCACTGACGGGCTGCCACGCAGCGACACGGCGTTCGGCCTTATCAACTCGAACGTGTCGTACACCTACACGGCGACCGAGACCAATCCCTCCGACGACCAGCTCGGTGACGCTGGCGGGCCGCCGCGGCAGCTGCTGCCGGTACCCGCCGCCGGGCATCAGACGGTGGCCGAGCTGTCCGGCGCCGCGCAGGTGAGCGTGTCCTCGTACGGGTCGTGGCTGGGCGACACCCTGCAGGACGATCCGGCGAGCGTGTTCGACGACGATCCCGCGACCGCATGGGCAGAGGGCGGCACGACGCCGGTCGGGCAGTGGATCCAGATCAACTTCGACCACCCGATGCGGCTGCCCGCCACGGTGGGGATACGCCTGCTGGACGACAACCCCGCCAGGGAGATCGCCAGTTCGCTGCGCGTTTCCACCGCGGCCGGCAGCGTGACGACCCAGGTCGCCGCGACCGGCGGCGTCCAGCAGCTGCGGGTAAGCCCGGGGCTGACCAGCTCGCTGCGGATCACGATCACCGGCGCGAGCCGCCTGGTGTCCGGCGGGGCGGGTGCCGGTATCTCTGACGTGCTGATCCCGGGCATCCACGTGACGCGACTGCTGCGGCCGGCGCAGGAGCCGGACGGGAAGAACGCGCCGTCGTTCGGATTCTCCTTCCACCAGCAGGTACCGTCGCCCCTCAGCCTCGCCAATCCGGCGAGCGTCGCGCCGCTCGCCCGCACATTTACCACCAGCGATCCGGCGAGCCTGCGGCTCAGCGCGTCCGCGCTCGCGGTACCGGGTGCCGGCCTTGACTCGGTGCTCGACCAGACCGCCCTGCCCGGCAAGGGCGTGCTGCAGGTGAGTGTGGCCGCCACGACGAGCACGCTCCCCGGAACGCTGCCGCCGAGCCTGCTCACCGCGGGAGACACCATCGGGTGGCTGGCCACCACCCCCCATCCGGTGATCCACCTGAGCTGGCAGGGCAAGCGGCGCATCAGGTCCATGGTGGTCGAGCCCGCGCAGGACGGGGCCTCCGCCCCGGCGACGGTCCGGATCACCAGTCCGGCCGGCGTCCGGCAGGGCGCAATCGGGCCAACTGGCCTCGTGGTATTCAGCAAGCCGCTGGTCACCGACCGGATCGACGTGTCGTTCCCGAACGTTCGGCAAGCGAGCGTACTCAACCCGTTCGGCCAGCCGGTGACGCTCCCGCTCGGGTTGTCCCGGCTGTCCGTCCCGGCCCTGGCCGGGCTGCGGCCGGCCGCTCCGGACGCAACGGCGCAGTTCAGCCTGGCCTGCGGGCAAGGGCCCGTTGTCACGGTCGACGGCCAGGCCTACCAGACGGCGGTGAGCGGGACGGTTGGCGCGCTCACCCAGTTCCTGCCGGTGCGGGTACGACTGTGCAGCACCGATGGCGCGCTGCCGCTCGGCGCGGGCCGGCACACGGTGACGGTCGAGACGCCCGGCACGTTCGAGATCACTGACCTGAGCCTGACCGGCGTCAACCCAGGCGTGCCGACGGTGCCGGCCGACACCACCGGACACCGGACGGTAACGATCCGCGGCTGGCAGTCCGACCAGCGCAGGGTCAGCGTCGGCCCCGGTGCCGCGACCTACCTCGAGGTGCACGAGAACTACAACGCAGGCTGGTCGGCCACGCTCGACGGGCATGCGCTGACGGCGGTACGCCTCGACGGCTGGCAGCAGGCCTTCGTCGTGCCGGCCGGCGCTGGCGGTTCGGTTGTGCTGACCTACAAGCCGGCCACGGCGTATCACCTTGCGCTGATCGCGTCGGCGGCCGCCATCGGGGTCCTGCTGCTGCTTGTCGCCTGGTCGTTCGCCGCACGCCGGCGCGCCGGACCAGGCATCCCCGCCCCCGCATGGCCAGCCGGCACCGTGGGCAAGTGGCTCGGTGCGCTGGGCGTCACCGGCCTGCTGGTCCTGGCCGGCGGCCCGGTGGCGCTGGCCGGGGCCGGCCTGGCCCTGCTGGCCTGGCGGTGCCCGCGGTTGCTGCCCGCGATCGCCTGCTGCGGCATGGCGGCCGCCGGGGTGCTCGCCGCGACCGCGGCTCATCCTCCGTCGGCCCTCGGCCACGGCGCGTTCAGCGCTCCGGCGCAGGCAGCCGCCCTGGTCGCGTTCGGGGCCGCGCTGATGCCGGTGGGCGCCAGGGCGCGGTCCCGGTCCGACCGGGATCGCCGGCTTGCCCGCGTGCCGTTCACCCTCGTGGACGAGATCGGCTGCTATTTCGACTCGCCGGCCGAGCCGAACAACATCCAGCTGGAGGCGTGGCTGCCTGGCCGGCTCGACAAGCGGCGGCTGCGCGCGGCGACCGCTGCCGTGATGGCCGCGCGGCCGCGGGCCCGGGTCCGCCGGGCGGCGCATGAGCCGTGGGACGAGGCCTACGCGTGGGTGGTCCCGCCTCGGGCCGAGCGCGATCCCGTCATCGCCGTGGCGTGGCTGACCGATGCGGAACTCGAGCTGATCCGGACTCGCTTCTTCGCGACCGCCCCGCCACTTGACCAGTCCCCGCCGTTCGAGCTGCTGCTCGCGCGCGGCCCGGACCGGGACTGCCTCCTGCTCAACGCGCACCACGCGGCGCTCGACGGCGTATCGTGCCTGCGCCTGCTGACCCTGATCGCCGCCGAATACGGCGACGACGGCCCGCCAGCCGCGGACGAGAGCCCCAGCACCACCGCCCCGACTGAGGCCGCTGTCAGGGAACCGGCGCGAGCCGCGGGCGCCGCGAGAGCCGCGAGAGCCGCGGGCGCCGCGGCGCGCGTCGCCAGCCAGCACGCCGGCGGGCGGAGCCAGCGGCACGCGCCAGGTTACGGATTCGAGCTGCTGAGCTGGCCGGGCGTACCGGCCACCGCCCACGGCACCGTCAACGACCTGCTGGTCGCCACGCTGATCGAGACGATCAGGCAGTGGAACGCCACCCGCGGATCGCGCGCGAACGCCGCCCGGCCGGTAAGGATAAGCGTACCGGCGGACGCCAGGCAGACCCTCGGCGGAGAACTCGGCAACCTGTCGCGGCTGTGCACGGTGAGCGCCGCGCCGGCCGGACCGACCGGTCAAGCGCTGGTCGCGGCCGTGGCCGAGCAGACCCGGCAGGCCAAGAACCAGGACGGGCCGCAGGTCAGCGCCGCGCTGGCAGCGATGACCACGCCCTGGCTGCCGGTCGAGGTCAAGCGCCGGGCACTGCGGGTGGCGCTGCGCACGGCTGGCTGGCGCGCCTCCGACACCACCTTGCTGTCCAACCTGGGCAACGTGCCGGCACCGCCCGCGTTCGGCTCGCTCGTCCCGGACCGGATGTGGTTCTCCGGCCCGGCGCACATGCCGCGTGGCCTGTCGGTCGGCGCGATAACCGTCGACGGGCGGCTACAGCTGTGCTTCCGTTACCGGCGCGCACTGCTTGACGACGCGGCGGCGGCCGAATTCGCGGCCAGCTACGCGGCGGTACTCACCACGTTGAGCAGGACCGAGCCGAACCTAGCCGAGGCGGACCGGTGAGCGCGGGGCCCCTCGCCGGGATCGGCCTCGCGCTGGTGGCCACCACCTCGTACAACATCGGCCTGATCCTGGAAAAACGCGCGCTCGGCCGGATGCCGGCCCTGGACATCCGGCACGCGATCCGCGTCCTGTTCAGCCTGCTCGCCAACGCGAGCTGGCTGGGCGGCTTCGCGCTCATGCTGACCGGTCTCGCCTGCCAGACCATCGTGCTGTCGTTCGAGCCGGTCAGCCTCGTGCAACCGGTGCTGGCGTCGGGCATCGCGCTGGTCATCGTGCTGTCCAGGGTGGTGCTGCGGGAGCGGCTCGGTGGCGCGGAGTCGTGGTGCGTGGCTGCGATGGCAGTCTGCGTCGTGCTGCTCGCGCTGTCTACCGGCGGAGCCAGCTCGCAGGCCGGTCACGACGTGAGCGGGATCGCGATGACGGCGGTCGCCGTGCCGTCGATGCTGGCCGGGCTGGCGATCGCGACCAAGCCGCTGCGCGGCAGGCCGTTCGGCAGGCATCGCGCTCCGGTCAGCGGGATCTGCTACGGCCTTGGCACCGGCCTGCTCTACGGCGTCGCGTCACTGGGCATCAAGGGCCTGTCGGGTGTGCTGGTACACAACCACGCCGCGTCCGGCGTCGTGACCGGCCTTCTGGCGTCGCCCTACCTGTACCTGTTCGGCGGCTGCGCGGTGACCGCGATGCTGCTGTTCCAGGTCGCGTTGCAGTCGTGCCGCGCATCCATCGTCGTCCCGGTGTCGAGCGTGACCAGCACCCTGTATTTCCTGGTCGCGGGCACCTGGCTGTTCCATGAGCACCTGCCCGCCAGCCCGGACAAGCTTGGCCTGCGGCTGACTGGCATCATCGCTGCTGGACTGGTGCTCGTGGCGCTGGCCCGGCAGGTCCCGAGCGGGAGTCCCGATTACACGCCAGCCCCGAGGAGTGAGTCATGGCGCTAGAACAGGCATTGCTCGACATCCTGGTCTGCCCCATCGACAAGCGCGGCCTGCTGTACTTCGACAGCGACTCCATCTTGTACAACCCGCGCCTGCGCAGGCTGTACCGGATCGAGGACGATGTCCCGGTGATGCTGGCCGACCAGGCCGTGCCGGTGCCCGACGAGGAGCACATCCGGCTGATGAAGTGCGCCGGACGCGACGAAGTCACCGCGATCACCGCCGGAGAGCAGGACATCCTGGCCGGTTATCCGAGGCTGTAGACCGTCAGCTCCGGTCCGGTGGCCACCACGCTCGCTCCCGGCAGCCGGCCGGCGACCGAATCGGCGGCGTCATCCACCACGAACGCGACGCCGGCCGCGCGCAGCGCGCCGGTCAGCGGCCCGATGCCGCTGACGACCGCGTCCAGCCGCCGCGCCGCGGGGTCGTCCGGCGCCAGCCGCAGAGTCGTCCCGCTGGCGCCCACCTGCGTCCCGTCGTTCCAGATCACGGCCCTGGACACCAGCCTCGGCCACGGGTCCAGCATCCGCTCCCCGTGATTCCAGGCCGGCGTCCGGTCCGATGCCCACGGCAGCACCAGTACCGCGCCGCGGGTCTGGCTGGCGTCGATCGTGCGCGCGGCATCGAGCCAGCTCGCCGGGTACCAGGCCGGCCGCAACCGGCCCGCCGCCCCCCAGGCGAGCCCGGGCAGCAGCAGTAGCGGCACGACAATCGCCAGCAACGCGAGTGCCGTCCCGCCCAGCTTGTCATTTTTATTCTCATAACGGCCTTGGTGCATCACCCAGTCAACCGCGATGCCCAACCCGGTGGCCGTGGCGAGGGCGAGGGGTGCCACGAACTGCTGCGCGTCCTGAACGATGGCCACGCCGGGTTCCGCGCCGATCGCGGATCGCAGCAGGTCACGGCCGGCGGCGGTGACGCCGATGCTGGCGATGATCAGGCCGAGCGCCGCCGCCAGGCACAGCGGCCGCCAGTAGCCCAGCGGCCGCCAGTAGCATAGCGGCCGCCCGAGCACACCGAACCCGGCCAGCGCGACGAGCACGACCCCCAGCCACAGCACCGACCAGCCGCCGCCGTACCCGGCCGGCACCGTCTGCGCGTTCCATATCCCGCCGAGCATCAGCAGGCTGCCCACGCTGCCGAACGGGGTGTCGGCCCGCGCCGCGAACGCCGCCACTCCCCCGGGGTCGGCATACACCGGGTGCAGCAGCGACGGGACCAGCCAGGGCAGGCTGCCGAGGACCAGGACGCCGGCGAGCAGCCCGGCCCGCCGCAGGGTTCCGCCGAACAACATGGCGGGCACCAGGACAAGGGCGGTGACGGCCATCGCGGCGAAACCGCCGATCACGGCGGGCACGATCGCCAGGACCAGGCGTACCGCCCCCCGCCGGGACGTGACGTCAGGCGCGGTGGCGGCCCGCAGCACCCACGGCAGGCCGGCGTAGCCGAGCAGCAGCGCCCAGTGGCCGATGATCAGCCGCTCGCCGACGTACGGGTTCCAGACGTAGCACACGCCCGCGGCGAGGCGGGCAAGTAGCGGGAGTTTGAGCAGCGCGGCGGCCCCCGAGCAGGCAATGACGAAGATCGCCAGCAGGATGATCTTCTGCACGACGTCGGCGGGCAGTATCCGGGAGGCCACGGCGACCACCAGGTCGCTGGGGACTGCCCGCGGCGGGGCCAGTCCGGGTAGCGCGGCGCTGAATGGCTCGCGAGGCACGAACATCATGTCGTAGCTCAGCAGGAAACCCCGGCCGAGCCCCGGACCAAGCGCCAGCAGGCCCAGCAGCAAGCCGGTGACCGCTCCCGGCCCGGCGCCGCGGCACCAGGCTCGCACTACGCGCCGAACACCGGATCACCGACCGCGACTCTGGAGACGCAGAAGCCGCTGGTCGAGGCGATGTTCGAAAGCACCACCGTATTGCCGTTACCAACGATGTCGAAATAGACCCGGTGCAGCGAACTGGGCAGCCTCAGCGTCCGGGAACCCAGGCCGAATCCGAAGTCGACCGTGGACGGCGAGCCGTCGGTGAAATCCAGCCGGACCACATAGAGGTTCCAGTCCAGCGATGCCGGCAAGCTGACCGTGATGGACGCCGGCCCGGAGCCGCCCGCGCACTGGCCGAAACCATTCGACGGGCCGAGCGGCGCCGACGCGTCCGTCGCGTCGACCAGCGGGCGCAGTCGCCCGTCGGGCGCGAACGCGACCGCGTTGTTCAGCGCGACGGCGCCGGAGGCCATCACCTCGCGCTGCGCGCTGTCCGCCAGCGGCGCCAGGGCCTGGGACGCGTAGCCGCCCGCGCCGAAGCTGTTCAGGATCATGTCAGGCATCGCATATGTGTCGACGAATCCCCGTAGGGACTGCCCGGACCGCAGTGCCTGGTGCGCGTTTGACAGATACGCCTGCGCTTGGCCGCCTTTGAGGAATCCCGTGTACTGCTGGGTCGAGACCAGCGAGGCGATAACGATCGCGGCTCCGGCGGCCACAGCCGCCAGGCGCCGGACCGGCGGGAACCGCACGGGCCTGCGCAGCGGATCGGTCTCCCCGTCAAGCGGGATGAACGCCAGCGCGACGCATAGCGCGAGAACCGGCGCCGCGTCCGCGACGTAGCGGGTGTCCTGGGCGAACAACACGATCGTCTGGTAATCCGGCAGCCCGTTCAGCCGTCCGGCGATCAGCGGAGCCACGTCGGCGACCACGATCCAGCCCAGCAGGATCAGCCAAGCACGCTCGGCGCGGGCGCGATAGCGCACCGTAACCAGCACGACCAGCGCCATCGCGATGCACGTCAGCCACACCGCGGCACCGGCCGGTGTAGCCCACCCATAGGAGTTCTGCTGGGGCGCATACCATTGCCACGGCCCGCCGAACACGCCGGGAACGAACGTCTGGAAGATCAGCCGCCCCGTGAAGCCCAGCGCCTCGTGCGACACCGGCGACACCGTGCCGATCTTCACTGCCCCCGTTTTCGAGGTCCAGTAGAGCGCGCCGTAGCCGGCCACGACGGCCACGTAGGTCGCCCACAATCGCCACTGTGACCGCAGCGTCGCGCCAAGCGCGCCGCGCAGCGGACCCGGACGACCGTTCGGCCCGAAATAGCAGACGGTCAGCGCGAGCAGCAGCACCGGAATCGTCACTGCCGTCTCGAAGAACGCCAAGCCGGCGACGACCCAGGCGACCTCCTCCACGGCGCGGCCGCGCTTGCCGCTACGCAGGTACTCGACGTGCGCGGCCACCGCCATCGCGGCCGCGATCTCGACCGGCAGCACGTTGAGCGCCGCGGCCCACCAGCCCAGTGCCGCGATGGTCAGCGGGGTGAGGAGGAACAGCGCCAGCGGCGCGAGAATCGCCGGCCGCGTCCCGAACAACGCCCGCAGCATCCGCAGCACGGCCAGGCCCGCGAGCAGTTGCAGGAAAAGCGTGGTACCCGCGGCCCACGGCCAGCTGTAGGGGCTGATTGCCGTGACGATCTTCACCAGCGCGAACACCCCCGGCATCAGATGCACCGAGTGGATCTGCATCAGGTAGTGCCAGCCGAACGACTGGCCGGAGGCCTGCTCGATCAGCTGATAGTCGTCCTGGAAGAAGTTCGCGTGCCGGAGCAGCGTGGCGCGCCAGATCAGCTGGGCCGCGATCAGCACGATCGCCGAGGTCGCCACGCCGCGCGGCGTGCGGAACCAGGCGCCGCCGATCAGCCGGGACGCCGAATCCGGGCCAGCGCCTGCCGAACGCTGTGTTTCCTCGGCTTTTTCGCCGTTTCCCTGGGAACCCGCCGCCTCGTCGACGACGGCCCCGTCACCGCTCGGCACCATGACACCCTCCGCCAGGAGACTACTGCGCAGTAACCAGAAGTGGAAGAGGATCGCGCGGCCATCCGGGTATCGTGACCGGCGTGGGATCGTCGCTGAACCTGATCCGTGACGCGCGCAACGTTGCGCTGCTCTGCGTCGGTCTGCTGATCGCGATCCTCGTGATCGCGCACCCGGTCTCGTCGCGGGCGTCGCAGAAGCCGGCACCGGTCACGATGATGATCGTCGGCGACTCGATCACCGCGGGCCAGGCCGGCGACTACACCTGGCGGTTCTGGTTCTACCAGCAGGAGCGAGCCGCGGGCGTTGACCTCAGCCTGGCCGGCCCCTACAGCGGACTGGCGACGATCAAGCCGGATCCGCCGCCCGCCGAACTGGGCAGCACGCTGCCGTCACCGCGGTACGACAACCACGACTACGCCGATCCGGACTTCGGTCAGCACTGCCTGTGCCTGTGGGGTTACCTGATCGAGCAGGCGACAGCCGCCATGTACCACGCCGTGGCACAGGACAAGCCGGACTACCTGCTCGTGCTGCTGGGCTCGGCCAACTTGGACTTCGCCAGAGAATCGCCCGACGCGTCCGCGGCCAGGATGCAGCCGCTGATCGCCGCGGCCCGCGCGGCCAACCCGGACATCCGCGTCGTCCTGGGCAAGGTGCCCGAGAATCAGAACGACCTCGACAAGCCGGCCGTGGCCCGGCAGGACGCCACGTTCAACGCGGATCTCGCGCGGGACGGCCAGGCGTGGTCGACGCCGCAGTCGCCGATCGTGGTCATCGACACGGGCCTCGATCCGGCCGGCGACCTCTACGACAACAGCCACCCGAACTCGCACGGGGAGGTGAAGATCGCGGCCGCGTTCGTGGACGCGCTCGCGGCCGACTTCTCCGTCGGCGTACCGTTCCCGTTCCCGATGCCGTCCCCGCCGTTGGGGCCGCAACAGGCACCGGAGCTCACCGCGAAGGGCAGCAAGGGCTCGGCGACACTGACCTGGACCGCGTCGCCGGGCGCCTGGGACTACGTCGTCTGCGCCCACAACGTCACCACCGGCGCGAACTTCTGCCCGGACACATCGCACCCAACCAGATACACCGCGAAGCTGAAGCCCGGGACCTACCTGTTCGCCGTGTGGCCAGAGAAGGGCTCGCGCACCGTCGGCGACGCGCACCCGGCGCGCGGCAAGATGTCGAACACGGTGACCGTAACCGTACGCTAAGCCCCGGCCGGCCGGTCAGGTCGCTTTCGACATCACCGAGTCCGCGTAGCGGCGCAGGTTGTCCAGCTTGTCCTGGAGCGGCTCGGTGTCCGGGCCAGCCACATACGGCCAGCGGAAGCCGACGATCACGTCGGTCACGCCCTGCTCTTCCAGACGCTTGAGGCCGTCGAGGCTGTACGCGTCCATCGAGATCACGTGGATCTCGAACGGACGGTCCGCGGTGCCGGCCGCCGCCCGGAACTCGCGCAGCCTGGCGAGCAAGCCGGGCAGGTCCTTGGGGTCGCCGCCGCCGTGCATCCAGCCGTCGCCGAGCCGGGCGGCCCGGCGCAGCGCCGCGTCGGCGTGGCCGCCGATCAGGATCGGGATCGGCTCCGTCGGCACCGGCGCGATCTTGATCGACGGCAGGTCGTAGGTCTTGCCGTGAAACTCGAAGAAATCCCCGGTCGCCAGCCCACGCAGGATCTCGATCGACTCGTCCATCCGGCGGCCCCGGCTGGCCCAGTCGGCGGCGAGCACGTCGTAGTCCTCGCGCCACGGGCTGGTGCCCACGCCGAGTACCAGCCGGTTCCCGGTGAGCACCGCCGTCGACGTGGCCTGCTTGGCGGTAAGCACCGGATTGCGTACCGGGAGCTTGAGCACGAACGGGGCGAACCTGATCCGCTTGGTCACCGCGCCCAGCGCCGGGATCAGCGAGAACGGCTCGATGAACGGCTTGCCGTCGAGGAACTCCCGGGTGCCGTCCGGGTTGTACGGATAGACACTGTCCGCGTGCTCGGGGTAGCAGATGCTGTCCGAGACGATCATGGTGTCGTAGCCGGCTTCCTCGGCGGCCTGGGCCAGCGGCCCGTAGAACGACGGATCCGTCATCGACTCCGCATAGGTAAACCGCACCGCTGCTCCTCTCCGCGCCCCGCCGCCCCGCCGCCTCACCCCGCCGCCTCGCCGCCTCACCCCGCCGCCCCCAAACTAGAACACGTTCTCGTCTATCCAGTCAACCGCACTCGGGCCTCAGACCGAGAAAAGCCGCGGGCCACGCGGTCCCGCCGCGATACAGCAGCCACCAAACCGGGCGTATCGCCCCACATCGGGCACGCCGTCCGGCGGCCGCCGGGCACGCCAGATGATTGCGGACAGTTACCCCCCGCAAATCGGATCCTGCTGGCTTATCCCGGGGGCTGGCCGGGTTCGCTGGCCGCCCGGCGGGTCGGCGGACGGCTTCGATGGGCGCGGCGGGTCCCGTTAACGTGGTGTTTTTGCCCTTCGTGGTAACGCGGCCCCCGCGTACGGGGGTCGACCTACCACGTAGGGCAAATCGACCACGTTGCTGACAGGCTTGCCGGTCCGCTCGTGTCCCGGCAGCCGCACACTGCACTCCAGGCACAGGCCGCGCACCGCCGCCGCGGCGCGGCGGATGCGGGCGGCGCGGCGGAGGCGGGCGCGCAGCGGAGGCGGGCGCGCAGCGGAGGCGGGCGGCGCGACGGATGCGGGGCGGGCGGGGCGGGCGGCGCGGCGGATGCGGGCGGCAATGCCGGAAACGTACGTTACACACCCCGTCCGTGGCGGCGGCGCGTAGAAACTAGAACAGGTTCTTGTTTTGCTGGGGCGGACACGGCAAGCTTGTGCCATGGACCTTGCCACCATGGAAGAGATTCGGCAGGTGAAGTACCGCTACCTGCGCTGCGTGGACACCAAGCTCTGGGACGAGATCGGCGATACGTTCACCGAGGACGCAACCGTGGACTACGGGACGCAGGCGTACGGCAAGCCGCTGAAAATGGCCGGGCGTACCGAGATCGTCGCGTTCTTCCGGGACAACCTCGGGCCGGACATCCTGACCTCGCACGCGGCCGGCCAGCCGGAGATCGCGGTCGACGGGGACACCGCCACTGGCATCTGGTCCTTCCAGGACACGGTCATCGCGACCGCGTACAAGGTCGCGATCGTCGGCGCCGCCTTCTATCACGACCGGTACCGGCGGGACGCGGACGGCAAATGGCGCATAGCACACACCGGTTACCGGCGGACGTATGAGGCGATGATGTCGCTGGACGACCTGCCCAGCTACAAGATCATCGCGCGGCTGAACGATGCTGACCCAGCCGTTCGCTGAGGCGATCGCGGCGGCGGAACAGCTGATCGCGGACGCGCCGCACGTCAAGACCGAGCAGGACCTCGCCGAAGGCTACGAGTACCTGGCCGGCGCGATCCAGGGCTCGTTGCGGATGGCGTGGGCATACGAGCGCGACTACCCCTCGTTCGTCGCGTCCACCGGACCGTACACGAAGATGGGCCTGGACAACCCGGACACCATCTACCTGCACGCCTACCTGCGCGACAACGCCGAATACCTGGTCACCGGGCGGCGAGGCAGCACGGCAGACCTGAACTTCCAGATCCTGAACGGCGACTACTCCCCCGTCCAGGTACCGGACAGCGTGACCGCGTTCGATGACCGCGCGCTGGACATCGCGCCGGACGGCTCGTTCGAGTTCCGGGTGAAGCCGCCGGCCGGGTCCGCGATGTTCGTCGTGCGCGAGGTGTACAGCGACTGGGCCAGTGAGCGACGCGGGACGATCCGGATCCGCCGCGCGGACCAGGCCGGCGGGGCGCCGGCCCCGCTCACCGAGTCGTCGGTGGCCGCCAAGCGGTACGGGGTGGCCGGCAAGATCCTGCTGTCCCGGCTCCGCACGTTTCTCGCGTTCCCCGAGTGGTTCTACCTGAAGGAACCGGTCAACACGCTGACCCAGCCGCGGCTTACCCCGGGCGGCCTGGCCACCCAGTTCTCCTCGGCCGGGCACTACGAGCTCGCCGACGACCAGGCGATGATCGTCACCGTGCCCGCCGCGGGCCGTGCGGTGGCGCCCTATCAGGGCATCCAGCTCGGCAGCAGGTGGTACGTCTCGCTCGACTACGTGAACCACCAGACCAGCCTCACCGCGGACCAGGCGCGGGTGGACCCGGACGGCATGATGCGGTTCGTGATCAGCGAGCGGAATCCGGGCGTGGTCAACTGGCTGGAGCGCACCGGGCACGACCGCGGGTACATCCAGCTTCGCTGGCAGCGGCTCACCCGGGACCTGACCGCGGCCGACGGCCCGGCAGTGGACATCGTGCCGGTCAGCGATGTCAGCGAATTCCTGCCTTACGACCAGCGGATCACGCCTGCCGAGTGGGCAGCACGTATCGCGGCCCGGCAGGCCGCCTGCGCGCTCCGCATGCTGGGATAGCCAACGAAGGGATGCTGGGCTGATGATGCTCGACGGCAAGGTTGTCGTGGTGCTGGGGGTCGGGCCGGGAGTGGGCCGGTCGCTCGCGCTGGCCAGCGCGCGGGAAGGCGCCGACGTGGTGCTCGCCGCACGCACCGCGTCGCGGCTGGAGGAGATCGCCAAGGAGGTGGCCGAACTCGGCCGGCGTGCGCTGCCGGTGCCGGTCGACATCACCGATCCCGAGGCCGGGGAGCGGCTTGCCGACGCGGCCATGGCGGAGTTCGGACGCACGGACGCGCTCGTGTACAACGCGCTGCACATGCCTCCGATCAGGGATCTGATGAAGGTGGACCTCGACGCTGTCCGAGACGCTTTCGATGCGAACGTGATAACGGCCTTGCGACTGGTACGCCAGTTCGTTAGGATAGAGAACGTAGTTTTTATTAATTCGATGGTGGTGCGGTTCTCGCAGCGGAGCATGGGCCCGTACAAGATGGTGAAGTCGGGACTGCTCGCGATGGCGTCGTCGCTGGCAACCGAGCTCGGGCCGAAGGGCATCAGGGTCAACTCGATCGCACCAGGCAACATCCAAGGCGATTCGCTGGACTTCTACTTCAGCTACCTCGGGCACAAGCGCGGCGTCGACCCGCAGGTCATCGCCGACGAGACCGCGGCGCGGAGCGATCTGGGCCGGCTCGTCCTGCCGGACGAGGTCGCGGACGCGGCCGTGTTCCTCGCGTCGCCGCTGGCGCGGGCGATTACCGGGCAGTGCCTGGACGTGAATTGCGGTGAGTATCACCATTGATCGGCACGGTCGAGTCGCTCAGCGAGAAGGCCTCGGCGATTACCGGACTGTCCGACTTCGGGCCGGACGACTTCGGCGACGGGTTCGCCGCGCTGCTGTCGTCGTTCGAATCGGAGGCGGGGCTGACCGAGCGCGGCGTCCGGGCGGCGCGAGGGCTGCTGCGCGGGGCGCTGGTGGCGCGGCTGCTGTCGCAGGCCGGGTTCGCCGCGCATCCCGGGTATGCCACGGTGCCGGTGCGGGCGCCGATCTTCGTGACCGGGCTGCCGCGGACCGGTACGACGTTCCTGCACCGGCTTCTGGTTGCCGATCCGTCGCATCAGGGCCTTGAGCTGTGGCTGGCGGAAGCGCCGCAGCCGCGGCCGCCGCGATCGGAGTGGGACTCCAATCCCGCGTACCAGTTCGTCGCGGCCGGGCTGGCTCGGCACCAGGCGGCCAACCCGTCGTTCGGCGCGGTGCACGAGCTGGGCGCCGACCAGGTCGAGGAGTGCTGGCAGCTCCTGCGCCAGTCGTTCCGGTCGGTGTCGTTTGAGTGTCTTGCGTACCTGCCGTCGTACTCGGCGTGGCTGGCCGGGCAGCCATGGCAGGCGCCGTACGCGCGGCACCGGCGGAACCTCCAGCTGCTAGGCCTGTGGGAGGCGGACCGGCGGTGGGTGCTGAAGAACCCGTCGCACCTGTTCGCGCTGGACGCGATCTTCGACGTGTACCCGGACGCGATGGTCGTCGTCACGCACCGGTCGCCCGAGGTGGCGGTGGCGTCGATGTGCTCGCTGGCAGCGCAGGCGTCCGAGGGCTGGTCTTCCCTCTTCCAGGGACCGGTCATCGGGCGGACCCAGCTGGACCTGTGGTCGCGCGGGCTGGCCTCGTTCAACGAGGCACGCACCCGGTATCCCGCCGGGCAGTTTTACGACGTCTCGTACGAGTCGCTGGTGGCTTCTCCGCTGGACGTGGTGGCGAAGGTGTACGCGGCGTTCGGCCTGTCACTGTCCGGGGAGGCGGCGGACGCGATGCGGGCCGTGGCCGCCGGGTCCTCGTCGAGAAGCGGGCACCGGTACTCGCTGGCGGACTTCGGGCTGACGTCCGGGGAGGTGGCGGCGGCCTTTCGCTGATTCTCGCTGCTTACGGCAGCGTTGTGCTGCCGTGGGCAGCGTACGGGTCCGCGCGGTCAGTTTGTCGCGCAGCCTGAGGTTATGGCTAACGACGAAAAGGCACCGATGTTCAGCTGGCGCTCCCGCGAGCAGCTGCTGAACCGGCGGATTCTCGTGCTCGACGGGATCCTCGACGACGACAACGGGACGCTGCTGACCACACAGCTGCTGACGCTCGCCGCGCAGGATCCGACCGCGGACATCGCGCTGTGGATCCACTCGCCCGGCGGTTCGATCCCGTCCATGCTGGCGATCCGGGACGTGATGCGGCTCATCCCGTGCGACGTGTCGACGCTGGCGCTTGGGCTGGCGTGCAGCGCCGGGCAGTTCCTGCTGTCGGCCGGCACGCACGGCAAGCGGTTCGCGCTGCCGCACGCGCGGATCCTCATGCACCAGGGCTCGGCGGGCATCGGGGGCTCCGCCGTGGAGATCGAGGTCCAGGCCGACGACCTGCGGTACACCGTGGACACCGTGCTCGGCATCATCGCCGAGGACACCGGGCAGCCGTTCGACCGGATCTTCGAGGACTCGCTGCACGACCGCTGGTACACCGCGGCCCAGGCGCGGGAGTACGGCTTCATCGACGGCATCGTCGACTCGTTCGGGCAGCTCATGCCCGTGCGGCGGCACCGGATCGGACTGTCTGGAGTGACGCAATGAGCAGCTACACCATTCCCAACGTCATCGCACGGGACCCGCGCGGCGAGCGGATCATGGACGTGTACTCGCACCTGCTCACCGAGCGGATCGTGTACCTCGGCACGGCGATCGACCCGGGGGTGGCGAACACGCTGATCGCGCAGCTGCTGCACCTGGAGGCGGAGAGCGGTGAGCAGGAGATCAACCTGTACGTGAACTGCGAGGGCGGCGACCTGTCGTCGATGCTGGCGATCTACGACACCATGCAGTTCATCCAGGCGCCGGTGGCGACCACCTGCGTCGGGCAGGCGATCGCGGTCGGCGCGGTGCTGCTGGCGGCCGGCGCGCCGGGTAGCCGGTCCGTGCTGCCGCACGCCCGGGTGGTCCTGCACCAGCCGGCCGCGCGCGGTCAGGGCCCGATCCCGGACCTGATCCTGCAGGCCGACGAAGTCGTGCGGATGCGCGCCGAGATCGAGGAGATCCTGTCGGCGCACACCGGCCAGTCGGTGGAGACGCTGCGGCACGACACCGACCGGGACCGCGTGTTCACCGCGCGCGGGGCTCTGGAATACGGCCTTGTCGACCACATCCTCGGCCAGCGAGTCGCCGCGGAAGCGGCCAAACCCGCCGCGTAGCCGGCGCGCTCGTGAAGCAAGTTGCCCGAAATGCCCGCTTATTTGCCGTCAGGTTCGACGCTAGCTCCGGCTCGGCAAGGTGATCAGAAATTATTGCGGACACTTACCCTCCCACTTTGGGGGGGTAAGTGTCCGCACTAATCTGGCGCGCCCCTCGGCGCGCCAGAAATGTGGCTTGTGTCCGGTTCCTGGCAGGGGATGCGGCGGCGCGGCGCGGAACTGAGGTCGGCGAGCCGCGGAATTAACCAAAACGGCAGATGATTTTTTAGGCGGCCAGGGAGAGCTGGGCGCGGGGAGCGGCGGGGGCGCGGCGGGCTGGGGCCGGTGCGGCCGCCGCCTGGAGGCGGCGCAGGTCGCCGGCCACCTGCTCGGTCAGGTCGATGAGCGTGGTGCCCAGCGCCCCGGCGAGGGCGGCGATCATCTCGCTGGACGGCTCCTTGCGGCCGCGCTCGACCTCCGACAGGTACTGCGGCGAGATGCCCGCCCGGCCGGCCGTCTCGGCCAGCGTCTCGTCCTGGTCCTGGCGAAGCACGCGGAGCCGGCGGCCGAGTACCTCGCGCCACAGGGGCTCCGCCGGACGGGGCTCGCGGTCCGGCTGGGACGGGACGAGGTGCAGGTGGGCGGTGTCAGCCATAGTCCAGCTGTAGCACGCGCACCGGCGTGCCACCTACCGATTCTGCTGTGAGCAGAGCTAGCCGAACTCGATCACCTGGCGGATGATCGGCGATGCCGGTGACGCCCTCGCCGACGGCGACCACCTCGCCGGCCGCTTCGTGGCCGAGGATCGCGGGATACTGGCTGGGCAGCCCGCCGTCGCGGGCCGACAGGTCGGAGTGACACACCCCGGCCGCCTTGACCGCGACCCGCACCTGGCCGGGTCCGGGACCGACGGCCGTCACGTCGTCCTGGACGACGAGCTTTCCGTCCTCGGCCGAACGCAGTACCGCTGCCCGCATACGTTAGCCGCCCAGCATGATCGTCGCCGCGTGCTCGCCGATCATCATCGCGGGCGCGTTCGTGTTACCGCCGGTGATGCCCGGCATGATCGACGCGTCCGCGACGCGCAGGCCCTCGATACCCCGCACCTTGAGCGCGGGGTCGACGACGGCGCGGTCGTCGCTGCCCATCCGGCAGCTGCCCACCGCGTGGTAGACGGATGTGGCGCGGTTCGGCAGCTCCGCGGCGAGCGCTTGGCGGTCTTTGTGCGTGCTGCCGGGCGACAGCTCCAGGTCGACCCCGCTGGCGATCAGCTTGCTGGCCATTACCTCGCGGATCAGCTCCATGCCGTCGAGCAGCACGGTCGTGTCGTCGGGCTCGGACAGGTAGCCGAAGTCGATGAGCGGCGCCGCGGCCGGGTCCGCGGAGGCGAGCCGGAGCGTGCCGCGGCTCTTCGGGTAGATCAGTGTCGGCATGATCGTCAGCGCCGAACGCGGGTCCACCTTGTGCCGGATCGGCGCGTCCTGGTTGGGGAACGGGTACGACCACGGCAGCACGTGGATCTGGATGTCGGGGATCTTGTCCGCGATCGAGCTGCGCACCCACCCGGCCGCCTCGAAGACGGTCCGTGCCATCCAGGTGCCGCCGCGGATCCGCTCCTTGAGCATGCCACGGAAGAAATAGGGGGCGGTGCCGCGGTTGACCGCGCTCTTCATCACGTACGTCATCGGGACGAACATGTGGTCGTGCAGGTTGTCGCCGACGGGCAGGTCGGCCAGCACCTCGATGCCGTGCTCGCGCAGGTGCGCGGCCGGCCCGATGCCGGACAGCATCAGCAGGTGCGGCGAGCCGAAGGCGCCCGCGGTGAGGACGACCTCTTTACCCGCGCGGATCGTGCTCACGCCGTCTTTGGTGCGCACCTGGACGCCGGTCGCCCGGCCGTTCTCGATGACGATCTTGGTGATCGTCGTTGCGGTGCGGACCTCGAGGTTCGGCAGGCCGTGCTTGTCCAGGTAGCCGACCGAGGAGCTGTACCGCAGCCCGTCGCGGGCGCTCTGCTGGAAGATGCTCGCGCCCTCTTGCGACTCGCCGTTGTAGTCGTCGTTCTTCTTCACGCCGGCCGTCTCGGCGAGCGCCTCGATGAACGCCTGCGAGGCGGGGGTGAGGTCCTTCTGCCTGGTGACCTGGACCGGACCGCCGGCTCCGCGCAGGTCGCTCGCGCCGTCCTCCCAGTTCTCCAGCCGCTTGAAGCTGGGCAGCACGTCGTTGAACGCCCACCCCGGACAGCCGTCGGCGGCCCAGTCGTCGTAGTTCTTCGCGTTGCCGCGGACGAACAGCAGGCCGTTGATCGAGCCGGAGCCGCCGAGCACCCGGCCGCGCGGCTGCGGGATCTCGCGGTTCAGCGCATGCTTTTGCGGAACGGTGTAATAGCCCCAGTCCAGGCGCTTCTTCAGCTGCGGGACGTTGTGGAAGATCGCGATCATGCCGGGCTTGCGCACCAGCATCGTGCGGTCCGGGCCGCCGGCCTCGAGCAGGATCACGCTCGCACCCGACTCGGCCAGGCGCTTGGCCAGCACGCAGCCGGCGCTGCCCGCTCCGGCGACTACGTAGTCGGCAGTGGAATCCATTTCGGCCCTCGCAACGGAGAAGTGGTCCGGCTGGCCTGGACTCTACGCTCTCACCGACCCCAAAACAAGAACGTGTTCTCGTTTTGGGCGGCGATCCGGGCGGGCGGGAAGCGGGGGGCGGGGGGCCCGCTGGAGGTGCGTGGCCCCCGAAGCGCCCTAGAGGGGGTCTCGTGGGCCACGCACCCCCCTTGGCGGCGAGTCTTGGCGGGCGGGGCGGGAGGGGGTGGGCGAGGGGTTGACAAAGTAGTGAGTGGTTACTAACTTTGGAGGCATGGCTGAGCAGGCGGTTGGCGAGCGGTCCGCGGGGACGCAGGTGTCCGCGGGCGGCGGGCGGTCCGGGGGGACGCGGATGTCCGCGGAGCGGCGGCGGGAGCTGGTGCTCACGGAGGCGGTCGCGGAGTTCGCGGTGCACGGGTACGCGGGGACTTCGACCGAGGTGGTCGCGCGGCGTGCGGGGATCAGCCAGCCGTACTTGTTCCGGCTGTTTCCTACCAAGAAGGCGCTGTTCCTGGCGCTGATCGAGCGGTGCAACGGCCGGGTCAGGGACGAGTTCGCCCGAGCGGCCGAAGGGCTGTACGGCGACGAGGCACTGGCCGCGATGGCGGACGCGTACGAGCGGCTGCTCGACGACCGGACCCTGCTGCTGATCCAGATGCAGGCGTACGCGGCCTGCGAGGATCCGGACATCCGCGAGGTCACGCGCACCGGGTTCCGGCGGCTGTGGGAGCTAGTCGAGCGGCTGACCGGGCTCCCCTATCAGACCGTGGTGGACTTTTTCGCGGTCGGCATGCTGATGAACGTCGCCGCGGCGATGAACCTGCCCGAGGTCGACGAGCGCTGGACCAGCTGGTGCCCGAAGCCTAAGCCTTAGAAGCACAAATACCGGGACAAGAACCGATTTCGTTATGCCCAATGAAGTTAGTGAGTACTCACTTAGCAAATATGAAGGGAACCGGGGAGATGACCTCGAAGAGCAGGATGATCTGGGCGTTCGTGGTGACGTCCGCGGCGCTGTTCATGGCGTCGCTCGACAACCTGGTGGTGACCACAGCGCTGCCGTCCATCCGCGAGCACCTGCACGCCGGGCTTGAGGGCCTGCAATGGACGGTGAACGCGTACACGCTGACGTTCGCGGTATTGCTGCTGACCGGCGCGACCCTGGGCGAGCGGTTCGGCCGACGGCGGATGTTCACCGGCGGGCTCGCGTTGTTCACCGCCGGATCGGCGGCCGCGGCGCTGGCGCCCGGAATCGGCTGGCTGATCGCGGCCCGCGCGGTGCAGGGCGTGGGCGCGGCGGTGCTGATCCCGCTGACGCTGACGTTGCTGTCCGCCGCCGTGCCGCCGGAGCGGCGCGGCCTGGTGCTCGGCGCCTGGGGTGCGGTCGGCGGCCTGGCCGTCGCGCTTGGCCCGCTGGTCGGCGGCGCCATCGTGGAGGGCGCGTCCTGGCAGTGGATCTTCTGGGTGAACGTGCCGATCGGCATCGCGCTGCTGCCGTTCGCCCGCACCAAGCTCGCGGAGAGCAAGGGCACCTCGACACGGCTGGACGTGCCCGGCCTGCTGCTGGCCAGCCTGGGGCTGTTCGGCATCGTGCTTGGTGTGGTGCGCGGCAACGCGCACGGCTGGACCAGCCTGACCGTGCTGCCGCCGATGGTGATCGGCGCGATACTGATGGCCGGCTTCGTGGCCTGGGAACTGCGCGGCGCCCGCGAGCCGATGCTGCCGATGCGGCTGTTCCGCTCCCGTGGCTTCGCGATGACCAACGCGGCGTCGCTGCTGATGTTCTTCGGGATGTTCGGGTCGATCTTCCTGCTGGCCCAGTTCCTCCAGGTCGTCCAGCACTACAGCCCGCTGGAGGCCGGACTCCGCACGCTGCCGTGGACTGGCATGCCGGTGCTTGTCGCACCGATCGCGGGCGCGCTGTCGGACCGGATCGGCGGCAAGGTGCTGCTGGCCTCCGGGCTGTTCCTCCAGGCCATCGGGCTCGGCTGGCTCGCGCTGATCGCCTCGCCCGCGGTGCCGTACCTGGACATGGTCCCGGCGTTCGTGGTCTCCGGCGTGGGCATGTCGCTGTTCTTCGCGCCGGTCGCCAACGTGGTGCTCAGCTCGGTGCGGCGGTCCGAGGAGGGCATCGCCTCCGGTGCGAACAACGCGATCCGCGAACTGGGCGGCGTGTTCGGGATCGCCGTGCTCGGCGCGGTGTTCTCGGCCCACGGCGGGTTCACCAGCGGCGCGTCGTTCGTCGCCGGCCTGGCGCCTGCGGTGTGGGGCGGGGCGGCGGGCGTCGCCGTGGCCGCCGCGATCGCGCTGGCGATTCCGCGGGCGCTCGGCCGGTCGTCG
>DASRFJ010000198.1:0-50246 GCA_035651595.1 Streptosporangiaceae bacterium | reverse complement strand
CTCGCTCAAGGAGAGCATCCGAGCGCTGGTGTCCGCGTAGCTCATCACCGGTGCCCTGTTCGTGCCGATATGACCCTCCGTTCCGGAGCCCTCCGCGGACCTCGGGGACCGGTCGAAAATCATTGCGGACAGTTACCCCCCCAAACCGGGAGGGTAAGTGTCCGCAATAATCCGGCGCGCCTGCCGACGCGCCCGGAATGGGCTAGATGTCCAGTTCATGGGCCGGGCAGCGTCCGCGGGCCTGGGTGCGGGAGCGGTGGGCGGCGCGGGAACGCTGGGGGGTGCGGGAACGGTGGGCGGTGCGGGGGCGGTGCGGAGGGTGGGCGGACGGGCGTTATTGGGGGCGGAGGTCGGTTATTAGGGTTTCTGTTACGGATTCCTCGTAGACGACCTTGCCGGTGGCGGCCATGGCGTCGGCGAGCGCGGGGTCCCAGGGGGTGGGGTGCGGGGTTCCGGCCAGGGCGAGCGAGTCCGCGCGGACCGCGGCCAGGTAGTCGGCGGCGGCCATGCGCCATGGCGCGGCGCCGTGGCGGGACATCACGGACGACGCGATCGCGATGCCGGGCCAGTCGAAGTCGCCGTGGTAGCGCAGCTCGCCGTCGACCGCGGCCGCCAGCTGGTGGAACGCGGTCGACGGGCGCCCCTCGGTGCACAGCAGCGCGCCCGCCGCCGCGCCCAGGTCCGACGCCGCGCGGCGTAGCACGGCCGGGTTCTCGCAGATGTGCACGACTGGGACACAGACCCGCACCGGCATGGCCGTGAGCTGCTGCAACGTCACGTAGAACGGCACACCGCGGCGCGCCGCCCCGGTCAGCCACTCCCCCAGCCCGTCCCCCGAAGCCGGCAGGTTCAGCACCAGCACCCGGCTCGCCAGATCGTCCACCACAACGCCACTGGCGTCCCACAGCTCGCGTCGCGTCTCAGCCGTGTTGAACTGTCCGGAACCAACCCGCAAAACCAACGCCCGCAGCACCAGCGTCGACAGCACCGTGCCATGGTTGAGCGCCTTCGTGTCACCGGTCACCGCCGCGGCCAGCTCCGGCAGCAGCACCGGCCCGGCCCGCGCCGAGAGCTCCGCCAGGACCCGCACGGCCTCCGCGACCCGCGCCGACTCCCCCGCGTTGACCAGCCGCGTCAGCGTCCCGTCCCGCTCGAGCGCCGCAAGCCACTCCCGGTACCACTGTTCATCAAACGCATTTATCGCGGAACGAACGATGGTCTCCCTGGCCGTGACCCTCGCCGCCAGCTCGGCAGGCCGGTCGCGCAGTGGCCCGCCCAGCTCAGTCAGCAGCTCCGCGAGCCCGCCGCCGGTCGCCTCCCGCACCGCCCGGTCCAGGTCGGCGAGCCGCACGGTCAGCCGCGCGGTGCCGCCCGCGCGATACTGGCCGGTGATGCCGATGATCGCCTTGCGTTCGGCGTCGTCGGGATCGGCCAGGCTGACCGACCCGGTCAGGTCGCCGCCGGTGCGCTCAAGCGACCGGCGCGCGGCACGCAGCAGCCGCCGGTACTCGGGTCCGTCAAACGTCGTCGTCATCCTCTTCGTCCGGCTCCGGGCCCGCGTACAGCGTCGACGCGGTGCCGACCGGGGCGTGCCGGGTCGGGCGGAAGCCGAGCAGCTCCGTCACCAGCGCCTCGTTGTCGGCGTAGCCAGCGCCTTCATCGATGAGCTGGGCGCCGTCCCACAGCATGAGCAGCGAGGAGACCGTGCGGGTGGTCTTGTCGTGGTACATGTCGTAGTGCGCGATCATCGGCACGGTCGCCGTGGTGACCCACAGGTCGTGGCCGGTCATGAACAGGTCCAGGTCGAACTTCACCGCGAGCCCGAACAGGTCCGGCTTGTACCGCTCGTCGATGCCGACGAACGCCTCGTCCAGGGCGATCATCCGCGGGCACTGATCCTTGGCGGAGGAGTACAGCGCGTTGGCCGCGGCGAACAGCGGCAGGTGGATCGCCGCGGACTTCTCGCCACCGGACATCACCGAGTGCTTCGCCCGGGTCAGCCGTGCCTCCGGCTCTCCCGGCTGGATCAGCAGCAACTCGAACGCGTGCCAGGACCGGTAGTCGAGCACGCTGGCCAGCGCCTCACGGTACGTGGCCCGCGGATGCGCGGCCCGGTACTCCCTGATCATGTCGCGCAGCACGCCGCGCAGCTCGGCGAGCCGCTCCGGGCCCGGCGTGTCGCGTTCCAGCAACCGCGACGCGGCCCGCTGCTGCTCGGTGATCGAGTCCGACTGGGCCCACCGGATGCCGATCGCGATCCCGGACGACATCGGCTTGGACCTGGTGTCCGCGTTCATGTCGCGGGTGAGGTCGCGCGCGGCGATCACCCGGGTGTGGATCTGCTGGGCCAGGGCGGCGAGCAGCTCGTCCTCGAGCACCTTGCGCTCCCGCTCCTCCAGCAGCACGCCCTGGTCGGCGGCGCGTTCCGCGATACGGGTGGCGAAGCCGGCCACGGGCTTACGGCCCTCGTCGTCGATCACGTGCACGGTGACCACGGCGCCGGGTTCCCAGTCGACCCGGTAGTCCTGGTCGCACGCGGCGAGCGCCTCGGTGAACTCCTTGAGCGCGACCGACATCCGGTCCGCGGTGTTCTTCAGCGTCCCGTCGGTGACCTGACGGCCGCCGCGGGTCGCGGCGGCGAACGCGTCAATGACGCCGGCCACGTCCGGCGGGAGGAACGAAGGAGTACCGGCGTCGACGAGGGCGGGCTCGGGCCAGCGGGCGGAGTCCGGCCACGGGGTGGCGTCGGTGACGCCGAGCAGCGGGCGCAGGTCGGACCGCGCGTACTCGCCGAACTGCGCGGCCTGCTCGTACAGGCCGGTGACCGCCTCGGTGAGGGCCTGGCGTTCGTTGTGCAGATCACGCTCGGCGGCGGTGGCCTTGTCGTGCTCGGCCCGGACGCGGCTGTCCAGCTCGCGGTACTCGCGGGCAGACCGTTCGAGTAGCGCCTCGGTCTGCCGGATCTGCTCGAGCACCTGCTGGACGTCCGCGGCGAGCGTTTCCTCCAGCGTGCGGAACTCCTCTTCCAGTGCCGTCTGGAGACGCTCGCGCTCGTCCAGGATTGCTTCGGCTTCGTCATATTCGACTTTGCGTTGTTCGATCGTCTCGGTCTGCGCGGCGAGGTCCTCTTCGGCCTGGGCGAGCTTGGCGCGTTCGGCGTGCAGCTGGGTCGCGGCGTTCTCGAACTCGGCGGCGGCGCGGGCGATCGCGTCCACCTGGCCGGCCGCGGTCGGCATCCGGCGCTCGGCCGCGGCCTGGCGGAGCTGCCGGGTTCTGGCCTCCACCTCGGCGATCGCGGAGTCCAGTGCCGTGCGCGCCGCGGCGGCCTCGTCGCGCGCCCTGGCCAGCAGCGCGGCGTGCGTGGCGACGGCTTCGGCGGCCTTCGCGACGGGACGGGTGTCCGGGAGTTCCTTACGGGCGCGGCGCAGGTCGGCGAGGAAGGCGCCGGTCCGGTCCAGCTCGGCGGCGTGGCGCTGCTCCTCGGCGGTGGTCTGGGCGATGAGCGTGTCCTGCTCGGCGAGCCGCGCGCGGCGCCGGTTCGCGCGGTTGGTCGCGCCGATGTACTCCGGCGCCGCCTTCGGCCGCGCACCGGCGTGTATCCCGTAGCTGAACTGGGCACGCGTCGACACGGCGGGAAACGTCGTCGCGTCGAGGAGGTCGTCGGTCAGGGCGATCGAGCGCAGGACCGCGGCCGTGGTGGCGGGTGCTTCGTCTTCGGGTACAAGCACGTCCGCAAGCGTGCGGCCGGTTGCCCGCTGACCTGGGATCAGGTAGCCGTCGGCTTCCGCCGCGGCCAGCGCCTCGCGGGTGAGCGCCGGATCCGGGTGCAGCCAGGCGGTCAGCAGGCCGGCGCCGTAGAGCGCGCCTTCGATCGCGGCGGCCTGGCCGTCATCGACTGCGTCGGCGAAGCGGACCAGTTGCCACAGCGGCGCGCCGGGGCGGCCCTCGCGACTGGCGGGACGCAGGTCGCTGGGCGGGGGCGCGTCGTCTTGTTCGGCGGCGATCGTGTCCCGTTCGGCGCGCAGGTCGGCTAGGCGCTGGGCGATGTCGCGGAGCTGGGTCTGGAGGTTGGCGCGTTCGGTGATCGCGGCGGTCTGGCGATCGGCGGTGAGCTGGGCGAACAGCTCGCCGAGGCCTGGCTCGCCGGGTGCGCCGATGCGATCGAGCGCGTCGGTCAGGGATTGGGCGGTGTCCGCGAATGCGGCCCAGCGCGTCGTCCAGGCGGCTAGGTCGGCGGCGACTGACTGGCGAGCTTGCGCGAGAGCGTCCGCGGCGTTGGCGGCGGCCTGTTCGGAGTCGCGTTCGGCGGTTTCCTTGGTCCCCAGGTCTTGCTCGCGCCAGTCACGCTTCGACTTGGCGTCACGGATCGCTTCGAGGAGCCGGCGGATCTCGCCGACGTCATCGCTGCGGGCCGCGACCCGGGCTCGCGCGGTGTTCAGCAGCTCGTCGCCCGGATCGACGGGGCCGAAGCCGTCGTCGGCGATGCCGGAGCGCTGCGCCGCGTCGTTGAGGGCGACGGTGTGGCGGTCCGCTTCGCTGCGGGCCTGCGCGGCACGGCGGGCCAGCTTGACGGCGGACCGCTCCAGCTCTTCGATCTGGCTCTTGTCCCGGCCGTGCTGGTGGCGCTGATTCGCCAGCTCCTGGGCGCGCTGCGCGACCTCGCGGCGCTTGTCCTCGATCCTGCCCTGTGCCTTGTACTCCTCGGAATTCCGCAGGCCGGTCAGCCTGCCCTGAAGCTGCTCGCCCTCGTCGCGTCGTGCGTTCCGCGCGGTCTCCGCGTCGTGTTCGGCGCCGAGCGCGCGCTGGTGTTCGGCGGCGGCTTCCCGGATCCGTTCCGCGTGCGTCGCGGCCGTCTCCATCCGGGCCTGCACGCGGTCCAGCTGGAACTTCACGTGCGCGCGCAGGTAGGCCATGTAGTGCGTGAGGAAGTCCTGAACGGCGGCGTTCGCCGCGGTCAGATCGTCGAACAGCTTCTGCACCGCGGCCAGGTTCTCGAAGTCACGCGCGGCCTGCTGCACCAGGTCGTCGTCCACCGGGCTCAGGCCAGAGGTCAGCGTGTCGGACACCTTGCCGGGGTCGAGGTCCTTGGCGAGCAGCGGGCGGCGCAGCGCGAGCAGCAGGTCGAGCAGCTGCGCGTACCGTTCCCGGCCCAGGCCGAACAGCCGGTGGTCCACGAGGTCGCGGTACTCCGTCGCGGTCTTGCGCCACGCCTCGGGTTCCAGCACGGACTTGAGCTGACGCTCGGTCAGCGGACGCGAATCCGCGGACAGCAGCCCGAAGTCCACGCCCAGCCGTCGCCCGGTCACGTAGAACGACATGCGCACGCCGTCGGTGTTGCGGTGCGCCCGCATGCCGATGATCAACGTGACGGTTTCGCCGGGACGGGAGAACTCCATCCAGGCGTAGCCGTACTCGGACTCCTGGCCGCGGTACAGCAGGTTGGACTTCATCGTGCGGTTCTCGCCGCTGAACGGGTCCAGCCGGCGGGAGTCCGCGACGCCGTCCAGCACGAACGGGAACAGCACCTCCAGCGCCTTGGTCTTGCCGGAGCCGTTGTGGCCGCGCAGCGCCAGGCGGCCGTCCGCGAACGCCCACTCCTCGTCCACGTAATCCCAGACGTTGACGACGCCCGCGCGCGCCGGCCGGAAACGGCCGGTCATGCGAAGTCCAGCGCCATCTGGCCTTCGGCGTGCCGGACGGGAAGTGCCAGCTTGATGTTGCGGTAGCGCGCCGCGGCGGGGAGCACGAGCACCCCGCCGGGCACCGGACGAAGCAGCCGCAGGTCCCCGAGCAGGGCAACGGCGGCCGAAAGCAGCCCCGGCGGGTCGTGCTGCCAGGTGATCGTGAACGACGCCGCGCCCAGCTCGTCGTACAGCTCTTCGATCATGACGCGGAGCCTGCTCTGCTCGACGAAAGGTGCGACAAGCGGGGTTACGGCCTGAGATACCACCGGACGTTCCGCATCATCGTAGGGGGCGGACCAGGCCAGTTCCCGCACCACCCCAGCCAGCGGCAACGCGGAGTCGATGCGCGCCAGCAGGTCGCGCTGATCCTCCGCCACGGCGGGCAGCTCGTGGGCGGTCAGCGTCTGGTCGGGATCCTCGATGAGGTCGGCGATCTTGGCGAGCAGCAGGCCGGCCGCGCGGTTCACGGCGCCGCCGCGGCCGGGGAACGGGCGGTCGGTGCAGCGGCCGCCGGCGTCGGCGAGCATTATTCCTTCGGCGCGGCGCTCGACTGTCAGCCCGGTCAGGCGGGCAACGTTGTCGGCAACGCCCCGGGTCAGCGCGTCGGCCATCTCCGCGTCAACCTGCGCGAAGTAGACGACGGGAAACTCGATCAGCGCGCGGGCGGCGCGCTGGGCGGCGGCCTCGCGCTGGGCGCGCTGCTTGGCGCTGACGAACGTGGCGTCCAGCAGGCCGGCGGCGCTGGTCAGGTGCTGCACCGGGCGGGCCGGGCGGAACAGCGCGGCGCAGATGTCGTGGTCGATGTCGTAGAGCGCGTCGCCGCGCTCGGTGTCGGCGGTCCAGGCCTCGATCGAGCCGTCGGACAGCCGGAGCGCGCCGCGGTCGACGAGCCAGTCGAGAACGTCGACGACCGCCGCCTTGTGCGCGGTGATCGTGGCGTCGAAGCGGAGGCCGTCGATGGCGTTCGCGGTCGGAGCGAACGTCCTGACCAGGTCGGCGAGGCTGATCTCGACCCGGCTTCGCTGGAAACTGGCCAGCACCAGGCACAGGTAGGCGAGCCGGCGACGGTCGAAGGGCCGTCCCGAGCGGGCACCGAACGCAGCGGTCTGCGTCGCGTCGAGGACGTCGAGCCGGCGCGCGAGGCGGACCTGGCGGGTGGTGGCGATGAGCGTGTATCCGAACAGGTCGCTGAAGTCCTTCGTCATCTGGTCGGCGTGCCGCAGGACCTGCTCGAGCACGCCGGGGCGCGGCCGGGTGGCGGTGATCACGTCGTGGGTCAGCACGAGCCGGACCGCGTGCTGGTAGCTGCCCAGATCGGTGAGCGAGACGTCGTTGGCGGTTTTCACCGCGGCCTGCCCGCGGGCTGGAGGTCGAGCTCGAAACCGGGCAGGTGCAGGGTTCCTTGCTTGGTCTGCACGGTGCTTCCGGTGTCCGAGGGGATCAGGCGCATGGTGAGGACGTCGTTGCCGCCTGAGGCTTGGGTCAGCCGGCCGGCGACGACGGTGCGGGCCTCGGTGGCCAGCGTGAGCAGCCGCAGCAGGACCCGGGTCTCGGCCTCGTCGAGAATGCGATCGTGCGCGCCGTGCGCGAGCAGGCGATTCGCGGCCTCGCGCTCCTGCTGGCGCTGCTGGGTCTGGCGGCGCCTGAGCTCCGCCTTGACCGCGGGGTTGGTCCGGGCGGGCTGCGGGACACCGGGGGTGGGAGCCTTGCCGCGCTTGAACAGGGTGACCGAGATCTCGACGCCGGGCGCGTCCCACCACGTCGTTCGGCTGGAGATCTGCTCGGCGTCGTCGTGGGCGCCGCCGAGGTGGCGCGCGGACCTCAGGTTGAACGCGGCGGACATCAGCGCGTGGGCGGCCGGCTCGTCCGGCGTGCGGAACACCCACTCGGCGAGGTGGCGGAGCTGCGACGACCGGTTCACGCCGCCGCGCTGCGCCTCGGTGACCTGGCGGAGCAGCGCGATCACCCCGGAGACCGCGGCGCGGGTGGCGGTGCGCAGTCCTTCGGCCCGTGGCGGGTGGTGCGCGTCGTCGGCGAACCAGGACCGGAGGGCGGCCCAGCGGCGGCGCCAGTCGTCTTCCAGGTCGCTGCCGGCCATGAACGGCCGGTCGTCGGCCTGGGCGGCCAGCTGGAGCATCGTTGTCTCGTCGATGTCCTGCACGGCGGCGGCGAGCCTCGGCAGGTAGCGGTCCAGCTCGGCCATGAAGTCCGTCATGTGCGTGAGCAAGGCATTCTTGTACCGCAGGAACGTGTCCGGGCTGGTGTCAGTGGAGCGGATGATCTCGCCGAGCGTCAGGTGGAACTGCGCGGCCCGGCGGGACATGTCGTCCAGCACGGTGTCCAGGCGGTCGAGGCTGCGGTACACCTGGTCCTTGTCGCTCTGCTTGGTTGCTTTCGCGAGGGCCTTGAGGTCGTCGAGAATGCTCGAGAAGACCAGACGGGACAGGTTCGCGTCCTGGATCCTGGCGTTGAGCACGTCCTCGACCGCTGTGAACGCGCGGTAGCCCAGCTCGCTGAACTGGTAGACGGACTGGCGGTTGCGGTACCTGGCCAGGCTGCCCGCCCGGGAGGCGTCCTCCAGGCGGTGCAGCATGCCGTCGTCGGCCAGGGCGTCGAGCCGCTCGCGGACCCTCGCGTCGATGGCGGGGACCTCGTCGTGGTGAGCCGCCAGCTCGCTGAGGGCCTGCTGGACGTCGTCGCTGTGCGCCTGAACCATGTGCACGGCCCGCAGCCGGTCCAGGGCGCGGAGCACCCACAGGTACGCGATGTGGTCGTCGCGTCTGGTGAAGTTGAACAGGCGGAACCTGTCGCTGACCGCGAGCGCGTCCAGGTCGAGCGCGCTGCCCTCCGCGCCTTCTGTCATGACTCTGGAATCCTAACGCGGGACGGCGATCTTCCCGGCAGTTTGAACCTGGTGGTGTCCGCGCCCGTAGTTATGAGTGAGGTGGGAGAAGGAAGGGTCGTGGTGTCCCAGACGGCACAAATATCCCATGGTCAAGTCGGCAGCGGCCGGCATGCGCGCTTGGTTGGCATGGCGGCACTGCGCAGAGCCTGCCTCACCACTCTGATCGCTCTCGTGGCGCAGTTCAGCCTCGGCATGATCCTCAACCTCTACGTCTCGGTGCCGGCTTCGGATGCGTACGCCGGGTTCATCCAGGAGATCAAGACGGCACCTTTCGGCCTCACCGTGCACGTGCTGCTGGGCATCGTGCTGATCGTCTCCGCCACCGCGGTGCTGATCCGCGCCGCCAAAGTCAGGGACCGGCCGATGGTCACGTTGGCGATCACCGGCCTGACCGCCATCCTCGGCGCGTTCGCCGCCGGGGAGATGTTCGTAAAGAACGGCGAGAACACCGCGTCCTTGTGGATGGCGATCCTGACCGGCGGAGCGCTTGTGTGCTACATCTGTGCGCTGGGGCGCCTCAGCATGGCGCCCGGGCGCAGGCGGGTTAGGACCGTGCCCGAGCAGTACGGCGAACCGGAGCCCGAGCCCGCTTACGCCGCGCGCGGATACGCGCAGCCGAGTTACCCAGAGCCCGTGCCGTTGCCGCGTCGGGCCGCTCAACCTCTGGTCAACGGTCCGTGGCAGACCGGCCCGCAGCGACGGCTGCAGACCGGCTACCCGCCGAACCCGCCCTGGCCGCCCCAGCAGGCGCCCGGCCCCATGCCCTATCGCCCCGAGCCACCGGCATGGCAGCAGGCGAACCGGCAGTGGCCTGCTGGCGGGTAGCCGTCCGGGAAGATCGCGCGCCTAAGCTGGGGAGGTAATGTCCGCGGCATTCGGAGGCGGCCGCATGACAACCGGCACGGTGGTGTACGACGGCGATTGCTCGTTCTGCACGTGGAGCGCTCGGCAGGGTCAGCGGCTGCTGAAGGCGGATGTCACGCTGGTGCCGTGGCAGCGAGCTGACCTGGCGGCGCTTGGCCTGGACCGGGCCGCGGTCACGCGGGCGGTGCAGTGGGTGGCCGCGGATGGTGCCCCGAAAGCCGGGCACCGGGCGATCGCCGCGTGGCTGATCGCCAGTGGCGTGCCGTGGTCTGTTGCCGGGCGGACGATGCTGATGCCGCCGGTGAGCTGGCTGGCGGCCGGGGTGTACCGGGTAGTGGCCCGCAATCGCCACCGCATCCCGGGACCGTGGCGGGCTAACGGGGTCTGCAGCGTCAGGTAGCTACCAGGGGAACGGGCGGCCGTCTCTGGTGAACGTGCCGGTGGGGCCGCCGTTGGGCAGCGTGACCGCCCAGATCACACTGGCCGCTGCCTGCGCGAGATTCCGCCCGGTGCCCGGATGTTCGGCGTTGGCGGGCTGACCGGGGCAGACCGAATTCACCAGGATGCCATCGCGGCCCAGTTCGGCGGCCAGCAGCCGGGTGAGCGCGTTCAGGCTCGCCTTCGACACGCTGAACGCCGGCGCCCCGCCGGTCATCGCGGCTATCGATGCCTCTTCGCTGCTCACGTTCACGATCCGGGCCTGCGGGCTGGACCGCAGCAACGGCAGCAGCGCCTGGATCACCCGCCATGGGCCGAACACGTTCACGTCGATCGCCTCGGCGACCATGCCCAGATCGGCCCCGGACGCGGTGGCCCACCGGTCGTAGGGCGTCGAGGCGTTGTTCACCAGCACGTCGGTGCGCCCGAAGCGTTCCTTCATCCAGCCCGCCAGCGCGTCCACGCTCAGCGAGTTGTCCACCTCGAGCGGGCAGGCGATGATCCTCGCGCCCTCCGGATCGAGTTCCTTAGCGGCCAGCTCGCCCTTGCGCAGGTCGCGCGAGCCGAGCGCGACCACGTAGCCGAGCAGCGCGAGCTGGCGGCAGATCTCGCGGCCGATGCCGCGATTTCCGCCCGTCACCAAAGCCACCGGCAGGTCAACGGTCATGCGGCCAATCTTGCCATCCGGTGGCCTAGGCGCTGTGCATCGTTTGATCAAATCGTCGTGTAACCGTCACGGCACGCGTTCCCAGCGGTCGCGCGCGCTCGCTAGGCACGTTGCCCGCAATGTCCCGTTTTGTTCCGGTACGTTCGGTCCTTGCTCTCGGCCCGGGCAGTGGTCCGAAATTATTGCGGACACTTACCCTCCCAAATCGGGGGGGTAAGTGTCCGCAATGATGCGGCGCGCCCGGCGGGGCGCCCGGAATAGCGGTAAATATCCCGATATGGGGCGCGGCGCGGGGCGCGGCGGCGCGGGCGCGGGGCGCGGGCGGGCCGGGCGAGGGCGCGGGCGGGGGTTTGCGATTGAGGCGGACCCTCGCGCGGGCGGACCCCTTAGGGGGTTGGGCGGGTTAGGTCGGTTAGGCGGTAGCGGAGGCGGCAGAGTACGACGTTGGCGGTGGCGCGGCGGATGGCGCGGTCGAGGATCACGCCGCGCTGGTTGTGCAGCAGGTATTGCCACGGGGACGCCGGCTGGACCTCGGGGATCAGCACGACCAGGCGGTGGTACTTGTCGGACCGCTCGATGTCGCACAGGTACTTGACGATCGGCTTGCTCAGCGACCGCTTCGGCGACCGCAGGGTGATCAGCGGCACGTCCGGATGCCATGCGTCCCACTGGTCGCGGAACGACACCGGGGGGTCTGGGGGGCCCGCCCCCCGGGATGGCGCTGTCGCCTCGGTGTCCTCGGGGTCGGTGAAGCACACCGTGACGGCCACGACTTCGTCGCCGATCGACAGCGCGGTGTTCACGCCCTCGGAGGTCAGCCGGGACATGGCGCCGACCGGGATGACGACCAGGGATTTCTCGGCGACCGGGGGCGGCGGCGTCTTGCCCAGCCCGAGCAGTTCGCCGATCCGGGTGTAGCTCGAATGGACCTGGCGGAACAGCAGGGCGGTGGCGGGGATGACCAGGACGATGAGCCACGCGCCTTCGGTGAATTTGGCGACTAGCTCGATGATCGTGGTACCGAACGTCAGGACAGCCCCGATGGCGTTGACAGCGGCCCTGGTCCGGAATCCCGAGCTTCGTTCGGAATACCAGTGCCGTACCATGCCGAGCTGGGACAGGGTGAAGCCGACAAAAACCCCGACGGCGAACAGCGGGACCAGCCGCTGCGTGTCACCTTTCGACGCCACCAGCAGCGCGCCCGCCAGGACGGCGAGCACGACCACGCCGTAGCGGTGGACCTGGCGGTCGGCGCGCAGGCCGAACATGTGCGGCAGGTAGTTGTCCTTGGCGAGGATCGCCGTCAGCACCGGGAGGCCGGCGAACGACGTGTTCGCCGCAAGTGCCAGCAGCACCATCGTGATCAGCTGGATGGCGAAGTAGATCACGTTGTGGCCGACCGAAGCTTCGGCGAGCTGGGCGAGCACGGTGGTGGCGTGCTGCGGGACGACATGGAATCTGCGGATCAGGTAGCCCAGGCCGATCAGCATCACGCCGAGCAGGATGCCGAGCCATACCTCGGTGTGCTGGGCGCGGCGTTCTCTCGGCTTGCGGAACTGGGGCACCGCGTTCGCGATGGCCTCGACCCCGGTCAGCGCCGAGCACCCGGAGGCGAACGCCTTCAGGATCAGCAGGATGCCGACGGCCTCGGTGGACCGCCCGAGGTGCGTGTTGACCGCGACCGCGGGGTTGGCCCGGAAAACACCCGCGAGGATGATCGCGGCCATCGCGGCGATGAACGCGACCGTCGGCACCGTGAAGACCTTCGCGGACTCCGAGACGCCCCACAGGTTGAGGCCGGTGATGAGCACGAGCACGCCGACGCACAGCCAGGTCGTCGCGCCGTACAGCGCGGGGAACGCGGCGGTCACCGCCTCGATGCCGGCCGACACGCCGACGGCGGCGTTCAGCACGTAGTCGACGATCAGGCTGGCCGCGGCGATCAGGCTGGCGTTGCGGCCGAGGTGGGCCTTGGCCACCGCGTAGGCGCCACCGCCGTTCGGGAACGCGGCGATGACCTGGCGATACGACAGGACCAAGGCGCCCAGCAGGATGCAGATCGCGAGCGTGACGGGGATCGTGTAGTCGAGTCCCGCGGCGCCCGCCGCGACGAGTACGACCAGGATCGCCTCGGGACCGTAGGCCACCGAGGACAGCGCGTCCAGGGACAGCGCCGCCAGGCCCTGCATGGCGGTCAGCCGGTGGCGCTCAGCATCGTGCGCGGCTGGGTCCGCGGTCATCCCCGTCGTCATGCGTTACAGGATGTCACCTACAAAGGGGCCGCCTGCTGGCAGGTGACGACCTCAGAGCGCGACGGCCAGGATCACGATGACGATCACGACCAGCGCTACGCCGATGCCGATCAGCTTGCCGCGGGACACGGCCGGTGACGGAGAATCGGTGGTGTTCGCCTGCTCGACAAATGCCCGGAAGCGCCCGGTGTTTGCGCTCGGGTCCTGCTGGAACTCGGCCATGAGCACGACTCTACTGGTCAGAGGCACGCCGATGCGGCTAATCGCCGCATCGGCTGGTCAGAGGCACGCCGATGCGGCGCCTTACTGAATGGGCGCCAGGTCGCGGTCCACCAGACGGGAGAGCACGATCACGCTGCGTGTCCGGTTCACGAACGGCTCCGCCCGGATCCGCTCCATGACCTCTTCGAAGTGCCGCACGTCGGCGGCCCGGATGTGCACCAGCGCGTCCGCCTCCCCGGTCACCGTGCACGCGTCCGCCACCTCCGGGTACCGCCGGACGGCGGCGGCGATCTCGTCGGGAGAGGTGCGCCCGCCGCAGAACAGTTCCACATAGGCCTCGGTGGTCCAGCCGATCGCGACGGGGTCGACCCGCGCGGTGAACCCGGTGATCGCCCCGGCCGCGCGCAGCCGGTCCACCCTTCGCTTCACCGCCGGGGCGGACAGCCCGACCTCGTTGCCCACCACCGCATAGCTCGCCCGGGCGTCCCGGATCAGCGCAGCGACGATGCGCGCGTCAATGTCGTCCACAGGCCCGCCAGCGCTCCCCTCACTCCGTTAGTCGATTCCGAACAGCAACCTCGGAATCGCCGGTGGCTTCACCTCAGCGACATTGTCCTCTGCCGGATGGGTCTTGCCCGCCGGACCCGCCGCGAAAGCACGCAGCAGGTTGTCCGTGGCAATGTCCACGAACCGCTCCGCCGCCGTCGTCACCCCGTGCCCGCAGTGCGGGCCGCGCATCGCGCACACCCAGCGCATCGTCCCGGACGCGAACACCCCGGCGCCGCCCGGCGTCGTGTAGTACACGCTGTCCGCGAACGTGGCGGTCCCGTCGCAGGTCAGCGGCGAGTGGGCGAGCACCTGGAGCGGCTTTGGATAAGGCGCCTGCGGGTTGAGGCGGTCGTACTCGGGGCCGACCATCCCGGGGAACGACTCACCCTTGCGCGCGCCGGTCCCCGCGAAGATCCAGCTTCCCGGGTCGTAGACGACGTACGGCGCGCTGACCGGATTGCATTCGTAGAACCCGCCGGTGATCACGCTTTCCGGGCGGGGATCGGGCGGCTCGCGCCACTGCTGGGTGGTGTCCGCGTCGTCCTTGCCGAACAGCGGGTCGATCGACGCCTCCTTGTAGCAGATGATCACCCGCTCGCCGTCCGTGAACCTTATATGCCGAAATATCGCGTTAGCGCCCAGAAAGGCGATGTTTGTCCCTGCATTACGTGCCGCCACGAGCGCGTCGCGCATCGCCAGCGAGTAGTACTCGTCGTGGCCGAGCGAGATCACCGCCCGGGCACCGGCGAGCAATCCGGGGTGCGCGTCGAGGTCGACGTCGGTTTCGTAGGCGAGGGGCACCCCGGCGTGTTCGGCCACCGCGGTCGCCGCCTGGTCGAAGGCCAGGAACCGCACCGCACCGTCCCCGTCGTACGGCCGGTTGAAGCTGACCTGGTAGCCCCGGTCCGCGCCCAGCCCGTCCGGCCCCTGGTAGAGGCTGTACCCGCCCCAGGTGTTGTAGGCCTGCCACGTGGTGTTGTCGTCGAGGATGACGACCTTCCCGGCCGTGCTGGCCGAACGCACCATGATCGGCACATAGCGCTCCGCGCCACTCGCCGCATCGAGGCGGAGCAGGTACGAGCCGGCCGGCCAGCCGCGCGTCGGCACGGTCATCGAGGGCCGCCACGACGCGGTCACCATGTGCGTGCCGGGAGTGATCGCCACGGCCTTCTGGTCCCGGCCGGCCTCGGCGCCGGACCGCCAGACCAGCCGCGCCTCGTGGCCCTGATACCAGCCGAACCGGAACGCGTCGACCCGGAACGACTTCGCGGTCGTCGACACGTAGAGCGTGAAGCTCTGTCCCGGCAGTACCGACTGGGCGCTCGCGTAACCGTCGATCGCGTCGTCCGCACCCTGGTCGGTGATCCGCCACGACGAGGTTCCGCTCAGCCTGTTCTCCGCCGCGGGGAACGGGGCCGCGGCTTGGGCGCTTGCCCCCGGTGAACCGGAGCTGACCGGGCCTGAGCTGCCAGACCCCCCGGTACACGCCGCGATCGGCAACGTGAAGGCGAGCAGCGCCGTGGCAACCTTGACCGGTGTCCGGACCATAGCCATCCATCATGGCACTGTCGCGGCGGCCATCGCGGACATAAACGAGGCTCGGCGTCCCGCTTTCGCCGAGCCTCATTAGGTGAGACGCGCAACTCCCCGCCGGGGTTGACGCAGCATCCGGATCGCGTACCGTAACGCCGTGAGGGTCAGATCACCGCAGACCAGGCGGCTGCCGCCCTGGGTGGTGGCCGAAGGCCCGTTCGGCGTCCGCCTGCTCGACGTCGGCATCGTGCTCGCGGTGATCGCGCTGCTGGAGATCAGCGTGACGGTGGGTGGCGGGGAGGGCGCCGCGAAACTGGATCTCCGTGCTTACCTGCTCGGCGCCGTGATCGCGCTCCCCCTGCTGTTCCGCCACCGCTGGCCGCTGCGCGTACTCCAGATCTGTTTCGTCGCGATCATCCTGTACTACTCCCTGGACCGGCGGAACATCTCCCCCGCCCCGCTGCTCGGCATCCCGGTCTACGACGTGGCGCTGGCCGGCGATCTGGCCTGGGCCATCGCGATCCCGGCGATCGTCATGTCGGCCGGCCTGCTGTTCGTCGGCCTGTCGGGCTCGGAAAGCGCGGTCGCGCTCGCGTCGAACTTCTACCCGTCTATCGTGCTGTTCGTGATGGCCGTCCTGCTCGGCGAGGTGGTCCGCGGCCGCCGGGCGCTGGCCGCGGAAACGGCGGAACGGCTCCGGCTCCAGGTCGCGGAGGAGCGCCTGCGCATCGCCCGTGAGCTGCACGACACCGTCGCGCACAGCATGGCCACCATAGCCGTTCAGGCCGGCTCCGCTCTTCACCTGATTTCTCAGAACGACATAGGCTCCGCCTCCCCGCTCAACGATTCTCTGCGCGCGATCAGGCAGACCAGCAAATCTGCGCTCAGCGACATGCGGTTGGTGCTGGGACAGCTTCGTGGCGACGCTCCCGTGGACGGCCGCGCGGTGCCCACCGGGCTTGACCGGCTGGCCGCGTTGCGCGACGCGGTGAGCGCGGCCGGCACATCGGTGACGGTCGACGTGGAGGGCGACCCGGTGCCGCTGCCGCCCGCGGCGGACCACGCCGCGTACCGGATCCTCCAGGAGTCGCTGACCAACGTGCTGCGCCACGCCGGGCCGGGCGCCGCGGCCACGGTCCGGGTCTGCTACCAGCCGGGATCGCTGGCGCTCAGCGTGACCGACAACGGAGACGGCGTCAGCGACGAGGGCAGCGGGCACGGGATCACGGGCATGCGGGAACGGGCCGCCGCCGTGGGCGGCACGCTGACCGCGGGCCGCCGCGCCGACGGCTGCTTCGAGGTGTCCGCCCTGCTGCCGATCGAGGAGCCAGCGTGATCCGGGTACTCCTCGCCGACGACCAAGCCCTGCTCCGGGCCGGTTTCCGGCTGCTGCTCGACTCGGCCGAAGATATCGAGGTGGTCGGCGAGGCGGACAACGGCGGCGTCGCCGTCGCGATGGCCCGCGAGCACCGGCCCGACGTGGTGCTGATGGACCTGCGGATGCCCGAAGTCGACGGCGTCACGGCGACGAGCCTGATCAGCGGGGACCCTGCTCTGGCGGGGGTGCGGGTCGTGGCGCTCACCACGTTCGACGACGACGAGACGGTGTTTTCCGCGCTGCGCGCCGGGGCCAGCGGGTTCCTGGTCAAGGACATCGAACCCGACGAACTGCTCAAGGCGATCCGCGTCGTCGCCCGCGGCGACGCGTTGCTGTCGCCGAGCGTCACGCGGGCGGTGATCGCGGCCTTTACGGCCGGCGGCACGCCGGTGACCCGGCCTTCCGTTTCGCCGCTCACCTCGTTGACCGAGCGGGAGCGAGAGGTCGTCGGCCTGGTCGCGGCAGGCCTGTCCAACGACGAGATCGCGGCGCGCCTCGTGGTCAGCCCGCTCACCGCCAAGACCCACGTCAGCCGCGCGATGACGAAAGCCGGCGCCCGCGACCGCGCACAGCTCGTCGTCTTCGCCTACGAACACGGCCTGACCGCCCGCTGACCGGACAGTCAGGCCCGCACGGCACCGGGCTCCCCTGCCAGCCACGCTGGCGCAGCACCCGCGCCTGGAGGATCGCCGTATCGCAGGGGTTCTGGTTGACGTCCTCCCAGACGTAGCGGCAGGTCAGGATGCCCTCGGCGCTCGCGACCACGTCCCGGTGATGGTCCCGGGCCCGATCCTCGTCCGGGTGCGCGAACCGTCCGTCGAGCTCCACCGCGACGCGGAACTCGGCGTAGTACACGTCCCGGTACGCGTTCTTCCCGTCGAGCACGACCCGCACCTGATGCAGCGACGGCGGCAGGCCGTGCGCCCGCTCGACGTCGGTGAGGTAGCGATACTCCAGCACGGAGTGCACGCCGACGCCGGCCGCGGCGAGGCTGTCCGCGATCTCCTCGCGGAACACGAGCTTCTTCCGTGCCGCGAGCGCGGTCCGCAGCTTCTCCGCCGTGGTGAGCCGCCTGGCACACGCCCGGGTGATCCAGCCGCAGACCTGGTCGAACGTGCGCGCCACCTGGGTCAGGTCGAGCACGGTCTCCTCGATGGTCGTCCGCGGCGGCTCCCGGTTCGGCTGCGTGGCCGCCCCGACGCGACCGGACATGTGGATGACGACGCCGGGCACCCGGACGCGCCGTGTGGCGGGCACCGTGACGTGAATCCCGCTGGCGGGATCGTCCTGCGGCGCGTCGGTGAGCCCGTGCAACTCGGCCGCGGTCCAGTAACTGAGCGCCGCGCCCGGCCCGGCCCGGAGCACCGCCGCCCACAGCCAAGCCTCCCGCGGCACCGGCCCCGTGAACGTCGCGTACACCCCGCGATACAACTGCTGCCACCGCCCGCGCGCCAGTCGCGCTGCGATCACCTTCTGAGTGACGCCAGCGTCCAGCAATTGTTGCCGTGACGCCACGCCGCTCTGCCATTCCGTAAGCTCTCTGGCACTCTCCGTAAGATCCATGCCGCACTTATACAGTGCACCTCTGACATTCCAATGATCACGAACGGTTTTGCCCCCGAAACGGGTGCAAAAGGCTTCGTGATCATGACGTTCCGGCGGCGCGGGCTTGGCGGATTGCTTCCGGGATGCCTTGAGTAAAGGGGTCGCCGTGGCCGGGGAGGATGACGTCGGCGGTTACCGTTGCCAGGCGGTCCAGCGACTCAAAGGCTTGGGCGTTGCTCATGTTCAGCGCCGACGGCATGATCTGGGGTCCGACCCGGCCGGTGTAGGCGTTCCAGGTGCACAGGGCGTCGCCGGTCATCAGGGCGCTTCTGCTTTCCACGACGATCGCGGCGCTGCCGGGGGTGTGTCCGGGCGTGTGCAGCGCACGCGGCGAGCCGGGCACCTCGATGACCTCCCCGTCGCGGAACGACGACACCTCCTTGATGGGGACGAGCTTGGTGGCGCCCCGCTTGCCCAGCGACAGTGCCGTGGACCAGAACGTGCCGCGCGACAGATAGCGCGGGCTGAAGCTGCTCCGCTCGTTCTTCCATTGCAGCTTGCCCTGCCGTGCGGCTTCGGCGTCCGCTTCGTGGATCCACACGACGGCACCCGCATCCGTCCGGGCCTGTTCGGCGAAGCCGACGTGGTCCGTGTGCGCGTGGGTGACCAGCACCGCGTCGAGGTCATTGGCCGTCGCGCCCAGCTCCGAGAGCGAACTGACCAGCAGCTTCCAGTCCTGTGGCGTCCCGGCGTCGACCACCGTGTACTTGCCGGACTCTTCGATCAGATAGAAGTTCGTCACGCCCCCGGACACGCGGTGGATACGGTCCGCAACCTGTACCAGCACGGCAATACCCCCTCAGGGCCACGTACTCCCGGTGGAGTACGCCCAAGTGTCTCCCAGCGTAGGACGCCTTCTGGACGCGCCCCTAGCAGGGTTAACGCTATGGGAACTCTAGGGCTTGCGTGCTACCGCAACCGGAAAACGACGCTGATTAGCTGGATTCTGGCGGTGGCGTGCCTCATCACGCTGTGGACGCGGTTCGGCGCCGCGGCGCAGGACACCTTTAAGGGCACCGACACCGGGCAGACGCTGCTGAACCAGCACTTCGCCCGCCAGTCCGGCGACACGCTCACGCTGGCGATCAAGTCAACTGAGCCGATTACCGATCAGAAAACTAGGAATGAGTTGAGGGCGCCTGGGGCGCCTGAGGCGCCTGAGGTGAGCGGGATGCCTGGGTTGGCCGGGTTGCTCGGGGCGTTCCGGAACGCGGCGCATGTGACCGGCGTCTCCGGCCTGCACGTGGCCAAGGACGGGCACATCGGGTTCGTGACCATCCAGTTCGACGAGACCACGGTTCCCACCGGCGAGGCGAAGGCGCTGATGGCCGACGCCACGAAGGCCAGCGGCGGCGGCGTCCAGTATTACCTCGGGGGCGACGCCGTCGACCTGGCCGAAACACCGTACGGCGGGGCCTCGAACGGGATCGGCGTGGGCGCGGCCGCGGTGGTGCTGCTGATCGCGTTCGGCTCGCTGCTGGCGATGGGGCTGCCGATCGCCACCGCGCTGATGGGGATCGGCTCCGGGTTGTCGATCATCGCGCTGCTCGGGCACATTGTCCCGGCCCCGTCCTTCTCCCCCATCATCGCGGCGATGATCGGCCTGGGCGTCGGCGTGGACTACGCGCTGTTCATCGTCACGAGGTTCCGCAGCGAGTTGCACGACGGACGCACACCGGAGCAGGCCGTCCACACCGCGATGCGCACGGCGGGCAAGTCTGTCCTCACCGCCGGAACGACCGTGGTGATCGGCATGCTGGGCCTGCTCGTGCTGCGCCAGTCGCTGCTGAACGGCGTCGCGATCGCCGCCGCGGCCACCGTGGCGATGACCGTGCTCGCCTCGCTCACCCTGCTGCCCGCCTTGCTCGGGTTCAGCGGGACGCGGCTCGCGAAGCCGTCGCGATTCAGCAGGAAGCAGCAGCGCGGGCCAAGCAGGACAGTTCGTTATGCGGAAATGATCCAACGGCACCCCGTGATAGCGGCCAGCGTGTCAGCGGCCGTCATCCTCGTCCTCGCCGCGCCGACGCTGGCCATGAAGCTTGCCATGCCGGACGAGTCGTCACAGGCCAGGGGCACGATGGGATACGCCAGCTACGCCACGATGGCCGAGGGCTTCGGGCCCGGGTTCGACGCGCCGCTGATCGTTACCATCCGCGGCGCCAGCGCCGGAAGCCTGCCCGCGCAGATAGCGCAAACGAACGGGATCGCCGCGGTGACACCGCCGGTGACCAGCGAAGACCGGCAGGCCACGATGTTCGTCGCGTACCCCGCCACGGGCGAGCAGAACCCGGCGACCAACGTGCTGGTGAACAAGCTGCGGGACACCGTGCTGCCGTCCGACGCGTACCCCCGGGGAGAAAGGGGGTACTTGACCGGGCCGAACGCCGGAGCCGTCACGTTCGCGAACCTGGTCGGCCAGCGGCTGCCGTGGCTGATCGGCGTGGTCGTCGCGCTGTCCATGCTGCTGCTCATCGTCGTGTTCCGGTCCGTGGTCGTCGCGGTCAAGGCCGCGGTGATGAACCTGCTGTCGATCACCGCCGCGTACGGCGTGCTGACCGCGGTGACGCAGTGGGGCTGGGGGCACCAGCTGTTCGGCTTCCCGGAGAAGATGCCGGTGACCACGTGGGTGCCGATGTTCCTGTTCGTCATCCTCTTCGGGCTGAGCATGGACTACGAGGTGTTCCTCCTGTCGCGGATCCGCGAGGCGTGGGACGCGACCGGCGACAACCACCGGGCCGTTACGCACGGGCTCGTCTCGACCGCACGGGTGATCACCGCGGCGGCGGCGATCATGGTGGTGGTGTTCCTGTCCTTCGTGCTCACCCCGGACGTGGCGGTGAAGCAGATCGGGCTCGGCCTCGCGGTCGCGGTGCTGATCGACGCGACCGTGGTGCGGCTGGTCCTGGTGCCGGCCGTGATGGAGCTGCTCGGCACGGCCAACTGGTGGCTGCCATGGGCGCCGCGCAGGATTGAGGCCGCCCCGGCGCGGCGGGAGCCGGCTGCGATCATGGAGGGCTATGGAGACAGTCCGCGGCATGTTCGGTCCTGACGTCACGTTCCTCGGCGTGCCCCGGGTGGAGCTCGGGGCACTAGCCGCGGGTACGCGGGAGAGCCCGTACGGGATCCGAACGGTCCGCTCCTCGACGGGCGGTCCTAGACGGCGGTCCTAGCTGGATGAATTAGTCGGGTATGGGGGTGTGGGCTAACCGATAAGTAAGATCTATAGTCGAATAATGCTGGACGTGACCAGGCTGCGGGTGCTGGTCGCGGTGGCCCGCTACGGCTCGGTGACCGCGGCCGCCCGCGCGCTGAACTACGCCCAGCCCTCGGTCAGCCACCACCTCGCCCGGCTCGAGTCGGAGACCGGCACCAAGCTCATCCAGCGGGCCGGGCGCGGCATCCGGCTGACCGACGCGGGCCGGCTCCTCGCCGAGCGCGCCGCCGAAGTCATCGGGCGGCTCGACGCCGCGGAGAACGAACTGGCCGCGTACACCGGGCTGCGCGCCGGGCGGCTGCGGCTGGCCGCGTTCCCGTCGGCGCTCGGCACGATCGTGCCGGCCGCCGCCGCGTACCTGCGCGGCGCGAACCCCGGCGTCGACCTGCGCCTGACCGAGGCCGAGCCCCCCGAAGCCCTGCGCATGCTCCGGGCCGGATACGTCGACGTCGCGCTCGTGTTCCGGTACGACACGGAGGCCCTGGTCGCGCCCGCGGACGAGGACGGCGATGTGGACGTCACCGAGGGCCTGCGGGAACGGCTGCTGCTCGAAGAGCCGGTGCACCTGGTCACCTCGGCCCGCGACGCGGGGGGCGACTCGCCCGAGTTGTCGCAGTACGCGCGGCACCGCTGGATCGCCGGCTGCGACCGCTGCCGCGCCCACCTGCTTGCCCAGTGCACGGTCGCCGGGTTCACGCCGAAGATCGCGTTCATCACCGACGACTACGTCGCCGTCCAGGCGCTCGTGGCCGCCGAGCTGGGCGTTTCCACGCTGCCCGCGCTGTGCCTGCGTGCCGCCCGGCATCCCGGCGTGCGGTCGAGCCCGCTGCCGGGCACCCGCCGCTACGTGTACGCGGTGCGCTACGGCGACCCGCCGGACCCGCCGGCCGTGACCGAGCTGATGGACGCGCTGCGTAGTGCCGCCGAACCTCCGCTACCCTCGCCTGGTGAACGTTAGCGAGCAGAGCGTGCCCGCGCCGCTACCGGCGCCGTTGCCGTTGCCCGGACAGCTCGTCCTGCCGGGCATGCCGGCGGAGGAGCCGGCCGCGGACCCGGGCGTGCTGCCCGGCCTGGCCGAGGTGCCGCCGGTTTTCGACGTCGCCGCGGGCGACGACCCTGAACTCGCCGCCGTCGCCACGGCCCTGGCCACGCTCGACCCCGACGGCGCGCTGATGGCGGGCGCGATCCGCCGCGCGTTCGACATGCTGCTGGACGGCCAGCACACCGGCCGGTACCGCTGGGATCAGCTGCACAAGACGGAGAAGACGCACGCCGGCACGCTGGTGGAGATCAACGTGCAACGCGCGCTGCGCCTGGCGGACGGGGCGGCCCTGGACTACTCGATCGCCGGCGCGGACGTGGACTGCAAGTTCTCGCACCGGGTGGGCGGCTGGATGATCCCGCCGGAGGCGGTCGGCAAGCTGCTGCTGGTCATCCAGGCCAGCGACGACGAGGGCACCTGGTCCGCCGGCCTGCTGCGTGCCCGGCCGGAGCTGCTGCGCCCGGCCGGCAACCGGGACCTGAAACGATCGCTGAACGACGAAGGCCGCGGCTCGGTGCTGTGGCTGCACGCGCGCGCGCCGTTGCAGGAAAACATCCTCCTGCGGCTATCGGAACGGGCTGTGGTTTCAGTTTTCGCGCCCGCTTCTGGCCAGCAACGGGTGAACGAACTGTTCCGGCAGGCACTGGGCATGCGGGTGAGCCGCACGGTGGTCGCCACGGTCGCGATGCAGGACGACTACATGAAGCGGGTCCGCGACGGCGGCGGCGCACGGGATCAGCTGCGGGACGAGGGGATAGTGATCTTCGGCGACTACGCGGGCGACCAGGGACTGGCCAGTGCGCTGGGACTGCCGAAGCCAGGGCCGGGTGAGTTCGTGAGCGCGCGGCTGACGCGGCTGGTCGACGGGGCGGCCTCGGGCGGCGTGCTGCGCTTCGACGCGAGGTTCATCCGCCTGGACGGCGCCGACTGGGCGCTGGCCGGGTCGGGCGACCCGGCCGAACGCGCACCCGCACTACCCCGCTAGCTCTCCGGTCAGGTACCGCTGGATGACCGGCCCGATGGCCGCGACCAGGTCGTCGGCGCTCGCCGACGCGATCGGCTCCAGCCGGAGCAGGTACCGGGTGAACGCGAGCCCGACGACCTGGCTCGCCGCCAGCGACGCCCGGTAGCGCCGGCCTGCCTCGTCCGGGCCGCCGGCCATCTGCGCCACGGCGGCGAGGATCGTGCCGGTCACGAACTCCCGGAGCATCGCGGCCCCCTGCTCGCTGGTCGCCGCGGAGCGGACCAGCCCGAGGAACGCCTCACGCACGTCCGCGACCTCCCAGGCCGTGAGCAGGGTCCGCACCAGCGCCTCGCCGAGGTGGTCGGGCGAATCCGGAGCGAGCGCTTTGATCACCTCGCTCGGCACGACCGGGATCCGCATCGCGGCCGCGAACAACTGCTCCTTGGTCCCGTAGAAGTGGTGCACCAGCGCCGGATTGACTTCGGCGACGGCGGCGATGCCGCGGATCGTGGCGGCGTCGTAGCCGTGCTCGCCGAACTCCCGCCGCGCCGCGTCCAGGATCGCGGTACGGGTGTCGCTGTCGCCGCCGCGCCGTCCGGCGCGCCTTCGCCGTGCGCTCTCCGTCACGCACCCGAGACTAGCTGGAAGAAGCGCTCCTCCAGCGTGGCGGGTTCGGTGCCGACTCCGGCCGGGCCGATCGCGGCTGTGACCCGCGCCTCGGCGACCCCGGGCACCCGGAGCACCCCGGTCCCGGCCAGCACCGCGCGCAGCCCGGCTTCGTCCAGTGCGGTCAGCGCCGTTGCCCAGTCGTGCCGCCGCACCACGACGGTCCGCGTGTCGCCGGTGATCTGGGCGCTGGTGCCTTCGGCCACCACCCGGCCGGCGGCGAGCACGACCAGCCGGGTGCACTCCTCGGCTTCCTCCATGTAGTGCGTGCTCACGATCACCCCGGCGCCGGCGGCCGCGGCACCGCCGATCGTCTCCCACAGCCGCGCCCGGCCCAGCGGGTCCACGCCCGAGGTTGGCTCGTCGAGCAGCAGCAGCGCCGGGTCGTGCGCGAGCGCCTGGGCGAACGCGACCCGGCGCGCCACGCCGAGCGGCAGCTCGTGCACCGGGGTCGAGCTGTAGCGGGCGAGCGCGGACGGGACGCCGCGGGGGGCGTTGAAGACGCGGCCGGAGAACGCGAGGTTGTCCGCCACGGTCAGGTCTTCGTACAGGCCAAGCCCCTGCGGCAGGTAGCCGATCCGGCGCCGGCTTCCCCGTGATGGCGGCTCGCCGAACAGCCGTACCGCACCCGCCGAGACCGGCAGCAGCCCGAGCAGCATCTTGATCAGCGTCGTCTTCCCGGCGCCGTTCGCGCCCAGCAGCCCGATCACCTCGCCGGGCTCGACGGTCAGGTCCACGCCGTCCACCGCGGTGAACCGCCCGAACCGCCGGGTCACACCCGCGCACTCAGCCAGCATCGGACAGCTCCCGGTTGATCGCGGCAACACAGACCGCGTCCTGGAGGTCGGGCGTCAGCCCGCCGTGCCCGTCTGGCTGCCACACCCGCCAGCCGCCCGCGCGCCGCCAGGCGCGTCGTCGTTCGGACTGATCCGCGGGCTCGTCCGGGACCGGCACGATGGCACCTGGCATGGCCGCGACCACCTCGCCTGGCGGGCCGGCGACCAGCGGCCGGCCGGCGTCGAGCACCAGCACCCGCTCCGCGCGGGCCGCCTCCTCCAGGTACGTGGTGGCGAGCAGCACCGCCGCGCCGCCCGCGGCCGCCCGCGCGATCAGCCACCACATGTCGGCCCGGCTCACCGGGTCGACCCCGGTCGTCGGCTCGTCGAGCACCGCCAGTTCCGGCTCCGGCAGCAGCGCCGCGATCACCCCGAGCTTGCGCCGCATCCCGCCCGACAGATGCCCGGCGAGCCTGGTGCGCACCCCGGCCAGCCCGCTGCGCTCGAGGTAGTCGTCCAGCTCCCGGTGGATGTTGTAGGCGCTGAGAACGAACTGGAGGTTCTCCGTCACGGACAGATCCTCGTAGCCACCCTGGCCGGGCGGAAGGTATCCGATCCGGTGTGCCTCGGGCCTTGCGATCGTGCCGGATCCGGGCGCGAGCGCACCCGCGACGCAGCGCAGCAGCGTGGACTTGCCGGCTCCGTCGCCGCCGACCACGGCGGTGACTGTTGCTTTGGTGGCTTTTATGCTCACCTCTTCGAGTGCGACGGTCCGGCCGAACCTTACCGTCACGTCTGTGGCGCCCCAGTCCATCAGCTTTCCTTCGGCGAGAGGAAGGCGCGGAACCGGAGCGTGGCGAGCCCGGTGATGGCAACGCCGAGCAGCGTGAGGTAGAGGAATGGTTGCCAGAGGGCGCCGATGGGTTCCGCGCGCAGCATCACGCCGCGGGAGATCTCGGTGAAGTAGGTGAGCGGCAGCAGGTACGCGATCCACCGGACCCCGGCGACGATCGAGGACAGCGGGAAGATCAGCCCGGACAGCAGCACCTGCGGCAGCAACGTCATGATCGCGAGCTGGATCGCCTGGCCCTGGGTTTGCGAGACGCTGGAGATCAGCACGCCGAGGCCGAGCGTGACGAACACGAACAGCAGCGCGCCGAGGCCGAACACGGCCGCCGACCCGCGGAACGGCACGCCGAACACGCTTGTGCCCACGGCCAGCACGATCGCCAGGTCGGCCACCGCGACGCCGAAGTACGGGGCGATCTTCCCCAGGTACACGTCGGCGGGCCGCAGCGGCATGACCGCCAGCTGCTCCAGCGTGCCGGCCTGCCGTTCCCGCACCACGCCGAGGCTGGTCACCACCGTGCCGACGAACACCAGGATCACCCCGGCAAGCCCGGGGATCATCACGAACGAGGTCTTCAGCCCTGGGTTGTACAGGATCTGCACGGCGGGGTCCTGGTTCGTTTTCGCTTTGGTGTTGGCGAGCGCGCGCTCGGCGGCCTGCGCGGTGAACAGCTGGGTACCGTCGACGAGCACTTTCGCGTTGTTACCCGCGCCGACGACGGCGACCCCCGCGTTCCCGTCGCGGAGCTGGTTCCGCGCCCAGCCGGCGTCCGGATGCGGGTTCGTCGCGACGACGGTGAACGGGCCGCGCAGCGCCGCCGCAGCGTGCGGCCCCGCCGCGGCGACCGGAATCGAGGACACGTCGAAGCTGGCCGCGTAGCCGAGCACCACGAGCAGCAGTACCGGCATCACGATCATCATCGCCAGCGTCCGGCGGTCGCGCCGCAGTTGCCGGAACTCCTTCACGATCATCGCCAGCATCCGAACCTCCCGTCGTAGCGGCCCACAGGCCTGCCCGTCACACGCATCCCTCACGCGCGCCTCCAGGCGTTAATTATACGCTTGGTTAATTCTTTGCGCGCAAGGGGGCCGTGGCGCGCGCGGGGCCGTGCTGCGTGCGCGCCCTGCTACGCACGGGTACGTCGCGTCCGGCTCGCCTCGCGCGCTGACTTCCGCAGACCGCTGGCCGCCTGCCCGATTTACGGCGTTATGCCCGCTGACGCGTGGCGCTTCCGTGTCGGAAAGACGTTCCAGAACGCCGTCCGTTCGTGACGTGTCGCGCGGCTGGCCGTGATCGGGCTTGCTCGCGCCGTGAACCGGGACATTTACCCCATTCCAGGCGGACCGGCGGGTGCGCCAGATTATTGCGGACAGTTACCCCCCCAATCTGGGAGGGTAAGTGTCCGCAATAATTTCGGATCACCTCTCGGCGGTGGAGCTAGCGTCGAACCCACCGCACATAGCGGACATTGCGGGCAGCTTGCACGACAAGCGCGCGACGGAACGTGCCGCACGGGGCCGAGTGCGCGGCGAGTTAGCCGGTCAGGGCGGCCAGCTGGTCGATTCGGGCCTTGAGCAGTGCGCGATGGGCGGCGATGTCGTCGGCTTGATCCTTGTTCTCCGGACACTCGCCGACCGCGAGAGCCTGCTGGAGGCGAGCCCGGGCGTGCGCGATGCCCAGGGTCTCGAAGAGCAGCCGCGGATCATCGCCGACGGCGAGTTCGGTGTCGAAGAGACCGGGACCCTTGGCGACCCAGATGTCCTTGATACCGCCGCCGCGGCCGTGGTCGATGAGCACCGAGATCGTATGCTCCCGCTCCCCGTAGCCGAACGTGATCGCCACCGATTCCTGGCGGCCGCCGGTGTCCGCGTAGTGCCAGCAATCCCGGACGAGCGGCGCGCCGATGTGCCGTGCCCACGGCGCTTCGGGCACGTCCTTGGCCGCGACGCGCGCCGCGGCTTGGTTCGCGGCCTCGCGCAGTTCCGGTGAGCCGAGGGCGGCGAAGACCCGGAGCGTGGCGAGCGCCTCGGGCGTCGCGGCTTGCTCGGCAGCCGGAATGAGGTTCTGGGTGAGCGCGGTCATCGCCGCGGCCTGGCCGGCCGCCGAGAGCGCTCCGACGACGTCCGAGCCCCACAACTCGGCGTCCACAGGATCGTCCAGGTGAGACAGCGCGGCGCGCGCCTCGTCCAGGACCCCGGGAACCGCGTCCACCGCGGCGACCGGCGCGAAAAGACCCGCTACGTCGGGCTCGTCAACAGCGCCCATCACGGCATTGTCGCACGAAAGGAATGCCGATAGCGCAGAGCGAAAAGACCCCGCGCAGGGACGGGGTCTTTTCGCAGCGGGCGAGCCGGGCGCGGCGAGACCGACTGCCCGGACAGCGCTCGAGCTTAGGGGGCCAGGGGCGGCAGGTTGCCGGTCAGCGAGCCGACGACCGGCAGCGACTTCAGCACGTCGGAGGTGTCGCGTCCCGACACCGACGTCTTCACGCCGCTGGGTGTGCCGGTGCTCGCCGCGTTGGTCTGCGCGGGCACAGTACTGGTCGCGGGGTGCTGGATGCCGCTGGCCGGGTTGCTCGTCGTGGGCAGGCCGTTCTTCGCGCCGGGAGCGCTGGCGCCGCCCGCGAGCCCGGCGAGCTGCGGGGCGATGGCAGGCACGCCTGCCAGGCCCAGGCCGCTGAGCGCTCTGGCCGCCTGGGTCCCGCCGATCAAGCCCTTCGGCGAACTGACACCGCCGGGAAGTGCGCCGCTGACCGGCATGGCCGGCGCGCCCGCAGCCGACTTGACATGGCTTGCCGGGCTGTACGCGGGCGTCGCGGCGATTGCCGGAACGGCGATTCCAGCCGCGAGCACACCTGCAGCGATGGTGCCAAAAAAGACACGCGAATTGAACACGGAACACTCCATTTCGAGTTGGGGGAAAAGCGTGGGCGTTGAAGGTCAGCTAGCGGTCTTGGTGGCAGCGACCGGGATCCGATCCGGCGAAGCCGGACTCGCTGGACAATTCGCCACTTTTACACGATCTCTCCATTCCGGCATGGCGCCGACAACTACGTTCAGGATCGGATGATTCACTGACTGTGATCGGTCGGGCCATCACGCTAGCACACCGATAGTCATCAATTGCTGGCTCTATGAAGTACCGGGCACGTCAACGAGCGTGTCGCACGACACCGAGCGACGATCCCTCCGGCAACGTGGCACCCAAGTTCCCCTCTGCCGGATATTTCACCGCAGAAGCGTTGTCACACGTATGTCCGGATAATGACATTGTCGCGCTATGGGATAGTAGCCGGGAATTGGATCCAGACTGGACCGGAAAAAGCACCCGAATTGCCGCGGGCCGATCGGCAAATAGTCGTGGCTCGCCGGCCAAATTCATCTCCGCCAGCGAAAACCCATGTATGGTAACCCTCGAAATCGGCACTACCGCGCGGCTTCGCGTGCGGAATCACCAGCTTACATGGAGGAAGACAAAGTATGTCCGGAAAGAACCGCGCCTTCGCGCTCGCAGTCGCGACGGCAGCGACCATAGGCCTGGGTGCGCCGGCAGCTAGCGCTGCGACCTTCGGTGGCGGCGGCAACGGCAACAGCAGCCTGATCAACGTCAGCAACAACCAGGTGCCGGTGCAGGCCTGCAACGACTACGTCGCGGTCAACGTGCTCGGCGTCCAGGTGCCGCTCCAGAGCATCGCCGCCGCGCTCAGCGTGCTGTCGCCCGGCGACACCTTCGCCGCGCAGAACAGCAGCTGCGCCCAGGCCACCATCCAGGACAACGGCCGGGAGGACCGGGCGTGGGGATCCGACGACCCGGACACCAAGCTGATGCGCGCGGTGGCCGACGACCCGGACTCGGAGTCCTGGGGCCACCACCACGGCGACGGCGACCACGGCAACGGCAACCGCAGCCTGGTCAACGTCAGCAACAACCAGGTGCCGGTGCAGCTGTGCAACGACACCGTCGCGGTCAACGTCCTCGGTGTCCAGGTGCCCGCGTCGGGCCTGTCGGGCGCGCTGGGCGTGCTGTCCTCCGGCGACACCAAGTCCCGCCAGAACAGCAGCTGCGGCCAGCTGACCGGCCAGCGGAACTAAGCCCTGAACCGGTGCGGGCGCCCGGACCCGCGACGGAACCGGGCGCCCACCGGTCAGGACGATCCCCCGTACACCGTGTGGCGTACGGGGGATTCACCCGCGCTTCCGCAGGCCGACGCGGAAGGCATCTGATTGCCGCGGGCAGCCCGCACATACTCGCGACTCGCCGCGGGGCTCTGCCCGCGTAATCACCAGTTAGATGGAGGAAGACAAAGTATGTCCGGTAAGAACTGCGCGATCGCGTTTGCGGTCGCGACGGTGGCGACCATTGGCCTGGGGGCAACGGCGGCCAGCGCCGCGGTCCTCGGCGGTGGTGGCAACGGCAACGGCAACGGCAGCCTGGTGAATGTCAGCAACAACCAGGTGCCGGTGCAGCTGTGCAACGACACCGTCGCGGTCAGCGTGCTCAGCGTCCAGGTGCCCGCGTCCGGGCTGTCGGGGGCGCTGAGCCTGCTGTCCACGGGCGACACCAAGTCCCGCGAGAACAGCAGCTGTGCCCAGGCGGTAATCCAGCACAACAAGCCGCGGGTCAAGCACACCCCGCCGCCGACGACGCCGCCCCCGCCGCCGACTACTCCGCCCCCGGTGCCGACAACCATGCCCCCGACAACCATGCCGCCCGTGCCTGTACCGTCTACGTCTACGCCAGCCGTGCCGCAGACGACCGCGCCGGCACAGGTCACCAGTGCGGCGGTCCCGGTCGGCGCTGCCGCGACGGGCGGCGGTCCGGGCGGCGGCAGCGCGCTGCCATGGGCACTCGGTGGCGCCGCCACGGCGGTCGCCTCGGCAGCGGGAGGGCTGCTCGCGGTCCGGCGCTGGCGGCGAGCGCAGGCCGCCTGACCGGTGCACGTGCCCCGTCACCGGCGCAAGCCGCCCGGCCGGCTGGCACTGGCAGCCGCTTTCGCGGCTGCCGTGGTCGGCGCGGGCGGCGCCAGCGTGGCGGCATTCACGCTGGCCGGGGGCCTGTCCATGGGCGCCGCGGCCACCGGGATCCCGACATCGGTGACGACGGCCGTGCCAAGGCAGGTGCACGATCCCCGTGTCGAGGTGCTGGCACGATCGGTGCCGGCGCGCATCAGCATCCCCGCCATCGGGGTCAGCGCGCCGGTCATGAAAGTCGGCAGGAACTCCGATGGCAGCGTCCAGGTGCCGCCGCTTGGCGACCACAACCTGGCCGGGTGGTACGACTACGGCCCGGCGCCGGGCCAGCCCGGCGCCGCGGTCATCCTCGGTCATGTCGACTCCGCCACCGGCATCTCGGTGTTCTTCGACCTCAGGTACCTGCGCCCGGCCGACCGGATATACGTCACGCTGGCGGACGGCAAGGTCGCGGCCTTCGTCGTGGACGGGCTGCAGAAGGCCGCCAAGACCGCCTTCCCAACCGCGGCCGTCTACGGCAGCGGCAAGTATCCGGAACTCCGCCTGATTACCTGCGGCGGTCCTTTCGACGCGGCAACCGGGCACTATCTGGACAACATCATCGTTTACGCGCACATGATCACTGCGAAGTGATCGTCACCGTATCAAGCAGGGTTTCGTAGCCACTGAGGCCAGGCTCACCGCCCGACCGCGCCACCGTGGCGGCCAGCGCCACCGAATGCCGCAGTCGATCCGGCCAGGACCAGCCGAGCAGTTCGCCGGGGACGAGACCCGCCACCAACGCGCCACGGTCGAGCACCGCGAAAGGGGTGGCAGGGCCGGCCGAGGGTGCTGAGGATGGCGAGACGCGGGCGGTCCACCGCTCAGACTTGGTGACGACGCTGACCGTGCCGTCGACGATCACCGCTGCGGCGACCGCGCCGCTGCGGAGCAGGTCCTGAGCCGCGTCAGCGTCCCTGGCTTCGGCCACCACCAGATCCGGGCACTTGCGGGTGGCGAGGACCATCTCCTCCCCGCCGCCGTCCAGCACGGCCGGCACCCCCGCCTCGGCGGCGTAGCGCACCAGCGACGCGTACATGTCCGGCGGCAGGCCGTCCGGCAGGCTGCCGCACAGCACCACGGCGGCCGCGCTGGCCAGCATCCTGCGGTAGTCCGCCGCGAACCGGCCAAGTTCCTCGGTCGTGATGTAAGGGCCCGGCTCCGCGAACCGCCGGACCGCGTCGCGGTCGCGGTCGCGGTCGCCGTCGCCGTCGCCGTCGCCGAAGGCGAAGATGCGCCGGGACTCGCCGCGGATCTGGGTGAACTCCGCCGGCACCGCGGACCTCGCAAGATCCTGGACGATCAGCTCACCCGTAGCACCGCCGGCCAGCCCCGCGGCTAGCACGTCGTGGCCGAACTCATGCAGCAGCCGGGCCACGGTGACCCCCCGGCCGCCCGCCAGATAGCGCGGACGGGACACCGGGGTCATGTGCTCGCCCGGCTCGGCGCGGCCGACCCGGTAGGTCACATGCAAGGCGGCGTTGAGCGTGACCGTGACGATCACCTCGCCGCTCATCAGAAGGCGCTCCCTGCCGCAGTCGTGGTCTGTCCGCTCTGCATAACGCTCTGCATAATAGGCGGCCATTCCACCGGCGCATGGAACGAGGCGGCACCGACCGGGTGATCGGTCGGCGCCGCCTCGTCGTTCGGCTAGTGCTTTCCCGCGGACGAAGCCGCGGCGGCCTCCAGCGCCTTGATCGCCTTCGCCACGCGCATCGCGTCACGCGTCAGATTGCGGATGACGGGCGAATCCTGGCTTTGCGTCGGCCCGCCGGTCAGCCCGCCGGTCAGGCCGCCCAGGCCGCCGGTCAGCCCGCTCAGGCCGCTGGTCAGGCCGCCCAGGCCGCTGGTGGGGCCGCCGGCGCCACCAGTCAGGCCGCCCAGGCCGCTGGTGAGACCGCCCAGGCCGCCGGTCAGGCCGCCAAGCGCGCCGGTCAGGCCGCCGAGCCCGCCGGAACCGCCGGAACCAGTGACCGACCCGGTGACCGAGCCGAGCGTGCCGCTGAGGTTCCCGAGCAGCGGTGCCAGGATCGGCCCGACAATGGGAAGCTGGCTCAGCAGGTTCTCCACAGCGGTGAGGAGGCTGCTGATCAGCGATCCCAGGTTCAGTCCGGAAACCAGCGGAAGACCCGACGTCAGGGACCCGAGTCCGGAGACGACGCCGGAGACGGCGGGCACCGACGGCACCGCCGCTGGGGCGGGCGCCAACGGGGCCGGCGCCGCTGGGGCGGGCGCCGCTGGGGCGGGCGCCGACGGGGTTCCGGTGGGTACCGCAGAAGTATCTGTCGGCGTTGCTGCCACCGCGGGGGTGGCAGGATTAGCGTCGGCGAAAGCCGGCGCCGCTGCGAAGGCGACGGTCGAGAGGGCCACAGCGGACGCGGCAACCCCCATCGCGAATCGGCGTTTACTCACCACACATTCCTTTCGGTTTACGAGAAAGAACGCCGAGTAACAGAGTGTTGCTTATCCGTCACCCAGCGTGATAAGATTGCCCGGGAGCCGATAAGCCTAAACCGCATCCTTCGGCATTTCCGCTAGTCAGAGGCTTGATGCCGGGCGATTCGGAGCGCCAGTGGGCAGTCCGTCACCCGAGCTGACGAAAGAAACAATCGGCCAGGTGATCGTTGACGATGCCGCACGCCTGCATGGTCGCGTACGCGGTAACCGGCCCGGTGAACACGAAGCCATGCCGTCTCAACTCGGCGCTCATCGCCTTGGACTCGGGAGTCTGAGCCGGAATGTCGCCGAGCTCCCGAGGCGGTGCCGTCGCGGCCGGCTGGTATTTCCAGACCAGGTCGGAGACGCCGCCGGGTACGTCCAGTGCCGCCCTCGCGTTGACGATCACGGCGTTGATCTTGGCCCGGTTTCTGACGATGCCGGTGTCCGCCATCAGCCGCTGCCGGTCCGCGTCGGTGAATTCGGCCACGGCGGCGATGTCGAACCCGGCGAACGCGGCACGGAAGTTCTCCCGCTTGCGCAAGATGGTCAGCCACGAGAGGCCGGATTGAAACGCCTCGAGGCAGAGCCGCTCGAAGATCACCTGATCGCCACGGACCGGGCGTCCCCACTCTTCGTCGTGGTACTGGATGTACTCCGGCGCGCTGAGGCCCCAGGAGCAGCGCAGCTTCCCATCCGGTCCGGCAACCGCGCTCGTCACCAGCCCTCCTCCTCAGCGTCCTCGGCGGCCTTGTCGGCCTCGCCGGCCTTGCCGACCATGTCGGCCTCGCCGGCCTTGTCCGGCGGGGCCGCCTCAGCGGCGGCTTCCCCTGGTTCGGCCGTCTCTGCTGCCTGGGGTGCCGACGCCGGCGTCGGCGGCTCGGTCCGGCGGGACCTGCGCGGCCGCTCGTGCTTGGGGACGAACCGCCGCGGCTGCTCAGTGGTAGCGCCGGACTCGGTGGCCGTCATATCGATAGTCGCCGGGCCCGCCGCGTCGATGACGTCGGTCTCCGCCGACGTGCCGTCCAGTGCCGTGGTCGACTCGCCGAATGCCGCCGTGGGTTCGTCGAGTGCGGTGGCGGGTTCGTCGAGTGCGGTGGCGGCCTCGTCCCTGGCCGGAATGACCTCGTCCCTGGGCGGGATGACCTCGTCCCAGCGCGCGGCCTGGGTCAGGCCGGTTGCCCCGGTCAAGGAGGCGCCCGGGCTCGGGGCGACCACGGTCATGCCGCGGCTGGTGTCGTTGAGCTGGCGCTGCAACGAGGCGATAAGGATGTCGCGATCTCGCAACGCGCGCGCGATGTGATCCAGCGCCTCGTCGGTGACCTGCATGTTGTAACCCCACAGGGCGGTCGGCGGGCGCAGCAGCGCGACGTCCGTCGCGGACACCGGCCCGAGGTCGAGTGGCGCGTGGTCCGCCTGCTCGTAGGCAAGCTCGCCACCCCGTCCTATCGCGACGTAGAACACGCCGACGAGTATGACGATGATCCCGACCACCAAGACAACAGGCACATGAGAATCGTGCCATGCTCAAGGCGTGATGTCGCATCAGCGCGCAGGCTCCACCGCGATCGAGGTGCTCGCCCCGGTCGCCACGCTGGCCATGGCGGTCACGGCGGCCAGCGCGGGGGCGCGGCTGCTCGACGCCGGGGCTGACCAGGACCTCGCGGCCGGTATCCGGCAGGCGGACCTCGACGTGCTGATCTGCGGGGAGTTCGAAGACGCCGACTACGTCAGGGACTTCGCCGAAGACGCGGCGACCGCGATCAGGAACGGCACCGGCCTGATCTGCACCGGGGTCGCCGCGGCGGAGCGGGCCGAGCGGCAGGGGTTGTCCCGCGATCGCATCGTCGTCAAGGTGACACCCGGTGAGCTGCCAGCGGCCAGCGGCTGGCGCTGCCTGGTGGACGTCGACGGAGCGGCTACCGAAGCGGCAGCGGAAGCAGTGGCAACAGTGTGCGCCTGGCAGGGAGCCGACGTGATCCGGACCCGCTACGTGACACAGGTACGCCGCTGCCTGGATATGACCGAGTGCATCCTCGGCACTCGGCCGCCCGTCTGGGCGATCCGCGGGCTCGCCTGACCGCGGCCGTTCGCCGACAGAGTAACCGGCAGCCCGAGACTAGTCGACCATTTACGGTTATGTGCGCCTAACCTAGACTGCTATGCGGCCCGGACGCGCTCGTCCGGGTTCTCGTGAGCGCGCCATAGGGAGGAATCCTTGACTGATCGCTCATTAACCCCGCGGTCCGTGCCTGAGCTGTACGGGGGCCGCTACGTGGTCCGGCCAGCGGAGCGCTACGGGCAGGCCACGCCCGAAGACAGCAGGTTGCGCGGCACCGGACGGGTTGCCGACGACCTGTGGCTGATGGCCCACGATGACCGGACGGGCCGGGCGCTGCTGAAGCCACGGCAGCTGGGCTTGGGGCTGGCGGGCGGGCTGCTGGCGGACCTGTTCCTCGGCGGCCGCGCCGGCCTGGGAGCGGATGGCACGATCCGGCCCGCGTCCCGGGCGCACCGCGTCCCGGCGGCGGACGCGGCGGACGCGGCGCTGCTGGAACTGATGGCGGCCGAGCCAATCCCGCTGCCAGTGCGGGACTGGCTGCGGTTCCTCGCGGCCCGCGCGGCCGAACAAGTCGGGGCACGGCTCGAGGACGCCGGCTATCTGACCACGGTCCGCCGCCGGGTCCGCTGGCTCCCGGGACGGCTGATCCCCGGCGATCCTGACTGGGCGATCACCCCGATCAGCCGCGCCGGGATGGCCCTTGATCCTCGCCGGCCCGCCAGCCCGCACGCATGCGCACTCGTCGGGCTGGCCACGGCGTGCGGACTCGGCTTCCGCCTCGATCAGTACCTCACGCACGCGCGGACCGTGCCGGACGCGGTCCAGCTGCTGCCGCCCGACGTGCGAGCGCTGATCGCCGCCACCGCGGCCGCCGCCGCCAGCGCGGTGCTGTCACACCGCACCTGACCATCTAGCCGACAGGAGCCCCGCTTCATGACCATGCAAGCCGCCAGACCGGGCACGGTGTCCCGCTCGCTGGCCAAAAACCGGATCGGCAAGCCCGCCGTGCTCTCGTTCATCTTGGCCGCGGTCGCCCCGCTGACCGTGGCGGCCGGCCTGATCACGTCCGCGTACGCGGTGACCGGGCTGGCCGGCATACCGGCGGCGTTCCTGGTGGTCGCCGTGATCCTTGCCGTGTTCGCCGCCGGCTACACGGCGATGTCCCGCCACCTGACCCATGCCGGCGCGTTCTACAGCTTCATCGCCGCCGGACTGGGCCGGGTACCGGGGACGGCCGCGGCACTGGTGGCGCTCGCCGCATACTCGTGCCTGCAGATCGCGCTGTACGGGATGCTCGGCCCGTTCGCCGCCATGCAGGCCGCCGCCCATTTCGGCATCGACGCCCCCTGGTGGCAGTTCGCGCTGGGCGCCTGGGCGCTGATCACCGTGCTCGGCCTGCTCCGGGTCGACATCACCGGGCGGGTGCTCGCCACCCTGACCGGAGCGGAGATCCTGGTCATCGGCGCCCTGACCGTTGCCGGACTCACCCACCCGGCCGACGGGCAGCTGAGCGTGCGGCCGCTGTCCCCGGCCGGACTGACCTCTGGCGGTTGGGGAACGGCCGGGGTACTCGCAGTGATCGCCGTTCTGGGATGCTCTGGGTTCGAGCAGGCGCCGGTACTGTCCGAGGAGGCCAGGAACCCCCGGCGGACCATCCCCTTCACCACCTACGCGGCGCTGGGGCTGATCGCGGTCATGTACGGCGGGTCCGCGTGGGCCATGGCCGCCCACGCCGGCACCGGACGGGTCAGCGCCGCCGCGGCGCAGCAGGGCCCCGGGCTGCTGTTCGGGCTCGGCGGCACCGGGTTCCTCGCCCAGACGGCCCAGTGGCTGTTCCTTACCAGCCTGTTCGCCGCCGCGCTCGCCTTCCACAACGCCTGCTGGCGGTACGGTTTCGCGGCCGGCCGCGAAGGCGTGCTCCCCGGCCGGCTGGGCCGGACCGCCGCGAACAGCATCCCCCGCGCCGCCAGCCTGGCCCAGTCCGGCACCGCCCTGGCCGTCATCGTCATCTTCGCGGCCGGGCACCTGCCGCCGGTGACCGGCCTGTTCTTCGACCTGGGCACCACCGGCGGGTTCGGCATCCTGATCCTGCTCGCCGTCACCTCGCTTGCGGTCATCGGGTTCTTCGCCCGCGACCGGCACGGCGAGACACCCTGGAGCCGGCTGATCGCCCCCGCCATAGCCGCCGTGGTCCTGGGCACCCTGGCCGTGCTGGCCGTGCTCCGCTACGCGACGCTGCTCGGCGTCCCGCCCGGCAGCCCCGTCGCCTGGGCGCTGCCCGCCAGCTACGCGGCCGTCACCGTCATCGGCCTGGTTTGGGGACTGATCCTCAAATACCGCCGGCCAGACATCTACGCCAGCATCGGCCTCGGCCCCTACGCCGTCACCGGCCAGCCGGTCCACGTCCCCGGAACCCGGTCATGACCGGCCGCCCCGGCACGGCCTGCCCGGTGATCCGCGCCGGCCACGACGACAGCGAGGACCTCAGCCAGCTCATCGCCGACGCCCTGCACGACGACGAGGTCAGCAGATGGCTGCTGCCCTCCCCCGTCATCCGGCGCCGGATCTTCCCCGATTACTTCGCTCTCCTGGTCCGGCGCGCGATGACCGGCGGGCTGGTGTATACCACCCCCGGCCGGACCGGCGTCGCGCTCTGGCTTCCCGCCGGCGAACACCCCAGCGCAGACCCCGGAGCGCAGTCAGACCAGCTGGCGGAGATCACCGGACCGTGGGCCGGCCAGTTCCGCGTCTTCGACACCGTGCTGGCCCGGCACCACCCGGCCGGCCGCGCCCACCACCACCTCGCCATCCTCGCCGTCCGCCCCGGACAGCAAGGCCGCGGCACCGGCACCGCGCTGCTCGCCGCGCACCACACCTGGCTCGACCAGCACGGCACACCCGCCTACCTGGAGGCATCCAGCACCCGCACCCGCGACCTGTACCAGCGGCACGGCTACGAACCGCGGCCAGACAGCCCGATCAGCCTCCCCGACGGGCCGCGGATGTGGCCCATGTGGCGCGAACCGCGGCACGTCCGCGAACCGTGAGTCAGCTCAGGTGCCGTTCGCCTGCGGCTGGGGCTGGGGCACGGTTATGCCGTCCAGAGCGTGGGACTTCGTGATGATGTCCACGACCTCCTCCGGTTCGTCCACGACCGTGAGGAGGTCGAGTTCGCCGGGCGATATGTTGCCCGCCACCTGGACATTCTCCCGCAGCCAGGTCACCAGGCCGGCCCAGTAACCGGAACCGACCAGGACGATCGGGAACTTGGTGATCTTGCCGGTCGCGACCAGGGTGAGCGCCTCGAACAGTTCGTCCATCGTGCCGAAGCCACCCGGCAGCACGACGAAGGCCTGCGAGTACTTGATGAACATGGTCTTGCGGACGAAGAAGTACCGGAACTCCAGGCCGACGTTGACGTAGTCGTTCAGGCCCTGTTCCCTGGGCAGCTCGATGCCGAGCCCGACCGCCACCCCGCCCGACTCGGCCGCCCCCTTGTTCGCGGCCTCCATGATCCCTGGCCCGCCGCCGGTGATGACCGCGTAACCGGCCTTGACCAGGCCCGTCGCGATGCGTTCCGCCGTCTGGTACTCCGCGTCCCCGGCCGCGGTCCTGGCCGAGCCGAAGATCGACACCGCGGGCCCCAGCTCGGCAAGCAGCCCGAAGCCTTCCACGAACTCCGCCTGGATCCGCATCACCCGCCACGGGTCGGTGTGCACCCAGTCCGCCGGGCCGCGCCGGTCGAGCAGTCGCTGGTCCGTCGTCGTCGCCGGTATCTGCGTGCCGCGCAACGTGACGGGTCCCTGGCGACGGATCCGTCGATGCGGCTCTGCGTTTGCGCTCATCGTGTCCAACGGTAATGTCTGCCGGTCTGTCACGCGTCCAGGCCGTGGTCGCGGAGGATGGCGTTGAGTTCGGACTTGTCGTGCCGGGTGCCCGGCGGCAGCCGCCGCAGCACGAGCAGGCATGGCATGCCGAACTCTCCGCCAGGAAACTTCCGGGCACGCGTGCCGCCCACGCACACCGACCACGCGGGTGCCTCACCACGCGGCAACTCCGAACCCGTCTCGACGTCGACCACATGCGTCGTCGACGTCAGGATCGCCCCGGCGCCCAGCACAGCCCCGGTCCGCACCCGCGCCCCGCCGACCACCATGCACCGCGAGCCGATCATCGCGTCGTCCTCGACCACGACCGGCACCGCGTTCGGCGGCTCGAGGACGCCGCCGATGCCGACTCCGCCGGACAGGTGCACGTTGCGGCCGATCTGCGCCGCGGATCCGACCGTCGCCCAGGTGTCCACCATCGTCCCGCTGTCCACATACGACCCGATGTTGACGAACGACGGCATCAGCACCACCCCGGGCGCCACATACGACCCCCACCGGGCGATCGCGCCGGGCAGCACCCGCACCCCGTCGAGCCGCGTCTTCAGCGGCACCCGGTCGTCGTAGCGGAAGTCCCCGACCTGCGATCGCGCCATGGGCAGCACCCGGAACGCCAGCAGGATCGCGCGTTTGGCCCGCTCGTCGACCAGGACCTTGTCCGATGATGCGTCCACCCACGCCACCCGGGCGTCGCCCGCGTCGATCGCGTCCACCGCGCCGACCACCGCGGTTCGCGCCACGGCGTCAGAAGGCGACAGCTCCGCCCGCTGTTCCCACAGCTCATCGATGACGCGGGGCAACGGCGACGCGACGGCTGCGGACTGCGACTCGTTCATGACGCGCGAGCTTATCGGACCCGCCGGCGCACCCGCTCCGGGTACGGTTTGGTGTGGCGATCAACGCGGTCAGAGCGAGGCGGGCGGCGGCAGTCCTCGTCGTGGCCGTACTCGTCGCGGCGGGCGTCGGATACGCGGCGTACCGCGCGCTTGAGCACGTCACCGCCTCGCCACCGCCTCCGCCGGGTTGCCAGGCGGGAAACGGCGCCAACGCGATCACGCTCGACACCGGCCAGGCCGGCATCGCCGCGACGATCGCCGCGGTCGCGGCCCGGCACAAGCTGCCGCGCCAGGCCGTCACGGTCGCGCTGGCCACCGCCATGCAGGAGTCGGATCTGGAGAACCTGGACTACGGCGACCGCGACTCGGTCGGCGTCTTCCAGCAGCGACCGTCGCAGGGCTGGGGCACCGCGGCCGACCTGCAGGACCCGGTGTACGCGACGACGAAGTTCTACGCGGCGCTTGTCGCGATCCCCCACTACACCAAGCTGCCGGTCGACGTGGCCGCACAGGACGTCCAGCGCAGCGCGGACGGCACCGCCTACTCGCAGTACGACTACGTCGCCGGGCAGCTGGCCGGCGACCTGACCGGCCAGCCGGCCCACTCGGTGACCTGCTGGTACACCCCGGCCGTGGGCCAGCGCGCGGACGCGACGCTGGCGGCGCAGGGACTCAAGCAGACGTTCGGCGGCACCAGCCGCACCGGCGTGGCGATCAAGATGCGCAACAAGACCGTGTACCGCGTGGCGGGCAGCTATGGCTGGACCGCCGCTTCCTGGCTGGTCACCCACGCCGCGCAGTACCAGATCACCCAAGTACGGTATGCCGGTTATATGTGGAAAGCGGCTGATGGCAGTATGGGCTGGCAGCGGGATCCGCCCACGCCTGCACAGGGCAGTATTGTCGCAGGCTAACCCGCGAGCCGCCATACTGTGGGTAGCAAGGACGACGACAGGAGTTCACCAGTGACCTACATCATCGCGCAGCCCTGCGTTGATGTGCTTGACCGGGCATGCATCGAGGAGTGCCCCGTAGATTGCATCTACGAGGGCGAACGCATGCTCTATATTCACCCGGATGAGTGCGTGGACTGCGGCGCCTGCGAACCGGTCTGCCCGGTAGAGGCGATCTACTACGAAGACGACGTGCCGGAGCAGTGGAAGGACTACTACAAGGTCAACGTCGAGTTCTTCAGCGAGCTCGGCTCCCCCGGCGGCGCGTCCAAGACCGGCAAGGTCGGCACCGACCACCCGGTGGTCGCGGCCCTGCCGCCACAAGCCGAAGCCGAGTGACGCTCGCGGCCCGGCTCCCCGCCTTCACCTGGGATCGGCTAGCCCCGCTCAGAGAAAAGGCCATTGTCTATCAGAACGACATGGCGGATTTCTCTATGGGTACCCCGGTCGATCCGGTGGCGGACGTGGTCCGGGACGCTCTCGCCACGGCCTCGGACTGGCCTGGTTACCCGGCCACCCGGGGCACGGCCGCGTTGCGGGAGGCTGCTTCGGGCTGGCTGGCCCGCGACTGCGGTGTCATGGTCAGCGCCGATGACGTGCTGCCGGTGGTCGGCACGAAGGAGTTCGTGGCCGCGCTGCCGACCCAGCTCGGCCTCGGCCCCGGCGACGTGGTCATGCATCCCGCGATCGCCTACCCGACCTACGACGCGGGTGCGCGGCTCGCCGGGGCGACCGCGCTCGCCGCGGACAGCACGCTGGCGGCCGGCCCGGGACGGGTGGCGCTGCTGTGGGTGAACTCGCCGTCCAACCCGACGGGGAAGGTGCTGCCCGTTGAGCACTTGCGGAAGGTGGTGGCCTGGGCGCGCTCGCGCGGCTGCGTCGTCGCCTCCGACGAGTGCTACCTCACGCTGGGCTGGGAGGCCCAGCCGGTCTCGATCCTGCACCCCGACGTGTGCGATGGGTCGTTCGAGGGACTGCTCGCGGTGCACTCGATGTCGAAGCGGTCCAACCTGGCGGGGTACCGCGCGGGCTTCGTCACCGGGGATCCCGAACTGATCGCGTCGCTGCTGGAGATCCGCAAGCACGCCGGCCTGATCATGCCGGGCCCGGTCCAGGCCGCGATGACCGCCGCGCTCAACGACGACGCGCACGCGGCGGCGCAGCGCGAGCGCTACGCCCGTCGCCGGGCCGTGCTGCGGGCCGCGTTCGCCGAAGCCGGCTGGACCATCGACCATTCCGAGGCCGGGCTCTACCTGTGGGTGTCGCTGCCCGGGCACGACTGCTGGTCGGCCGCGGAACTGCTGGCCGGCGTCGGCATCCTGGTCGCCCCGGGCGAGTTGTACGGCCCGGGCGGATCGCGGCACGTGCGGGTAGCGCTGACCGCGACCGACGAGCTGATCGCGTCCGCCGCCCAGCGCATCCGCGCCATGGACCGGTAGCAGCCCGCACGGGTACTATCACACTGCGGTTGATGAGCCAGCCGGTCCGCGCGTTTCGGTCCGAGAGGTGGCCAGTTGGTGTCTGACATCGGGTATGTCCGCACGGATGTCAACGGCGTGCCCGTCGCTGCCACGCCTGCGGAGATCGACGTCACCACGGCCGACCGGCTGCGAGCCGCCCTGCTGGACCTGGCCGGCGGCGGCCATCCCACGGTGATCGTGGACATGACCCGCACCCAGTTCTGTGACTCGACCGGGCTCAGCATGTTGATAAGGACCTACGAGCGCGTCGCGGCGGAAAGCCGTGAGCTTCGCCTGGTCCTTCCCCCGGACGGCATCGTCCCCTACATCATGAACCTGACCGGCGTCGACCGCTTCATTCCCTGCTTCGCCAGCGTAGAAGAGGCCCTAGCCCGCACCCCCGACGACTCCGCCCGCTAACCCCGGCGCACCCGCCCGCACCCCGCACGCCCGCGCCCCCGCACGCCCGCGGCCCGCGGCCAGGCTCGCTCAAACTCGGACAAACCGGCAGATCCGGGGCGCGACAGCGAGCGGCCCCGATCATTGCGGACAATTACCCCCCGATCCGAACCCTGCTGGCGTATTGGGCGCGCGTGCCGTGCCGGTCGCCGGCAGGCCGCCGGGCCTGGCCGCGCGCCGCCTGTGCCTGGAGTGCAGTGTGCGACTACCGGGATAGGAACGCACCGGCAGTCCCGCCAGCAACGTGGAAGATTACCCCTTCGTGGAGGATCGACCCCCGTGCGCGAGGGTCGCGCTACCACGAAGGGAAAATCCGCCACGTTAACCGAGGCCCATCGAGCCTGCCGCTGGCCCACCGGGCGGCCAGCGATCCGGCAAGCCCCCGAATAAGCCAGCAAAATTCGATCCGGGGGGAAGTGTCCGCAATCTTTTTCGGGCACCTTCCGGAGCCCGGGCAGGCCGCCGAACGGCAATGCCATGCTGGACCAAACCGGGCAATGCGGCAGCCAGCACAGCAGCCGACCACGCGGGCCGCCGAGATCCGGGACTTTGTCGTGCTCGGTTTCGCTTATCTGGTGCTGGCACGTTTGCAAATTTCATCCCGCGGGGCGAGCTGACCTGCGGGCAACCGGGCCACCGCCTGGGTGCGTGGCACCGGAAACCCGGGTTCGCTACGGTGACCGCGATGCTTCGCACGGGAGTTGTCTTCGCCGCGGCGGCCGGCCTGATACTGATGGCCACGCCGCACGAACAGGCGATCGCGGCAAGCTCCGGGCCCGGCCTGGGCCGCTACTACCATCAGCAACTGACCTGGGAATCCTGCCCGGACTCGGCAGATAGCACGATCAGCTGCGCGATCGTGCGGGTGCCGCTCAGCTATGCCGATCCCGCGGGCCGCTCGATCAGCCTGACGATCGACCGGCTGCCCGCGGGCACGCCCGGCCGGCATCCCATCCTGCTGACCAACCCCGGCGGACCGGGCGGGCAGGGCCTGCCGACCCCGGGCCAGCTTCGCGACGAGCTGCCCGCCTCGGTGCTGAACACGTTCGACGTCATCGGCTTCGACCCGCGGTTCACCGGCCACAGCACGCCGGTTAGCTGCGGTCAGCCCGCCGAGGATCTCGGCGGAATCTGGATGCGCTGGCCGCACCCGGGCAGCTTCCCCGGGGACGTCGTCGCGGCGCGGGAGCGCGCTCGGGCGTGCACGGCGAATTCGGGCTGGGCGCTGCCCTATGCGACGACCGCCAACACTGCCCGGGACATGGATGTCATCCGCGCTGTGCTCGGCGCACCCCGGATGTCGTTCCTCGGCTTCTCTTACGGCGGCTACCTCGGCGCGGTGTACACCGCCCTGTTCCCGCAGCGGACGGACCGTTTCGTGCTGGACAGTCCGGTCGACCCGTCCCATGTCTGGTATGGGTTCGGCCTGGAGCGGGCCGCCACGCTGGAGGCCGCCCTGGGCACGTTCTGCGCGTGGCTGGCCGGCAACGACAGCAGCTATCACTTCGGCCCCTCCGCCCAGGCGGTGCGGCAGCGGTGGAACGCGCTGGTGACCGCCGCCGACGCCAAGCCCATCACCACCGCGGACGGGCTGGTCTGGACCGGCGACCTGATCCGGGCGCTGACCTGGATCCTGCTGTACAGCGACCACAACTACCCGGTGCTGGCTGGCGATCTCGCGGCGCTGGCGGCCGGCCAATCGGTCCCGTTCCCGCCACCGCCGCCCATCCAGCAGCCGCCGGGCGTGCCGCCGGACAACAATACGGCCGCCTACCTGGCCATCACCTGCGGCGACGCGCCGGCCCCACGCGACCCGGAGTTTTACCGGCAGATGGTCGCCACCGAGTCGGCCACGTTCCCGTTCACCGGCGGGGAGCAGGCCAACATCACGCCGTGTGCGTTCTGGCCATTCCAGGCCGGACCGCCGGTCTCGCTAGCCGGCGACCACGCCAAGGGAGTCCTGGTGGTGGACTCCGACGGGGACCCGGCGACGCCGTACTCGGGATCGGTGCTCATTCATGCCGATATCCCTGGCTCCCGGCTGATCACGCTGCATGCGTCGGTGCACGTGCCGTATCCCGGATACGGCAATGCCTGCGTGAACGATGCCGTGAACGGCTACCTGGCAACCGGGGAGCTTCCTGCCAGCGATCTGTCCTGTACGTGACCGGATACCAGGACGCCGTTCTGATAGACGGCGCGGATGCGGCCGCCTAGGTCCTGAATGCCGAGCGCATCGCCGTCGGCGATAACCAGGTCGGCGACCTTTCCCGGCTCAAGCGTGCCCAGTTCGCCGTCCAGGCCCATCAGCCGGGCGGCGGACAGCGTCGCGGCGTGCAGTGCCTGGGCCGGTGTCAGTCCGGCCCGCACGAGCAGTTCCAGCTCACGCAGGTTCTTGCCGTGCGGGTACACGGGCGCGTCGGTGCCCATCGCGATCTTTACGCCGGCGGCGGCCGCGGCGCGGACCGACTCCTCTGCGACGCCGGCGACGATGCGCTCCTTCTCCGCGGCCTCGGGCCAGATTGGCACGCCCGCCTTGATCGCCTCGCGAACTCCGAGGGAGGCGGTGAGCGTCGGGACGAGCCAGGTGCCGTGGTCGACCATCATCTCGATGGCCTCCTCGTCGAGGAAGATACCGTGCTCCACCGAGCGCACCCCGCCGCGGATCGCCGACTTGATCCCGGCGTTGCCCTGCGCGTGCGCCATCACGAAGCAGCCGGCCGCGGCGGCCTCCTCAACCGCTACGGCGATCTCGGTGTCCCGGAAGTGCGCGTGACGCGGGTCGTCCCGTGGTGAGAAGACCCCGCCAGTGGTCGCGATCTTGATGACGTCCGCGCCGGCCCGGATCATCTCTCGCACCTTGGCGCGCACCTGCTCCGGCCCATCGGCCACGCCCTCTGGCCGACCCGGGTGCGGCCACTGGTACGCCGCGGGGCAGCCGGACGCCTGCCACCGGTCGCCGTGACCGCCGGTCTGGCTGATCATCGCGATCGAGATCTGCATCCGAGGCCCGCGAACGAGCCCGCGTCGCTGCGCCACCTGGATGCCGAGGTCGGCGCCGCATGCGTCGCGCACCGTCGTGACGCCGGTGGCCAGCGTCAGTTCCATGTTCCGCACGGCCTGGTAGAACTGCAGCGAGAACGGTGCCGACTCCCACTCCAGCGCGTTGAGCGTGCTGTCGGTCAGGTGCACGTGGCAGTCGAACATGCCCGGCAGCACGGTCCGTCCGGTACAGTCCACCGCCTCGTCGCCGTCCAGCCCGATGCCGACGTCGACGATCCTGCCGTGCTCCATCACCACATCGGCCGCGGCCGGCTCGCTCCCGCTGCCGTCGAAGACCTGCCCGCCCGCGAATACGACCTTAGTCATGATTTCATAAGAACATATCGATTAGCATTTATGCAATGAGCCTGTTTGATGGACCGTGGGGCCGACCGATTCATCCGCCGACCGAGGCCGAGATGAGCGCGGTCGCGCATCCGACGCGGCTGCGGATCCTGCGGCTGTGCTACCGCCAGGCACTCACCAACCAGGAACTGGCCGAACGCCTCGGCATCTCGCCGCCCACCACCCTGCGGCACGTGCGGATCCTGGCCAAGGCCGGTTTCCTCGCCGCCGAGCCGGTTCGGAACGGCGAGCACGGCGCGCTAGAGCGGCCGTACCGGTCGACCGGCCTGTCTACCCGGCTCGCCTGGGACGCGGCCGAATCACCCGAACTGGTCCAGCGGATCGAGATCGCCGCGCTGCACGCGGTCCGCGCCGAGCTGATCGAGGCCGGGCCGGGCGCGATCCGCGACGAGTTCCGCGGCACGGTGCGGCTCAAGCCGGAGGTGCGGCGTGAGCTAGTCGACCGCGTGCACGCCCTGCTCGCGGAGTTCGCCGACCGGGACGATCCGGACGGCGAACCGCTCAGCCTGCTGTGGATCATGCACGCAAGCACGCTCTAGTGGGCTCGATTGCGCAATTGACCCGCTGGGGGGCGGGCGCGCGAGGGGCGGGGCGCGCTGGGGGCGGGGCACGCGGGGGCGGGGCACGCGGGGGCGGGGCTGCTGGGTGGTTTGGCTCCATGGGCGGGAGTAGTCGGGCAAAATACGTTGGAGCCATTGTGGAGGGGAAACCTGTGGTCGATGACATGCGGGATCCGGGCGGTCCGCCGCCGCCAGGGGTCGACGTCAGCGTGGCGCACCCGGCGCGGGTGTGGAACTTCTGGCTCGGCGGGCGTGACTGGTTCAAGGCGGATCGGATCGCGGGGACCGAGACCGCCCGCGAATTCCCGCACCTGCCGGAGACGGCCCGTGCGGAGCGCGCGTTCCTGGTCCGCGCCACCCGGTACCTGGCCGGGCCCGCCAGGATCCGGCAGTTCCTCGACCTTGGCTCGGGGCTGCCGGCCGGCGGCAACACGCACGAGATCGCACAGCGGATCGCCGCCGACAGCGGGATCGTCTACGTGGACAACGACCCGGTCGTGCTCGCGCACGCCAAGGTGATGCTGGACGCGTACCCGAGCTCGCCGGACGGAGCCGTCGGCTTCGTCGACGCGGACCTGCGCGACGTCGGCGCCGTCGTGCGCGGCGCCGCGAGCACGCTCGACTTCCGGCGGCCGACCGCGCTGATCATGCTGGGCGTCCTCGGCTACATCTCCGACCACGGCGCGGCTCGGTCGATCATCAGCCAGCTGCTCGAGGCGATGCCTTCTGGCAGCTATCTGGTGCTCGCCGACGGGGTCAGCACAAGCGACGAAATCAACCGCGCGCAACTGCGGTACAACGCCAAGGCAGAGTCCTCGTATTACCTTCGGCGGCCGGACGAACTGGTCACGTTCTTCGACGGACTGGACGTGGTCGAGCCGGGCGTGGTGCCGTGCCCGGAGTGGAAGCCGGACCGGACCAGCGGGAACGAGCCGGGTGCGAACGTGTACTGCGGGGTGGGCCGGAAGGGGTAAACCGCCGGACGGGAAGCACGCGTCCGGGACACGTACCCCTGCCGTTCTGCAATGAATCGCTGTTTATGTGAGGCAGAACGCAATGATTCGTCGCTCAGACGCATGATCGGCGTATATCTTCCACCGTGGACGGGCTCCTAGCCTGGCTTCATGATCAACGATCGGCGGGCGTCTGCCCGGCGCTACCTGATGTGCCCTCCGGAGCACTTCGACGTCACTTACGCGATCAACCCGTGGATGCACCCGGACCGGGGCGCGGACCGGGCGGTCGCGATGCGGCAATGGGCGGCGTTGCGGGATCTGTACCTGTCGCTGGGGCACGACGTGCGGATCATCGAGCCGGTGCCGGGACTGCCGGACATGGTGTTCGCGGCCAACGGGGCGACGGTCGTGGACGGCAAGGTGCTGGGCGCGCGGTTCCGCTACCCGCAGCGGGCCGCCGAGGCCGAGGCGTACCTGGACTGGTTCCGGATCAGCGGATACGAGGATCTGTGGGACGCCGATCACGTGAACGAGGGCGAGGGCGACATCTTGTTCACCGGGCGCACGCTGCTCGCCGGATACGGGTTCCGCAGCGACATCGAGGCCGCGGCGGAGCTGGAGCGGGTGTTCGGGCTGCCGGTGGTAAGCCTCCGGCTCGTTGATCCTCGTTTCTACCATCTGGATACCGCGCTGTGCGCGCTCGACAGCGACACCGCGATGTACTACCCGGCCGCGTTCGACGACGCCGGGCGGGCCGTGCTGGCGGACCTGTTCGCCGAATTGATCGAGGCCAAGGACGAGGACGCCGAGGTGCTCGGGCTTAACGCGGTTAGCGACGGGTACCACGTGGTACTCCCGTCACAGGCGGACGGACTGGCCGCGTCGCTGCGCGAGCACGGCTTCGAGCCGATCGGAATCGACATGTCCGAGCTGCTCAAGGGCGGCGGCGGGCCGAAGTGCTGCACCCTGGAACTGCGAGGATAGCGATGACCGAGACGATTACCGCGCCGGAAGAACTGACGGCTCAGTACAGCGCGCACAACTACGCGCCGCTGCCGGTCGTGGCGGCGGAGGCATCCGGGATCTGGGTGACCGACATCCACGGGCGGCGGTACCTGGACATGCTGGCCGGGTACTCGGCGCTCAACTTCGGGCACCGGCACCCGCGGCTCGTGTCGGCCGCGAAGCGCCAGCTGGACAGGGTGACGCTGGTGAGCAGGGCGTTCGACCACGACCAGTTCGGCCCGTTCTGCGCGGAGCTCGCCGAACTGGCCGGCATGGACATGGTGCTGCCGATGAACAGCGGCGCCGAGGCGGTCGAAACCGCGATCAAGGTGTCCCGCAAGTGGGGCTACGAGGTCCGCGGCGTGCCGCACGACCAGGCACTGATCGTCGTGTTCGAGGGCAACTTCCACGGCCGGACGACGACGATCGTGTCGTTCTCCTCCGACCCGGACGCGCGGGACGGGTACGGACCGTACACGCCCGGGTTCGTGAGCGTGCCTTACGGGGATTTGTCCGCCCTGTCCGAGGTGTTCGCCTCTGCGCTCGGGTCGCGGGTCGTCGGGGTGCTGGTGGAGCCGATCCAGGGCGAGGCCGGCGTGGTGGTGCCGCCGCCCGGGTTCCTGGCGGGGGTGCGAACTTTGTGCACGTCACATGGCGCGCTGATGATCGCGGACGAGATCCAGTCCGGGCTCGGGCGGACCGGTTTCACGTTCGCGTGCGCCGCCGAGGACGTGGTGCCGGACGCGTACCTGCTGGGCAAGGCGCTCGGCGGCGGGATCATGCCGGTGTCGGCGATGGTGTCGTCGCGTGCGGTGCTCGGGGTGCTTCGGCCCGGGCAGCATGGATCGACGTTCGGCGGGAACCCGCTCGCCTGCGCCATCGGGCGTGAGGTCATCGCGATGCTGCGGGACGGGTCTTACCAGTCGCGTTCCAGGGTGCTGGGGGCGCGGATGCATGAGCGGCTTTCCGGCTTGCCTTCGTCGGTCGTGTCGCGGGTTTCCGGGCGCGGACTGTGGGCCGGCGTGTCGTTCGCCTCGCTGTCCGGGCGGGCGGTGTGCGAACTGCTCCTGGCCGGCGGGGTGCTGGCCAAGGAAACGCACGGCAACACGATCCGCCTGGCGCCGCCGCTGATCATCACCGAGTCCGAACTCGACTGGGCCCTAGACCGGATCGAGGCGGCGGTCAGCTTATCCGGGCGCGCTGGCTCGGCCGCTTGGGGGGCTCGAGGGCTTAGGGGTCGGCGGGCTTGCGCGGTTCGGCGGCTTGGGGCGCGCGAAATGGCCAACGGTGTCCGTTTCGTGCACTACCAGTGCCGTGCGCGCAAAGATTGCTTACTCCCCCGGATCCGGGCTCTGCTGGCTCATCCGGGGGCTTGCCCGGATCGCTGGCTGCCCGGTGGGCCGGCGGCTGGCTTGATGGGCCTGGATAGCGTGGTGGTTTTCCCCTTTGTGGTAGCGGGACCCCTGTTCACGAGGGCCGGTCTTCCACGATGGGGAAATCTTCCACCAGCGTAAGTCGGCGTGTGTCAAGTGGTGCTGGAAAGTTTCTGGTGCTGTTTTGCGCAGGGTGCTGACCTGGGTGGTTGTTGCTGCGGTCTGATGCTGGT
>DASRFJ010000197.1:0-15355 GCA_035651595.1 Streptosporangiaceae bacterium | reverse complement strand
CGAGCGGGGTGAGTTAAGGTACAGGCGTGTCGATCATCCTCATTACCGGCGCGGCCGGCATCGTCGGGAGCATGCTCCGGCCGCGGCTGGCCAGGCCGGACCGCACCCTGCGGCTGCTGGACGTCGCGCCGATGACCGCGGGTCCGGGGGAGGAGGTCATCCAGGCTTCGGCGACCGACCTGGCCGCGATGACCGAGGCGTGCCGCGGCGCGGACGCGGTCATCCACCTGGCGGGCATCTCCGGCGAGGCGTCCTGGGCGGAGATCCGCGACCTCAACATCGAGGGCGGTTACGTGGCGTTCGAGGCCGCCCGGCGCGCCAGCGTGACCCGGGTGATCTTCGCGTCGTCCAACCACGCGGTCGGCTACACGCCACGGGCCGACTTCCCGGTCGAGGACTACAGGTTCCCCGCGCCGGACACCTACTACGGCGTCTCCAAGGTCGCGACCGAAGGGCTGGCCGCCCTCTACCACCACCGGTACGGACTCGACACGATCTGCATCCGCATCCTGACCTGCTTCCCCAAGCCGCCGGACCGCCGCTCGCTGTCCACCTGGCTGTCGCCGGACGACGCGGGCCGCCTGTTCGAGGCGTGCCTGACCGCGCCGGACCCCGGGTTCCGCGTGGTGTTCGGCGTGTCCGCGAACACGCGCGGCGGCTTCGTCAGCCTGGACGAGGCTCGCGCGCTCGGCTACGAGCCGAAGGACGACGCCGAGGTCTACGCCGCCGAGATCCTCGCCGCGGACCCCGGCCGCGACACGCCCGACGCGGACGTCCCGGAACTCCGCTTCCTCGGCGGCAGTTTCGCCCTCCCCGGCTACGACGCCCCGCTCAGCTAGCCCGCCAGGATTATTGCGGACACTTACCTACCCAGTTTGGGGGGGTAACTGTCCGCAATGATGCGAGGCTCCTGCGCCATATCCGGATATATCCGGATTTATCCGGATATGCGATCGAGCGGGGGCGCGGGGCGGGGCCGCGCCGGGCACGGGGCGGGGCGCGCGGCGGGGCGCGGGGCGGGGTGCTGTGCGGCTGGCGGGCTAGCGGCGCTGGGCCTCCTCCTCGGCGTGGATCCGGTCCAGGCAGATGGCGATCGCGATGATCAGCGCGTCGTTCTCGCCGGGCGCGATATCGACTCCGTACGTGTCGCGGATCCGGAACCACTTCCGCGATATCCGCGCGACGACCGTGTCGCCGTAGCGGATCTCGAAGTCCTTGTCGATCAGGTTGCCGATCGCCTCGAGCCGCCCGCCGCCGTCGGCGTCGGCTAGGTCGATGAACGCCTTGTGGTGCAGCGGCGAGAACACCGCCTTGTGCACCTTGGCCGCCACACGGCCGTCGTGCTTGATCTCCATGGCGTCGGTGAACGTCAGCAGCTTGTGCTCGATCGTGGCCAGATTGCGGCCAGAAGCGTCCTCCAGGACCAAGGTGTGATGCAGCGAGATGAACTTCGCGTTGACGTAGAAGACCCGGTCGCCCCGCTCGTCGGTGACCCAGAAATCATCCTTGATGTCGAAAAGCCGCTCGCGGACCAGATAGCGCATGACTGACAAGCTACCCAGAACCGTCCCGATACTCCTCCCGCCGCCTGATCAAAGCCTGATCAAACCCGCGGGGACCGGGACCTAGCCATATTTGTCCCATACCTCCTGGGTGTGTACGGTCGGATGGGTGAGTAGCGAATCCGGCGACGGCTGGTCTTCGGGGCCGTGGTATGCGTCAGAGCCGTCGACGTCGGAGTTCCCGGCTTACGGCTCCCAGGAGGAAGAGGAGCGGCCCCGCAAGTCCGGGTCGTACCGGTCGCCCGGCCACCGAGGCGGCGGCCGCGGTGGTCACGGGGGCGGCGGGCGCAGGCGGAACCTCCTCGTCATCGTGATCGCGGGAGGCCTCGCGATCGTCGCGGCGATAGCGGTGGGCGTCGTGATGCTGACCGGAAACAGCGGCAAGCCGGTCACCGGGTTCGTGCCGACGGGCAGCTCGCCGGAACAAGATGGCCAGCAGATCACCACCGCGTTCCTCCAGGCGTGGACGGCGGGCAACTTCAGCGAGGCCGCGCATTACACCGACCAGCCCGCCGCGGCGCAGGCGGCGCTCGCCAGCTACCAGAAGGACCTCCACCTGCGGAAGTTCACCGGATCCACGCAGAGCGCGACGGCGCTGGCCGCGAACGCGACGAGCCAGACCCGGGTGAGCACGCAGTACGCGATCACCGCCAAGGTCGCCTCGTCCGACCTCGCCGACGCGATATCCGGCGACTGGAAGTATCACGCGACGCTGACCGCCTATCAGCAGAAGAACTCCCCGGCGTGGTACATCGCCTGGACGCCGTCGGTCCTGGCGCCGAACCTGACCGCGACTCAGCACCTGGCCGCCGTCGAGGTCGCCCCGCAGGTCACCGCCGTGAGCGACGCCAGCGGGAACGACCTCGCCTCCTATCGCGACGCCGGGCTGACGAACATCGCCAACCTGCTGGAGAAGCAGGCGCCGCCCGGACAGGGCAGCCCGGGCCTCAACGTCGAGATCCAGACGGCCGCCGGCAAGCCGGTCACGAACAGCCAGGCGGCGATCATCGCGCCGAACAACATCACCCAGCTGAGCACGACCATCAACTCCCGTGCCGAGTCGGCCGCCCGGTCCGCGGTCGGCATGCGCAACAAGAGCGCGATGGTCGTCATCCAGCCGTCGACCGGCCACATCCTCGCCATCGCCAACAACGCGGGCTTCAACGACTTCGCGCTCACCGCCGCGGTCGCGCCGGGCTCGACGATGAAGGTCATCACGTCAACGGCGCTGATCAGCTCCGGCGTCCTGTCCGCGCAGAGCCCGGTCGCCTGTCCCTCGGCGTTCACCATTCAGGGCATCACCTACCACAACGACCAGGGCGAATCCGAGCCCGCCGGTACGCCGTTCATCACCGACTTCGCGCAGTCCTGCAACAACGCGTTCACCACCCAGTGGTCGCACCTGCAAGGCGGCGGCCTGGCGCACGCCGCCAAGCAGTACTACGGCCTCAACCAGCGCTGGAACATCGGCCTCAGCGGCGTGTCGGCGAGCTATTTCAACGCCCCGGCCAGTGCCAGCGGCTCCGAGCTGGCGCAGGAGGCGTTCGGCGAGGGGTCGCTGGTGGCGTCCCCGATCGCGATGGCGTCCGTGGCCGCCACGGTCGACACCGGAACGTTCCATCAGCCGATCCTGGTGCCCGGCACCAAGCAGGTCACCGCCACCCCGCTGCCGTCCAGCACCGACTCCCAGCTGCACCAGATGATGCAGGCCGTGGTGACCAGCGGCACCGCCGCCGGCATCGGCTTCGGCCCGGGCGTCTACGCCAAGACCGGCACCGCGGACATCCACGGTCAGGAGCAGCCCAACAGCTGGATGATCGCCTTCGACCCGTCGAAGGACGTCGCGGTGGCCTGCCTGGTCGTCAACGCCGGTTATGGCGCCCAGTTCGCCGGTCCCGAGGTGAAGACCTTCCTGGATAACTTCTAAGAAACCCCGAGAGCGGCCACATCGCCGGATTCGTCCGGGTAAGCTTCGGCGTGCTTTGCCTAGTGTGACCGGGGATTATCCAGATAATGCGTTGAGGAGCGGTGCAGTGCGCAGTTTCCCAGTCGGCCTGAAGCGACCCGCGGCGGGGTCGCCGCTCATGCGCACAGCGGTTGCAGGGGCCGTGGCCTGCGCGGCGATCGTGGGTGGCCTCAGTGCGTGCAGCAGCGGGGGATCCGGCGACCCGCTGGGCGGGATGGACGCCAACCAGATCACGATGAAGGCGTTCTCCGACCTCAACACCGCGTCTTCGGTGCACGTGACCGGGCCGTCCAACGGCGGCGGCACGGACTACAACCTCGACGTCACGCTCAGCAAGTCGGACTGCCAGGGCACCTACGCCACCGCCTCGAAGGGCACGTTCCACGTGCTGACCCTGAACGGCACGACGTACTTCAGCGCGAACCAGCTCTACTGGAAGTCGACCGGCGCCACCGGCTCCAACCTCTCGCTGCTGACCAGCCACTACATCAAGGTCGGGCCGAACTCGCAGACGCTGGCCGCGCTGAACACCCTGTGCCATCCGAGCCAGCTGGCCAAGTCATTCACCGGCCAGGTCAGCGGCATGATCGACCGCGGCTGGACCACGATCAACGGCCAGAAGGTCATGCACATCACCGACTCAGGGGACGCGTCCGGCATCTACGTGTCGGACTCCGCGACCCCCGAGGTGATCCGGCTCAACTCCGGCAGCAGCCTCGACCTGGTGTTCAGCGACTACAACTCGCCGTTGAACCTGACCGCGCCGCCCGCCAGCCAGGTCCTCGACGGCAAGAAGATGGGCTTCTAGCCGCCGCTCATTGCGGGTGGATGGTCTCGTGCGCGGCGAGCATCGTGACGAACTTCGCGATCCGCTGCGCACGGGTGTCCGGTCGCTTGGCCTCGTTCGTCCGGTACAGGATCGCGTACCTGTTGGCGCTGCTCAGCGTCTTGAAGAACGCCTCCGCTTCGGGGTTGGCGGCCAGCGCCGCCGCTAGGTCCGGCGGGACCTCGCTCGTGCGCTGCCCCGCGTAGGCGGCTTCCCAGCGTCCGTCCTGCTGCGCGGCGGTCACCTCGCGCAGCCCGGCCGGCCGCATCCGCCCGCTCTCGATCAGCGCCACCGCCTTGTCGCGGTTGATCCTGGACCACTTCGATCGCGCCCGGCGCGGGGTAAAGCGCTGGAGCCAGTGCGTGTCGTCCAGCGCCCCCTTCTGCCCGTCGATCCAGCCGAAGCACAGCGCCACGTCCAGCGCCTCGGCGTAGTTAACCGTGGGCGTGTCCGCGGCCTTCTTGGCGATCTTCAGCCACACCCCCGACGACGCCGAGTGGTTGGCGGCCAGCCAGCTTTCCCACTCCGCGGCGGATCCGAATGAAACGACCGGTAGCTCCATACCGGTAGTAAATCAGCAGGACACAGTAAACACTGCGCAAGATCGCATTTTGGATACTGTCGCCTATATACTCGGCTCGTGGATACCCAGGTGATCAGGCCGGTGCAGCGGCCGGTGCCGTTGCGCCAGTCGGTTTACGACGCGCTGATCGACCTGATCGTCGGTGGCGAGCTGCCGCCTGGCCAGCACCTGGTGGAGACCGACATCGCCCGCCAGCTCGGGGTGAGCCGCCAGCCGATCCGCGAGGCACTGCATCGCATGGAGGCCGAGGGGTGGGTCGACCTGCGCCCCAGCCAGGGTGCGTTCGTGCACATCCCGACCGACTCCGAGGTCGACGAGCTGCTCGACGTGCGCGCGCTGCTCGAGGCCGAGATCGCGCGGCTGGCGGCACGCAACGCCGCCGCCGGGCAGATATCCGCACTTCGTGAGCTCTGCAAGCGGGGAACGGTGGCCGCCGAGGCAGGGGACCTGGCCGCCGCGGTGGTGTTCAACACCGAGTTCCACGCGCAGGTTGCCACGCTGGCTGGCAACAGCGTGCTGGCCGACCTGGCCGGCTCGGTGAGCCGCCGCGTCCGCTGGTATTACCGTCTCGTCGCCCCTGCCCGCGGTCACGGCTCCTGGTCCGAGCACGCCGAGCTCATCGACGCGATCGAGGCGCACGACGAAGACCGCGCTCAGCTGCTGGCCCGCGGGCACACGGAGCGGACCCGCTCCGCATATCACCAAGCATCTTCATAACGACCTAGCAGCTTCCCGTCCGCACCCCTCATTCGCTTGTTAAATTGTGCGCATCTACTGGGGGTTTGTTAGGGGAGAAGCGCATATGCCAAAAGTGCCTAGGCGCGCACTAAAAGTCCTATCTGCCGGCCTGGCCGGCGCGGCCGTACTGGGGATCGCCACTGCCACCGTCCCTGCCTTCGCGGCACCGGCGCCCAAGCCGCACGTCGCGCTGACCGCGAATCAGATCATGAAGAAGGCGAACGCCGATTACAAGGCCGCCTCGTCCTTCTCCGTTTACTCCAAGCTCTCGATGCAGGGCGTCACGATCGTCAGCACGGTACAGGTTGCCCCGCAGGGCTGCCTGCTCACCGGCAACGGCGGCAGCGGGCTCTGGGCGCAGAACCTGATCGTCGGCTCGTCGGAATGGATCCGGCTCAGCAACCAGACCTGGCAGGCGCTCGGGTACACCGGCACGGACCTCGGATACGTCGAGGGCAAGTGGGTCACGATCGCCGCCTATCTCCAGGTGTTCGGGCTCGGCAACGTGCCCATCGGCAAGCCCGATTGCCACGCCCACCAGGCCAGCGGCCTGCCGTCGGCCGGCTGGGCGCTGAGCAAGAAGATGATCAAGGTGTCCGGCCAGCGCGCCTGGCAGCTCAGCATCAAGGAACGCGAGTTCGGCCGTGTGACGGTGGCCGTGTCGGACACCCGCACGCCCGAGTACCTCGCCCTCACGGTGCAGGGCATGACCGAGTATCTGAGCCACTACAACGCGCCGGTGACGCTCGCCGCACCGCCGGCCGCCGACGTGCTCACGTCGCTTCCGCCGCTGCCCCCAGGCAGCATCCCCGCCGCGGACCGTCTCGTGCGCGTGGACCGTCTCGTCCCTGGCCTGGGCCTGATGCCCGGATTCCCCCTGGAGGTATTGAAATGAGCGTCGTGCGTTACGCCCGTCTGCTCGGCGCCGCGGTCGCCATCGGCGCGGCCGCCGTGGCCGGGACCGCCCTGCCAGCCGTCGCCGCGCCAGCGAGTAACCCTCTAGCCGGCCTGACCGCGAATCAGATCGCCGTCCGGGCGCTCCACGACCTGACGTCCGTGTCGTCCGTGCGTTTCGCGGTGTCGGGCAAGGAGCACGGCATCAAGGTCTCGGCCACCATCACGCTGACCCGCACGGCCTGCGACGGCAACATATCGGTCACCGGCTTCGGCAACTTCGGCTTCATCCAGGTCGGCAAGACGGGCTGGACGCTGCTGACCAAGCAGTTCCTGCAGCAGTTCGGCTACTCCCAGGCGCAGATCAACGCCTACGCCGGAAAGTGGCTGAAGAACGACCAGATGACCGGTTCCGACACCAGTCAGCTCTGCAGCATCAAGCAGTTCTCCCAGGGCTTCCCCGCGAAGGGGTGGACCTTGGGCCGGGTCACCACCCTGTCCGGGCATCGCGTGGTCGGAATCTTCAACAAGAAGCAGAAGGTGACCGTCTACGTCACGGACTCCGCCAAGCCTGAGTTCGTCAAGTTCACCGGCGGCGGGGCGTCGGCCACGTTCTCCGGCTACAACGCCCGGGTGAAGATCTCACCGCCGCCGGCCAGCAAGGTGGTCGACTCGCTGCCGCCCCCGCCCGGGTTGTAAGCCGGGCTCACGGCAGGCGGACCACGCTCACCGGGTCGGCGGCATAGGGGTTGCCGGCGTTGTCGATCAGTTCGATCTCGCCGCGATCCGAGAGGATGTGAAACGAGCCGTCGGCCCGGTAGCAGCGGATGATCACCGTGGTGCCGTCCGCGTGCCGGTAGCACTCCTCGGTGTATCCGTCGGTGGCGTGCTTGGCCGCGTCCACGGCCGGCTCGTCCCGCCATTCGAAGCGGTACGGCGCAAGCGGTAGCTTCAGCTCGTACATGTCGCTCACCTCCCCGCACCCTGCGGACCGCTCCACCCCGCAGGGTACAGAACTCCGCGAACGTCAGGCGATGGCGGGTTTGGGCGCCGCGGCCTTGTCCGGCGACAGCCGGACGGCTTCCTCCATTTCCTGCTCTGACGGCCGAGTCACCCAGAATCTGAGGATCAGCATGGCGATGAGCCCGAGCGCCGCGCCGAAGAAGAACCCGAATACCCAGTGGAAATGGCTGGTCCCGTACAGCGTGCCGGTCATGACCAGGGCGGCGAGCCCGCCGGCGAAGCTACCGCCGAGCGCCTTCCAGGCGTAGATCGATCCGTAGTTGACCGCGTTGTTGGTTTCGCCCCAGTAGTCGGCGACGAGCGCGGCCGTCATCGGGAAGTTGGCGCCGGACAGGCCGCCGGAGACAACCGCGCAGACGGCGAACAACGGGGCGTTATGCAGCTCGCCCATCCAGAGCGCGAGCAGCTGGAACACCACGTTGCCGGAATACGCGTAGATCATCACCCGCCGCCGGCCGATGAATTCTGACGCCCAGCCGTAGAACGGCCGGAAGATTCCGTCGGTGAGGGAGAAGCCCGCCACACCCGATACCGCGGCCACGGTGCCGAGGCCCATCGCCTTGGCGAACGGGAAGTAGTAGGCGACACCGAACAGCGAGCAGCCGACATAACAGGCGTATTGCAGCCCTACCCACTTGGCCGCCTTGGTCCGCCACATCTGCTGCAACGTGTAGTGCCGCAACGCGGGCGGGTTGTTCCGCAGATCGCGCGTGCTGTGCTTGTGCCAGTTGAGCGGGTCGACCTCGGTCGGCCACCAGTTCTTCGGCGGGTCCTTCATGAACCAGCCGGCGATGCCGATGCCGACGGTCATGATGATGCCCTGGGTGATGATGAAGACCTTCACCGTGTGCGGGCTCAGGTCACCGACACCGCCGCCGGCGGTGAATCCGCCGACCGCGGCGATGAACGGTACCGAACCGTACGCCCAGCCGCCGTTCACGAAGCCGGTACGCCAGCCCTTCCGGTCCGGGTACCACTTGGCCACGATGTTGATGCAGCTCGAGTACACCATGCCGGAGCCGATTCCGCCGAGCGCGGCGTAGCCGAGGTATGCCTGCCAGATATTGGTGGATACGGCGAGGATGCCGTATCCGACGATGCCGCAGATGACGCCGCCGATGATCACCGCCCACCGCACGGGCAGGAGACCTCGGTTACGCAGGTAGCCCGTGCCGATCTGGACGAACGACTCGAAGATCACGTAGAAGGAGAACAGCCAGTACGTGGGGGCGTTGCCCCAGTTGTGCGCCGCCTGTAGCGAGCCGGACAGCGCGCCCCAGGTGTATTCGAGCAGGCCGGCCAAGCACATCGCGAGCCAGGCCGCCATTATCACGACCCATCGGTTGTAGCCGAGGATCTGCCGAGGGGTCTCACCGATCCGGAAAATCCGGCCGGTCGAGTTGATTACCTCCCGATAGGGGAGGGCTGCTTCTGCTGTTGCCATGAGTTGCCACCTATGCCTCCGTCGTCGGGTTTCGCCTCGCTGAAGCCCGCGGTGGTGGCGGCCCCCGGGCTCGACGAACCTTCATGGTGTCCTCGGCTAGGTGTCACACAGTCCCAGCGCGGTCAGCAGGGCGTCCTGGGCGGGGCCCGGGCTGGCGGCTTCGACGAGCTCGTCAAGCCCCCAGCCGGCCTCGTCGAGAACGTCCCTGGCCTGATCGAACAGCGGCAGCCGCCGCGACGGCGGCACCGTCTCGAGCACCAGGTGGCCGACCACCTGGATAACGGCCGCGCGCAGCGCGACACGGCGATCGCCTGCTCCGCGCGCGATCCCCGGCATCAGCGGGATGATCTTTCCCTCCGGCAGTTCCCAGGGGGGTCCGGGGGGCCGGCCTTCCCCCCGGTTAAGGGCGGTCACCGTCAAGCTCCTCCCGCAGCCGGCCGATCTCCCCGGGCTTAGCGAGATCGATGACCTCGACAAGCTCGAACCGGCGTCCGCCGGGGGAGCCGTCCGGCAGCAGCAGCGGCTCGCCCTCCGCGAACACCTCGAACCGCGTGCTCGCGGCGCGCGGCCCGATCGTCAGCACGTACCGCAGCACGGCCTGGCGATCGGCCAGGTACCGCTGCTGGTGTCCGCCGTCGAAAGAAACCTGCCATTCCGACACGGACCTAGGCTCCAACGCCTCGGTTCAGTGGCATCGAGTACTCCTCGTCGCGCAGCCGCTGGTGCCGCTCGGGATCCTCGAGTTCGCGCAGCGCCTTCGGCACCTCCATGCCGATGGCCTCCCAGTTCCGGTTCGCGCCGACCTGCATGGTGGCGACGTGTTCCGGGAGCATGTGCCCGAACCTGCCCTGCATGGCCAGGTAATCGGTGACCGGCCGCTGCACCGGGGGGTGGAAGTAGTGGTACTCGCGCTCCGCCGGCAGGTACTCCCACATCGGCCACAGGCCGGACTCCACCACCCGGCGGCCGAGTTCGACGGTCATCGAGGTCTGGTAGACCCAGCCCTTCTGGCAGGGGGTGTAGCAGTGCAGGAACGCGGCGCCCTCGTGGTTGAGGCCCTTGCGGGTCTTGTTCATCAGGTCGACCGGGTAACCGACCGTGGTGGTGGCCACGTAGCAGTGCGGGTGGCCTTCGGCCATCATCTTGGCGAGGTTCTTCGGCGGCAGCTTCTTGCCCTCCGGTATCGCCTTGCCGAACGGCGTGAACGTCGTCATGCCGGCGTACGGCGTGGTCGGCGACGTCTGGATGCCGGTGTTCGCGTAGCACTCGTTGTCGTAGCAGATGAACAGCGCGTCGTGGTTGCGGTACAGCGCGCCGGATATCGAGCCCAGCCCGATGTCTGACGAGCTGCCGTCCCCGGCCATCACCAAGATGTTCGGGTAGGGCCCCGGGTAGCGGCCCTTGCGGATCATCGCCTCGTACGCGGCCGCCATTCCGGAGGTGAACGAGCCACCGGACGCGATCGGCGTATGCGCCCACGGCACGGTATAGGGGGTGCACAGGTACGTGGAGTTGGCCACGTACATGCAGCCGGTCGGCCCGGCGACCACGGTGTCGTTGCCGGCCGCCTTGAGCACCCACCGGTACTGGATGGCCGGCCCGCAGCCGGCGCAGGTGCGGTGCCCGGCCGCGTACGGGTCTTCCTCCGGCAGGTCGGGCAGGTAGTGCAGATCCCGCCCGTGCTCGTCGTCGGTCGCCGCCGCCCGGCCGTCCTCCTCGAACAACGGCAGCTGCTGCCGGATGACTTCATGCGCCATCGATAACACTCCAAATCCTGAAATATCCGGGAAAGTCCAGAGTCATCCGGCGCCCCAGGCCCCGATCGCGCCACCGAACGCCGCCCACCGGATCACGTGGTTGTGGCAACCATGCGCATAGAACCGCGTGGTTGCCACAACCACGCGGCCGAAATGGCCAATGGCCGGGGGCCGCCGCGGTCGTGGTGGGCGGGCCGGGCTTGGGCGGGCCGGAAGCGTGGGCATGTCAGTTCTCGAAGCCGACCCAGTGGGTGGCCTTCTCGACCGCGCCGCGGTCGATTGCCTGGCCGAGCTTGCCGGCCATCCAGTCGAATTCGGCGATCGGCACGGTCTCGCCGCCCAAGCCGGCCATGAACGAGGTGACAAGCGGCCGTTCGGCGGGCTGGTGGTACAGCGCGGTCGTCACATCCAGCGACAGGATGCCGCCGTAGCTCGCGCCGCCGAGGCCCAGGTTGGTCTCCACGACGCCGACCGCCTTCACCCCGCGAAGCGCCTCGCGCAGGTCCTCTGATGGGAACGGCCTTATCCACAGCAGCCGCGCCATCCCGACCTTGATGCCCCGCTCCCGCAGCCGGTTCACCGCCGCGCGGCATGTCACCGAGTGCCCGCCGGAGATCACCAGCGCGATCTCCGCGTCCTCCAGCCCGTACGACTCGACGAAGTGCGGGTACTGGCGGCCGAAGACTCGGGCGAACTCGTCGGTCTTCTCCCTGATCACCGGGATCGCGTCCTCCATCGCGCGGGCCCGCTCCAGTTGCAGCGGCGGCCCCTGCTCCGGATGGATCTGCGGCCCGTGCGACACCGGCCGCCGCGGGTCCAGCGGGAACGGCAGCACGTACGGCGGCAGGAACTCTTCCACCTGCGCGATGGACGGCATCGCCACCTCGCCGGCGATGTGCGAGACGAAGTAGCCGTCCTGGGCGATCATCTGCGGCAGCAGCACCCGGGGGTCCTCGCCGATCGCGTATCCGAGCAGGGACTTGTCGAACACCTCCTGCGGCGTCGCGGCCCAGCCGAGCAGCCAGCCCATGTCCCTGGTGCACAGTGCGTCGGTGTGCTCGGAGCCGAAGTCGCCGGGCGGGTCGAGGGTCCGGTCCGCGATGGCCATCTGAATGGGAATGCGCGCGCCGGAGATAATCGAGTACATCTCGTATCCGTACGTGATGCCCACGCCCGACGACCCGGTGAATGCCCGCGCCCCGCACGAACCGGCGCCGAACGCGGCGGAGAACTGCGAATGCTCCCCGTCGGAGTGAATGTATTCGGCATCGAGGATTCCGTCGGCGATAAATTGCGCGAGGTTCATCATGATCGCGGTATAGGGCCGGATCGGATACGCGGCGACGACGTCCACATTGGCGTACAGCGCCGCGTACGCCGCGGCGGCGCAGCCGTTCTGGCGTATCCGGGTGCCCGCGATGCCGTTCAGGAACCGCTCCCCGTCCGGGGTCCGCAGGGCGGGCCCGGGGCGGATCGGCAGCCCTCCCTCCAGATGCACGGTTGTCATTGAGAAGCACCCCTGCCGTTATGAGCATGGTCGTATTCTGCGATCGCTTCCTCGATCAGCTGCCGCGTGAATGGCGCCTGTTCCGCGTGAGCACCGTCGTACGGTGCGAACGCGGTTTCCATCCGGACCACCGCGTCCGGTTCGTCGAAGTCCATTTCCGGCACCTTTTCCAGGCAGCCGGTCGGGCATTCCTGGACACAGACAAGGCAGCCCTTGCAGTAGTGCGTGCGGATTGAGTAGCGGCCGTTCTCCCTGGCGTCGCGCAGCACGCTGACGTCCGGGCAGACGATGTAGCAGTTGTCGCAGCCGTTGCACACGCCGCAGGACATGCAGCGGTCGGCCTCCTTGACGGCCTCCTCGCGCGAGTAGGCGAGGGTGACTTCGGTGACCTGGCTCGTTCGCCGCGTGTCGGCCGGGGTTTCCGGGATCGGCACCCGGTTCGCGTGCCGGAAGTAGGCGGTGTTGAGCTTCTCATACGGCATGACTTCGGGGTCGGGGTCGTGCTCGAGGGCGCGCGCGGTGAGCACGCGGTCGATGTCGCGGGCGGCGCGCTTGCCGTCGCCGAGCGCGTCGACCACCATCGACGGGCCGCGCATCACGTCACCGCCGACGAACACCGTCCCGGCCTCGTCCGGCACGCGGCCGAACTCGTCGGCCAGGATCAGGCCGCACTCGGTATAGGCCGCGGGGAGCCAGTCGAGCACCTGGACCTGCCCGATCGCGACGAGGATCGTGTCGCACGCGACCTCGGTCTCGGTGCCGTCTTCGACCTGCGGCGTTACCGCCCCGTCCGCGTCGCGCACCAGCCGCGCGCGAGCGAGCACCGCGCCGCTGATGGTGCCGTCGTCGTCGCTGCGGATGCCGACCAGCGCCGAGTTCGGACGGAAGGTGACGCCCTCGGCGCGGGCGTGCTCGAGGTCTTCGGCCTGGACGAGCAACTCGTGTTCGGCCTCCAGCGAGACCATCGTCGCGGTCCCGCCGCCGAGGCGCAGTGCCGATCGCGCCGCGTCCGAGGCGGTGTTGCCGCCGCCGATCACGAGCACGTTCGTGCCGATCGTGACCGGACGGCGCAGGCCGGTCTCGCGGAGGAACTCCATCGCGCCGATCACGCCCCTGGCGTCCGGGGCCGCGGGATGCCGCCGCCCGACGTCCTGGCCGAGCGCGAGGAACACCGCGTCGTATTCGGCGCGCAGCGGGGCTATGTCATCGATGCGGGTGGCGCAGCGGATCTCGATGCCGCCGAGATCGAGGATCTTGGCGATCTCTTTGTCCAGGATCTCCTCGGGCAGATGCCAGGCGGGGATGCCGGCCCGCAGCATGCCGCCCGGCTTGCCGAGCGCTTCGAAGATCACGCTGGCGTAGCCGCGCCGGCGGAGGTGGTACGCGGCGGCCAGGCCACCGGGGCCGGACCCGACGATGGCGATTGTCTTGCCGTTGAGCGGCGGGACCTCGATCGGCTGCTCGGCGAGCTGAAGGCCGAAGTCACCGAGGAACCGCTCCACGGACCGGATGCCGATGGGTTCGTCGTGTTCCGCGCGGTTGCAGGCCGTCTCGCACGGGTGGTAGCAGACCCGGCCGGTGACGCTTGGCATCGGGTTGTCCTCGAGGATCGTGCGGTAACCGTCGAGGTAGCGGTCGTGTTTGACGAAGTCCAGGTACTTCTGGATCTGCTCGCCGGTGGGGCAGGCGTGGTTGCAGGGCGGGGTCTTGTCCTTATAGACCGGGCGGAAGAAGCGGAAGTTGCCGGTGGGAAAGAGCCGCTGGCCTTCCTTCTCGGTGGGCGGGGGAGTGACGCCCGCGATGGGAAGCCGCAGGTGCTCGGGGACGTGCGTGCCGCGAACTGACAAATGTCCGCCTCCGTTCAGTGTGCGATGACGGTGTGCTGCTTCGCGCCGCGGAGCATCGCCTCCCGGTCGGCGACGACTTCGGCCACGGTGTCCAGGGGGAGTTCGCCGGTCGCGGCGACGAGCGCGCCGATCAGCGGCGCGGCGATGCCCATGCCGACGGCGAGTCGCTCAACCGCGCCTTCGGTCGACATCCGGTCGAAGGCGAGCTCGGACAGGTCGCGGACGAACATCCACGGGCTGCTGCCTTTTTGCTCTGCTAGACCGGTGGCGTCGACGACGACGAGCTTGTCCAGCTTCTGCTTCATATGGTCCGGGATGAACTTCAGCAGGTACTGCGGATCCCGGGCGGAGTTGATGACCAGAACGCCTTTCGCGTCCGGTGTGCCGCGGAAGAAGTTGACCGCCTTGATGATCGTCTCCTCGACCAGCACGATCCAGTCCGGGTGCGGGTTCTCGTAGACGAAGCGGTCGAGTATCGGTTCTGAGTCGAACCTCGCGTACCGTCTGACCAGGCAGTTCGTCCGATCCGGGTCGTCGATGTAGTCGCTGACGTTCTCCGCGTAGTAGCCGAGCTTGCGGGCGGCGGTCGCGATGCAGGTGGAAACGTCGCGGGCTTCCTTGTCCATGATGATCCCGCGGGACCAGACGGTGAGCTCGTGATGCACGGGGCGCTCGCCTTCCTCCGCCGCGGATTCCGAGGCCAGTTGCGCCTTCTCCGTCGGCTCCCGGGTCGCGGCCAGATTGTATACCGTCGGCAGGATACGGTTATCGTACGTCCGTCATCCTTTGCGTCAAGGGGTTGCGTCCGCCGTATTCGCCCGCGCCAGGCATGCCCCTCGCCCGGGCGGCGCGCGGCCCGGGGCCGGGGGCCGGGGGGCCGTGGCCGGGCCGGGGCGGCGTGCGGGCCGTGGCCAGGGGGCCGTGGCCAGGGGCCGTGGCCGGGGGGCGGGGCGCGGCCGGGCCGGGGGGCGTGGCCCGTGGCCGGGGGGCGGGGCGCGACCAGGCCGGGCCGGGGCTTATCCAGGCCGCGGCCGGGATAACGTGGCGGATTTGCCTTTCGTGGTGGCGTGACCCCCTGGCGCGGGGGTGAATCCGACACGAACGGCTTATCTTCCACGGTAATGGCCAGGCCGCTGCCCGGCCGGCCCGGGATCGAGCGGTTGCGGGCTCAGGAACGAGCCACAAGGGCCCAGCCCGGCAGTCACAAA
>DASRFJ010000196.1:0-6340 GCA_035651595.1 Streptosporangiaceae bacterium | reverse complement strand
GCGGGGGGGCGGCGCGGGGGCGGGCAAAGGGGCGCGGGGGTGCCGTCGTGGGGAAAGGGGGTGGCGGAGGTTGAGCCGATGTCGTTATGAGGCTGGGAGGAAGCCCATGCGCGCGCGAACCTGAGCCATTGTCGCGGCGGCCACCTGGTGAGCGCGCGCGGCGCCGCGGGCGAGGATGCGGTCCAGGCCGGGTTCGTCGGCGAGGATGGCGTGGGTCTGCTCGCGGATCGGGCTGAACGTGTCGACGAGCAGCTCGGCGACGTCTTTCTTGAAGCCGCCGTAGCCGGTGCCGGCGTACTTGGCTTCCAGCTCCGCGACCGGTTCGCCGGACAGCGCGGCGTAGATGCGCAGCAGGTTCGTGATGCCGGGCTTGGCCGTCTCGTCGGCGACGATCTCCGCTCCCGTGTCGGTGACCGCGCGGGCGACCTTCTTGCGGATCACCGCGGGGTCGTCGAGCACGTCGATGATGCCCTGCGGGGACGAACTCGACTTGCTCATCTTGGCGCCCGGGTCCTGGAGGTCGTAGATCTTCGCTACTTCCTTGAGGATGTACGGCTGCGGCGCGACGAACGTCTGCCCGTACCGGTGGTTGAACCGCTGCGCGAGCGTGCGGCTCAGCTCCAGGTGCTGGCGCTGGTCTTCGCCGACCGGGACCTGGTCCGCGTTGTACAGCAGGATGTCGGCGGCCTGGAGGATCGGGTAGGTGAACAGCCCGACGCTCGCGGTGTCGGCGCCTTCCTTGCCGGACTTGTCCTTGAACTGGGTCATCCGGCTCGCCTCGCCGAAGCCGGTCAAGCAGCCGAGCACCCAGGCCAGTTCGGTGTGTTCGGGCACGTGGCTCTGCACGAACAGCGTGCACCGGTCCGGGTCCAGCCCGGCGGCGAGCAGTTGCGCGGCGGCGATCCTGGTCCGCTGGGTCAGCAGCTTCGGGTCCTGCGGGACGGTGATCGCGTGCAGGTCAACGACGCAGTAGAACGCGTCGTAGCTGTCCTGGAGCGCCACCCACTGCCGCACCGCGCCCAGGTAATTTCCCAGGTGGAAGGAGTCGGCGGTGGGCTGGATGCCAGATAGAACACGGGGAGCCACGGGGCAGAGTCTATCGGCGGGCGCGGCTCGCGTCGGACACGACCACCTCTACCCGCTGGAACTCCTTGAGGTCCGAGTAGCCTGCCGTGGCCATCGTGCGGCGCAGCGCGCCCATCAGGTTCATCGAGCCGTCCGGCACCGTCGACGGGCCGTGCAGGATCTGCTCCAGCGTGCCGATCGTGCCGACGTTGACCCTTGCTCCTCTTGGGAGTTCGGTGTGGTTGGCCTCGCTCCCCCAGTGGTAGCCGTGCCCTGGCGCCTGTTCGGCACGGGCCAGCGGCGAGCCGACCATCACCGCGTCCGCGCCGATGGCCAGCGCCTTCGCGATGTCGCCGCTGCTGGTCATCGAGCCGTCCGCGATCACGTGCACGTAGCGGCCGCCGGACTCGTCCAGGTAGTCGCGGCGGGCCGCGGCCACGTCGGCGACCGCGGTCGCCATCGGGACGGCGACGCCGAGGACCTTCGCGGTGGTGTGCCCGGAACCGCCGCCGAAGCCCACCAGCACGCCGGCCGCGCCGGTGCGCATCAGGTGCAGCGCCGCGGTGTACGTCGCGCAGCCGCCGACCACGACCGGCAGGTCCAGCTCGTAGATGAACTGCTTCAGGTTGAGCGGCTCGGCGCGGCCGGACACGTGCTCGGCGGACACCGTGGTGCCGCGGATCACGAAGATGTCCGCGCCGGCGTCGACCACGGCCTTGCAGTACTTCGCGGTCTTCTGCGGCGACAGCCGCGCGGCGGTGGTGACCTTCGCGCGGGCGATCTCCTCGATGCGCCGGCCGATCAGCTCCTCCTGGATCGGCTGTGCGTACATGGCCTGGAGTCTTCTGGTGGCCGCTTGCTCGTCCAGTTCGGTGATCTCGGCGAGCAGCGGCTCGGGGTCCTCGTACCTGGTCCACAGGCCCTCGAGGTCGAGCACGGCGAGTCCGCCGAGCTGGCCGATTTTTATTGCGGTCTTCGGCGACACCACGCTGTCCATCGGGCAGGCGATCAGCGGCAGTTCGAACCGGTACGCGTCGATCTGCCAGGCGATGCTGACCTCTTCCGGGTCTCGCGTGCGGCGGGCCGGTACGATGCCGATCTCATCCAGCGAGTAGGCGCGGCGGCCGTGCTTGCCGCGCCCGATTTCCACATCCGTCACTTGGCTCTGCCACTGTAGTTCGGAGCCTCGACGGTCATCTGCACGTCGTGCGGATGGCTTTCGGTGAGGCCGGCGGAGGTGATCTGGATGAATTTGGCGTTCTGCAGGTCCTTGATCGTGCGGGCGCCGCAGTAGCCCATGCCGGCCCGCAGACCGCCGACAAGCTGGGCCGCCACCGCGGATAGCGGTCCGCGGTACGGGACCTGGCCCTCGATGCCTTCGGGTACCAGTTTGTCCTCGCGGAGCACGTCGTCCTGGAAGTAGCGGTCCTTGGAGTATGACTTGCCGCGCTCCCGGTTGCGGAACGCGCCGAGGCTGCCCATGCCGCGGTACAGCTTGTACTGCTTGCCGTTGATGAACACCATCTCGCCCGGACTCTCCTGGCAGCCGGCCAGCAGGCTGCCGAGCATCACGCAGTCCGCGCCGGCCGCGATCGCCTTCGCGATGTCGCCGGAGTACTGGAGGCCGCCATCGCCTATCACGGGGATGTCTTTCGCCTTCGCTGCCTGGGCGGCCTCGTAGATGGCGGTCACCTGCGGCACGCCGACGCCGGCCACCACTCGCGTGGTGCAGATCGAGCCGGGGCCGACGCCCACCTTGACCCCGTCCGCGCCCGCCTCGATGAGCGCCTGGGCGCCTGCCTTGGTGGCGATGTTGCCGCCGATCACCTCGACGTCGGTATTGGCCTTGATCTGGGCGATCATGGCGAGCACGCCCTGGGAGTGCCCGTGCGCGGTGTCCACGACGAGGAAGTCGACGCCGGCTTCGGCCAGCGCCTGCGCTCGTTGTTTCGCGTCTTCGCCGACGCCGACCGCGGCGCCGACCACGAGACGGCCGCCGTGGTCCTTGGTCGCGAGCGGGAACTTCTCGGTCTTGGTGAAGTCCTTGACCGTGATCAGGCCCTTGAGCCTGTTGTTCTCGTCGACGAGCGGGAGCTTCTCGATCTTGTGAGTCCGGAGAAGTCTGAGTGCTTCCTCCGGTGCTATGTTGACCGGGCCGGTGACCAGGGGCATCTTGGTCATGATCTCGCTGACCTGGCGGCCGTGGTCGGCCTCGAACCGTATGTCGCGGTTGGTGACGATGCCGAGGAGCGTGCCGTCTTCGGCGGTGACCGGGACGCCGGAGATGCGGTACTGGGCGCACAGCTCGTCCACGTCGGCGATCGTCGCGTCGGGACCGCAGGTCACCGGGTTGGTGATCATCCCGGCCTCGGACCGCTTGACCATGTCGACCTGCTGCGCCTGTTCCTCGACGGACATGTTCCGGTGCAGCACGCCCGCGCCGCCCTGGCGGGCCATGGCGATCGCCATCCTGGCCTCGGTGACCGTGTCCATCGCCGAGGAGACCAGCGGGATCTTCAGGTACAGGTGCCTGGTGATCCGTGTCGTGGTGTCGGCTTCGCTGGGCAGCACGGTCGAGTGGTCCGGCAGCAGGAGGACGTCGTCGAAGGTCAGGCCGATCGGGGCGAACTTCTCATCGGTCATGATGACCTCGGACGGGATGACAATGAACAGGGCGGCAGCGACATGCACTCATCTTAGTGAGCTAACGGTGTGTTACGCATCCGGTATCGTGCGGTTACACACAGCAGCCGATTCTCGGTTTCGTGACCGGAATGGCGGCCTTTCGGGGACGGCCCGGTCGCGGATGGCGCAAGGGTGCGCGGACCGGACTGGAGTGCGCGGCGGGTACCGGGGGTGCGCGGCGGTATGCCGCGTTTGTCCGGCGTGGCGCAATCACGCACATGGTACCCGTGTGGTGGGGCGGCGCGGTCAGGCGGCTCGCTCGCCGGTAGCGGGCCGGGTGGCGGACCCGGGGGCGGACCCGGTGGCGGCGCCGGTGGCGGCGCGTTCGTCGGTGGCGGCTAGTTCGCGGAGGCGGGTCAGGGCGCGGTGCTGGGCTACACGGACGGCGCCAGGGGTCATGTCGAGCACGTAGCCGGTCTCCTCGGCGGACAGGCCGGTGACCACCCGGAGCAGCAGCAGGCGGCGCTGGCCCGCGGGCAGGCGGGCGAGCAGACCGCGGGCGCGGATGGCGTCCGCGCTGCGCAGCAGCGACTCCTCCGGACCTGGGCGGCCGTCCGGCTGATCGGGCACGTCCGGCATGGGGATGGCAGTGGACGCGCGGGCCGCGCCGCGCGCCGCGTCCGCGACCTTGTGCGCGGCGATGCCGAACACGAACGCGCCGAACGGCCGGCCGGTATCCACGTAACCGGGCAGCGCGGACAGCAGCGCGAGGCATACCTCTTGCGCGACGTCGTCCTCGCTCTGCTGATGACAACCCATCCGGGCGAGCCGCGCGCGGCAGTACCCGACGATCACCGGCCGGAGCTTGCGGAGCAGTTCGTTGGCCGCGTCGCCGCGTCCCTGCACAGCGAGCCGCAGCAGGTCGTTGTCTCCGAGTTCCCCGTCCGTCACAGATAGTAGATGCCCGATGGCACGTTGCGGATGCCAAACGCGGGGGCCACATTGTTGTGACCCCCGCGTTACATTCCGTGTTAGCCGACCCTAGTGCGGGTGGCTGTGACCGTGACCGGCCGCCGGGGCCGGCTCCTTCTCCTCCGGCTTCTCGACGACCAGCGTTTCGGTCGTCAGCAGCATGCCGGCGATGGAGGCCGCGTTCTGCACCGCGGACCTGGTCACCTTCACCGGGTCGATGACGCCCTGCGCCACCAGGTCGCCGTACTCGCCGGTGGCGGCGTTGTAGCCGTGACCGACCGGCAGCGACGCGACCTTGGCGGCCACGACGGAGCCTTCCTGGCCGGCGTTCAGCGCGATCCACCGGCACGGCTCGGACAGCGCCCGCCGCACCACGCCGACACCGGTCAGCTCGTCGCCGCTGCGGCCCAGGTCGCCGAGCTCGGCGGCCACGTGCACCAGCGCGCTGCCGCCGCCGGCCACGATGCCCTCTTCGATCGCGGCGCGAGTCGCGGAGACGGCGTCCTCGACGCGGTGCTTCTTCTCCTTGATCTCGACCTCGGTCGCGGCGCCGACGCGCAGCACGCACACGCCACCGGACAGCTTGGCGAGCCGCTCCTGGAGCTTCTCGCGGTCCCAGTCGGAGTCGGTGTTCTCGATCTCGGTACGGATCTGGCGGATCCGGTCCTCGATCGCGCTCTTGTCGCCTGCCCCGTCGATGATCGTCGTGGTGTCCTTGGTGACGACCATCCGCCGGGCGCGGCCGAGGGCCTCAAGACCGATCGACTCCAGCTTGATGCCGAGGTCCTCGCTCACCACGGTGGCGCCGGTAAGCGTCGCCATGTCGGCGAGCATCGCCTTGCGCCGGTCACCGAAGCCGGGTGCCTTCACGGCCGCGACCGCGAGCAGGCCGCGGATCTTGTTGACGACCAGCGTGGCGAGCGCCTCGCCGTCCACGTCCTCGGCGACGACCAGCAGCGGCTTCTTCACCTGGGCGATCTTCTCCAGCAGAGGCAGGAAGTCCTGCATCGAGGAGATCTTGGCCTGGTGGATCAGCACATAGGCGTCCTCCAGCACGGCCTCGAGCCGCTCCTGGTCGGTGATGAAGTACGGAGAGATGTAGCCCTTGTCGAACTGCATACCCTCGGTGAACTCCAGCTCGAGGCCCATCGTCGTGGCCTCTTCGACCGTGATCACGCCGTCCTTGCCGACCTTGCTGAACGCCTCGGCGATCAGCTCGCCGATCTTGGCGTCCTGCGCCGAGACCGTGGCCACGTGCGCGATCTCCTGCTGCTCTTCGACCTCACGGGCCATCTCGAGCAGCCGGTCAGAGACCACGGCGGCGGCGGCGTCGATACCCCGCTTCAGCGCGATCGGGTTCGACCCCGCCGTCACCGAGCGCCGGCCCTCGCGGACCATGGCCTGAGCCAGCACGGTCGCGGTGGTGGTGCCGTCGCCCGCCACGTCGTTGGTCTTGGTCGCGACTTCCTTGGCGAGCTGAGCACCGAGATTCTCGTACGGGTCCTCCAGCTCCACCTCACGGGCGACGGTTACGCCGTCGTTGGTGATGGTCGGAGCGCCCCACTTCTTGTCGATGACGACGTTGCGGCCCTTCGGGCCGAGCGTCACCTTGACTGCGTCGGCGAGCCGGTTCACGCCACGCTCGAGCGCGCGCCGTGCCTCCTCGTCGAACTCCAGC
>DASRFJ010000195.1:0-44838 GCA_035651595.1 Streptosporangiaceae bacterium | reverse complement strand
GGACGGGCAGGACGGGCGGGAGGGGCGGGAGGGGCGGGAGGGGCGGGGCGGCGGCGGGGGCGTGCGCGCCGGGCCGGGGGCGGGGCACCCCGCCCCCGGGCCGGTGTGCGCCCCTGTTAGCTGCAGCTGCTTACGTATACGTACTTGGAGACGCTGGACTGGTTCATGTTCTGCTGGGTGATCGCGACCAGCGGGGTGGCGATGTTCGCGGTCACTGGCTTGCCCTCGAGGGCGTTGACGGCCTGGATGACGCCGTCCTGTCCCTCCAGGTACGGGTCCTGGGCGATGGCGAGCTGGATGACGTTGGACTGGAGCGCCTGCATCTGCTGCGGGTCGGCGTCGAACGTGGCCACCTTGACCTTGCCGCCCATGTGCGCGTGCTGGATGCCCGTCGCGGCACCCTGCGCGCTGAGCACGTTCGTGGCGAACACGCCGCTGAGGTTCGGGTGGGCCGCGACGTCGCCGACGACCTGGCTGGACGCGGTGGCCGGGCTGTCGTTGTCGTACTGGGTGGCCAGCACCGTGATGTTCGGGTACTTGGCCTTCATCTCGGCGTCGAAGCCCTGGATCCGGGCGTCGGTGGTGCTGATGCCCGGCTGCACGTCGATGACCGCGACCGTTCCCTTGCTGCCGATCTGCGCGGCGAGGGAGTCCGCGGCGAGCTTGCCGCCGCCCGCGTTGTCAGAGGTGATCCGGGACAGGCCGAGCGAGGAATTGCTCGAGTCGGTGTCGACGAAGATCAGCTTGGTGCCGCCGCTGGAGATCGCGGTCAGCTCCGGGTCCAGCGCGGTCGAGCTGGTCGGCGCCACGATGAGCGCGTCGGGCTTGCTCGCCTCGACCGCGGTCAGGATCGGAGCCTGCTCGCTCGGCGAGAAGTCGGCCGGCCCGTTCACCGTCAAGTTCTGGCCAAGCGTCTTGGCCTCCGCCTCCGCGCCGCACTCCATCGTGCGGTAGAAGTCGTCGCTCTTGGTGCCGACGACGAGCTCGAGGTTGTAACTCTTGGCCGCGGCCGCTGAGCTGCTGGTGCTACTGCTGGCGGTCGCGCCCGCGCCGCCACCGGTGGTACTCGAGCTTGACGAGCACGCAGCGGTCAGCGCGAGCCCGGCTAGCGCGACGACGGCGACCCCGGCCGTCCGCGCAGGGAATCGTGTGCGCATGATGTCCTCCTGAAATGTGTGTCAGACCCGTTCGCGCAGTCTGCGGCGGAATTGATCGAGGTAGACCGCGGCGGCGAGCACCGCCCCGGTGATGATGTAGTCCCAGTACTGGTTGACCTTGGTGATGATCAGGCCGGTGAGGAGCATCTGCGGGATAAACACCCCGATGAGCGTGCCCATGATCGAGCCGCGACCGCCGAACAGGCTGGCGCCGCCGAGCACCACCGCGGTGATCACGGTGAGGTTGTCCAGCGGGTGCCCGGAGATCGAGGTCGTGCCGAAGTACGCGAGGTTCATGATGCCGGCCAGGCCGGCCATCAGGCCGCTGAGCGCGTACACCTTGATCAGGTGCCGGTCCACCCGGATGCCCGCCCGGGTGGCCGCCTCAGGATTCGACCCGATCGCGTACGTATACTCGCCGAACCGGGTATAGGCGAGGATCAGGCCGAACAGCAAAGTGGTCAGGAACGACAAGATGATCAGCCACTGGATGCCGAACGCGGTGCCCTGACCGATGGAGCTGACCAGCCGCTTCGGCACGGTGGGCAGGTCGGAGCCGCCGGTGATCAGGTAGCTGAGGCCCTGCGCGCCGCCCAGGCCGGCCAGCGTGGCGATCAGCGGCGGGATCTTCAGCTTGGCCACCAGGATGCCCTGCATCACGCCCCACCCGGCGCCGGTCGCCAGCCCGATCAGCGCGCCGACCCAGATCACCCCGATGCCGGCGTTCGTCCCGCCGTTGTGCTGGAAGTACTCTCCCGCCACGACGCCGGACAGCACGAGCACGAAGCCGACGGACAGGTCGATGCCGGCCGTGATGATGACGAACGTCTGGCCGACCGCCATCACCAGGAACGGCGCGGCGCCTTGGCTGATCAGCGACAGGTCGCTGAGCGTCAGGAACTTGCCCGGCGCGGCCGAGGTGAAGTAGATCATCAAGATCGCGAGGGCGGCCAGCGTCCAGGTCTCGTTCGCGGTCACGAACCGGGTCAGGATCCGCCGGGCGGTGGCCGGGGCCGTCTGCTCGTCGGGGGCCACCGGCGGCGTCTGCTGTGCGGTCACGCGGCATCATCCTCCGCGGCGAGCGCGCCGGTCATCGCGCCGACCAGCTCCTCGATCGAGGTGTCCGAGGCGCGGAACCGAGCCACCCGGCGGCCCATCCTGAGCACCTCGATCCGGTCGGCCACGGCCAGCACCTCGGGCATGTTGTGGCTGATCAGCACCACCGAGATGCCCTGCTCGCGGACCCGGCGAATGGTGTCGAGCACCCGCTCGCGCTGCACCACGCCGAGCGCGGCGGTCGGCTCGTCCATGAAGATCACCTTGCTCGCGAACGCCACCGCCCTGGCGACCGCCACCGACTGGCGCTGCCCGCCAGAGAGTGTGCCGACGGGCGCGGCGACGTCCGGGAGCTGGATGCCGAGCTGGGCGAACGCGGTGACCGCGCGGCGCCGCATCTGCTTGCGGTTCAGCACCTTCAGCGCCGGGATCAGGTACAGCTCACGGCCCAGGTAAAGATTTGCCGCCGCGTCGAGATCCGGCGCGAGCGCCAGGTCCTGGTACACGGTCTCGATGCCGTGCTTGCGCGCGTCCACCGGGCCGGACAGCTGCACCTGCTCGCCGTTGACCAGGATCTGGCCGCCGTCCGGCCGGATCACGCCGGACAGCACCTTGGTGAACGTGCTCTTGCCGGCTCCGTTGTCGCCGATCAGCGCGACAACTTCGCCGGGATACACGGTAAAGCTCGCCCCGTCGAGCGCCTGCACGTGCCCGTAGCGCTTGACGATGCCGCGTGCCTCTAGCAGCGCGGCTTCGGCGGCGGGTGAAGTCATCTGATGTCGTCCCCAAGCCTTGGTAACGTTCACATCCTTTCGCCAGATTCTTGAGGTGGCAAGCGGGCCTGTCAAGAGTCGTTGCTAAGTGGTAACGTTCCCAGACTGAAACCGGCAAACGGGCTAGGGGCTGACGATGGTGATGAGGCGGGCCACCATGCGCGACGTCGCCGCCGCCGCCGGCGTGAGCCTGATGACCGTCTCGCGGGTCGTCAACGGCGAGCCCGGGGTGCAGCCGGAGACCGCGGCCAAGGTCGAGCGCGCGATCCGGCGGCTCGGCTATCAGCGCAACGACGCGGCCCGCCAGCTCCGCCGCAAGGGCAAGCCGACCCAGACCATCGGGCTGCTTGTCGACGACATCGCGAACCCGTTCTTCGCCACGCTGGCCAGGGCCGTGGAGGACGCGGCCCGGCTGCACTCGTTCGTCGTGCTGATCGGCAGTTCCAACGACAGCCTGGAGCGCGAGCGGGAGGTCATCTCCGCGTTCTCCGCCCGCCGGGTCGACGGGTTCATCCTGGTGCCGTCGGCCGGCAGCCACCGCTTCCTGCGCGCCCAGCAGGAGCTTGGCGTCAAGGTGGTGTGCGTGGACCGGCCGGCGGACAACCTGGCCGCCGACACCGTGCTGGTGGACAACCGGCGCGGCGCGTACCGGGCGATCCGGCATCTGATGATGCACGGGCACCGCCGGATCGGCTACCTCGGCGACCGGGAGGACATCTGGGCGGTCAGGGAACGGTACGCCGGCTTTACCGAGGCGCTGGCCCAGGACGGCATCACGCCGGATCCCGCGCTGGTCCGGCACGGCCTGCGCGGCCGCGGGGAGGCGGCGGGCGCCACGGTGGCCCTGCTCAGCCACCCAGACCCGCCCACCGCGCTGTTCACCAGCAACGACCTGGTCACCATGGGCGCCATCGACAGCATGCACGGCACCACGGGCGACGGATCGCCGCGGGTCGGGCCGGTAGCCCTGGTCGGCTTCGACGAGTTCGCCCTGGCAGACAAGCTGAACCCGCCGGTGACCGTGGTCGCCCAGGATCCCGCCGCGATCGGCGCCACCGCCGCCCAGCTGCTGTTCGCCAGGATCAACGGGGACACCTCACCGCCCCGCGAGGTCGTCCTGCTGACCCGGCTGATCGCCCGGGGCTCCGGCGAGATCGCCCCCAGCTCCGCGGCCGGCCTGGGATAACCACGATCGCCTGCGTGGGCCGGTTGTCCTGATTTATGCTATTTAGCGCCCATTGGGGATTGCAGGGGGCCTGAGGCCTCGCAGCATCGTGTACCTCAAGCAAGGAAGGTCCGGCATGGCACTCAGGCGGCCAGTACGTCCTGGTTTGCGCGTTTCCGTCCTGCTCGCCACCGCGAGCGCGGTCGCTCTGCTCGTCGCCGGCTGCACCGCTGGCGGGAGCGGAACGACGAGCGCTGGCAGCACCGGCGGCCTCACGCTGCACCAGGTGGGCCACCTGGAGCAGAACACGATCACCGTCGGCGCGGTCCCCACCACCGATTCCACCGGCCTTTACGTGGCCGAATACGAGGGCCTTTTCGCCAAATACGGCCTGCACGTCAACATCTTGCCGGAGACAAGCGCCGAAACAGCGGTGAACTCGCTCGCCCTCAACCAGATCCAGGTCCTGACTGGCAACTACGTGTCGTTTATCGAGGCGCAGGCCAACTGGGACAGCGGGACAAGGCCGACGGCGATTGCCAACCCCACCGACACGCAGATCGCCGCCGACGTGGACCTGTTCGCGGAGGCGTCGATCGAGCAGCCGGGGTTCGTCGGATTGTTCACCGCGCCCGGGTCGAAGATCACCACGATCGCCGATCTGAAGGGCAAGTCGATCGGCATCAACGCCCCGAACAACGTCGCTTACCTGCTGACCGCCGCGTTCCTCGAGGCAAACGACATCGCACCGGGCTCCGTCCGATTCGTGTCCATTCCGTTCCCCAATATGGAAGGGGCACTGCTGAGCCACAAGGTCGACGTCGCGTTCCTCGCCGAGCCGTTTATCAGCATCGCCGAGGAAACGGGCGCCGTCACGATGCTCACCAACCTGGACGAAGGCGCCACCACCGGCATGCCGATTCAGGGCTACGCGGCGACTAAGGCCTACGCGCGCTCCCACCCGAATACGATGGCCGCGTTTGAGAACGCCTTGGAGCAGGGCCAGCAGATCGCCACCAACGACCGGCATCTGGCGGAGACGGCGACCGCGAAGTACGCCTTCCCGCCCGGCACCCCTTCGCCGGCGCTGTTCACCGCCATCATGCAGTTCGAGCAGTACCCGCTCGGCAATGTGGACGTCGCCCGGCTCCAGCGCGTGGCGACGCTGATGCGCAGTTTCCAGCTGATCAAGCAGTTCAGTGTGGGGAAGATGCTTGGCGATTAGTCCATACCCGCTGCACCAGCTCGGCGCGGTTGGCGACGTCTGCCTTGGCGAATATCCTTTTGAGGTGTTGCTTGACGGTGTTCTGAGAAACCACCGCTCGTTCGGATATCTGTTTTGTCGTCAGGCCCTGAGCCACCCAGTCCGCGATCTGCTGTTCCCGCGGTGAGAGAATGTCCCAGAGCGGCAGCCCGGCGTCGCCGTGCGGATAGATGAGGGTCAGCGTGGCGCCCGCCTCGGCGGGCAGCCGGACGGATTTCACGGTCACCGCGTCGTTGCTCGCGAACGCCACGCGCTGTCCGCTGGAAAAGCGCGGCACGGCGAAGCTAAGCCGCGGGGGTCCGGGGGGACGGTTCCCCCCGGTTAGGACTTGCTCGGCGGCCTGATTCGCGAATATTACCTGGTCATCCGTGTCGGTGACGACAATGGCCTGCGGCAGCCGGTCAAGCACCGTTTCCAGCATGCCGGCGCGCGCTCCCGACTGCTCGAACCGCAGGGCCCGCTGCACCGCGATGCCGAGCTGCTCGGCGGCCTGGCTGGCGGTGCGCATTTCATTGATTCCGAACGGCATGTCGTTCTTCGCCCGGGCAAAGTTAATCGTGCCGATGAACCTGCCTGACGCGATGACGGGCGCTTCCATGGAATGGTAGAAACCCGCGCCTCTGAGCACGTCGTGCGCCGGGGAACTCCGCCATCGCGCGATCGAGCAGGCGCGGGTGTCGTCCACCGGGCGCTGCCTGGCCTGAACGTAATCGAGCACCGGGTCGCCGGCCCGGCCGCGCTCCTCGTATTCGGCGAGGAAGTCCGCGGACACGTCGGCGACCACCGCGGACGGGGCACCGGCCGCGTCGAGGCGGTAGAAGCCGCGGCCGCGCGCGCCGATCAGGTCCGGCACGACGTCCAGGTAGGCCTTAGTTACTTCCGCCTCGGTCAGTGCTCCCTGCAGGCTCGCTGCCAGCCGGAGCTGCCCATCCCGAGCCGTCATGGGTGCTCACCACCAATCTCGACGCGGCCGTGCGACCGTTCCGGAATGGACGGATGGCCCGGAATCGGTCGAGGGACACGGCCGCGACCAAGACTATCCCGGTCACCGCCTGCTGCCAGTAAGAGCTGAGACCTAGCAGGTCAACGCCATTCTGGAGCACGCCGATGACGAGCACGCCGGCCACCGTGCCGGCCAGGCCGCCGCTGCCGCCCTTGAGCGCGGTGCCACCGAGCAGTACGGCGGCCATGCAGGTCAGCGCGATCTCGCCGTTGTTTCCCGTGGTCGGGGTCGCCGCCAGGAAGCGGCTGGCGTCAATCACGCCGCCGAGCGCTCCGCAGAACCCGCTGATGCCGTACACCAGCACGGTCACCGCCGGGATCGGGATGCCGGCCAGCCGGGACGCCTCGGCGTTGCCGCCGATGCTGTACACGGCGCGGCCCAGCGTGGTGCGGCGCAGCATCAGCACCAGAATCACCAGCAGTACCACGAAGATCACCGCTGGTGTCGGGATGCCGGCCACCAGGCTGTTGCCGAGCTGGTTGAGGAAGTTGGAGGTGAGCGTCGTGGTGGAGCCGCCGGTGATCACCAGCACGATCCCGTAGCCGAACGTCATGCTGGCCAGCGTCACCACGAAGAAGTTCAGCTTGGCGATGCCGATCAGCACGCCGTTGACCAGGGCGCCGGCCGCGAAGCCGAAGGCCAGCACGATCAGGATCGCCAGCGCGGTCGGCAGGCCGTGCAGCTCCATCAGCAGCAGCTGGGCGGCCGCCATCATCGCGCCGACCGACAGGTCGATGCCGCCGCTGAGCACCACGATCGTCATGCCTGCGGCGACGACGAGCAGCTCGGCGTTGGTACCGAGCACATTGCGGATGTTCGACACGTCGAAGAAGTCGTGGTGGGTGCCGCCGAGCAGGGCGATGATCACGATCAGCGCCAGCCAGGCGCCGCCGCTCTGCAACTTCCGGGGGGAGGCGTCCCCCCGGACCCCCCTCACCTGAGTGAGCTTCATGGCGTGCGGCTCCCTTCCAGCAGGCTGCCGAGATCGTCGGCGTCCAGGGCGCGCGGGTCGATCTCGCGGATGACCCGGCCGCTTGAGATCAGCAGCCCCCGATCGCATATCCGGTGCAGCTCCCGTGGGTCGGAGCAGTAGATCAGCCCGCAGGCGCCGTGCCGCATCCGGTCGCGGATGATCTCGTGGATGTCGGCCTGCGCCTGGGCGTCGACGCCACGAGTAAGGTCGTCGAGCAGCCAGGCCTTCGGGTTGCCGGTGAGCCAGCGGGCCAGGATGACCTTCTGCTGGTTGCCGCCGCTCAGCGTGGACACCGGCACGTCGGGCTCCGGCGGCTGGATGTTCAGCGCGGTGATCTGCGCGCGGGCCTGGTTGCGTTCGTTACGTGGCCTGATCGTGCGGGCGAGGCCGCGGGCGGCGGGCAGCGCCATGTTGGCCGCCACGCTCAGGTCCGCGACCAGCGCCGCCGGACGGTCGCCGGTCACGTAGGCGAGGCCGCGGTCGATGCGGGCGCGGACGCTGTACCGGGTCAGCGGGACGCCGTCCAGGGCGATCGTGCCGACCGTGGCGCGTTCGGCGCCGTAGATGGCACGCAGGATGTCGGCGGCGCCGGAGCCGGGCAGGCCGAACAGCCCGACCAGCTCCCCTGGCCAGACGTCCAGCGAAATGCCGGTCAGGCGCCCCGCGGACAGGTCGCGGACGGTGAGGACCGGAGCCGTGCCGGGCGGCGGGCTGGCCGGCGTCTCAGCGACCGGCACCTGCACCTGCGCCTGCCTCGCCAACGCTGTCGCCGGCGGGCGGCCGTGCACCATCCAGTGCACGATCGTCTCGCTGGTGAACGCGCCGGCCGGGCCCTGCGCGACGGCGCGGCCGTCGCGGAGCACGGTCAGCTCGTCGGCGAGGTCCAGCACGTCGTTGAGCCGCTGGGAGATGAACATGATCGCCTCGCCGTCGGCGCGCAGCGTCCTGATCACGTCGCGCAGCCGGGCGGCGGCGGGGCCGGGCAACGCGCTGGTCGGCTCGTCGAAGACGATCACGCCAGCGTGCCGGACCAGCGCCCTGGCCACGGTCACCAGCTGCTGGCCGGCCAGGCTGAGCCGCCCGACGGACTCGTGCACGCCGGGGACCTCGGCGTCTGCGTGCAGGTGCCGGAGCACCCGCTCCGCCTCGGCGTGCGCGTGTTTGAGCTTGAGCATCCCGCCGCTGTTCGGCAGCATGCCGAGAAAGATGTTCTCGGTGACGCTCAGCTCCGGCACCACCGGCAGCTCCTGCGGGACCGCGGCGACGCCCTTGGCCAGGGCGTCGCGCGGGCCGCGGAACCGGCACGGCACGCCGTCCAGCAGGATCTCGCCCTCGGACGGCTGATGCGCGCCGTAGACGGCGCGCATCAGCGTCGACTTGCCCGAGCCGTTCAGGCCGACCACCGCGTGTACCTGGCCTGGCGCCACGGCCAGGCTCACGTCACGCAGCACCCAGGTCTGCCCGAACCGCTTGCCGATCCCGCGGACGGCAAGCCGCGGCTCAGCGATTGCGTGCGGCAACGTCAGCTAGAACGAGACGTCCAGTGACATGGAGCCGCTGGAGATCTCTTGGATCGCGGTCTGCCAGGGCACATAGCTGGACAAGTTGGCCTTGGTGATGAACACCGACGGGTACTCCACGATCGCCGGGAGGCTGGTGCCGGCCGCCAGGTCCTGCGACATCTTCAGCGCGTAGAGGGCTTCCTTCCACGGCTGGGTGTCGATGTCGCCCTGAATCTCGCCGGACTTGATCGCGTTGATGCCGTCCGCGTTGCCCTGCTGGCCGATGATCACGACGTTCTTGACGCCCGCCGCCTTGAGCGCGTTGTACGCGCCGATCGCCGCCTCGTCGGTGTAGGACATGACCGCCTGGATGTTGCCGTGGTAGCGGGTGATCGCGTCGGCCGCTGCGGTCTGGCCACCGGACAGTGAGTCGGACGCGTCGGTGGCGGTCTCCAGCCACTTGATGCCTGGGCTGCCTGAGGTGACGTCCGTCTTGTAGTTGTTCACCATCGCGATCAGCGACGGGACCGGAGCGCCGATGTTGATGCCGAGCACATTGCCCTTGCCCTTCAGCGTGCTCGACACGTAGCTGGCAGCGTCCTTCGCGCCACCCACGACGATGCCCTGGTCCAGGTCGGCGTCGAACGGCGCGGCGGAGGCCGTGCCGGGCAGGATCGCGTTGTAGCCGAGCAGCTTGATGCCCGCGGCGTGCGCCTGGGCGAGCGCGGCCTGGAGCGGCGGCACCGCGAGCGGGAAGACGATGATCACGTTCACCTTGTCGGTGATGAACGTCTGGATGTCCGAGACCTGCTGGTTGACCGACAGCCCGGCGTTCAGCGAGATGACCTTGTCGCCGGCCCGGGTGGCCGCCGCGGTGAGCGCGGCCTGGAACGCCTGCAGCACCGGTTGCGTGTCCTGCGGGTTGGCAAACCCGATCGTGATGTGGCTGGAGGTCTGCGCGGCCGAGGAGCCGCTCGCCGTGGACGCCGGGGTACTGCTCCCGGACGCGGGACCGGTAGACGACGCGGACGTGCACGCCGCGACCGTCAGTGACGCCGTAGCGAGGGCCGTCGCCAGTGCGCCCTTCCTTATGTTCACGAACGCTCTCCTCATCAGATTGCGGGGTGTGATTCGTGGCTGACGCCGAGCCTGTCGGCGAACCAGTCAGTCAGGGCGGCCACCGCGGTGGCCGCGTAGTCATAACTGCAGTGCAGGGCGCCAGGGCCGTCGTACACCTGGAACGTCACGTCCTCGGTGGTCAGGTTGGCGACGAACGTCCGGGCGCCGGCCAGGTCCATGATCACGTCGTCGGTGCCGTGCAGCACGTAGACCGGGACGCTGATCCGCTGCGCGTAACCGTCCAGGCTGAACGCGGTCAGCTTCTGCCGCGCGTCCGCGTCGTCGGCGGCGCCGAGCAGCCACTGGAGCTGCTTCTGCAACGGCGGGTAGAAATCGTAGAAGTCGGTGAGCACCTGCCAGGTGCCGCACCAGGCGGCAACCGCCTTGACCCGCGGCTCCATGGCGGCGGCCCGTGGCGCGTAGTAGCCGCCCAGGCTCACCCCGGCCAGGCCGATCCGGCCGGCGTCCACGTCTTGCCTTGACTCGAGATGGTCCAGGATGGCTCGTACCGGCACCTCGTAGTCCGGACGGCTGTAGATCTTCTTGAACCGGAGCGTGCCGCCGCGGCCGGGGGTGTCGACGACGACCAGGTTCAGGCCGCGGGCGGGGAACTGGTTACCGCCGAGGAACACCAGTTCCTCGGCCCAGGAGTCGGCGCCCCCCAAAAAGAGGACCGTCGGGCGCCTGGCGCCGGTCAGGTCCGGCTTGACGAGGTAGCCGTCCAGGATCTCGCCCTCGAACGGAACGCCGATCTGCTCGATGTACCCGCCCTGGAGTTCTGCCGCCTCGCGGAACGCCCGGACACCCTCGGTGTACGCCTGCGCGCGGCGCGGGTCGCTGGAGTCGAAGAAGAACTCACTGTGCCGCCAGTAGCTGAGCGAACGGAACAGGGCACGGCTCGCCGTGTACGTGTGCCCCTTGGCCGCCTCGGCCCGGCCGTGTCCGGCGACCTCGCGGGCGGTGCGGCTCCATTCCCGGTGCCAGACCTCGACGTCATCGGAATCGCCGATCCGCGCGGCGGTGCGGGCGCACTCGAATAGGTCCGCCCCGCCGACCGCGACTTCGGCCAGTAGCCGGAAGGTCTGCAGGGACCAGTCCTCGTTCTGCGGGAACAGTTCGAGAAGCCGCAGCTCAGGGCGCATGGTCAGCTAGCCTCCGGTCGATCGGCACGTGCGGATAGTGAGCGGGCAGACGTATTCAAGGCCTCCTATCATGCCCTGTCCGCCGTTACCCTTACGGGGCATGCCCGGGGATATTACCCCTTCGGGTGATATGTCGTGATCGGTGGTGGCCGTTATTGTTCCCCGCAGGTAGACGAGCTGTAACGATCTTGCAAACTGGAGACGTGATGGGTGCGCAGGTCGCCGACGTGCCGCGGGACGCGCCGTGAGCCCCTCGCTGGCCCTGGTCAACGCCTCGACCGTGCTGACCGGCGACCTGGACCAGCCGGTGGCGGCGGGCGCGGACTCGGTGTTCTGCGCCGACGGCCAGATCGGCTACGTGGGAGACCGGTCCGGGCTGCCGTCCGCGGACCTGGTGGTGGACGTCCGCGGCGCGACGATCGCGCCCGGGCTGATCGACTCGCACTGCCATGTGGTGCTCGGCGACTACACGCCGCGGCAGCAGACCGTCGGGTTCCTGGCCAGCTACGTGCACGGCGGCATCACCCGGTGCGTCTCACCAGGTGAGATTCACGCGCCGGGCCGCCCGCACGACGCCGCCGGGGTCAAGGCGCTGGCGATCGCCGCCCGGGCCTGCTTCGACAACTTCCGGCCCGGCGGCATGCGGGTGCACGCGGGTGCGGTCGTGCTCGAGCCCACGCTCGCCGAGCCGGACTTCGCGGATCTCGAGGCGGCTGGCGTACGGCTCGCCAAGTTCGGCTTCGGCCGCTATCGGGACCCGGCCGACGGCGTGGACCAGGTCCGCTGGGCACAGCAGCACGGCATCACCGTGATGTGCCATTCCGGCGGCGCGAGCGTGCCGGGCTCCAAGCCGATCACGCCGGAGCACCTGCTGCTGCTGCGGCCGGACGTCTGCGGCCACATCAACGGCGGGCCGACGTCGCTGCGCGAGGACGGCCTCGAGGTGATCGTGCGGGAGACCTCGATGGCGCTCCAGCTCGTCCAGGCGGGCAACCTCAGGTCGTCGCTGCACGTCCTCGGGCTGGCGCGGGAGTCGGGCAACCTGCACCGCGTGGTCATCGGCTCGGACACGCCGACCGGCACCGGCGTGATGCCACTCGGCATGATCAAGACGGTCGCCGAACTGGCCTCGCTCGGCGGGCTCCCGGCCGCCCAGGCCTGGGCATTGGCCACCGGCAACGTCGCGCGGACCTGGTCGCTGCCGGCCGGCCTGGTCGCCCCGGGCCGCGCGGCGGACCTGATCGTGATGGACGCCCCCTGGGGCTCGGTCGCGTCCGACGCCACCGGCGCGCTGGACCGCGGCGACATACCGGGCATCTGCGCGGTTGTAACGGATGGCGTGGTCCGATCGCTTACCAGTCGTAACACCCCGCTCGCCGCCCGGCAGGTGACCGTGCCGGCGGCGCTGGCTCACCTGGAAGGGACAGCACATTGAGGGTCGAAGCCGACCTGGACGCATGCCAGGGCTACGTCTGCTGCGTGATGGCGGCGCCCGAGGTGTTCGACGTCGACGACGACACCGCGAAGGTCGTGCTGCTCAACGGGGCGCCGGACGAGGCGCTCCGCGCCAAGGTGGAGAACGCCGTCCGCTCCTGTCCCTCCCGCGCCCTCCGCGTGATCGACTCCTGAGCCCCGCCCCCGCTGAGCCCCGGCCCCGCTGAGCCCCGCCCCCGCTGAGCCCGCCCCCGCTGAGCCCGCCCCCGCGGGTCCGGGACACGTCCCGGCTCGCGAGCCAACCCCAGCGTTGCCGCAACGGGGCGTCAGGTGCCCGCGGTTGCGGCAACGCTGGGGTTCGGAACCGGCGGCCGTCTGGGGCGGGGTGATCGTGCGCGAAACCCGCCGCCGGACAGTGGCGGCGGGTTTCGCTCGATGGGCCTCGGATAGCGTGGTGGATTTCCCCTTTGTGGTAACCGGACCCTCGCGTATGGGGGTCAATCCTCCACGAGGGGGCAATCGTTCACGTTGCTGGCGGACCCGCCGGTGCGCTCGTGTCCCGGCAGCCGCCGCAACGGCCACGCACACCATCAGCCAGCAGAATCCCCCGACCCGAGAACCCCGAACCAGACATCCAGCCAAATTTCGGGTGCGGCTGCGGGGCCGCCGGATTATTGCGGACAGTTACCCTCCCGGTTTGGGGGGGTAAGTGTCCGCAATGATTTCGATCGAGTCGCAGAAACCCGCGGCGAGTGCGAACGACAGGGTAATACCGGGACAAACCGGGCACCCGGCGGGCGGGGCGCTGGGCGGCAGGGGGCGGCAGGGGGCGGCGGGCGGCGGGCGGAACCGAACCGTCCCGGGAGAAAGTACCCGTTGGGGGGATCCGGCGCGCAACCGGCATTGTTAGGCTCAATTCGTGTATTTCCTGCACAAATTGCTCTGGGAGCTGCGGCGCGACCCGGCGCTGGCGGCGCGGTTCGGGGAGGATCCGGACGGGGTCCTGGCCGGATACGAGCTGGACCCGGCCGAACGCGAAGCCATCGTCAGGCGGGACTTCCGTACGCTGTACGACCTCGGGGCGAATCCGTACCTGCTGTACTTCTGCGCGTTGCAGATCGGGGTGAGCCGGGCGGACTACTACGCGCAGCTGCGCGCCGGCCGCGACGGAGGCAACGCCTGATGGCCACGCTCAGCGGGGTGTTCGCGACCGCGCACTCGCCGGGGCTGACCGGGTTCCCCGAGCGGGCCGATCCGGCCAAGCGGGACGCGGTGATGGCCGGGTTCGGCGAGGCGGCGAAGCGGATCGCGGACATCGGGCCGGACGCGGTCGTGGCCGTCTCGGTGGAGCACTTCACGAACTTCTTCCTGGCGAACCTCCCGGTGTTCGCCGTGATCACCTCGGACCGGCATCTGGGACCGGTGACCGCGCAGATGAGCGAGTTCCTGCGGATCCCGCAGCGCCACTACCCGGGTGCGCCGGAACTGGCCGGCCACGTGTACCGGTACGCGCTGGCCCACGAGTTCGACCCGGCGCTCGCCGACGGCGGGTTCGACTTCGACGAGAACTTCTGCGTCCCGCTAGAGCTGCTGGACACCGGGGACATCCCGGTGGTGCCGGTCGTGGTCAACGGGGTGAACCCGCCGTATCCCACGCCGAAGCGCTGCTACGACTTCGGCCGGATGCTGCGCGGCGCCATCGAGGCGGCCACCTCGGTGCGTAGCGTGGTCGTGCTTGCCACCGGCGGCCTCTCGCACTGGGTCGGCATGCCGGAGGCTGGCCAGATAAATGAGGATTTCGACCGAGATTTCCTGATCCGGCTGGAATCGGGCAACGCGGATCGGCTCACCGACTACGATGACGCCGTACTTGACGCGGCTGGCAACGGTGCACACGAGATCAGGGGATGGCTCGTCGCGGCGGGAGCGGCCGGCCCTGGGACCCCGTTCGAGACGCTGGCCTACGAACCGGTCCCCGAATGGCTGACCGGGACCGCGGTAGTCGCCGCGCGGATGGGAGCACACACATGACCACGACACCACGGATCACCGCCGGGGACATGCGGGGCGTGATGGCCTACCCGCCCACCCCCGCGCTGCCCGGCGCCGAACGCGCCGACGCCCGGGACACGATCGACCTGGCCGAGACCGAACGGATGATCCGCAACCTGATCAGCGACGGCATCGACGCGATCGCGCTGAACGGGACGCTGGGCGAGTGCGCCAGCCTGATGCTGGACGAATGGCGGGCATTCGCCGACTGCGTAGCCGCGACGGTGCGCGACGTCCGCCCGGGCTTCCCGGTATTCATCGGGGCGACCACGCTCAACACGCGCGACACCATCGAACGGATGAAGTTCCTGTCCGACATCGGCATCCCCGGCACGCTGCTCGGCCGGCCGATGTGGGGCGAGATGGTCGCCGATGTCATGATCCGGTTCTACCGTGAGGTGGCGGAGAACGCGCCCGACGTGGCCATCTGCGTGTACGACAACACCGCCGCGTTCCGCGGCATCATCCCCCGCCCGGTCTACCGGGCGCTCACCGAGATCCCGCAGATCGTGGCCGTCAAATACGCCGGCGGCGCCTCGGTGGGCTTCCGGTTCCACAACGACCTCGCCGTCGTCGGGACGAAGTTCCCGCTGATGCTGATCGAGACCGACTGGTTCCCGGCCTGGCAGATGTACGGGGCGGAGTACGCGCCGATGACCTGGTCCTCCACCACCGCGTGCGGGCCGGCGCCGGTGCTCGCGCTGCGGGACGCGCTCCGCGACAACCGGATGGAGGACGCCCGCTGGATCTCCGAGCGGCTGCGCTGGGCGCACGAGCCGTTCCTGGTCGGCCAGGACTTCAACGAGTTCGCCAAGTACAACGTGCCGCTGGAGAAGATCCGGGTGAACGCGGCCGGCTACCTCAACGTCGGCAAGTGCCGCCCGCCGTACTCCGAGGACCTGGTGCCGCAGCAGCACGTGGACGGCACGCTGGCCCACATCGACCGCTACAAGCAGGTGCTCAAAGAAGTCGCGGAACACCTGTCGAATAAGCAGCGTGGAGGATAACTCACAGTGCAGCTTCTCGAGACCATGGGCGACGCGATCAAGCAGGGTCGCGTCCCCGCCCGCATCTTCAACGACCCGGAGGTCTGGGAACTGGAGAAGACCAAGCTGTTCGGCAAGGTCTGGTCGTTCCTCGGGCACGAGTCGGAAATCCCGCAGCCGGGCGACTACGTCACCCGCTACATCGCGGACAACAACATCATCCTGGCCCGCGACGAGCACGGCGAGATCAAGGCGAACCTGAACCTGTGCCGCCACCGCGGCAACCAGATCTGCAAGGCGGAGATGGGCAACAGCTCGCACTTCCGCTGCTCCTACCACGGCTGGGTGTACAAGAACTCCGGCGAGCTTGTCGGCGTGCCGTTCCTCAAGGAGGGCTACGACGGGCTGCTCGACCGCGGCAAGTTCGGCCTGGTCGGCATCCGGGTGGACAGCTACGAGGGCCTGATCTTCGGCACGCTCGACAAGGATGCGCCCACCCTCGAGGAGTATCTCGGCGGATTCCAGTTTTACCTGGACATCTACCTAAAGCCTGGACCGAACGGCGTGGAGGTCTACGGGCCGCCGGATCGCTGGGCCGCCCAGACAGACTGGAAGATCTGCGCGGAGAACTTCTCCGGCGACGGCTATCACACCCCGGTGGCGCATCAGTTCGGCTTCGCGCTCGGCTATTTCCCGTCCTCGGGCACCACGCACAATCTGGGCTGGGCGGTGCACATCCCGGACAAGGGGCATGCCATCGGACTGGGGCACACACCCGGGCTGCCGCCGTTCGTCGGCTACCCCGACGCGCTGGTCCAGCACATGAAGAGCACGCTGTCCGAGGGCCAGCAGGAACTGTTCGCCAAGACCAGGACCGCGGTCGGCACCGTGTTCCCGAACTTGTCGTTCCTCATCCAGCCGTTCAGCCCGATCCCCGAGGAGAAGGGCAGCACGGTACGGTTCTGCACGATGCGGCTGTGGCACCCGACCGGCGCCGGCACCATGGAGATGTACTCCTGGTGCCTGGTGCCGCGCGACGCCGACCCCGAGTACAAGCAGCGGGCCTACGAGGCGTACACGCTGGCCTTCGGCCAGGCCGGGACGTTCGAGCAGGACGACTTCGAGAACTGGACGAACCTCACCCGGCAGGCCGGGTCGAGCCTGGCCAGGGACCTGGAGTTTCCGTACCAGATGGGCATGGACCTCACCCCGCTCACCGACTTCCCCGGGCCTGGCGTGGCGGTGGACCGCTACGTCACCGAGAACAACTTCCGCAACCAGTGGGCCACCTGGCTGAACTACGTGGGGGCAGACCAGTGAACGAACCAGCGGGCGCGGTAGTGCCTGGACTGAGGAGCGACGGAGGAGTGACGAGGGAAGGCACTACCTCGAGGCGCCCGCAGGTGAGTGAGCAAATAAGCACCGAGCTGGCGATCCAGCGGTTCCTCGCGCAGGAGTGCCTGGCGCTCGACGAAAAGCGATACCGGGACTGGCTCGCGATGTTCGCCGAAGACGGCCGCTACGAGGTCCCGGTCCGGGTCACCAGGGAGAAGGACGCGGAGTGGGACCTGTCGCCCAAGTCCAGGATCTTCGACGACACGAAGAAGACGCTGGAGATCAGGGTGCGCAGGCTGGAGACCGACTTCGCGTGGGCCGAGCAGCCACCGTCGCGGACCAGGCATCACCTGTCGAACATCCTCGCCGACCCCGCGGACGACCCAGGCACCTACCTGGTGCGGTCCAACTGCCTGATCTACCGCAGCCGCGGCGACCAGCCGACCTACGACCTGGTCTCCGCACAGCGCCGGGACCTGATCCGCGAAAACGGCGACAGCTTCCTGTTCGTGCACCGCTGGGCCGCCATCGACCAGTCCACCGTCGGCTCGCGCAACCTGTCGTTCTTCATATGAGCGAGGAACCGATCATCATCGCGAACGAGTTCGTGGATGTCGAGGTGCGCCGGGTGCACACCCGCAACGGGGTGCGTTTGGAGATCCACTCGCCGCGCCGGGGCACCACGATCCGCCTCGACGCCATGGTGCTCGACGCGCTGACCTGGCAGGAGCCCGAGGTTTTTTCTGAGATGCTTCGGTCTGAATGAGCCAGCCGAGCGCCCTCGTCACGGGGGGCGCATCCGGGATCGGGCGGGCGGTCGCCATCGCCTACCTGGCGGACGGCGCACGCGTCACGGTCCTCGACCGGGCGCAGCCGCATGACCTGCCGGACGACATCACGACCGTGATCGGCGACGTCACCGACCCGGCGGCGATGCGGCGCGCGGTCGACGTCGCGGCCGGCCCGGACGGGACGCTGGATCTGCTGACCGTGTGCGCGGGGGTATTCGACTTCTATGCAAAGATCGCGGAGCTTGACCCGGAGGAGCTACATAGGTCGTTCCGCGAAATATTTGAGGTTAATGTCTATGGCGCGCTGCTCGCGGTCAGCGAGGCGGCGCCGGCGCTGCGGCGGGCGCGTGGCGCGGTGACGCTGACGCTGTCGACGGCCGCGTATCAGCGGGGCGGCGGCGGTGCACTGTACGCGAGTTCCAAGGCGGCGCTGCGCGGGCTAGTCACGCATCTCGCCGCGGAACTCGCGCCCGAGGTGCGTGTGAACGGAGTTGCTCCTGGGGGCACCGGCGGGACGCGTCTGAGCGGGCTAGCCAGCCTGGGCCAGACGCAGACGGCGGACACCACGCACGGCCGGGACGAGCGCATCCGCGCAGGTACGCTGCTCGGAGTGCTACCACTGCCCGAGGATCACGCCAGCGCTTACCTGTACCTGGCGCACGCTCGCGCCGTCACCGGGACCGTGATCCGCGCTGATGGCTGAGAGTGGTCATGCCAGGTCAGCCGGAGATGTACGAATTAGGGCGGATTTGCCCCCTGGGGTGTTATAGCCCTTGGTGGCCACTTGGGCCCATCTGCGCGAGAATCCCCGAAACGCGCACTGTGTCGGGATTACTCTCCGTGACATGAAGAAGTTCGCGGTTCTGACAGCCCTCATCGCCGCCCTTGCCGGATGCGCAGCCGCCTCCGGCGCAACGAACCCGTCGAGCAGCGGGACCATAGAAAAGCCCAACATAACCGTCGCGGTGGTCCCCGCCGTCGACTCGGCGGGCTTCTTCATCGCCCTGTATCAGGGACTGTTCAAGCAGCAAGGGCTGAACGTGGCGTTCGAGCCCGCGGTCAGCAGCGAGACGGTGATCGCCCAGCAGGTCAAGGGCGCCGTGGACATCTCCGGCGGCAACTACGTGTCGTACCTCCAGGCACAGCAGTCGCACACCGCCGACCTCGAGATCTTCGCCGAAGGCTCGGTCATGCTCCCCGGCACCCAGGCCCTCTACACCATGCCGGCGTCGAAGATCCGCTCCCTCCAGGACCTCGAAGGCAAGACGATCGGCATCAACGCGCCGAACAACATCCTGTACCTGCTCGCCGCGTCCGTACTCGCGGACCATGACATTCCGGTGAACACGGTGCACTTCAAGTCCATCCCGCTGCCCGCCATGGCCGCGGCGCTCAAGTCCGGCCAGGTCGACGCCGCCGTGCTGCCCGAGCCGTTCGCCAGCGAGGCGCAGCAGCAGTTCGGCGTCATCACGCTCGCCGACCTCGACCAGGGCGCGACCACCGAATTCCCGATCCAGGGCTACGTGGTGACCCGGCAGTGGGCGGCGCTGTACCCGCACACGCTCGCCGCGTTCAACAAAGCGCTCCAGGAGGGCCAGGAGATCGCCGACACCAGCCGCCATTCGGTCGAGGCGGCCATGCAGGACCTGCCGATGAAGCCGGTGCCGCTCGGGGTTTCCCCGCTGACTTCGGCGGTCATGTCGGTGGACAACTACCCGGTCGGCGCCGTTAACCCGATCCGGCTCCAGCACGTGGCCGACGTGATGACCGAATTCATCCAGTTCCCGTCGTTCGATGTACGGTCGATGATCGGCAATCCATAACGGGTCATCAACAAAGCGATAAATCTGGACATCTACCAGGTCGAACCCGCCATTATCACGGCCGAATAAATGGCAACAGGCAGATTTTTGTGACGCCATTGGCGATGGGATTCCAGTCAATTCTGAGCGAGCATTGGGGCGTTTGCGGAACGATCGCGAAAGGCGGGACCCCCCAATGTCTGTCGACGCGGACACCACGACCACCCGGCCAGTGCTGCGCAGCGCCTACCAGCGGGCAGTCGCCAGGTACTGGAACAACGAGAAAGATCCGGTCAACATCCGGCTGGGCGAGATCGACGGCCTCTACCACCATCATTACGGCGTCGGGGAGTACGACCCCGCGGTCCTCGGTGAGCCGGAGGCGATCATCGCCGAGATGCACCGGCTGGAGACGGCGCAGGCAGACCTGCTGCTCGATCATCTCGGTCAGATTTACACCGAGGACCGGCTGATGGACGGCGGTTCCGGACGCGGCGGGACGAGCTTCATGGCGAACGCGCGGTTCGGCTGCCAGGTCGACGGGGTGAGCATCTCCGAGGCGCAGGTGACCTTCGCCAACGCCCAGGCCCAGGCCCGCGGCGTCGCCGACCGGGTGCGGTTCCACTTCCGCAACATGCTGGACACCGGCTTCCCGGACAGGTCGCTGGCCGGGATCTGGACCAACGAGACCACGATGTACGTCGACCTGCACGAGCTGTACCGGGAGTTCGCCCGGCTGCTGAGCTACGGCGGGCGCTACGTGTGCATCACCGGGTGCTACAACGACGTGACCGGCGGCCGGTCCAGGGCGGTCAGCGCGATCGACAACCATTACACCTGCGACATTCATCCGCGCAGCGCGTACTTCAAGGCGCTCGCGGACAACGGCTTCGTGCCGATCAACGTCGTGGACCTCACCGGACTGACGATTCCCTACTGGGAGCTGCGGGCTCAATCCTCGGTGGCGACCGGCATCGAGGACGCGTTCCTCACCGCCTACCGGGAGGAGAGCTTCCACTACCTGCTCATCGCCGCCGACTTCACCGGCTCATGACCGATTTCGACGGTCACGAGCAGTCCGCGGTGACCCCGCTGGCCCGGCTGCTCGCCGGGCCAGCGGGGCTGGGCACCGCCGCGCGAACTATCGGGACACCGACCGCCGACCTGTACGCACCGGTGCCGTACGCCGAGCGGGAGTGGGGAGACGGCTCCTATCCGCCGCTGTACTGTCCGCGGACCGTGCGGGACAACGAGCCGCTGGGCGCCGAGGTCAACCGGCGGCTGGTCGACTGGGCGGCCAGGACGGGGATCTACGCCGACCACCTCGACGCGTTCACCGAAACCGGGTTCGGGCGGCTGGCCATGCTCGCGCACGCCGACTGCGAGGACCCGGATCTGCTGCTGGTCGCGGCCCAGATGAACGCCGCCTGGTGGGCAGCCGACGACTACTACGCGGACGAGACCTCGCTGGGCGCCAGCCCCACCGAACTGCCGCCCCGGCTCGCCCTGGTGATGTCCGCGATGGACCCGCCGCCCGCCGTCGGCGACTACGCCGGGCCGCTGGAGGAGGCCGTCCGGGCGGACCCGGTGCTGGTCGCGCTCCGCTCGGCCACCGGTCACCTGCGCCGGCACGCCACTTCGGCACAGGTGATGCGGGCCTGCCAGACCACGTTCCAGATGTACGTGAGCTGGACCGCATACGCCGCCTGGCGCTACCTGGAGGATCCGCCGCCCGTGTGGCGGTACCTGGCCGCCCGGCAGCACGACAGCTTCTACACCTCGATGATGCTGATCGACGCCGTCGGCGGCTACGAGCTGCCGCCCAGCCTGTTCGCCGAGCCGCGAGTACACCGCGCCGTCATGCAGGCGGGCACCGCTTCGGTTCTGGTCAACGACCTGCATTCAGCCGAGCGGGAGGCAGCGGACGACCTGCCGGACGCCAACATGGTGCTGCTGATAGCCGCGGAGGATGGCTGCTCGCTCGCCGAAGCAACCGAGCAGACCGTCCGTCTGCACAACGAGCTGGTCCGGGGCTTCGAGGCCAGCCAGCGTGCGCTGGCCTCGATCCCGTCCGTCGAGCTGGCGCGCTTCCTGCGCGGGGCGCAGGCCTGGATGGCCGGGTGCCTGGAGTGGCACGCCACCAGCAGCCGGTACCAGCGTCACGACGCTAGCCCCGCGGCGTCCGGGTCCGGGCCCCATCGCGAGCCAGGGTGAGCACCGCCAGGCCCGCGGCCATCATGGCCGCCATGATGTAGCCCACGACGGAGAACGCGGTACCGGGGCCGCCACGGTGCAGTTCGCCCAGGTAGATCGCGCCGATGGCGGCCACGCCGACGAGCTGGCCTAGCTGGACCGAGGTGGTGAGCAGGCCGGACGCGTCGGCGGCACGCTCCGGGCGCACCCCGGCCAGCGACTGGGTCAGCAGCGGGCTGATCGCCGCCCCGAAGCCGAGGCCGATCACGGCGAGCGCCACATAGGCCGGCCAGCTGACGGCGTGGCCGGCGTGCGTGGCCAGCGCGAGCGCGACCAGGCCGGGCACGGCGACCGTCAGGCCGATCCTGGGCAGCGCGTGGTGCAGGCTGGCCGGCAGCCGCCGCCAGTAGTAGCCGGTCAGGCCGAACACCACGGCCATGGGCACATAGCTCACGCCGGCGAGCCACGCGCTCTCACCCAGCCCGGCCTGAAGGTAGAGGGTGAAGGCGAACATCATCCCGCCGTAGGTGACCTGGGTGAACACCAAGGTGGCGAGCCCCCTGGGCAGTCCGGGCGAGCGGACCACGTCCAGGTTCAGCAGCGGGGATCCGCCGCGCCGCGCCACCCGGCGCTCGGTGACGACGAACAGCGCGCTCGCCGCGGCGCCGGCCGCGAAGCTCACGAACGTCCAGGCCGGCCATCCACTCTCCTGGCCGAGCACGAGCGGCAGCACCAGCAGCACGATCGCGCTGGCGCCGATCACCAGTCCGGGGATGTCCAGGCGGGCCGCACCGCGGCCCGCGTCCGGACGGGGCTCGTCGGCGGGGATCATGCGCGGGACCGCGAGCGCGAGCACGACGCCGATCGGGACGTTGATCGCGAAGACCGGCCGCCACGTCAAGCCGAGCACGTTCGCGGAGACGAGCACGCCGCCGAGCACCAGGCCGGCCGTGGCGCCCGCGGACAGCACCGCCGCGTACGCCGCCAGCGCCCGGACCCTGGGCCGGCCGGCGAACCTGAGCTGGATGATGCTGAAAATCTGCGGGACCAGCATCGCGGCACCCGCGCCCTGCGCGAACCGGAAGCCGACGAGCGCCTGGCTGTCCGGCGCCACCGCGCAGGCCAGCGACATGGCGGTGAACGCGATCAGGCCGGCCAGGTACATCCGGCGCCGCCCGTAACGGTCGCCCAGCCGGGCGCCGGTGATCAGCAGCATCGCGTACCCGATCGTGTAGCCGCCGACGATCAGCTGCAGCGACGCCCCCGAGGCGTGCAGGTTCCTGCCAATCGACGGCATCGCGACGTTCGCCACCATCACGTCGATGTTGCACATGAGCTGCCCGACGAGCAGGACCGCCAGCATCGCCCAGCCGGCCCGCGGCGCTCCCGTACCGGCTTCCGCGCCGGCTTGCGACCGGGTCCGGGTCCGTTCCACTTGCGTTGCCATCGCTCTCTCCTTACTCTCGCCGCCTTGACGAACGGGAGCGGAGAACGGGGACAGCCCGGGATCAGAAATTCGCGATGCGGCCCTCGAGGAACCGGCGTTCTGGCTCGGTCCTGGCGCGCGCCAGGGCCTCCCGGTACGCCGCGCGTGCCTCGTCGGCGCGGCCCAGGCGGCGCAGCAGTTCCGCCCTGGTGGAGTGCCAGTACTGGTAGTCCGGCAGGTCGAGGCGGTCGACGACGGCCAGCGCGACGGCCGGCCCGTCGGCTTCCGCGATCGCGACCGCGCTGTTCAGCCGGATCACGGGGGAGCCGGTCAGGTCGGCGAGCGCGGTGTACAGCGCGGAGATCCGCGGCCAGTCGAGCCGCTCCTCGGTCTGCAGCGCGGCGATCGCCGCCTGGATCACATAAGGTCCCGTTGAACTCCGGTCGAGGTCGAGCCGGTCCAGGATCGCGCGGCCTTCCTCGATGTCCGGCCAGCTCCACTTCGACCGGTCCTGGTCCTGGAGCAGCACGAGGTCCTGGCCGTCGAACCGCGCCGCCCGACGGGCCTCGTGCAGCAGCATCAGCGCCAGCAGGCCGCTGACCTCTGACTCGTCGCGCAGCAGGGCAGCGAGCACCCGGCCCAGCCGGATGGCTTCCGCGGCCAGCTCGGGCGCGCGGTCGTACCCCTCGTTGAAGATGAGGTAGACCACCGCGAGCACCGCCGCGAGGCGCTCCGGCAGTACGTCCGGCGGCGGGACGCTGAACGGGATGCCGGCCGTGCTGATCTTCGTCTTCGCCCGGGTCAGCCGGCGCTTCATGGTCTCCCCGGAGACCAGGAACGCCCGCGCGATCTCGTCGTTGGTGAGCCCCGCCACGGCGCGCAGGGTGAGCGCCACCTGGGCTTCGGTCGCCAGGGCCGGATGGCAGCAGGTGAAGATGAGCTCAAGGCGCTCGTCCGGGATCGCGGTATCGTCCACGTCGTCGTCCCAATGAGTAGTTTCTGTCGCCGCGAGCAGGCGGAGTTTGCCGGCCAGGACCCGGTCCCGACGCAGCCGGTCGATCGCGCGGTGCCGCGCGGTGGTCACCAGCCACGCGGCCGGATTGTCCGGCACCCCGTCGGACGGCCAGCGCTGCGCCGCGGTCGCGAACGCCTCCGCGGCCGCCTCCTCCGCAAGGTCGAAGTCACCGAAGTAGCTGATCAGCGCCGCCAGCACCCGGCTCCACTGTTCGCGGAAGACGTCCTCGACTGGTGTCAGGGCCGGGTCCTCACCGGCCGGATCTCCACCGAGCCGCCCAGGCGGACCGCCGGGACGCGGGCCGCGATCTTCGTGGCCTCGTCCAGGTTCTCGGCCTCGAGCAGGTAGAACCCGCCGAAGATCTCCTTGGTGTCGGCGAACGGCCCGTCGGTGACCAGCGTCTTTCCGTCCTGGTTCCGGACCGTGGTCGCGGTCTCGACGGGGTGCAGGGCGACGCCGCCGGTAACCTCCGGCTCACCCCGGAGCGCCCAGTACTCCTGGCTTACCTTCTCCCGCTCTTCGGCGCTGAGCGCCTCCAGAGCACCGGGCATGTGGTAGATGAGCAAGGCGTACTGCATAGGTGTCTCCGTTCCGTCTGAACGATAGTCTCCTGCCTCGACGAACGGGAACGCGGCGAGGGGACACCTCCTGCCTCCGCATCGATGTGGAAGATAATCCCATCGTGGAAGATTGACCCTCCGCACCAGGGGTCAGGTTACCACGGTGGGGTAAATCACCACATTGTTCGGGTCAGCCACCGGTCAAGCAAGCTCATCCGAACGGCCGCGTATCACTGTGCGGGCGGGGGGATTTGAACCCCCACGGTGTCGCCACCAACAGGACCTAAACCTGCCGCGTATGCCATTTCGCCACGCCCGCGGGTCGCGTCAGGACAGCGTACCCGGCTAGAGGCCGAGTTCGGTCCGCAGCCGGGCAACGTGCCCGGTCGCCTTCACGCCGTACTGCGCCTTCTCGATCTTGCCGTCGCCGTCGATGACGAACGTCGAGCGGATCACGCCGACCGTGACCTTGCCGTACAGCTTCTTCTCCCCGTACGCGCCGAACGCCTGCATGACCGTGCGGTCCGCGTCGGACAGCAGCGGGAACGTCAGCGCCTCCTTCTCCCGGAACTTCGCCAGCTTGGCCGGCGCGTCCGGCGAGATGCCGAGCACCGCGATGTCCTGCTTGGCCAGGTCGGCCAAGCTGTCCCGGAAGTCACACGCCTGCTTCGTGCACCCCGGCGTCATCGCCGCCGGGTAGAAGTAGACGATCACCCGCTGGCCGCGGTACGCGGACAGGCTGACCGGATTGCCGTCCGCGTCGGGCAGCGTGAAATCGGGCGCAGTATCGCCGGGGGAAAGCCGCTCACCAGTCATGGAGCAACGTTATCGTCTCCGGGACCCTCAGGCGCCACGCAGGAACGGGGCGATCGCACGGAACGCCTTGCCGCGGTGGCTGATCGCGTCTTTTTCCTCGGGCGTCATCTCGGCCGTCGTGACGTCGTATCCGGCCGGCCGGAAGATCGGGTCGTAGCCGAACCCGCCGGCCCCGCGCGGCTCCCGGATCAGCACCCCGTCCACCTGCCCGGTCACCACCTGCTCGGTGAACGTCTCCTGGTACGGCAGGACGAGCGCCGCCGCGCAGACGAACTGCGCGCCGCGCCGGTCGTCCGGCACATCTGATACTTGGGCCAGCACCAGGTCCAGGTTGGCCTTGTCGTCGCCGTGCCGCCCCGCCCAGCGGGCGGACAGTATGCCGGGCATGCCGTTCAGCGCGTCCACGCACAGCCCCGAGTCGTCGGCCACCGACGGCAGGCCGGTATACGCCGCGATCGCGCGCGCCTTCAGCAGGGCGTTCTCCTCGAACGTGGCGCCGGTCTCGGCGACGTCCGGCGCGTCGGGAAACTTACCGAGGCCGATGACCTCGACGCCGCTTGACGCCAGGATCCGGGCCAGCTCCCGGATCTTGCCCTCGTTCCTCGTGGCCAGGACGACGGAGCCCGCCGGCGCAGCCGGCTCTGCTAGCTCAGCCACCCAGCGCGGCTTTCTGCAGCCTGGTCAGCTCGGCGCAGCCTGCCGCGGCCAGGTCGAGCAGGTCGCCGAGCTGCGCCCGGCTGAACGGATCGCGCTCGGCGGTCCCCTGGATCTCCACGAAGTCGCCGGTGCCGGTGCACACCACGTTCATGTCCGTCTCGGCCACGACGTCTTCCTCGTAGCACAGGTCGAGCCGTGCCTCGCCGCCGATGACGCCCACGCTGACCGCGCTCACCGAGCCGACCAGCGGGTCGCCCTTGCACCGCTTGCGCTCCCGCAGCCACCCGACCGCGTCGGCGAGTGCGACGTACCCGCCGGTCACCGCCGCGGTACGCGTGCCGCCGTCGGCCTGGAGCACGTCGCAGTCGATGACGATCGTGTTCTCGCCCAGCGCCTTGTAGTCCACGCACGCCCGGAGCGACCGGCCGACCAGGCGGGAGATCTCCTGGGTGCGCCCGCCGAGCCGGCCCTTGACCGACTCGCGGTCGCCGCGGGTGTTCGTCGCCCGGGGCAGCATCGCATACTCGGCGGTCACCCAGCCGAGCCCGCTCCCCCGCCGCCAGCGCGGCACGTCCTCGGTGACGCTCGCGGCACACAGCACCCTCGTGGCGCCGAACTCCACCAGCACCGAGCCCTCGGCGTGCTGCAGCCAGCCCCGGGTGAACGTCACCGGGCGCAGGTCTTTGACGGAACGTCCATCGGGTCGCGGCATGCCCGCAAGCTTATTACGCGGCGCTCATCATGCTGGCGAATGACCCCAGCCGCCGTCTTGTCTCGTCGACGCCCATGGTCTCGCGCCATCCGGTCACCGGAAGCGCCCCATTCGCGGCGACCAGGACATCGGTGTTCTCACGGTTCCGCGGAAAACGGATGAACAGCGTGGCAGCCAGGCCGCCCCCAGCAGCCTGCACGCGATGCAGTTCACCCGAATCCAGGTAATACGCGCAGCCGGTGCACAGCGTCTGCAGGCTCGCGAGCGTCGCCTCCACAGGCCCGGACGGCCGGTACGCGTACCGGCCAGCCACCGGATCCTTCGTCTCCCTGAACCGGGTGTGCGGCACACCGTGGCGTTCCAGCCGGTAGGAGGCGACGCTGATCTGGCCAGCGATGATCCCGGAGACGAACGAGAACCTGTGGTTGTGGATGTGCTCGATGTCATGGGCCTCTCCGGGCCACCATACGTGGAGACGAAGCTGATAGAGATCAGCGGAGTGCAGGACGAACTTGTCAAACCCGAGAGGGTGCCGGACGGATTTCCCGGCGCATGCGACGAGCATGTTACTGCTCGCGCATACCGCGCCGACGATGCCGGTCACCGGGTCCCGTTCGCTGTAGCGCCGGGTGAAAGCCGCTATCTCGGCCGCACGTTCATTTGTCGGGCAGGTGGTTAGAATGCGCCGGAGATCTGCGTCGAACGCGGCAATATCGGTCGGCAGGCTGGTCACGTTCGTCATCGTGCGCGCTCCACCGCCACCTCGGCGAGGCAAAGCCTGTGGTCGGAGAAGTTATCAACGACCGCCACGTTTACCAGCTCGAAATGCCGGCTGAAGAGCATGTCGTCGATCGTCTGATCCTGGTATGTCGGCTGCCGGGTGATAGCGCGGGACAGCCGGAGCTTGCGGTCGCGGGAGAGCAGGTCACGCCTGCTGGTATTGAAATCACCGCACACGATAAGCGGCGCGGGCGTCAGCGTCGCGAGATCGGCCGAGAGAGCGGACCAGATATGACGGAACGCCGGATCTTCGGCATCCCGGCCGAACAGGTGAAACGGGAACGAGTGCAACGATATGAACGAGACGATGCGCCCGGCTACCCCCAGCACCGCCGACACGTATCCCTTGTCGAACATCCGGATGGGCGCGCCGTCGAGCTCTCCGGTCAGGTCGGGATTCTCGAATAGCCGTCGTACCACGTTATCTAGCGGGAACCTGCTCGCTATGGCTACCCCTGCCCCACATGCGGGATCGAACATCGACTCCGACAGCATGCTGGAGGCGGTGTACCGCAGCGGCGTTGACTTCGCAATCGCGTCAAGGGTCCGCGACCGCCCGGGAGCGTGGAAATCGACTTCCTGCAGCGCGACGATATCCAGCTGGTGGTGAATGAGAAGCTCGATGATTTCTTGGCGCGCCGCGTCCGCTGCGCTAGGCCCCGCATCGGCAGGCGCCGCCTCGTGAAGGTTCCAGGTGCCGATGCGCAGCACATTTGTAACGGTGGCCATTCAAACCCCCTGAGCAGGTAATCGCGGATAGTGCTGATGCCCTGATAGGTCATCCACACTGGTTTGGCGTCGTCATGCCAGCACCAGACGCCGGAGCGCTGCGGTTCTAGCACCGCCCGCATGACCCGCTTCAGCGCGTCGTGGTGGCGATAGGGGTCGTCGGCGCTCATAATGGCCCGGGCGGTCCACGCCGCAGTGAAGTGCCCGGTCACGAGAACATCCACGTCGACACCGCCCAGCGGCCGCCGCATCTGCTCGTCGGTGGGTGTCAGGGACCGGCCGTCCGCTACAAGCCAGGAAATACCGGCATTCGCCGCGGACTCCAGGTGCGCGCTGTTCGGGAGTACGCGCGCGGCCTTCTTCAACGCCACGACAGCGCGCGCGGTGTGCGGCACCGATCCGCGGGTCCCGCCGCGCAGGACCTCACCCCAGGAACCGGGCGAGTCCTTGCTGCCAGCCGGGCTAGCCGCCCGAGCCAGTCGCCCAGCCAGATCAGGAAGCAGCGCGGATGCGGGCGCCGTGTCGGCGAGCGTGGTGACGATCGACGCCACACCGGAGGTGCGGTTCATCCCGACCGGGTCCTCCGCACCCGCGAGTCGTTCCAGCACCTTCACGAGTTCGATGCGAGAGCCCTCGTCGAGGCCGACCCGGCAGGCGGCGCCGAGCACCAGCGCGGTCACTTCCGGCCGGCCGATGCCGCGTTGCGTACTCGCCGCCCATCCGCCGCCAGGACGCTGCAATTCGAGCAGCGTTCCGACCAGCCGCCCGTAATTGATGGCTGAACCGCGAATGTCAAGCGCGAGCGCCATGCGGAGACCGTATGCGGTCCCCACCGCGGTTGGTGGCCCGGTATCGCCTAGGTATTGCGACCATCCGTACGTTGCCCTGCCCTCGTAGACGCCGGTCCGTATGTCGTCCTGCAACGCCAGGGTGGTATTGGCGAAGATGGTAAAAGGGGAGTTGTCCCGGTTAACATCCGTACGGGCTAGCAGCATCGCGGGCACGGTCTCGGTTGCTCTGGGGATGGCAGGAGCAGCAGAAAAACGCTGTCCAAGCATTCGCAGCGCCAGCATGACGCACAATGCGGCGACGGCCGCGAATATATATTTCAGGACGACGTAGGCAAACCAGTCATCCTGCAGGTCGTCGACCAGCAACCCGTAGGTGGTTAATGCCCCGGCAAATGGCCCGACCGAGATCAGGGCGTCCATGACCCTGAACTTCCCCAGCATGGCACCACGGTAGCGCGTCGCACTCGCGAACAGAAGTCTGTCCAGGAGCCGGGCTTCTAGTTACACTTTTCATGTGGGCCCTGCGGCGCAAGTGGCGCAGAATATCGATTCGATGATCAGGAGAGTTCAGCCGCTGCGATGCGTCCTGCAACGTCTCGGGCGGGCGCGTATCCGATATGGCTTGTACGGGGGTTCGCACGTAAGCATCATCACCAGCAATCGCGTACCAGCCGATGTCGACCTCCTCGTTTGCGACGAGGACATGTCGGCGTTGCGCGACACTTTCCCGTTCGCCAAGACCGAGGACCTGGGTCATGGGCTGGCACTGTATCTCGGCGAAGGCGACGTAATTGAGTTCATGTGTCATGCGGACATCCTCACCAATGGCGCCCGCTATCCATTCCGCCTCACCCGGCTTGCTCGCCAACGGCTCACAACATATGCCACGCAGCTGGCCGAGATCTCAGTCGTCGATCCGGTGGATACGCTCATCCTCAAGGCGCTGCTCAGGCGCGGTCACGATGAGGGCAAGCACGACGCGGAGGATATGGCCGCGCTCGTCGCACGGTGCGAACTCGATGAGCCTTACCTCAACGCGCGGCTCGACGAGACGCACGCCAGGGAAGCCACGAGGGAGACGTGGCGGCGTTTCGGGGTCCGCGTCTGAGAGGCTGCCCGCGTCACCGGCTCGCCGCGTCCGGTCCGAATGTAGCGCCCGGACAAGCAAGGGACAGTGGCCCGGCGAACGCACCGGACGCCTCGGCAAACGACCGATCCGGGTCTTTGCCGGCCACAAGGTGAGTGAGCACGAGAGCGCCCACGCCAGCTTTGGCGGCGTGCTCGCCCGCTTCCCTGCCTGACAGGTGCACGTCCCGCCGGTTGTCCAGTCCGTCGAGGTAGGCCGCCTCGCACAATAGCAGGTCTGCGCTCCTGGCCAGTTCGACGAGGGCCGCTGACTCCCCGGTGTCGGCAGAGTACGCGAGCGTCCAGCCGTCGTGCTGGACGCGGAACCCGAAGGTCTCTACCGGGTGGTTCATGTGCGCGGTGGTGAGCTGGAACGGGCCGATCTCCCGCTTGCCCGGGGTGAGCGTGCCGAATGTGAACCGAGCGGTCAGCCCGTCGTCGCCGTCCGTCCCGTTCACTAGCGCGATCCGCTCCGCCGTGCCAGCAGGCCCGTAGACGGGGATGGGAGGCATCAGCCCAGCCGGGCCGTACTGCCTGGCCACCCGGTAGGCGTGCAGGTCAAGACAATGATCCGCGTGCAGGTGGCTGACGCAGATCGCATCGATTCCGGACAAGTCCACGTACCGCTGAAGCGGGCCGAGCGCGCCCGTACCGAGGTCGATCAGCATCCGGAAGCCCTCGGCCTCCAGCAGGTAGCACGAACCGGCGCTAACCGCGCTGGGATAACTCCCGGCACAACCCACCACAGTGACTCTCATACCGGTAATTATGCCTGCCGGCGATCAGGCCCAGAGCTGGCCTTCTAGGCGGGATTCCGCTTCGGTGAGGGTGCCGTTGTAGGCGCCGGTCGACAGGTACTTCCAGCCGCCGTCGGCGACCAGGACGACCACCTCGGCGGGCTGGCCGGAGGCCGCCGCCTTGGCGGCCAGGGCGATGCCGGCGTGCAGGGCGCAGCCTGCCGAGATGCCGGCGAAGATGCCTTCGGCGGTGATCAGCTCGCGGGTGCGCCGCAGGGCGTCGGCCGACGACACGGAGAACCGGGTGGTCAGCACCGACTCGTCGTAGAGTTCGGGGACGAAGCCCTCGTCCACGTTGCGCAGGCCGTAGACGAGTTCCCCGTACCGCGGCTCGGCCGCGACGATCTGCACGTCCGGCTTGTGCTCGCGCAGGTACCGGCCCACGCCCATCAGCGTGCCGGTCGTGCCGAGCCCGGCCACGAAGTGCGTGATCTGCGGCAGGTCGGCGAGGATCTCCGGCCCGGTCGTCTCGTAGTGCGCTCGCGCGTTGGCCTCGTTGCCGTACTGGTACAGCATCACCCAGTCGGGATGCTCGGCCGCGATCTGCTTGGCGACCCGGACCGCCTCGTTCGAACCGCCCGCCGCCGGGGACTCGATGATCTCGGCACCGTACATGCGCAGCAGCAGCCGGCGTTCCTCGCTGGTGTTCTCCGGCATGACGACGATGAGATGGTAACCGCGCAGTTTGGCGACCATCGCCAGGGAGATGCCGGTGTTGCCGGAGGTGGGCTCGAGGATCGTCGAACCGGGGATCAGCCGGCCTTCCTTCTCCGCCTGCGCGACCATGTAGAACGCCGCGCGGTCCTTCACCGACCCGGTCGGGTTCCGGTCCTCGAGCTTGGCCCACAGCCGGACGTCCGGGGAGGGCGACAACCGGGGCAAGCCCACCATTGGCGTATTGCCCAGTGAATCGAGCAGGTTGTCGTAACGCATAGCCGATGTCGTTCTGAGTAAAAATCATCCGCCGGCGACCGCGGGGAGGACGGTCACCGTGTCGCCGTCCTTGACCGGGGTGTCCAGGCCGGACAGGAAGCGCACGTCCTCGTCGTTCAGGTAGACGTTCACGAACCGGCGCAGGGCGCCGCCGTCGATGAGCCGCGCGCTGAGGCCGGAGTGCCGGGACTCGAGGTCGCTGATCAGCTCGGCGAGCGTGGCCCCGGACCCCTCAACCTGCTTGGCGCCGTCGGTGTACGTGCGCAGGATCGTGGGGATTCGAACCTCGATGGCCATGGACGGTGCTCCCTGGGTCGGACGTATAACTCTGCGGGTACTAACTTATAGGCCGGCGGAATTAATCCTGGATTTGAACCGGTTCCTCGGTGACTTCGCCGTCCAGGATGCGGTACGAGCGAAACTCGGTCTCGTCGTCGCTTCTGGTCGAAACCAGGACATAATGGGCGTCCGGCTCGCTGGCGTACGAGATGTCCGTACGGGACGGGTATGCCTCCGTCGCCGTGTGCGAATGGTAGATCACCACGGGTTCCTCGTCGCGGTCGTCCATCTCCCGCCACACGCTGAGCTGCTCCTGCGAGTCGAACCGGTAGAACGTGGGCGAACGCTCGGCGTTCTCCATCGGGATGAAACGCTCGGGGCGGCCGCTGCCCTCGGGGCCCGCGATGACGCCGCAGGCCTCGTCCGGGTGGTCCTTGCGGGCGTGCGCGACGATCTTGTCGTACAGGTCCCGCGAAATGGTCAGCATGACTTTTACCATAGGGCGCGGACGAGGGACTCCTGCACAGCACCCAGCCACGCGTAGACCTCGAACGCGGTGCGCAGCGGGTCGTTGTCGCCCAGCCGGTCCCACTGCGCCTCGAAGTCCTCCGAGACCCCGAGCTTGGTGCCGAGGGCCAGGCGCACGTCGTTCAGCGACCTCAGCCAGGCCTGCGCCTGTTCCGGGGTGAGCTGGACCTTGCCGCCCTCCTCCGGCAGCGAATCCAGCATCAGCTGGGCGCTCTCGTGCTTGGCCGCGCGCAGCGTGAGCTCGGTGTACTTGCGGAACTCCCCGGCCGCGTCCGGGTCGTCCTTGTAGCCATCGGGCAGCAGCCGGGCCAGCACCGGGTCCTTCGGCGGCTGCGCGGCGTCGGCCTGGAGCAGGGCCTCGAGTTCGTCCAGGTCCGTGGCCCTGGCGACTTCGGGCTCGATCAGCTCCATGACCTGGCCGACGAGGCTGCGCAGCAACGAGGCTTCGGCGGCGGCGAGTACTGCCTTCACGCCGCCGCTCCTGACCGAACGGAAAGGTTCCACAGTTGCGCGTCAGTCCTGGTGCACCGTGGCCCACAGGCCGTAGCCGTGGAGCACCTCGACGTTATGTTCCATCGCCTCCCTGGCACCGGAGGCGACGACGGCCTTGCCCTTGTGGTGTACGTCCAGCATGAGCTTCTCCGCCTTCTTCTTGGGGTAGCCGAAGACGTGCTGGAAGACATAGGTCACGTAGGACATCAGGTTGATGGGGTCGTTCCAGACGATTGTGACCCACGGCTTGTCCGGTGTCAGCTTGCCTTCGCCGACCGGCAGGTCAACCTCAGCCGGTGCCACGCTCACTACTGTCCACCTCCCATTCCGTAGTCTTCCACCTGTGACTAATCCGGTGAACCACCAGGGCAGCGCGAGTACTGGCGGGACAGCCCTGCTGACCGATCACTACGAGCTCACCATGCTCCAGGCGGCCCTGCGCAGCGGGGCTGCGCACCGGCCCGCCGTGTTCGAGGTGTTCGCCAGGCACCTGCCCCATGGCCGCAGATACGGCGTCGTGGCGGGAACCGGACGATTGCTTGAGGCTGTTGAGCAGTTTCGGTTCGGCCAAACGGAGCTATCGTTCCTCGACGGCATCGTTGACGCACCGACGTTGGCCTATCTGGAATCGTACCGTTTCTCAGGAAATATCTGGGGATACGCGGAGGGGGACTGTTACTTCCCGGGCTCGCCCATTCTGGTCGTTTCTGGGACGTTCGCCGAGGCGGTCCTGCTGGAGACGGTGTGCCTGTCGATCCTGAACCACGACTGCGCGATCGCCTCGGCCGCGTCCCGGATGGTGACCGCGGCCGGCGGGCTTGACGGACGGCCGCTGATCGAGATGGGGTCGCGGCGGACACACGAGCGGGCCGCGGTCGCGGCCGCGCGGGCCGCGTACATCGCCGGGTTCGCCGCCACGTCCAACCTGCGGGCGCGCATGTCGTACGGGGTGCCGTCGACGGGGACGTCGGCGCACGCGTTCACGCTGGTGCACGACAACGAGCGGCACGCCTTCTCGTCGCAGCTCGAAGCGCTCGGTAACGGGACCACGTTGCTGGTGGACACGTACGACGTGCCGCGGGCGGTGCGCACCGCGGTCTCGCTGGCCGGTCCCGATCTCGGGGCGGTGCGGATCGACAGCGGTGACCTGCCCGTGCTGGCGCGGGAGGTGCGCGTCCTGCTGGACTCGCTGGGCGCCGAGAAGACGCGCATCCTGCTGACCGGGGACCTGGACGAGTACTCGATCGCGGCTTTGGGGGCGGCGCCGGTGGACGGGTACGGGGTCGGGACGTCCCTGGTCACCGGGTCCGGGGCGCCGACCGCGGCGCTGGTGTACAAGCTGGTGGCGCGCGGATCCTCCGCAGACGCCGCGCCGGATTCGCTGGTACCCGTCGCCAAGCATTCGGTCGGCAAACCGAGCCAGGGCGGGCGCAAGTGGGCGGTTCGGCACCGCGACTCGCACGGGGTTGCGGTGTCGGAGCAGGTGTCACTGACGCCGCCGTCGCCTGGGCCGCATGACCGGGAACTGCTGGTGCCGCTGGTGGTCAACGGATCGGTGACCGGGCGTGAGGAGCTTGCCGCGGCACGGTCCCGGCACCAGGCCGTGCTGGCGGAACTGCCGGGCTACGCGCTGCAGCTGTCGCGCGGGTATCCGGCGATCCCGACCGTCCTGGATCGCGAGTCGTTATTTACGCAGGAGGTCGAGAACCTGGTCGAGCTTGTCGTCGAACGTGTCCATGCGGCGGTCGAGTGCGTCCATCCGGCCGTCGAGCTTGTCCATCCGGCCGTCGAGCTTGTCCATCCGGCCGGTGAGCCGCTCGTCCATACCGGTCAGGCGCTTGTCCAGCTCTTTGACGCGCTTGTCGGTCTCCCTCTGGCCTACCTGGATCTGCGTGAGCATGTCGTAGATCGACGTGACATCGTTCTCGAGCCGGGAGACCTTGAGCTCAAGTGATGGTTGTGCGCGCACGGGACGCTTCCTCCGGGTCGGCGGGTGGTCAGGGGATCATCAGCGTACTCTCGCGCGGGCACCGCGCGCGGGATCGCGGGGAGGTTTCGCTCAGCGCGGACGGCCGCGCAGGATGACCGCTTTGGGGCTATCCAGCACCGCCAGATCCGTGCGCGGATCGGCGTCGTAGACGACGGCGTCAGCCGGGGCGCCGGGCGTCAGCCCGGGCAGGCCAAGGTACGCGCGGGCCGTCCAGGACGCGGCGGCGATCGCGGCGTGCGCGGTGAGCCCGGCCTCGGCCAGCGCGCGGATCTCGTCGGCGATCCGGCCGTGCGGGCGGGTGTCGGTTCCCGCCAGAATCGTCACGCCGGCCTCGGCGGCGGCCGCTACCAGCGCGGGATGCGCGGACGCCCCGTTCACGTACCACTGTTTGCGCGGGCTGTCCGGCCGCAGCCGGGCATTGGGCAGCTGCTCGAGCAGAACCTTCAGCGTCGGGGTGAGCGCGGTCCCCTGGTCGGCCATCTGCGGCAGCAGCTCAGGGTCCAGGCACATGCCGTGCTCCAGGGAGTCGACCCCCGCCGCGACCGCGGCCGACCCGCCCGCCGCCTGCTGCGAGTGCACGGCGAGCCGTCCGCCCACGGCGTGTACCGCGTCGACGGCCGACTTCAGCACGTCGGCGGGTACCGGCTCGTCGCCAGGGAACCAGTCCGCGATGATCTTGGCCCAGCCGCCGCGCGCGGCCTGGGCGGCGGCGATCCCGGGCAGCTCCGCGTGGCTGACCCGCTGGCCCCAGCCGTCGAAGAACTGGCCGTGCTGCGCGATCCACGGGCCGGCGTGCACGGCACGCGGGACGTCCTCGTCGCGGCCGAACCAGTCCGGCGGATCCCCCGCCAGGCCGGGCGACCGGATCATCGTGACGCCTGCTGCCACGTGGTCTTCGAGATCGCGGCGGAGCAGGCCCTCGTCCAGCGGCTTGCCGGGGCTTTCGGCGCCCGGGTGGGTGTGCGCGTCGACCAGGCCCGGCAGGATCCAGCCCTCGGCGACCGTCTCCGCCCCGGCGACCGGATCGTCGGTCCACCTGTCGCCGTCCGCGTACAGTTCCACCGGGTCACCATCTGGCAGCGCAAAGCCACGGATCCGCAGGACAGCCATGCGGCCACCTTACCTATCCGCATATCCGGCCGGGCTACCCGCCACGAATCGCGTGATTGTGGCAACCACCCGGTTCTATGCGCGTGGTTGCCACAACCACGCGGGGGCCGGGCGCGGGCTGCGGCGGGTCTGGCGGGTGCTGGGTGAGCGCGCGGAATATCGTTCGCCCGGGCGGGCGTGCCGCGGCTAGCCTGCATCGCATGGCCGTTGACTTCTCCGCTTTTGCCGCCGCGCTCCGCGACCTGGGCGTAACCGGTCAGGTACGTGAACTGCCCGAGCGGGCACCGACCGCCGCCACCGCCGCGGCCCAGCTCGGCTGCGACGTCGGGGCGATCGCGAACAGCCTGATCTTCGACGCGGACGGCGGCCCCCTGCTGGTCATGACCAGCGGTGCGCACCGGGTCGACACCGCGAAGGTCGCCGCGCTGACCGGAGCCGGCACGGTGCGGCGCGCCAATCCGGACTCCGTCCGCGCGTGGACCGGGCAGGCGATCGGCGGCGTCGCGCCGGTCGGGCATCCCGCGCCGATCCGCACCCTGGTCGACACCTGGCTGGAGAAGTACGACGTGATCTGGGCCGCGGCCGGCCACCCGCATACCGTGTTCCCCACCACGTTCGCCGAACTGATCCGGATCACCAACGGCACACCCGCCGACGTCGGCGAGTAACTCCGCTACGGTTTGGCATATGCGTGCGCTCATCATCGTCGACGTGCAGAACGACTTCTGCGAGGGTGGCTCGCTCGCCGTGACCGGCGGCGCCGCAGTGGCCCGCGCGATCACCGAACGGCTGGCGAGCGGCCACGACTACGCGCACGTCGTGGCGACCAAGGACTTCCACATCGACCCCGGTACGCACTTCTCCGACCAGCCCGACTACGCGGAATCCTGGCCGCCGCACTGCGTCGCCGAGACGCCGGGCGTCGAGTTCCACCCGGACCTGGACACGTCGGGCGTGGCGGCGGTGTTCCGCAAGGGCGCGCACGCGGCCGCGTACAGCGGCTTCGAGGGTGCCGACCAGTACGGTACCCTGCTCGCCGACTGGCTGCGCGCGCACGACGTCGACGAGGTCGACGTGGCGGGCATCGCCACCGACTACTGCGTGCGCGCCACCGCGCGGGACGCGGTGCGCGGCGGCTTCGGCACCCGCGTCCTGCTGGACCTTACGGCCGGCGTGGCGCCCGAGTCCACCGCCGCCGCGGTCGAGGAGCTGCGCGCCGCTGGCGTGACGATGTCGGGCGGCTAGCGGAAGCCGGCCGCTTCGCACCCGGTCCGGAACGATGCGGCCAGCACGTCCGGACGGCAGCGCCGGGATGCTTCGGCGTAGCTGACCCACTCAAGCCGGTCGTGCTCGGTCCCGTCCAGCGTCACTTCGGTCCCCCACGGGACCTCGAGCACGAAGAGCGCCCAGTCGACGTCCGCGGTGACCACCGGGCGAGGTTCCGCCGTGAGGCCGGTCTCCTCCTGAAGTTCGCGGGCGGCGCAGGCAGCGATATCCTCGCTCGGCTTGCGCGATCCGGCCGGCGGTGTCCAAGCCCAGTCCCCGTCCCAGTCCGCGCCGTGCTGGCCGCGGTGCAGCAGCACGTACCGCCAGCCATCGGGTCCGTGGCTAGCGACGACGATCGTCGCGCCGTACGGGCGGTCACGGCTGACCGGCTCACCGTCCCAGGTCGTGAACTCCGTTGCGCCACCGAAATCGGCCATAACCCATCACACCCCAGCCTCGGCGTCGCGACAACGGCGTGCGTTCCTGACGCTTCGTGCCGACACGACCCCTCCCGGCTGAGCCTGGCAAGCGATCGAAACTTATCACGGGCACTTATCCCCAAACAGGGAGGGATTCAAATTAAGATGTGTTTCCGGCGTATCGAGGCATCCGTCTGTGCTGGGTGCGGCGCCGATGCCCTGTTCGTACCGATATGATCCTCTGGTTCGAAGCCTCCGGCGGGTCCCTGGGAGTCGGTCGAAAATCATTGCGGACACTTACCCCCCCAAACCGGGAGGGTAAGTGTCCGCAGTAATCCGGCGCGCCTGGCGGCGCGGCTGAAATATGGCGACATATCCGTTTTGGGGCCGGACCGGGCCGACTGTCGGCCGGGGCCGATCGTGGGGCCGGGGCCGATCGTGGGAGCCGGGGCCGGCTGCTGGGAGCGGGGCCGGCTGCTGGGAGCGGGGCCGGCTGCTGGGGGCGGGGCCGGCTATTGGGGCGGGGCCGGCCGTTGGCACGCCTGCGGCGGGGTCAGCGTCCCGTGGTGGCCCACTGGCGGATCTTCGCGATGCGGGTGGTGATCTGGTCGGCGGAGGCCTGGGCCAGCGGGGGGCCGCCGCACTGGCGGCGCAGCTCGTTGTGGATGACGCCGTGCGGCTGGCCGGTGCGGTGGCTCCACGCGCCGACCAGGCCGTTCAGCTCCTTGCGCAGAGCGGTCAGGCCCTCGCGGCTTACCGGCGGCGGTGCCGGAGCGGCCTCCGCGGCCGGCCCTGGGGTCGCCGCTGGGGCCGCCGCTGGGGCGGAACGCGCGGCCAGCTGGGCGTCCTGGCGCTTGCGCAGCAACGTGCGCACCTGCTCCGGCTCCAGCAGGCCGGGCAGGCCGAGGAAATCCTCCTCCTCGGGCGAGCCGGCGGCCGTCGCGGTGCCGAACTCGCCGCCGTCGTACAGCACACGGTCGAAATGCGCGGACGCGTTCAGCGCCTGGAACGCCGGCTCCTCCGGCAGCTGATCCGGGGTGTTCCGCTCACGTTGAGCCTCCGCGAGCTCATCCTCCTCAGGCGACGCAGACGACGCGCGAAGCACATGATCTCGTTCAGCCTCAAGCTCTGCGGCGAACCCCAGGAGAACCGGCACCGACGGCACGAACACCGAGGCGGTCTCACCCCTCCGCCGGGCGCGGACGAAGCGCCCGATGGCCTGCGCGAAGAACAGCGGCGTCGACACACTGGTCGCGTAAACCCCGACCGCGAGGCGGGGAATGTCCACTCCCTCCGAGACCATCCGGACCGCGACCATCCACCGGTCATCGGAGCCCGCGAACGCGGTGATCTTCTTGCTCGCCGCCGGGTCGTCGGACAGCACGACGACCGGCCGCTTGCCGGTCATGCCGCGCAGCAAGGCCGCGTACGCGCGTGCGTCGGCGTGGTCGTTGGCGATCACCAGGCCGCCCGCGTCCGGCACGCCGCGGCGCACCTCGGTGAGCCGCTTGTCGGCCGCCTCGAGCACCCGGCTGACCCACTCGCCCGCCGGGTCGAGCGCGGTGCGCCAAGCCTGGGCGATCGCGTCCTTGGTCATCGGGGTGCCGAGCGTGGCGGTGATCTCGTCGCCCGCGCGCGTCCGCCACCGCATCTCGCCCGAATAGGCGAGGAAGATCACCGGGCGGACGACGGTGTCCTCGAGCGCCGCCCCGTAGCCGTAGACGTAGTCCGAGCGGCTGCGCTTGCCACCACCCGGTTCGTCCAGGTACGTCACGAACGGAATCGGGTTCGCGTCGGACCGGAACGGCGTCCCGGTCAACGCGAGCCGGCGCCGGGCCGGGTCGAACGCCTCCTTCGCCGCGTCGCCCCAGGACAGCGCGTCACCGGCATGGTGGATCTCGTCGAAGATCACCAGCGTGCGCCGGTTCTCCGTGCGCTGCCTGTGCAACGCGGGATGGGCCGCCACCTGCGCGTACGTCACCGCGACGCCGTTGAAGTCCGCCCCGGCCCGGCCCTGGGCGTTGGAGTACTTCGAGTCGATCGCGATGCCGAACCGCTGTGCCGCCCGTGCCCACTGATGCTTGAGGTGCTCGGTGGGCGTCACGATCGTCAGCCGCGCCACCTCGCGCCGCGCCAGCAACTCGGCCGCCACGGTCAGCGCGTACGTCGTCTTGCCCGCGCCCGGCGTCGCGACCAGCAAGAAATCCCGTCGCGGCAGCCGGAAATACTCGTGATACGCGTCCTTCTGCCAGCCCCTGAGGCTTGTAAGAAGATCATCCGCCCGAAAGGTCTTCTCCACGAGGGCGAAATGTTACCGGCTCCCGAGGCGCGACACGCGGCGGGCTCGCCGATATCGTCACTCCTCCGGGTCGCCCGGCTCGAGTCCTTCGTAGATCTCCTTGCAGGTGGGGCACACCGGGTACTTCTTCGGGTCCCGGCTCGGCACCCAGACCTTGCCGCAGAGGGCGACGAGCGGCGTGCCGGTCACCGAGCTGTCGACGATCTTGTCCTTGCGCACGTAGTGGGCGAAGATGTCGTGGTCGCCGTCGCCGTGTGACGTCTGCGGCCGGGCGTCCTGGTAGACCCGGGTGTCCTGCTCGGGAAGAACCTCGGTATTGCTCACGATCACCAGCCTACCTCTCGTCCACCGGCACTAATTCTGCGTCGGGTCGTCCGGATATGTCGCGACATATGCCAATTCGCCGCCTTGGCGGCGAAGGACCACCGCCCACAGGCGGCCAGGCTCGGCGAAGAACGCGTCGCCGGGGTCGGCGTCCAGGACGTACCAGGCGCCCTCTTCGATCTCCGACTGGAGCTGGCCCGCGCCCCAGCCGGCGTACCCGGCGTACACCCGAAGCCGGGTGATCGCCGGGGCGATCAGGCCGGGCGGGGCGTCCAGGTCGACCAGGCCGAGCCGAGCCATGGCCGGCTCCGGGGCGCCGTCGAGCGGATGCCAGCCAACGGGCTCGTCGGTGCCGGGCACCAGCGCGAGGGCGAGCGCGCTGGTGGGCGACACCGGGCCGCCGCTGAACACCACGGACGGGTCGGTCGCGAGCTCGGTCCACGGCTCGAGCACCTGGCCCACCGGGACGTCGGTCGGGCGGTTCAGCACCACGCCGAGCGTGCCCTGCTCCTGTTCGTGCTCGACGATCAGGACGACGGTGCGCCGGAAGTTCGGGTCGCCGAGCATCGGCGTGGCCACGAGCAGGCGTCCCGGCTCAGCCTGAGCGGCGCCCTGCGGACGTGGAGAGCCCGGAGCCGTTTCGTCCATGTTCCTATCATCGGCCACCGGGCCGGCTTACTGAGCCTCCTGGGCCGCCGCATCCCGGACGGCGACCGCCACCGACGACGCGACGTCCGGATGGAACACGGACGGGATGATGTAGTGCGGACCCAGTTCGTCCGGCGAGACGACGTCCGCGAGCGCCTGCGCGGCGGCGATCAGCATGGCGTCGGTGATGTTCCGGCTCTGCGCGTCGAGCAGACCGCGGAACACGCCGGGAAACGCGAGCACGTTGTTGATCTGGTTCGGGTAGTCGCTGCGGCCGGTGGCGACCACGGCCGCGTGCTCCATGGCGGCGTCCGGATCCACTTCGGGTTCGGGGTTGGCGAGGGCGAACACGATCGCGCGCGAAGCCATGGTGGCGACGTCGGCGCCGGTCAAGATGCCGGGCGCGGACAGGCCGATGAACACGTCGGCCTGGCCGAGCGCGCCCTTGAGGTCCTTGTCGTAGCCGTCGTGGTTGGTGTGCTCCGCGATCCAGTCCAGGCTCGGATCCATGCCGGGCCGGTTCTTGTAGACCGCGCCCTTGTCGTCGGCGACGATCACGTTCGCGGGCGTTGCCCCGGCGCCCAGCAGCAGCTTGAGCACGGCGGTCCCGGCGGCGCCGGCACCCGCCATCGCGATCGTCACTTCGGCGAGCTTCTTGCCGACGACGCGCAGCGCGTTGGTGAGCGCGGCCATCACGACGATCGCGGTGCCGTGCTGGTCGTCGTGGAAGACCGGGATGTCGAGCAGGTCCCTTAGCCTTTTTTCGACCTCGAAGCACCTGGGGGCGGAGATGTCCTCCAGGTTGATGCCGCCGAAGCCGGGGGCAATCGCTTGTACCGTGCGGATTATCTCGTCGGTGTCCTGGGTGTCCAGGCAGATCGGCCACGCGTCGATGTCCGCGAACCGTTTGAACAGCGCGGCCTTGCCCTCCATCACCGGCAGCGCGGCGTACGGGCCGATGTTGCCGAGGCCGAGCACCGCGGAGCCGTCGGTGACCACCGCGACCGAGTTCCGCTTCACGGTCAGCCGGCGCGCGTCGTCGGGGTTGGCCGCGATCGCGAGCGCGACCCGGCCCACGCCCGGGGTGTAGGCCATCGACAGGTCGTCGCGGTTGCGCAGCGGGACCTTGGAGGCCATCTCGATCTTCCCGCCGAGGTGCAGCAGGAACGTGCGGTCGCTGACCTTGTGCACGGATACGCCGTCGATCGCGGCCAGTGCGGCCACGATGCCCTCCGCGTGCGCCTCATCCCTGGCCGCGCACGTGACGTCGACCCTCAGTTTGTCGGCGCCGCCGGACGTCACGTCCAGCGCGGTAACCACGCCGCCGGCCTGCTCGACCACGCGGGTGATCTCACTTACCGCGCGGCCGCGCGAGGCGACCTCGAGCCGCACGGTAATCGAATAGGAGACGCTGGGCGCCAGTGTCACGTCATTCCCGCCTTTCCGCTGGACTCTCAGGGTAAGGCTCCGCAGCGCATACGCTTAGAGGGTGAGTGCGGATTCTCCGGCTTCTCCGGCGACGATGGACTGGGCGGTCAGCGAGGAACTGACCGGGGGTGCCAGTCCTGTGGTCGACGTCACACGACTACGGGTAGCGCTGGCCCGGCTGTCCCGCCGGCTGCGCCGGCACGAGATCGCCGGGCTGACCCCCACCCAGCTGGCCGCGCTGGCGACGGTGGAACAGGCGGGCCCGCTGCGCCTGGGCGACCTCGCCGCCGCCGAGGGTATCGCGCCGTCAACGCTGACCCGGCTGGTGACGGCGCTGGAGGACATGGGCTACGTGCGCCGGAACGCCGACCCCAGCGACGCGCGCGCGTCCACGCTCGCGATCACGCCGCTGGGTCACGAGACGCTTGAGCGGATCCGCGGCGAGAGCACGCTGGTGCTGGCGAAGAGCCTGCGCGAGCTAACTCCCGCGCAGCGGGCGGCCCTCGCCGCGGCGCTGCCGGTCCTCGAGCAGCTCGCCGAGCCGCCGGGCTAGCTCATCGCGCTGCCTGGTTACTTCCGAGAGTTCGGCCTCAAGCTCAATGATCCGCCGGATGGCCGGCAACGTCATGCCCTCGTCGGCCATGGTCACCACCTGCTGGATCACCCGGATCTCCACCCGGGTGTAGCGGCGCTGACCGCCGGCCGAGCGCTGCGGGGATACGACGCGCAGCTCGTCGCAGCGGCGCAGGAACGCCTGCTTGACGGCAAGCAGGTCCGCGACCTGCCCGACCGTGTACAGCGGCGCGTTCTCGTCATCCAGGTTCAGTGCCATGGCGTTCCTCCCCCCGCTTCTGATCGTACGGCCGCGGGGCCGCGGGCATGGAAAGCGGCCGACGGGACACTCGGGGGTCCGCCCGTCGGCCGCTGGCCATGCTGCGCGGCTTGGCTGGCCTTAGTTGGCCTTAGTTGGCCAGCTCCTTGGCGGCCTCGGCCGCGCGGATCTCGACCTTGCGCGGCTTGGCCCGCTCAGCGACCGGGACGGTTACCTCGAGCACGCCGTTGGTGTAGGCGGCCTCGATGCCGTCGGCGTTGAGGTTGTCTGACAGGTACACGCGGCGGGTGACCGTGCCCATCGGCCGCTCCCGGACGAAGAACCGGTCGCTCTCGCCGTGCTCCTCCTGGCGCTGCGCGCTCACCTGGAGGACACCGCGGTCCACGGTGATCTCGATCGACGCGGGGTCAATGCCCGGGACGTCGAAGCGCAGCAGCACGTCATTCTCGCGCCGCACGCCGTCCAGCGGCAGGACGCTTCCGGCCCTGGCAAGCCGGCGGCGGAAGTCGTTCGCGAACGGGTCAAAAGTTGTCAGGTACATCTGTGCCTCGCCTTTCTTAAACCGGGGGAGGATCCCCCGGGCCCCTCCAGGAGGGTTTCCGTTGAGGACCGCGCCGGCTCTCCCGGTCTCGCCCTCCGCTATAAAGGAACTTACAACTCAATTTATATATTCCTTGAGTGGATGCTGTCAAGAAACCTATCTCTGATGCGGTGTGTGCAGAGTTCGCGACGCTATGTGTTCGCTGGGTGGCCTTCGATTCGCGCCTGCCGGGCTCACTTGGGGCCTCTGTGGCTTGTGTGGCTTTCGGGACGAACGGCAACCGTTTTTCGTGTCAATAAAGGGCTTCATGTCGAGAAAGGCGCCAGATCCGGCGCCTTTTCTAACAGAGAGCCCTTATCTGACACGTAAGCGAGCCCACACGGCCGGGCATAAGGAAACTGCTCACCAAGCGTAGGAACGAAATATTCGAATAAGTGAACGATCTCTATACCCTTTAGGGGTATGTAGTTCATGATCACGAAGGATTTTACGGCCTATAGCACGTACAACCCTTCATGATCATGAAACAAGCCACGCGAACCAGCGGAACGCAGGCCCACATAGCAGGACAAACAAGACCGCATACCCCCTGTA
>DASRFJ010000194.1:0-18068 GCA_035651595.1 Streptosporangiaceae bacterium | reverse complement strand
TGGACGACGTTAGGGTTCGGCGTGGATGCCGGTGGCGGTTGTGTAGTCGTAGTGGTAGATCTCGCGGCCGTTCTGGTAGCAGAGTTCGGCGCGGCTCATGACGTCGAGCGGGTCACCGGACCAGACCACCACGTCGGCGTCCTTGCCGGGCGACAGTGAGCCGAGCCGGTCGGCGCAGCCGATGACGCGCGCCGGGTTGATGGTCAGCGCGCGCAGCGCGACCTCGCGGTCGAGGCCCTCCTTGACCGCGAGCGTGGCCTGGTGGACCAGGAAGTGGATCGGCACCACGGGATGGTCCGTGGTCAGCGAGATCTCGATGCCGGCCGCGGCCAGCTTGCCCGGGTTGGCGATCGAGCGGTTCCGCAGCTCGACCTTGGACCTGCTGGTGAACAGCGGTCCGATGACGACCGGGATCCCGGCGGCCGCGATCCGGTCCGCGATCAGGTGCGCCTCGGTGCCATGGTCGATGACCAGCCGGTACCCGAATTCCGCGGCGATCCGCATCGCGGTGGCTATGTCATCGGCTCGGTGACAGTGCTGGCGCCACGGGATCTCCCCGTGCAGGACTCGTAGCAACGCTTCCAGCTTGAGGTCCCGGTCAACCACGGGCCGTTCGGACGTAATGTTCTGAAGCTTTTTTTCGTAGTTGCGCGCGTCCACGAACGCCTTGCGGATCAGGGCGGCGGTGCCGAGCCGGGTGGACGGGGTCTCCTTGCGCTCGCCGTAGACCCGCTTGGGGTTCTCGCCGAGCGCGGACTTGATGCCGGCCGGCTCGCGGAGCAGCATCTCGTCCACCGTGCGGCCCCAGCACTTGAGCGCGACGGTCTGGCCGCCGATCGGGTTGCCGGAACCGGGGTTGACGTTGACGTTCAGCACGCCGCCGCTGACCGCGTCGCGAAAGCCCAGGTCGGCCGGGTTGATCGCGTCGAGAGCGCGGACGTGCGCGGTGACCGGGGAGGTCATCTCGTTGGTGTCGTTGCCGGCCCAGCCCTCGGCCTCTTCGTGCACGCCGACGTGCGCGTGGGCGTCGATGAAGCCAGGCAGCACCCATTTCCCGCGCGCGTCCACCACAGCGTAACCAGGAGGCACCGCGAAGCCCGGGCCTTCGACCGCGGCGATCGTGCCGCCCCGCAACAACACCGTGCCGCCGTCCATCGGCGCGCCCTCGATCGGGACTACGTAGCCGCCTGTGATCGCGATGCCGGTTTCCGTCACGCTATGCGCTCCTAGTTGGTGGGGAAGAACTCCAGCAGGTACGGGGTGATGACCTCCGGAGGGGCGTTGTGATCATAACCGTCGATCATCTCGAGCCGGGCGTTCGGAATGACCGCCGCCTGCTCGGTGACCGTGCGGTGAAACCATTCGTGGCTGTCCGAGCCGCTGAGCAGCAGCACCGAGACGTCGATCGCGGCCAGCTCCGCGGCCGGCATCGGGCCGGCGGTCACGGCCAGGTCGTAGGGCAGCGTGTGGCTGAGCACGGCCAGGCCCTTCAGCCACGGGCCGTGCCGCACGAGAGCGACCACGTCGTCCGGCGCGCGCAAGACGTCGGTCAGCCAGAACATGACCGCGTCGTCGCGGCGATCCCGCCTGATCAGGTCGCGGATGTGCGCCGCCGCCTCGGTCGTCGCCGACGGATTGCCGAACGACGCCTCGTACGCGGTGACGGCGCGCATCGGGACGCCGGCCGCGGCGGCGCGCAGCGCGATCGCCGCTCCCGACGAATGGCCGAACACGAATGGCCGCTCGCCCGTGGCGGCGATCACCGCGGCGAGATCCTCGTATTCCCGCTTGGGCGCGTACGGCGGCGTGTCGCTGCTGTCTCCGCGGCCGCGGCGGTCGTAGGTGTAGACGGTGAACGCCGCGGTCAGCTTCGGCGGCGGGGCGAACGACTGCCGGTTGCCGAGCGCGCCCACGCACACGACGAGCGCCGGACCGTCGCCGGTCCGGTCGTAGGCGATGACTGTCCCGTCGGCGGATTCAGCGGTGTGCATCGCTGATCTCGGCGACGCCACCGATTCCGATGGTGCCCGCTAGTTGAGCTTTCATATACCTACCCTCTCATGGCGGCAAACGCTTTCCGCCGGAGGCCGGAGGTCGTTACACGCTGATCTTGGCGCGCGCGAAGGCGGCCTTGACGGCGGCGGACAGGCTGGCGATGTCGTACGCGCCGTAGTGCCGGATCCCGTTGATGAAGAACGACGGCGTGCCTGAGACGCCCGAAAGGTCCGCTGAGTCCACGTCCGACTCGACCTGATCCGCACCCGTATGCGAGCGTAGATCCGCGGTGAACTTCGCCACGTCCAGCCCGAGCGAGCGCGCGTAGCCGATCAGGTCCCGCAGGCCGAGCGCGTCCTGGTGCTCGAACAGGACGTCGTGCATCTCCCAGAACTTCCCTTGCAGCCCCGCGGCCTCGGCCGCCTCGGCGGCAAGCTGCGCCCGCGGGTGGACGTCCCGCAGCGGCAGATGCCGCCACACGTACCGCACGTCGCCGTACTCCCGCAGCAGCTCACGCACCACCGGCTCGGCCTGCCCGCAGTACGGGCACTCGAAGTCCCCGTACTCGACCACGGTCACCAGCGATTCGGCCGGGCCGCGGATGTGGTCGCGGGACAGATCGACCGGCACCATCAGGTCGGTGATCACCGCGGACGTGCCGAGCAGCGCGCGCAGCTTCGTCCGGTGCGGCAGCAGCCGGATCACGTGAAACACCAGCCACGTCAGCCCCGTCGCGCCCAGCGCCGCGGTCAGGATGCCGAGCTTCGCCTGCGCGAGCGTCTCGCCGCTCAGCGCCAGCGACGCGATCAGCAGCGACACCGTGAACCCGATGCCGGCCACCGCGCCGACCCCGGCCACCGCGCCCCAGCCGACCGGCGGCGTGATCCGCCCCCGCGTCACGCGGGTGACCAGCCACGCGGCGCCGATCGTGCCGAGCGGTTTCCCGGCGAGGTAGCCGATCATGATGCCGAGCGTCACCGGCGACGTGTAGGCCCGCGCCAGGAACCCGCCGTTGAGCACGATCCCGGCATTGGCCAGCGCGAACAGCGGCACGATGAGGTAGCTGGTCCATGGGTGGTAGATCTGCTCCAGCCTGTCGTTTGGCGAGATCGCGACCCGCACGACGTCGCGGGCGGCCTGCGCGAGCTCGGCCGTCGGCTGCTCGCGGAACAGCCGGAACGCGTCGGATGCCTCCTCCAGCGACGCGCGCGACGCCGGGTAGGCGTACGACAGCAGCCCCAGCACGAGCCCCGCGACGACCGGGTCCACGCCCGACTTGAAGAACGCCACCCAGGCCGCCACGCCGAGCAGCAGGTAGAGGATCCCGGACCGGATGCCGCGCCAGCGGATCAGCAGCACCAGGCCGAGGAAACAGATGCCCACCAGCAGCGCGATGACCTGGATCGTCCCGCTGTACGCGATCGCGATGACCGCGATCCCGGCCAGGTCGTCCACCACCGAGAACGTCAGCAGGTACGTGCGCACCCGGTCCGGCAGCCCGCGGCCGACCAGCGCGAGCGCGCCGAGCGCGAACGCGGTGTCGGTCGACATCGCCATCCCCCAGCCGTGCGCGGTCGGCCGCCCCGCGTTCACTCCCAGGTAGACGCAGATCGGCACCAGCATGCCGCCGAGGCCCGCGACCACGGGCAGCGTCAGCCGCGACCGCACCCGCAGCTCGCCCATGTCGAACTCGCGGCGGGCCTCCAGGCCGACCACGAGGAAGAAGAAGGCCATCAGCCCCGAGTTCACGAACTCGTGCAGGGTCAGCGAGAGGCCGTACCGCCCTTCGGCGGCCACCAGCGGGGTGCCCCAGAACGACGCGTACCCAGACGAGCTGATGTTCGCCCAGATCAGCGCCGCCGCGGTGGCGGTGGCCAGCACGAGGGCGCTACCGGTCTCCGTGCGCAGGAACTCACGCAGTGGCGTCTCGCCACGTTTGAGCCACTGCGTACGTCCGGCGTCTGTCTCCGCTGAGGTCACAGCAGCATTGTCGCCTAGAGCCAGGTCACCTACAGCCGGCCGGCCTCGACGATGCGGCGCAGGAACTTCCGGGTCCGCTCGTCCGACGGCGACGTGAACAGCCGCTCCGGCGGCGCCTCCTCGACGATCCGCCCGTCCGCCAGGAAGCACACCCGGTCGGCGATCTCGCGCGCGAACCCCATCTCGTGCGTCGCGATCACCATCGTCATTCCCCCTTCGGCCAGCTCCCTGATGACGTCGAGAACCTCGGCGACCAGTTCCGGGTCGAGCGCGCTGGTCACCTCGTCGAGCAGCAGCAGCCGCGGCCGCATCGCCAGCGCACGGACGATCGCCACCCGCTGCTGCTGGCCGCCGGACAGCCGGTCGGGGTAGTCGTGCCGCTTGTCCGCGAGCCCGAACCTGTCGAGCAGCGCCGCCCCCTCCGCCGCCGCCTCGGCCTTCGTCATGCCGAGCGCCTTGACCGGCCCGAGCGTCACGTTCCGGTCCACCGTCATATGCGGGAACAGATTGTACGACTGGAATACGATCCCGATGTGCTTGCGCACCTGATTCTCGTTTATCCCGGGAGCGGTAATACACTGGCCTTCGAGGTAAATGGCGCCGGCGTCGATTTTCTCCAGCAGGTTAATGCACCGGAGCAGGGTCGATTTTCCGGATCCCGATGCCCCGATAAGACAGACGACCTCATTTTTCATAACGACCTGGGTGATACCGTCCAGGATCGTCTGCGCCCCAAATGCTTTCCGCAGGCCATCGATGCGGAGCACGTCACTGGTCATGTGGTCCCTGCCAGGCGACGGGCGCGGTCCTTCGCGATCAGCCGGTCGGTGAATCGCGCCAGCGGGATCGTGAGGATCAGGAACAAGATCGCGGCGACCACATAGCTGGAATAGTTGAACGAGGTATCGCTGTAGATCTCGGCGGCCCGGTTGGCTTCGATGGTGCCGAGCACGGCGACCAGCGCGGTGTCCTTCTGGAGGCTGATGAAGTCGTTGAGCAGTGGCGGGATGATGTTGCGGATCGCCTGCGGCAAGATGACGTACCGCAGCGCCGTCCACTCGGACAGGCCGAGCGAACGCGCCGCGGCGACCTGGCTGCGGTGCACCGAGTTGATCCCGGCGCGGTACACCTCGGACACGTAGGCCGAGTAAGAGAGCACCAGAGCGGCGACGCCGTAGACGACGGCCGGCTGGGTGGAGATCACCCGCAGGCCGAGCGCGGGGGCGCCGAACCCGATGGCGAAGATCAGCAGGAGCAGCGGCACGCCGCGGGCCACGTCGACGTAGATGGTGGTGACCAGCCGCAGCGGCAGCATCACCGGGCTGGTCGACTGCCGGACCACGGCGACGACCAGGCCGAGTATCAAGATGAACGCCTCGGCGACACCGAACATCCGGATGTTGAGCCAGATCGCCGCACCGACCGAGTAATAGCCATGCTTCGGATCACCGATGAACGAATGCCACATGTTCGCCGGGTTGAAGAACGTGTGGCGTACGTTCGCGCTGCCGGGCGCCAGCAGGAACAACACGACCAGGACGCCGATGACCACGATCGTCGACGTGGTCGAGACCGCCACGGCGCGCTTGCTGCCCGGATCGCCGAGCAACCGCGACCGCCGCGAGCCCGAGAGCAGGTTCAGCCCGCCAAGCTCACGCTCGGCAGGGTCGCCCAGCGCGCTGCCCTCAGGGCTTGATGGTGGGGACACTGACGTAGATCTGCAGGTACTTGTTCTGCAGCTGGGTGAGCGTGCCGTTCGACCGCAGCGTGGCCAGTGCCTTGTTGACGCACGTCACCAGCGGGTTGTTCTTGGCGAACAGCAGGCCGTAGTGCTCGCCGGTGGACGGGAACTGCGCGACCATGACCGAGCCGGGGATCTGCGACGAGGAGATGTACTGCGCCGTCGGCGTGTCCGTCACAAAGGCGGTGATCTGCTTGGTCAGCAGGGCCTGCTTCACGTCGTTCAGCGTGTCATACACCTTCGGCGTCTGGGCCGGCTGGATCTCGCTGTTGATGAACGTCAGGCTGGTGGTGCCGACCTGGTCGCCGTAGACATAGGTCTTCAGTGTGGCGGGGTCGTGCTTGGTGACGATGGGGCTGTTCTTGAGCGCGACCAGTGCCTGCTGCACGTCGTAGTAGCTGTCCGAGAACGCGACCGCCTGGGCGCGTTGCGGCGAGAACGAGATCTCGTTGATGTCGAAGTCGAACTTCTTCGGCCCGGGTGCGTATGAGCTGTCGAACGGCTCGGCGACCCACTTGACCTGAGCACGGGAGAAGCCCAGCTGCTGCGCCACGGCGTACGCGACCGCGCTCTCATACCCCTGGCCGTTGCTCGGCTGGTTGTTCTCGAACCACGGGCTGTACGCGGGCTGGTCGGTGGCGACGGTGAGGACGCCCTTCGCATACAGGTCGTTCTGGATGGCGGCGTTCGAGCAGGATGCGGCGGTCGCGGTGGCGCCGGAGCCGGCCGTGGCGGAGCTGGCGCCGGTCGAGCTGGAGCTGATGCTGCTGCACGCGGTCAGCGTCGTCAGCGTCGTCAGCGCGACGCCGGCCAGGGCGGCCGCGGTCAGGGTAACTAGTCGCATGCGGGTGACGTTCCCGCAATCGCGGGCGGGCCAACAGCTTATGGCGAGATTGATAACACTGAGGCAACGTAGGCTTCCTCGCTGCTACCGATCTGGCACGATATCCCTGGCCAGGGGGGCCCTTGACCCGTTTGGAGTGGTTGTCACTATGCGTTACCGCGGCAGGCGCCTCCTGCTCACAGCGCTGGTCACCGCCGTGGCGGTGGCAGTCGTGCCCGGCGCCGTCGCGGTCGCCGCACCGTCGGGTGGCGGTTCGGCCGGGAGACTGGCTACCTGTCCGTGGCTCAACCCTCTCGTGTCACTCCAGCAGCGCGTGAACGAGCTGGTTTCCGCGATGTCGCTGGCGCAGGAGATCTCCTTGATGCAGCCGGTGAAGGGGTACCCGTACACCGGCTACGAGCACTACGTGCCCGGCATTCCCGCGCTGTGCGTGCCCGCCGTGATGCAGCAGGACGGCGCCGCCGGCGTGGCGTCGGGGGCGACCGGCGTGACCCAGCTGCCCGCCCCGATCGCGGCGGCGGCCACGTTCTCCGGCTCGGTGCTGAACCAGTACGGCTCGGTGGTCGGCAGCGAGATGCGCGGCAAGGGCATCGGCTTCGGGCTGGCGCCGACGCTGAACCTGGACCGGGTGCCGCAGTGGGGCCGCTCGTACGAGACGCTGGGGGAGGACCCGTACCTGACCACCCAGCTCGGTGACGCGGAGATCGGCGGCATCCAGAACCAGGGCGTGATCGCCGAGGTCAAGCACTACGCCGAATACAACCAGGAGACGAACCGGGAGTCGGCCCAGAACGCGCAGAACGTGATCGTGTCGACGCGTGCCGCGCAGGAGACCGAGCTGTCGGTATTCGGCTCGGCCGTGCGGGACGCGCAGGCCGGGGCCGTGATGTGCGCCATGCCGGCCATCAACGGCACGGGCGCCTGCGAGAACTCCTGGCTGCTCGGCGTGCTGCGCAACCAGTACGGGTTCAAGGGCGACATCCGCAGCGACAACCCGCCGTCGGTCACCTCGGACGCGAAGGCGGCCAACGCCAGCCTGGACCAGGCGGTGGCCCCCGCGTTCAGCGCCTCGAGCCTGCTCGCCGCCGTGGCCAGCGGGTCGGTCTCCCGTGCCACGATCAACAACGCGGCGGCGCAGATCCTGTACCCGATGTTCCAGATGGGCCTGTTCGACAACCCGCCGTCCGGGTCGCTGTCCAGCAACGTGTCGACCGGCGGCCACGTCTGGTTCGCCCAGACCACCGCCGAGCAGGGCACCGTGCTGCTGCGCAACGCCAACGGCGCGCTGCCGCTCGGCGCGCACGGCCTGTCGTCGATCGCGGTGATCGGCGCGGACGCGAACGCCTACGCGGAGTCTTCTGGCGGCGGCGGCGGACAGGTGACCGCGAAGAACGTGGTCACCCCGCTCAGCGCGATCAAGAACCGGGCGGGGAGCGGGGTCAAGGTCACGTACTCGATGGGCAGCGGGCCGTACGACGCGTTCCCGGACATCCCGTCCGCGAACCTGACGCCAGACCAGGGCGAGGGGAACGGCATCACCACCGACATCTACGCCAACGCGGATCTGGCCGGCAAGCCGCTGATCCAGCGGACCGAGCCGACCGTGGACCTGGAATCGTCGTCCAGTTCGCCGCTGCCGTCGGGCAGCCCGTCCAGCGTCTGGTCCGAGCAGTGGACCGGAACCCTGCACCCGACGACGACCGGCACCTACCAGTTCTCGATGACCTGCGACCGGTCCTGCGAGCTGCTCGTCAACGGCACCCGGATCATCGACAACAACGGCGCGTCCGACCTGATCACGCACCACACCTCGACCGGAAGAATCGGGCTGACCGCGGGGCAGGCGGTGCGCATCAAGGTGACCTACGCGCAGACCTGGGAGGGCAGCGGCAAGCAGAAGCTCGGCACGATCGCGCAGCTCGGCTGGCTGCCACCGGGCTCGACGCCACCGTCGGTGGCCGCCGCCGCGGCCGCGGCGAAGTCCGCGCAGGCGGCGGTCGTGTTCGCCGGCACGTTCGAGTCGGAGGGCTTCGACCAGCCGAACCTTAGCCTGTCCGGCGTCGACGACCAGCTGATCGCCGCGGTCGCCGCCGCCAACCCGAACACGATCGTGGTGCTGAACACCGGGGGACCGGTGCTGATGCCGTGGCTGAACAACGTGGCGGGCGTGCTAGAGGCCTGGTACCCCGGTCAGCAGGACGGTTCGGCGATCTCCGCGGTGCTGTTCGGCGACGCGAACCCGGGCGGCAAGCTGCCGGTCACGTTCCCGGCCACCGCCAGCCAGCCGCTGAGCGCGGACTCGTCCCGGTTCCCCGGCAACGGCGGGAGCGTCAACTACTCCGAGGGCCTGGACATCGGCTACAAGTGGTACGACGCGCACGGCCTGACCCCGATGTTTCCGTTCGGGTTCGGCTTGTCGTACACCACGTTCGGGTTCAGCGGCCTGTCCGTGCAGACAGTGGCCGGGAGCGCCGACCCCAGCGGCCACCCGGGCCAGGTGGTGGCGACGGTCAAGGCCACGGTCACCAACACCGGCTCGCGCGCGGGCGCCGAGGTCGCCCAGCTCTACCTCGGCGACCCCGCATCCGCCGGCGAGCCCGCCCGCCAGCTCCGCGGCTTCCAGCGGGTCCAGCTGAACCCGGGCCAGAGCACGGTCGTCACGTTCCAGCTCACCGCGCAGGACCTCGCGTACTGGAACAACGGCTGGACCGCCGCGCCGGGCGGCTACCAGGTCTGGGTCGGTGACTCCTCGGCGTTGTCCGGCCTGCCGCTGACCGGATCGTTCCAGCTCTAGCTGGCTTTGGCGGTTGCTTTCTGGATCGCGCCGGGGCCCGGCTCGCTGTGCGTGTTCGCGGTGGTGACGTCGCCGCGGCAGTGCGGGCAGGTCAGGATCGGCGCGATGACCTGACCGCAGGTGTCGTGCACGATCACGGTGGGCGGCCCGCCGGGGCCCTGCGCCCACGTGTCACCCCACTGCATGAGCGCGGCGATGACCGGGAACAGCGCACGGCCCTTCTCGGTCAGCCGGTACTCATAGCGCGGCGGGTGTGCCGAGTACTCGGTCCGGGACAGCACGCCCTCGTCGGTCAGCTTGCGCAGCCGGGCGGTGAGCACGCTGCGCGCCATGCCCAGGTTCTCCTGGAACTCGTCGAACCGCCGGGTGCCGCGGAAGGCATCGCGGATGATCAGCAGCGTCCACCACTCGCCGACGACGTCGAGCGTCCTGGCGATTGAGCAGTTCAGGTCCGACAGGCTGGTCAAGCGCATACGGCCAGCGTAAGGGACAGTAAGTATCTTGACAAGACTTACTGGCCCGTGGCACGGTGAGTCTCGTGAACAGACTAACTACGCGGCCGTGGCTGGTCCTGATCGTGCTGTGCACCGGCACGTTCGCCGTGCTGCTGGACATGACAATCGTGAACGTGGCGCTGCCGAGCCTGATCACGGATCTGCACGCCTCGCTGGATCAGGCGCTGTGGGTGGTCAACGGCTACCTGCTGGTGTTCTGCGCGTTGCTGATCCTGGCGAGCAGGCTGGGCGACATGTTCGGCCGGCGCCGCATGTTCGTGTTCGGGCTTGCCCTGTTCGCGCTGGCCTCGGCGCTGTGCGGCGCGGCGCAGAACCCCGCCGAGCTGATCGCGGCCCGGGTGCTTCAGGGCCTGGGTGCGGCGGCGCTGGCACCGCAGCCGATGGTGATCATCCAGGATGTCTTCCCGCGGGAGCGGATGGGGGCCGCGTTCGGCGTGTTCTCGTCCATGGTGGGACTGGCCGCGGTGAGCGGTCCGGTGCTGGGCGGGGTGCTGACCACGTACCTGACGTGGCGCTGGGTCTTCTACATCAACCTGCCGATCGCGGCGGCCGGGATCGTGCTGGCGCTGCGCCTGGTGCCGGAGGCGCGCACCGGCGGGCGGCACAGCCTGGACCTGCCGGGCGTGCTGCTGTCCACCGCGGGCCTGGCCGCATTGGTGTACGGGCTGATCGAGGGCCAGCGGTACAACTGGGGGACGGTGGCCGGGCCGGTCAGCATCGGCGCCATCCTCGCCGCCGGCGCGTTGCTGCTCGTCGCGTTCGTCGCCTGGGAACGCCGCCATCGCGAGCCACTGGTCCCGCTCGGGCTGTTCCGGGACCGGACGTTCGGAATAATGGTCGTTCTTAATGTCGTGGTGCAGTTCGCGCTGCAGTCCATGCTGCTGGTGAACTCGATCAACCTTCAGTCGGTGCTGGGGTTCACGCCCGTGCACTCCGGCCTGACCGGGCTGCCGCTCACGATCGCGCTGACCGTGCTCGCGCCGTTCGCGGGGCGGCTGACCGACCGCTTCGGCGGCAAGTTCGTGCTGATGACCGGGGTTTTCGTGTACGCGGTGGGCATCGCCGGAGTCGCGCTGGTGGCCTCGGTGCACGCGACGTCGCTGACGTTCGCGCCGGTGCTGCTCGTGGCCGGGCTCGGCATGGGCGCGATCTTCGCGCCGCTCGCGACGATGGCGTTGCGCAGTGCGCCGCCTGCCCTGGTGGGCGCGGCGTCGGGGGTGCTGAACACCGGCAGGCAGTTCGGCTCCACGCTGGGCGGTTCGGTTGTGGGTGCGGTGCTGGCGGCCCAGTTGAGCGCCGCGATGCACGCGCGTGCTGTCGCGGACGCGCGGGTGCTTCCGGTTGCCGCGCGGGGGCCGTTCGTGTCGGGATTTGCTTCCGCCACCCGGGGCGGGCTTCAGGTGGGGCGCGGGCAGCAGGTGGCGGCGGTCCCGCACGGCACACCCGCTGCCGCGGTGCCCGTGGTGCGGCGGCTGATCTCCGACGTGTTCGACCACGGGTACATCGCCGCGATGCGACCGACGCTGGCCGTGCCTGTGGTGCTGCTCGTGCTGGCCGCCGCGTTGTGCTTCGCCCTGCCGCGGGGTCAGGGCCCGCGGGGTCAGGACCCGCAGGATCAGGACCCGCGGGGTCAGGGGCGCGGGCGTTCCTTGACCCCGGACGCGAGCAAGGCGACCACCTCGTCGATGCGCGCCGGGCGCAGCTCTGGCCGCCGGGTCGTGGCGTTGATCCAGCGCAAGTAGGCCTTGCGGTAGAACTGGGCGAGCGTGTCCCAGAAGCTCGCCGCGGCCGGGTTCGCGGCGAGCGCGGCGGCGAAGTCGTCCGCCAGGTCCTGGCGCTGGGGACCTTCCGGGTCCAGCTCGGCGGTGACGTCGTCGCCGACCGCTATGCCCGCGTCGCGCTGCCACATCGGGGTCAGGATGAACGCCCACCCGTCCGCGCCGGGGACGATCGACCCGCGGACGCGCTTGCCGTTGATCTGGCCGCCGACGCGGTGCTCGGCCTTGGCGCCCCACACCTCGTCCGGGTCAAACGGGATCGCGACGGCCGCGCGGCCCTTCGGCCCGGCGGTCACGTGGGCAGCGAATCGCATGACCTGATCGTGCCACGGTGCGTGCCTTAAAATGCGCTGATGCCCAGCCGCACCGAGATCGTGACGTTCGACGACTCCCCGCCGCCCGCGGGAGCCAGTGCGTTCCTGCCCGGCGTGGTGCCGGCCACCGGAATCGAGGTGACGTCGCCCGACCCCGGATGGCCCCTCGTGTATGACGACCTGGCCTGCCGGATCCGGGGGGCCCTGGGCTGGCGGGCGCTCCAGCTCGACCACGTCGGCTCCACCTCGGTTCCGGGCCTGCCGGCCAAGCCCATCATCGACATCGACCTGACCGTGGCCGATCCCGGCCGGGAACAGGACTACGTGCCGGCGCTCGAGGCGATCGGGTTCCGGCTGGTGATCCGCGAGCCCTGGTGGTACGGCCATCGGGCGATGCGGGCTGAGGAGCCGCGCGGCAACCTCCATGTCTTCGGGTTCGACAGCCCCGAGACGGTGCGGCACCGGATCTTCCGCGACTGGCTGCGCGGTAACCCCGACGAGCGTGAACGCTACGCCGCCGTCAAACACCAGGCCGCATCCGACGCCAACGCCCGCGGCGAGCACGTCATGCAGTACAACGCCCGCAAGCAGCAGGTCATCCGCGAGATCTACCACCGCGCGTTCGTCGCGACAGGCCTCCTCGAAGAGTAACGATCTTCTTATGTGGCGCGCTGACGCGGCCACGAGTGCGCACGCCGATGATACGTGTACTGATGAACGCAACCATGTGCCCGACCTGGCGGGAGAGAGCAGAGTGGTCACGCGCGCGCGTAAACCCGAGCGGTCATGACAGACGGGCCAGAGGAAACAATCCACATTGCTGTCCCTATCGCTTTCCCTGAGCGTGCGGACTGGCGGCAGCCGCGAGGCTGGCGGCACCGGCTCGCGTGGATCAGGCAACCCGTCCTGGCCTGGATTGTCGCGGCCGCCGTGCTTGGCGGATTCGCGCTGTGGGGGATCGCCGGGTCCGGTTCTGGCTTCGGCTCCGGCTCCGGCTCCGGCTCCGGGGGGAGCACGGGTTCGGCGAAGAGCCTGGTGCCGCTGCCTGCCATGGTGCCCGCGCCGGCGGCGACCAGCAGCCCAAGCGACCCGGCCGCCGCCGGCAAACGGCGTCCGTCGCGACGGCCGGCCACGACGGCGGCCGGGCAGCCCGCGCCGGGGCAATCCGCCAAGGAGCACGTGCCGTCGTCGGCGTCGGCGGCACGGCCCACCGCGCACCCGTCACCACAGTCGTCACCACCACAGTCGTCACCACCACGGTCGTCACCACCACGGTCGTCACCCAGGCCGCGAAACAACATCCCGACGGTGGTGGTCAGGTACTTCGTCGACAGCGTGTCGGGCGCGAGGTTCCAGGGCGAGGTCGATGTCGTCAACAATGGCCGGCGGCCGCTGGCGGGCTGGCAGATCGTCGTCGCGCTCGAAGGCGACGAGGTGACGGCGGTTCAGAACGCGTCCGGTTTCGACAGCAACGGCATCCTGCTGATGCAGCCCGCCACCAGCACCGAGGTCGTTCCGGCGGACGGCGGGACGCTGCGTGTCTTCTTCACCGCGCTCGGACCCAGGACGATCCCGCTGGCCTGCGCCTTCAACCAGGTCAACTGCCAGTGAGCGGTAGGTTCGCGGCGGCTCCCGGCAGCTGCCCGGTCTCGCGGCGCAGCCGCGTGGACTCCGCCAGCCGTTCGGCCTGTCTAATCCGCCCGTCCACGCCGCGGACCGCCTCCCTGATCGGGTCCTGGCACTATCCGCCGAGTCATCGTACTCTGCCGCGATCAACCGGGAACGGGGCCCGTGAAGACGGCGCAAGACACCCCGCTATGGTTGACCGATGGCATCGGTCAGGCAGGTCCAGGTCACCTTCGACTGCGCGGCACCTGAGCGCCTCGCCCGCTTCTGGTGCGAGGTGCTGGGGTACGTCGTACCGCCGTCACCGGAGGGGTTCGCCACGTGGGACGACTACACTCGCTCGCTGCCGCCCGAGGAGCAGGATTCCTGGTTCGCGTGCGCTGATCCCACCGGGGTGGGTCCGCGACTGTTCTTCCAGCGCGTTCCCGAAGGCAAGGTTGTCAAGAACCGGGTGCATCTTGACGTGCGGGCCGGCACCGGGCTGGTAGGCGACGGGCGCCTGGCGACACTTGAGGCCGAATGCGCCCGGCTGGTCGCGCTCGGTGCGGTACGCGTCCGGCTACTTCCTGCCGACGAGGAGAACGAGTCGTGCATCGTGATGCAGGACATCGAGGGCAACGAGTTCTGCCTCGACTGACGGCCGATTCCGGGTTACGGGCCGGTGCCTCAGCAGAACACGTATCCCTGGCTGGTGCCGTGATAAGTGCAGGTACCGATCGTGGTGCCGTCCTGGTTCCGCAGGATCGCCGTGTCCCCGGTGTTGTTCCAGATGTACCAGGAATGGTTCCAGTACCGGTCGGTCTGCGTGCTGGCGCCGTGGCCGGTGTGAATTGTCACGTATCCGTGTGGTTTGATTGTGTATTGGCCGAACACGAATACGTGTCCGGCCTTGTCGCGGAGCGTCCAGTGGGCCAGGTTAATGCTGGCGGACGACGTGTTGTGCAGCTTCACCCACTCGTGGTTCAGGCTCGCGTCGCCGCCGTGGTCCGGGCCCGGTGAGTTGTACCAGATTTCATAAATGTGCATTCGGTACGTCGCGGCCTGCGCAGCCGCGCCAGAGGTCATCGTGAGGCCGAGCGCCATGGCCAGCCCCGCCAGCCCGATCATGCCGAATGTGCTGCTTTTCCGCATTTCTCCCCCTCGCCGAATTCTGACCCGAACTGGCAGAAGACTAGCAGGCCGCACCCCGCGCGTTCCGCGCAAAACATTTCGTCGCGCGCAAAGCGTGCGCCGCTAGTCTGAAGCATGATCACTTGCGTGGTGGAGTACGTCATCGTTCCCGAGAAGATCGACGCCTTCGAACGCTTCGGCCGCCGGTGGATGGAGCTAGTCGATGCACACGGCGGCATGCATCACGGCTACTTCCTTCCGGCCGAGGGGGCCAGCGACAAGGCCCTGGCGCTGTTCAGCTTCCCGAGCCTGAGTGCCTATGAGCAGTACCGCGCGCTGTTCGGCGTGCACCCGGATTTCATCGAGGCGGACCGCATCAGGGACGACAGCGGCTGCGTGCTCCGTTACGAACGGACCTTCATGCGGCCGCTGCTTCCCGGGGACCAGCCCCCGGCCTAGCGCCAGCCGAGTGCGGGCGCCACGTGGGTGAGGATGCTGCCGATGACGTGGGCGTTGTAGTCGACGCCGAGCTGATTGGGCACGGTGAGCAGCAGCGTGTCGGCGGCCGCGATCGCTTCGTCCTCCTTGAGCTGCTGGATAAGCTCAGGTGGTTCGGCGGCGTAGGTGCGGCCGAAGATCGCCTCGGTCTGCGCGTCTATGAACCCGATCTGGTCGCTGTCCTGGTTCCGGCGGCCGAAGTATGCCCGGTCCCGGTCATCGACGAGCGCGAAGATGCTCCGGCTGACCGAGATCCTTGGCTCCCGCTCGTGGCCGGCCTGCCGCCACGCGTCGCGGAATGCCTGGATCTGCTCGGCCTGCTGCAGGTGGAAGGGCTTGTCCGATTCGTTGCTGATCAGCGTCGAGCTCTGCAGGTTCATGCCCAGATCGGCCGCCCACGCGGCGGTCCGCTGCGATGCCGCCCCCCACCAGATGCGGTCACGCAACCCTGCTGAGTGCGGCTCGACGCGCAGCAGGCCGGGTGGGTTCGGAAACATCGGGCGGGGATTGGGTTGTGCGAAGCCCTCGCCGCGCAGTACGTCGAGCAGCACCTGGGCGTGCCCGCGGGCCATGTCCGCATCGGTCTGACCCTCTTGCGGCTGATAGCCGAAGTACCGCCAGCCGTCGATCACCTGCTCCGGCGAACCGCGGCTGATCCCCAGCTGGAGGCGGCCGCCGGAGATGAGATCGGCCGCGCCCGCGTCCTCGGCCATGTAGAGCGGGTTCTCATAGCGCATGTCGATGACGGCCGTACCGATCTCGATCCTGCTGGTGCGCGCACCAACCGCCGCCAGCAGCGGGAACGGAGAACCCAGCTGCCTCGCGTAATGGTGCACGCGGAAGTAGGCGCCGTCGGCGCCCAGCTCTTCGGCGGCGACGGCTAGGTCGATCGACTGCAGCAACGCATCCGATGCTGACCGCGTCCGGGAGTCCGGGGAGGACGACCAGTGGCCGAACGACAAGAAACCAATCTTCTTCACCAGCGCATCAACGTGAACCACGCGGGCGGCATTCCTCGCCCTGCAGGCGCCCTGCTCCTTGCCGGCGGTCAGCCGGAAATGGTGGCCGTGGCGAATCCTTAGAGTGTCTGCCCGAGCGTCGCGACGAGCCGGGCGATGCGCTGCTCGTCGCGTTTGTAGTGGGTCCACTTGCCCACGCGGGTCGCCCGTACCAGACCGGCGCGCTGTAGCTCGGCCATGTATGCCGACACGGTGGACTGGGCCAGCCCGGTTTTCGCCTGGATGTGGCTCACGCACACGCCGACCTCGACGGGGTCGGCGATCGCTCCGTCAAGCGGGAAATGACGCTCGGGCTCGCGCAGCCACTGCAGCAGCCGCAGGCGGATCGGGTTGGCCAGCGCGCGCAGCGCCTCGGCCACCTCCGCGTCCGTCGCGAACCCCGGTTCCGTCATCGCCCCAGAGTACCGACGTTTCGGGGTACTTCGATATGAAGACTCGGATCGTGCGCGCTGTGCGCGCTTCATCCGGGATGCAGTGCCGAGATGTCGAGCAGTTCCTCCCAGGTATCGCTGGCCAGCAGGCGCCGCAGCGTGGTGCCGCGCCCGGCCGCGCCCGAGCCCGTGGTGATGAGGACTAGCCGGAACAGGTCGATGTCCGGCTCGCCGTAGCCCTCGAACCAGGGCCGCCACCAGCGGTAGCCGCCGAACCTGGGGTGGCTCAGGTCCCACGCGATGCCCGCCACGTCCAGCAGCGGCCAGCCGCCGAGCGCGACCTCCATGTCGACGACCCCGGTCACCGCCCAGCCCTCCGGTGTGCGCGCGGCGAAGAATTGCACCGCGTGGCAGTTGGCCTGAGTGAACCTCGGCGGCACGAACGCGGCCTCCACGCGCGGCCGCATCCTGCCCGCGTAGGTGCGTGCCGCCGCCACCAGCGCTGGGTCCGTGCCTGCCTCCTCATCCGAACGCCACCAGATCTCCATGGCGCGGTAATACGCCCGGGCGGACTGGTGGCCGTGCTCCCAGTCGCCCCCGAACGGTCCCTGGCGCCCGAAGTAGCCCGGCGCCGCCATCACGATGCCGTGCATGCGTGCCTGGTAGGCCCCCACGGCCCGCACCAGGGCGTCGCGCTCGTCGGCTTCGCCGGCCCGCGCCAGCGCCTCAGGGAACGGCGATCCCTCCAGCTCCCGGGTTATCAGCAGCGGTCGGCCCAGCGGGTTGCCGGCGGTCTGGTCGACGGCCACGACGTCGGGTACCGCCAGGCCGCGGGCGGTCAGGAGCTGGTATGCGGCGGCCTCATGGTCGGCGTTCAGCGCGCCCGTCGTCAGCGTGTCGGCCCAGTCATACCAGTCCTTGGTCCAGGCCTTGACGAAGTACGCGCCGCCAGGCGTGCCGATGCGCCAGACGTGATTGTGCCGCTTGACCAGGCTGACCCGCACCTCCCCCGAGCGCACGCCTGCCCGCCCCAGCAGCGCACGGGCACCCGCGACAGACAGCGCGGGCTCACCTTGACCGCCACGTAGCTCACCGGTCACCCGGCAAGTATCCGACTCGCGTCCGGCTCCACCTACCGGTTTTCCGGGCCCGCCCCGGCCGGACGTCCGGGCCCGCCCCGGCCGGACGTCCGCCGGCGCGCCCGGGATCGGCAAGCCGCGCCGCCGATACGCCTGACGGCTGAGTCGTGCTGAACAACCGCGAGCGCTCTGGGCTTGGTGACGATCACCCATCGCCTGGTGAACCTTCCGCGGCCGCAAATGGCAGCACCGGGCCGCCGCGTGGCCTTTCGTGGCCGGCGGTGGTCCGGTGCTGGTCTGCTTGTCCTGCTGGTTGTTACCCGGGCTGGGGCGGGGGTCCGCGGACGATGGTCCCGTCCGGGGAGGTGGCGGTGGCGGTGCCGTCGCCGTGGACGTTGATGGCC
>DASRFJ010000193.1:0-7635 GCA_035651595.1 Streptosporangiaceae bacterium | reverse complement strand
TTCTCCACCTACGCCACGCCCACCATCGTGGGCGAGATCAAGCGGCACTTCAGGGACAAGGGCTGGGCGGTCCGGGTACCACGCCGCCTCCAGGAGCTCAAGCTCTCGCTGACCAAGGCCATCGGCGACCTGGCCCAGCGGGAGGGTCGCGCGCCGACCGTCTCCGAGCTGGCGGCCCACCTGCAGATGACCGAGGAAGAGGTGCTGGAGGGCCTGGAGTCCGCCAACGCCTACTCCACGGTCTCGCTGGACGCGCCGGACTCGGGTGACGACGACGCGCCCGCGGTCGCGGAGTCGCTGGGCATGCTGGACGAGGCGCTGGAGGGCGTGGAGTACCGGGAGTCGCTCAAGCCGCTTCTGGAGCAGCTGCCGTCCCGGGAGAAGCGCATCCTGCTGCTGCGGTTCTTCGGCAACATGACCCAGTCGCAGATCGCCGCCGAACTCGGCATCTCCCAGATGCACGTGTCCAGGCTGCTGGCCCGCACCCTGGCTCAGCTCCGCGACGGCCTCACCACCGACGACTAGCGCTCCCGGTTGAGGGCCTTGAAGCTGGCCGGGACGAACAGCGTGACGAGCCCGCCCGCGGCCAGGAGCAGCGTCGGCACGCCCCATTCCGGGCGGTGGCCGTCCATCAGGAGCACGCCCGCGATGATCGCGAACACCTGGATCATCGCGGCCGGGGTACGGCTCCACGGCCTGGCCCTGACCAGGCCACGGGCGACGAGGCCCAGCACGAGCGCGGTACCGAGGGCGATCAGCGTGAGCGCGACCCCGCTGCCGGTCTGGTAGGACTTGCCGTCGACGGTCGCGACCGCGGAGAACGCGGTGGCCACCACCATGCCGAGCGCCTCCAGCGCCTGGATCGCGGCCGCGGCCCGAAGTGTCGGCGGGATGTCCGGGGTTGGTTCCGGAGCGGGTGGCGTCGCGGGCGCTTGCTTCGGGGACGTCTGGTTCGCGGGTGCTTGCTTCGGGGACGCCTGCTTCGCGGGTGCCTGGTTCGTGGCGGCGGGGCGTGAAGCCGGCTTTCGGCCAGCGGGTGCCTCCTTGGCCGTCGGTCGCGCAGCCTTAGCGGCTGGTCGTTTTGACATGGTTCACACCATTCACCCTGGGGCCGGACTCACTTTAAGCCTAGGTGGCGGTTAACCTAAGCTCGTGCGCGGCCTGCTGATCGTTAACCCGCAGGCGACCAGTACGACCGGAAGCGGCGCGGACCTGGTTGCCAGGTCCCTCGACGGGCCGATCGACCTGGACGTCGCGTATACACGCTATCGCGGCCACGCCCGCGAACTCGCCGCCGCCGCGACCCAGGACGTCGTGATCGTGCTCGGCGGCGACGGCGCGATCAACGAGGTGGTCAACGGCCTGATGGACCGGACCCCGGCGCCACATGCCGCGGGGGGACCGGGGGGCCGCCTCCCCCCATCGATAAGCGCACCCGGCGGCAGGCCGATGCTGGCGGCAATACCGGGTGGCGGCGGCAACGTGTTCGCCCGGGCGCTTGGCCTGCCTCCCGACCCGGTCACGGCGGCGGGCCGAATCCGCGAACTGCTGGTGGCCGGCTCCCATCGGGTGATCGGGCTCACGCTGGCCGGGGACCGGTATTTCACGTTCAGCGCCGGGTTGGGCATGGACGCCGAGGTGGTGCACGACGTCGAGGAACTGCGCGCCCGCGGGCACCGGGAGAGCCAGGCGCTGTTCGTCCGTGCGATCGTGCGGCGCTACTACCGCGGGACCGACCGGCGCCAGCCCGCGCTGACCCTGGAACGGGACGGCCAGCCCCCGGTCACCGGCCTGTTCATGGGCATCATCACGAACTCCGCGCCGTGGACGTACTTCCGCGGGCGCCCGCTGGTGCTCTGGCCCAATCCGGATTTCGGCTCGGGCCTGGACGTCGTGATGCTGAGCCGGCTCACCATGCCCACGATCGTGAGCGCGATCGGCCAGATGCTGCGCACGCCACACCGCAACAGACCCCCGGGCGGCCGGCACATCATGGCCGCGCACGGTTTCGACACGGTTACGATCCGTTGCACCCGGCCGACCGCCTTTCATGTCGACGGCGAATACCTCGGCGAAACCGAGTCGGTCAAGTTTCAGTTCGTCCCCCAGGCCCTCCGCGTGGTGGCCCCGCCCGCCCCATCCGGCGGCTGACCGTAGGGGGTATGTGGCCCCCGGACCCCCCTCGACGGCTGACCGCCAGGGAGGTGCGTGGCTCCCGAACCCCCCTAGTAGGGGCTTCGGGAGCCACGCACCCCGTAGGGCCGGGGGGCGCTGGCGGGGCGCGGGGCCTGGCGGGGAGCGAGCGGCGGGCGGGATGCTGGGTTAACGGAGGGTGGCGGCGGGGAGGCCGGAGGGCGGCTGGCGGGCAGATGTGAGGGCGGCGCGAGCAAAATGTGACCGATCTGACATCGATTTCCGGACCGCCTGCGCCGTGGCCTCTTGCGGATGTTCTCCGAGGTTGAGAGGCTTATCGTGATGCTCAGCGAGGGGGGCCTCGCGTGTTATCACCCGGGATGACGGGTACGTCGCCGTCGGGGGCCGTACTCCAGCCGCTACAACGGTTTGAGTGAGACCTCTGGGTATTGACAGGCATCGCGTACGGCATAGCTCGTGAAATACTTCACAAGCTTGATTGACCACAAGCCGCGGGCCGGGCGTATCGGCCGGCGAGAGGGAGTTGACATCATGGACTGGCGTCACGAAGCCGCCTGCCGTGAGGTGGACCCGGAACTGTTCTTCCCCATCGGGAACAGCGGGCCGGCCCTGCTCCAGATCGAAGACGCCAAACAGGTGTGCCGTCGGTGCTCCGTCATGGAGGACTGCCTGCGCTGGGCCATCGACTCTGGCCAGGACGCCGGCGTCTGGGGCGGCATGAGCGAAGACGAGCGCCGCGCCTACAAGCGCCGCACCGTCCGGCTGCGCGCCCGCGCCCACGTCTGAACACAGCCGCTAGCGCTCGTCGCCAGCCGGTACGGGGAGATCTACCGCCGCTTCGGTGCCGCCGCCTGGCCTTGGCATGATCTTCAGGCGGCCGCCGAGCTCGCCGACTACCAGCGTGCGTACGATCTGCAGGCCAAGGCTCGTGGTCGCATCCGGGTCGAAGCCCCGCGGCAGGCCTGCTCCGTTGTCGGCGACTGTCACTGAAAGTCGTTCGGTATCACGGGTTGCCGTTACCTCCAGGAGCGCAGGACCCGCACTGCTCCCCTGCCCCAGCCCGTGCTGCAGGGCATTCTGGAGCAGTTCGGTGAGCACCATGGCCAGCGGCGTGGCCACCGACGAGGGCAGCATGCCGAACTTCCCGCTGATCCTGGGCACCACCTTGACCTCGGCGGCCGAGACCTCGGTCGCCATCATCGCGACGCGGTCGGCGACGTCGTCGAAGTCCACCACCTCCTCAGGGGCGTGCGACAGCGTCTCGTGCACCACCGCGATCGAGCCGACCCGGCGCACCGCCTCTTCCAGCGCGTCCCGTGCCTCTGGCTGGTGCAGCCTGCGCGCCTGGAGCCGCAGCAGCGCCGCCACGGTCTGGAGGTTGTTCTTCACCCGGTGGTGAATCTCCCTGATCGTGGCGTCCTTGGTGAGCAGCTCGCGTTCCCGGTGCCGCAGCTCGGTCACGTCCCTGATCAGCAGCAATGCCCCGGTCCGCTGCCCGCCCACGATCAGCGGGATGGCGCGGAGCTGGACCACGGAGCCGTTGCCCTCCACCTCCGCCTCGCGTGGGGAGCGGCCGGTGGCGACCACCATCAGCGACTCGTCCAGCGGTTCGTCGATCGCGACCAGGCCCGCCGTCACCGCACCGAGCTCGGCCCCGATCAGGTCGGCGGCCAGGCCAAGGCGGCGGTAGGCGGACAGCGCGTTGGGGCTGGCGTAGGTGACCTTGCCGGACTTGCCGAGGCGGAGCAGGCCGTCGCCGACTCGCGGCGAGCGGACGAGCATGGCTTCCGCGCCGGTGAAGGGAAAGGTGCCTTCGGCGACCATGCGGGCCAGGTCGTCGGCGCCCTGTAGGTAGGTGAGCTCGAGGCGGCTCGGGGTCCTGGCCGAGTTGAGGTTGGTGCATCGCTCGATCACGGCGATCACGGTGTCCTCGCGGGTGACCGGAATGGCTTCGGTGCGGACCGGGACGCCGCTGGTCCAGTCCGGGTCGCTCTCCCGCCAGATCCTTCTCTCCTGGCGGGTAACGTCGAGCAGCCGCTGGTCCTCCGCGCCCGCGAACGTGCCGACCATGTCGTCCTGGAACGAGGTAGGCCCGGTGGTGGGCCGCAGCTGGGCGATCGCGATCCACCGGCTGTCTTTGGTGGGCGCCCACAAGATCAGGTCGGCGAACGACAGGTCGGCCAGCAGCTGCCAGTCGGAGACCAGCGAGTGCAGCCACTCCAGATCGGCCTCTACCAGCTTCGTGTGGCTCCTGGCCAGGTCGTTCAGCGTGGGCATCTCGTTATTGTCCCATCTCTTGACGCGGTTCCGGGGGGCGCGGGGGGTCGTCCCCCCGGAGCTAGCAGGGCTGGGAGGATGGTGCGGTGGGATCTGCGCTGGAACGACTACGGGAGGCCGCTCGGACGCGGGAGGCGGCCGGGCTGCGGCGTTCCCTGATGCCGCGTTCCGCGGACTTCGACGGGATGCTGGATCTGGCCTCCAACGACTACCTCGGCCTGCATGGCGACCCGCGGGTGGTCGCCGGGGCGGTCGCCGCGGCACGGGAATGGGGCGCCGGCGCCACCGGGTCCCGGCTGGTGACCGGGACGACTCGGCTGCACGCGCGGCTGGAAGCGGCGCTGGCTTCGTTTGCGGGGGCTTCCGCGGCGCTGGTGTGCTCGTCCGGGTACCTGGCGAACCTCGCTGTAGTCTCGTCGCTGGCTCTTGCGCTGGCCCGGGCGGGGTCTGGGGTGCTGATCGTTTCCGATTCGCGGAACCATGCCTCGCTGATCGACGCGTGCCGGCTGGCCCGTTGTCCGGGGGTCCGGCTCGTGGTGTCGCCGTACCGGGACGTCGGGGCGGTCCGGGCGCTGCTGGCGTCGCGTGCCGAGGATTCCGCTCTGGTGGTGAGCGACTCGGTGTTCTCGGTGGACGGGGCGGTGGCGCCGGTCGCCGCGCTGCACGCTGCCTGCCGGGAGTTTGGCGCCTTGCTGGTGCTGGACGAGGCACACGCGTTCGGGGTGTTCGGGCCCGGCGGGCGGGGCGTGGCTGCTGATGCTGGTGTCGGTTCTGAGTCTGATGTGGTGCGTACCGTGACCCTGTCCAAGTCGCTGGCCAGCCAGGGCGGCGCGGTGCTCGGCGCCGCGGAGGTCATCGGCACCGTAGTCGACACCGGCCGCGGGTTCATCTTCGACACCGGGCTCGCTCCGCCGTCTGCGGGCGCGGCGCTGGCCGCGCTGGAGGTGGTGCGAGCCTCGCCCGCGCTCGGGCCGCTCGCGCTGGCGGCCGCGGAACGGCTGGCCAAGATCGCCGCGGAGTTCGGGCTGCCGGTCGTGCCGCCGACGGCCGCGGTGCTCGCGGTCGTGCTCGGTTCGCCGGGGAGCGCGGTGGCGGCGCGGGAGATCTGCGCCGCCGCGGGGGTGCGGGCGGGCTGCTTCCGCCCGCCTTCGGTGCCGGCCGGCCAGGCGTGCCTGCGGCTGACCGCCAGGGCGACGCTGACCGATGATGATTTCGCGATCGCGGCGCGGGCACTGGCCATGGTAAGCGACCATTGGAGTTGACGTTCACCTTCTATTCAGGCAATGATGCGCGATGACCGTTTCTCAGCTGGCCTCCGACGAAGACCCCGGTGACAGCTCCACGGCCGTCACGCCTGAGGTCGTGGCCCTTCGGCTGCCGAAGTACTACCAGGTAAAGCGGCAGCTGCTCGAACTCACCGCCGCGATGGAGGCGGGCAGCCCCGTGCCGCCCGAGCGCGAGCTGGCCCGGCATTACGGCACGTCACGGACAACGGTCAGGCAGGCGCTCGCCGAGCTTGTGGTCGAGGGACGGCTGCTGCGCATGCAGGGCAAGGGCACGTTCGTGGCCAAACCCAAGGTCGCTCAGTCGCTGGAGCTGGCCAGCTACACCGAGGGCATGCGCGCACACGGCCTGCATCCGCAGACGAAGATCCTCGACATCGGCTACGTCACCGCGGACGACGCGATGGCCGTGCTGCTGGGCATCCGGCCCGGCGGCCGGGCGCTGCGCATCCACCGGCTGCGTCTGGCCGACGGCGAGCCGATGTCCATCGACACCTCCCACCTGCCGGCCCGGCGCTTCCCCGGCCTGCGCAGGGAGCTGGAGCGGCACCGGTCGCTGTACGAGACGCTGCGTACCGCCTACGGCATCCAGCTCGCCGAGGCCGAGGAGACCATCGAGACCGTGCTCGCCGACCCCCACGACGCGCGCCTGCTCGGCGTCGACCCCGGCCTCCCCCTGCTCCTGCTGTCCCGGCACGCGTTCGACGTGCACGGAGAACCAGTCGAGTACGCCCAGTCCTGGTACCGCGGCGACCGCTACAAGTTCGTCACCAAGCTCCGGCGCTCGTGAGTCCGTTCGCGAAGCCAGGGCCGCGGTGATGCCTGGACTGACGAGCGAGAAGCGCAGCGACGAGCGAGGAGGGAAGGCATCACCTCGAAGCGCCCCGCCCGCGAGCGAACGTGACAAGACCAGCGCCCCGCCCGCGAGCGAACAAGAAAAACTTCGCGAAGCCAGGGCGCGGCAGTGCCTGGACTGAGGAGCGAGCGACGAAGTCGTGAGCGACGAGGGAAGGCGCTGCCTCAAAGCGCCCCGCCCGCGAGCGAACAAAGAAACACAGTGATCGTCAGCGGGACCGGCACTGGCGTCGGGAAGACGATCGTGACCGCGGCGCTGGCCTCGCTGGCGGCCGGGCGTGGTGAGCGGGTCGCGGTGGTCAAGCCCGTGCAGACGGGCGTCGCCGACGGCGAGGAGCCCGACCTCGACGTGGTGCGACGGCTGGCGGGTGTGACCGATGTGCACGAGCTGGCGCGCTTTCCCGATCCGCTGTCGCCCGAAGCGGCTGCGCGAGCGGCCGGGCGGGCGCCGCTGGATATGGGCTATGCCGCGACGTACATCGCGGCGCTGGCCGACGAGCGGGATCAGGTCATCGTCGAGGGTGCCGGCGGGCTGCTGGTCAGGTACGACGCGGCGGGGGCCACGATCGCCGACCTCGCGGTCAAGCTCGGCGCTCCGGTGCTGGTCGTCACCGCGGCTGGGCTCGGCACGCTCAACCACACGGCGCTGACGCTCGAGGCGCTGGCCGCGCGCGGCATCGCGTGCGCCGGGGTGGTCATCGGCAGCTGGCCTGCCTCGCCCGGACTCGCCGAACGCTCCAACCTGATCGATCTGGCCGACGTGCTCACCGGCAGCATGCCGGAGGGGGCGGGTCAGCTGGACGCCGACGCGTTCCATGCCGCGTCGGCGTCGGCGTTCGGCCACGGAGCAAAGGGTTCCGGATTTATTGCGGACAGTTACCCCCCCGGATTGGGAAAGTAACTGTCCGCAATCTTTGGGCCCCACTCGGGGCTCATCGGTTTGCGGTGGAATGTCCTAGTTGCGGGCGCGGGCGGGGGCGCGGCCGGAGGCGGAGCGGGCGAGGCGAGCGGGGCGTGGCGCGTGGGCGGGGCGAGAGGGCTGGCGGGTGCGAGCGGGTCGGGGGGC
>DASRFJ010000192.1:0-6901 GCA_035651595.1 Streptosporangiaceae bacterium | reverse complement strand
GCACTCCGGTGACAAGGGGGAGGGGCGGTAAGCGGAGGCGATGACCGGACCGGAGATTACCGCGCTCGAGACGCGCGTATATGTCGTGCCTACCGACGCTCCCGAGGCGGACGGGACCCTGGCATGGGATAAGACCACAATGGTCGTCGTGACCGCTCGCGCTGGTAGCGAGCTGGGCACGGGCTGGACCTACGCGTCCGCCGCGGCGGGAACGCTGGTAGACGAGCTGCTCGCGGGCCTCGTAACCGGCCGGGACGCTTTCGACGTCGCGGCGGTAACCGAGGCGATGACCCGCCAGGTACGGAACGTCGGCGCGCCGGGTATCGCCGCGACGGCCATCTCGGCGGTTGACATCGCGCTCTGGGATCTCAAGGCACGGCTGCTCGGCGTGCCGCTGTCCGGCCTGCTCGGTCGCGCCCGCGACGATGTGCCGGTGTACGGCAGCGGCGGGTTCACCAGCTACGCCGATGAACGCACCAGAGAACAGCTAAGTGACTGGGTGGACAAGCAGCGAATCCCCCGGGTGAAGATCAAGATCGGCGAGTCGTGGGGGACCAACGAACAAAGGGACCTGGCCCGTGTCCAGCTCGCTCGTGAGGTGATCGGCCCGGACGCGGAGCTTTACGTGGACGCCAACGGCGGGTACCGGACCGGACAGGCCGTCCGGGTAGCGCACCGGCTTGCCGACTTCGGCGTGACCTGGTTCGAGGAACCGGTCTCCTCACAGGACCCCGATGGGCTCGCCGCGGTCCGACGGCAGGTACTCCCTGACGTGGCCGCCGGGGAGTACAGCTGGACGCTGGCCGATTCGGCGCGGCTCATCGACGCAGGTGCCGTGGATTGCCTTCAGCTCGACGTGACGCGGTGTGGCGGAATTACCGGGTTCCTCCGCGCAGCGGCGCTGGCCGCGGCACATAACCTCCAGGTCTCCGGGCACTGCGCACCGAACCTGCACGCGCACGTCGCGGCCGCGATACCGAACCTGCGGCACCTTGAGTACTTCCACGACCATCAGCGGATAGAAGGCATGCTTTTCGACGGGGCCCTCGATCCCGACGGCGGTTTCCTGCGGCCAGATCCGGATCAGTCAGGACACGGGATGAGGCTGCGCGCCCACGACGCGGAGCGTTACCTGCGGCGCTAATGCGTGCTGTTGCGATGGGTCCCTCAGGACTCCAGCGGCCTAGCGTCTGCCGCGGCTGCCGCGTCGCTGGCGGCTGGTGCCCGGCTCGTCTTGCCAGCGTGACGAGAACCCGATAAAACTAGCCGATATAGTCTGCTTGCCTGTTTGGGGAGGGGAATTCGTGGCCCTGCCTGACTTCCTGGTGATCGGCGCGCCGAAGGCGGGCACCACGGCGCTGCATGCCGCGCTCGCGCGGCATCCCGGGCTCTACCTGTCCACGGTCAAGGAGCCGAAGTTCTTCCTCACCGACGGTCCGCCGCCTGACGGCGGCGGCCCAGGAGACGCGCAGACGTACCGGGAGCATGTCTGGCGCCGGGCGGACTATGAGGCGCTGTTCAGCGGCGCCGCCGCCGGGCAGCTGCGCGGCGAGTCGACCCCGTTTTACCTGTACGACCAGGCGGCGCAGCGCAGGATCCGCGCGTCCATCCCGGACGCGCGGCTGATCGTGATCGTGCGTGATCCGGTCGAGCGTGCTCACTCGAACTGGACGCACCTGTGGTCCGCGGGCCGGGAGCCGGTCGGCGACTTCGTGCGCGCCTGCGCCGAGGAAGACCGGCGGGTCGCCGCGGGCTGGTCGCCGTTCTGGCACTACCTGCGGCTGGGCAGGTACGGCGAGCAGTTCGAGCATCTGTTCCGGCTGTTTCCCCGGGACCAGGTGCTCGTCATCCGGTACCGGCAGCTGCTCGACGAACCGGCGCGGGTGCTGGACCAGATCTGCGCCTTCCTCGGCGTAGCGCAGGGAATCATTTCCGAGGTGCCCAGGGAGAACGTGACCGCGCACCCGGACCGCTCGATCGGGCACGCCGCGGTATCCCGCGTGCTGCGCGGTGTCGAGGCGGCCGGCCGGCGTCTGCCCGGCGACCCAGCGGGCGCCCTGGCCGGCCGGCTAGAGCGGTTCCTGCAACGCAGGGCCGGTCCGCGGGCACCGCTCACCTGGGACCAGCGGCAGTCGCTGCTGCCGCTCCTGGCCGACGACATCCGGCTGCTGGAGCGGGTCCTCGGTGAGGACTTCGGCGACTGGCTGCGGCCGAGGGAGCGGTCCGGCGGGCTCGTCGGGTCCCGGCCGGCCGGGCAGGGCCAGGCACGCAACGGCAGGCCGCCAGCGGTCAGAGCGGGGCCGCCGCCGGGCGCATCTCGGTCCTGAGCTCATGCGCGCCGTCGGCCCGGGTGAGCTCGTAGTAGATCCGGTGCCGGCCGTCCGGAAGGGGCAGGACATCGAGGTACCGGAGGCCGCCGGCGCCGTGGCGGGACTGCGCGGCCGGCCCGCCGGCCGCGGGCGCCAGCGCGGCCGGCGCGTCGCCGGTGGCGACGCCGGTGCGCTCCTCGTAGTTCTCCGCGGCGCTCGCCCGGCCGTCGTAGAACGCGGCGACCGTGCCGCCGGACCTGGTGACCGCCGTGACGCGGGTGCCCCGCGAGTCCCAGCAACCAGGCCGGCCGGTCAGCGCGGTGCCATGCCAGGTCCAGGCCAGCCCGTCGGCGCTGGTCGCGTACCCGGTGGTCATCTGGTCCGCTTCGTCCGGGACGGCGAGCGGGTGGCACGTGGCCCACAGTTCCCACGTTCCCTGGTGCTGCCGGATCACCGGGTCCTTCACTCCCGTCGCGGAGTCGCCGGGGAGCACCGTGACCCTGTCGCTCGGGTCGAAGCCGGCCGGGTGACGAGCCGTGAGCACGTCGACCCGCCAGTGCTTGGTGCCCGGCGTCGCGCAGCTCACGTACAGCCGCCACAGGCCGGCCGGATCGCGGACGAGGGCCGGGCGCTCGAGTGAGTCGGCGCCGAACTGCTCGCGGGCGAGGGTGAGCACCGGGTCGAACCGGACGCCGTCGGCCGAGCGGGCCACCGTCACCGCGTACCCGCGGCCGCTGCCGATCGGGCGGCGGAGCCGGTATGCGAGATAGATGGCGTCGTCGCCGACCGCCGCGCTCGGCGCGCCGGCCCAGTAGCCTGCGCCGGCTCCCGGTGGGGAGACCGCGACCTGGGACTGGTCCTGGCGCGGCAGCAGCGACGTCGGCCACGCCGCACATTGGATGCTATTCACATTGGAATAATAGACAACTGTTGATGCGGCCGGAGGAAGGTCTGCCATCCTTGGTGCGGGATCGGGCGAGATCAGATCGCGGCGGCGGCCAGTGCGTGCGGGCCGAGGACGAAGCTGGGGTCGATCTGGGCTGCCAGGTCCTCGCCGGCAGCGGCGCTGGCCCAGCTGCGGGCATTGCGGAGGTGGAAGTCGGTGGCCTGGCTGGTGTAGGTGTCCCAGTCCCGGGGCTGCGCGTCCAGCCTGTCCTGGATGGCGCGAAGCGCGTTCCTGGTCGCCTGGCTGAGGTCGTGCACGTCGAACGCGCAGCCTTGCTCGGCGGCGCGGACGGCGGGTTCGTAGCCCATCCAGGTCAGCAGGTGGTCGCCGGCGTGCTTGCGCAGGAAGGCCACGTCTTGCTCTGCCTGGATCTTGTTCCCTGCGACGGCCAGCACCACGCCGTATCCGGCGCTGTACTCCAGCCACTGGCGGTAGACGCCGATGCCCTTGCGGGTGGGTTCGGCGACCACGATGGTGAGGTCGAACCGGGTGAACAAGCCCGAGGCGAAGGAGTCCGCTCCGGCCGTGCAGTCCACGACAACGTACTCGCCGGGCCCGTCGACCAGGTGGTTCAGGTACAGCTCAACGGCACCGGTCTTGGCGTGGTAGCACGACACGCCCAGGTCGCCGTCCTGAAACGGGCCGGCGGCCAGCAGGCGGGCACCGCATGGAGTAGCTGCGGCGAGGGCATGCACGGGGTCGTCGCCGCCAGGACGCAGCAGCCGTGACCCGCGGCCCGGCGGTGTCGTCTTCACCATGGCCGCGGCCGAGCTGATCCTCGGGTTGGTGCCCCGCAGGTACTCCTTGATCTCCGGCAGGCGGGCGCCCATCGGCGGCGGGACGACGGCGCCGAGCGCCTCGGCGAGGTGCTGGTTGATGTCGGCGTCGATGGCCACGACCGGCATGCCGCGCGCCGCTAGGTGCCGCACGAACAACGACGACAAGGTGGTCTTGCCGCTGCCGCCCTTGCCGGCGAACGCGATCTTCACAGGTGTCCTCCGCTCGATTCGGTGAATGTCCGGGGCCCACCCTACTGGAATGGTTTTCATTTTCATGTGAGGATAGGGGTGACCGCACCACGTAACCGAGAAGGGACATCATGATGTCGCTGGCAGTACCCGCAGGCCTGCTGGAGCAGGCACGTCACGGCGAGGTGGACGACGCGGCGTTCCTGGACTGCATCCGCACCTCACTGCCCTACGCATGGCAGGTGATCACCGGCCTGATCGCCGAACTCGAGACTGGCGGTCGCGACTTCGCCGACAACACGGTCCCGCCGCCCGGTGAGGCCGCTCGGGGCGAGCTGCTGCGGCTGATGGCCAGCGACGCGATGCGGGCCGCGGTCGAACGCCGCTACGGCATCCGGTTGGCGTTCCAGAACTGCCACCGCGCCGCTGTCTTCCGCCCCACCGCGGCAGCCGCGTTCGCAGAGTTCACCTCGGCCCGCGCCCAGCTGCTTAACCAGCAGCCCGGCCTGGTCGACTGCTAAGAGCCTGTTTCGAGACCGGCCAGTCGCGGATCCATCCCACGAACCGTCGCCGTGGCGCGACCATGCGCACGCTGTGGATGGTGGTGCCGTCCTATGTCTGTAGCGCCGAGATGCGTGACCAGCGCGTCTGCGGCGGAAGACGACAGGCGCTCATCCGCCCAGGTAAGCTAGCGAACGGCAGAGCCCCGATAGCTCAGCGGATAGAGCGACTGCCTCCTAAGCAGTAGGTCCCGCGTTCGAGTCGCGGTCGGGGCGCCCAAAGCCTTCCTGGCCTGGGAAAACGGCGACCTGCTGAGCGGTAGCAGAGGTGCTGATGTCAAGCATCTCGGTGCTACGCACGCTACTTTCCTGCTTAGAAGTTGCGTAGCTCCCCCGTGACGAGGGAGTCCAGCATGTCAGTCAGCACTACCGCCCGGTCCGCCCGCCCGGCCGCGCGGCCCGTTCGCCGAAGCCCGCTGCGGATCGCGGCACCGGGCGAACTCGGCCTGGTTCTGGGTCTTCCAGCAGATCCCGCCAGGGCCGGACACGGCAAGGCATCCAGGCAAGATCGCTCGATTACTGCGCCCGACCTGCGCGCGATGGCCATCAGCGAATTCAAGCACTGGCTGCGCGGCCAGACGAACAAGCACAAGCGGCCATACCAGGAAAAGACGATCTCCGATTACGCGGAGGCAGTGGAGACGCTCAGCCAGTGGATGTCGCGGCGGGAGATCGAGGAGGATTTCCCCGCGTGCGATCCGGAGATGCTGAACGCGTTTTTCGCGGATTACCTGGAGGCGAACACTCAGGGCGGCACCAATACCAGGCAGCGGAACTTGCACCACTTCTTCAAGTGGCTGGAGAAAACCGCGGGCTGTCCGGACCCGTGGAAGTCCGAAGATCTGGTGCGGTACGGGCCGGGCAAGAAGCGGCCGTCGACGCTGGCCATGGAGTACATCAGGGATCTCCTCGCGGTCACCGGCGGCGGAAACGCCAGAGCCTTCGAAGACGCCCGAGATCACGCCATCCTCCGGATGCTCGGTGAGGGCGTCCGGCGTACCGAACTCGAGCAGCAGCAACTCGGCGACCTGCCGTCAGACCTCATCGCGCGCCCCTTCACCCGCGTGGTGCCGCTGAAGGGCGCGCGCGAGTACCAGGAGGGTCGCCTGGTCGCGATGGCGCCGGCCACGGCGCGAGCGGTCGTCGCCTACCTCCGCTTCCGGCAATCGCACCGGCATGCCGAGCTGCCGGCCCTCTGGCTCGGCCGGAAGGGCGCTCTCACGGGCAGCGGCGTGGCCCGCATGATCATCCGGCGTTCGGAGCAAGCTAACTGGGACCCGGCCCACCAGCATCAGTGGCGGCACACGCTCGCCAACGACCTCCTCGATGGGGGCACCGAGGAAGGCGACCTGATGCGGATCATGGGCTGGACGGACCGGTCCATGGTCGACCGCTACGCCGAAGACCTCCAGGTCCAGCGTGCGATCAAAGTCAAGCTCCGCCGCGGCGACATCTACTGAGCCGCATCCGGTAACTCGAAGCCACGCTGAAGCGCGTGCCCGTGCCATTCATGTGGCACGCGCCGAGCGTCCTGGACGGGAGTACTTTCTCGATGAGAACGGATCTTACGAGCGCCGGACGCGACCCGGCTGGCGGCGCGCATACTGACCTGGGGCCGTGCGTATGGGAAGCGGAGCCGGTGCCCGCGGCGGACGCCAGAGGACCGGGAGGCAGGACCGGTCCCGGCGAAACTGGCGAGGGCACAAAGCCGAGGACCAATCGGCGGCCACGGCCGGTCCAGGTCCCGGTCTGGCCGTTGCTGGTCCTGGCACTTCCAGCGTTCGTGGCTGTCTGGTCCGGCTGGGTGGGCCTTGGCGAGATGAGTGGGTTCGGCGATATACACCCTCTCCCAGGAATCTGGGACTCAGCCCACCTCGATACGGCCATCACGCTGCCCATTGGCGTGGAGGCATACGCGGCGATAGCACTGCGCGCGTGGCTGACGAGCAGCGGCGCGGTCAGCGCAAGGACCAGAGCGTTCGCGCGGTGGTCCGCGATTTCCGCGCTGGTCCTCGGGGCGACAGGGCAGATCGCCTACCACCTCTTGCAAGAGGCGCACGTCACCCGCGCCCCATGGTCCGTGACTACGCTGGTGTCGTCGCTGCCGGTGATGGTCCT
>DASRFJ010000191.1:0-1834 GCA_035651595.1 Streptosporangiaceae bacterium | reverse complement strand
CCCGCTGGACCGGCCAGGACGACATCGCCCTCGGCACCGCCGTCGCCGGCCGCGACCGCCCCGAACTCGAGCACATCATCGGGTTCTTCGTCAACACCATCGTCCTGCGCACCACCATCGACAGCGGCGCCCCCTTCACCGGGCTCCTGACCCAGGTCCGCGACACCACCCTCGACGCCTTCGCCCACCAGCACATCCCCTTCGAACGCGTCGTCGACGCCCTCCAGCCCGACCGCGACACCAGCCGCACCCCCCTATTCCAAGCAATGATCACCCTGGACGACGCCCCTCGCGAATTGCCCGTGTTCGAGGGACTGTCCGTCGAGGATGTCGATTTTTCGAGAAAAGAAGCAAATTTCGATATTTCTGTCATATTTATCAACATAAATGATGCTTTGCACGGTATTTTCGAATACAGTGCCGATCTGTTCGACGCCGCGACGATGGAGCGGATGGCCGGGCACATGCAGGTACTCCTGGCCGCCGTCGCCGCCGACCCGGACCGGCCGGTGGGCGCGGTGCCCCTGCTGACCGCGACCGAGCGGGAACAGGTGCTGACCGAGTGGAACGACACGGCGCGGGCAGTGCCCCCCGCCACGCTGGACGAGCTGTTCGCGGCCCGGGCCAGGCGGACACCGGGCGCCCCGGCGGTGATTTCCGGCAGCGGGCAGATCACCTACGCCGAACTGGACACGGCGGCGAACCGGCTGGCCCACCTGCTGATCGAGCGCGGGGCCGGCCCGGAGCGGGTGGTGGCCCTGGCGCTGCCACGGTCGGTTGAGATCATCGTGGCGCAGCTGGCCGTGGCCAAGGCCGGTGCGGCTTTCCTGCCTGTCGATCCGGCGTACCCGGCGGAGCGGATCGCGTTCATGCTGGCCGACGCCCAGCCAGTACTCACCGTGACCCGCCGGGACCTCGCCGCGGGCCTGGCGCGGCTGGACCCGGCCGCTGTGCTCATGGTCGACGACCCGGATACCGTGGCCGCGCTGAATCAGATGCCCGGCCACGCCCCGGCCGACGCCGACCGGACAGCACCCCTTCAGCTGACGCACCCGGCCTACGTGATTTACACCTCCGGCTCCACCGGGCGACCCAAAGGCGTCGTGGTTCCGCATACCGGGCTGGCCAGCTTCGCCGCCGCCGAAGCCGAGCACTATCAGGTGCGACCCGGCGACCGGGTGCTCCAGTTCTCCTCGCCGAGCTTCGACGCGTCGGTGCTGGAGCTTTGCATGTCCCTGCCGGCCGGGGCGGCGTTGGTGGTGCCACCATCCGGGCCGCTGCTGGGCGAGCAACTCGCCGACGTGCTGAACGGCCAACGGGTCACGCACGCGCTGATCCCCCCGTCGGCGCTGGCCACCGTCGCCGCCGAGGTGGCCGAACGCGGGGTTCCCGATTTTCGCACCGTCATCGTCGGCGGCGAGGCCTGCACCGAAGGGCTGGCGGACCTGTGGGCACCCGGTCGACGGATGATCAATTCCTATGGCCCCACCGAGTCCACCGTGGTGGCGACCTGGAGCGATCCGCTGTCCCCGGGCAACGCCACCATCCCGATCGGCCGCCCGATCTGGAACACGCGGGTTTATGTGCTGGATCGTGGGTTGCGTCCGCTGCCGCCGGGGATTGCTGGTGAGCTGTACATTGCGGGTCCGCAGCTGGCGCGGGGTTACCTGGGCCGGGCAGGGCTGACTGCGGAGCGGTTTATCGCATGCCCGTACGGGCCTCCTGGCGGCCGGATGTACCGCACGGGGGATCTGGCCCGCTGGCGCGGGGATGGGCTGCTGGAGTACCTGGGGCGTGCTGATGAGCAGGTGAAGATCCGGGGTTTCCGGATCGA
>DASRFJ010000190.1:0-5135 GCA_035651595.1 Streptosporangiaceae bacterium | reverse complement strand
CGACCACAGTGTCGAGCGGCGGCGTGCTGTCGCTCTCGGGTGGCGTCGCGAACGGCGTGACCCTGTCGTCCGGCGGTGACTCGTTTGTGCGCTCGGGCGGGACAGTGTCCGGCGCCGTCATCTCCGCTGGCGGCTTCATGGCGGTGTCCGCCGGCGGTGTCGCCAGCGGTACGCAGGTTTATGCCAAGGGCTCCGGCACGGGCCTGGTCGTTTCCTCGGGCGGCCAGACTATTGCCACCACCGCGTTCTTCAGCGGCGGCGAGACGGTGTCAGGCGGCGGCTTTGCCGGCGGGACGACGGTCTCCAGCGGCGGCTTCCTCAATGTTCTGACCGGCGCTTCTGCTTCCGGCACGATCGTCAGTAGCGGCGGAATCGAGAATCTCGGTGCGAGCCCGAGCGGCATCGTCTCCGCGGGCGGCACGGGAAGCAACACCACGGTGCTTTCCGGTGGCGTGGAGACGGTGTTTACAGGTGGCGTGGAAGTCGGCGCCACGATCCTGGGCACGGAGATTGTCTCCGGCGGCGGCACCGCGAGCGGCGTCTCGGTCGGCCACTCGGGCAGCTTCGGCAGCATGTCGGTGCTGGCCGGCGGCACCGTCAGCAATGCGGTGTTGGACGGCGGTGTGCTGACGCTCGGCTCCGGCGCGAATGCCAGCGGCAGCGTCGATTTCCTGAACGGCGGCGGCAACTTCCTGATCGTCGGCGCCGCGATGCCGAGTGTGACGATCAGCGGCTTTGCGGCGGGCGACAGGCTCGATCTGGCCTCGGTCATCTATGACGGCACCGGGACCGTGTCGCTGCTCTCCGGCAACGTGCTGCAGGTCACCGACAACGGCAACTACGACCTGCAGCTCGACCAGAACCAGAACTTCACCGGCCAGACGTTCTACCTGCTCTCGGATACGTCAGGCGGCACCTCGGTCGAGGTCTCGGGCGGTGCAATCATCGTCAGTGGCGGCGAGACGCTCACCATCTCCGGCGGCCAGAGCAGCGGGACGCTCATTGTCCAGTCCGGCGGCACGCTCGATGTGCTTTCCGGTGGTACGTTCAACAGCGCCTCCGTCCTCAGTGGCGGCACCATTGAGCTCCTAGGCGGGGCGCAGCCAGGCAACATGGCGCTCAGCGCCGGCGCTACCATCGAGTTGCTCTCTGGCTTCCTCGGTAGCGGCTTCACGCTGACGAGCGGGGTCACTGCTGACATCGCCGCGGGCGGCAGCGGACTTAATGCGACGATCCTCGGTTCCGCAGTCATCCTTTCCGGCGGCACGGCGACCGGAACGATCGTCGAGAGTGGCGGCATTATCGCGGTTTCGTCGGGCGGCACGATCAGCACCACGACGGCTTCGGCTGGCGGCATCATCGAGCTGCTCAGTGGCTCGTTCAACAACAGCACGACGATCTCAAGCGGCGGCACGCTGGAGTTCTTCGGTACCGTCACGCAGAATGGCCCCAACACATTGTTGTCCGGCGCGACCGTCGACATCGGCTCTGGCTTCGTCACCCGCAGTGGTTCGACCGCCAACAATGGCGTGCAGGCCTTCGTGCTCTCAGGTGGCACGGCCTCGAGCTACAGCGTCAACAGCGGTGGCGTGCTGACGATCGATTCGGGCGGCGTGACCACGAGCACGACGATCAACAGCGGCGGTCTCGAACTTCTCCTCTCAGGGGGCGTTCTCAACGGCAGCGTCACGCTAGCTGGCGGCACGCTCGAGCTTGGCGCCGGTGCGCCTGCCGGTAGCGGCGCAATTGACTTTGCGATTGTTAGCTCTGGCAGCACGTTGAAGGTCGACGGCACGTCGATGCCGAGCAATGTGATCTATGGGTTCGGCGACGGTCCGCTCAATGTGATCGATCTTGCCGGCGCGCCGTTTGCCTCAGGTGGAACGGTTTCGCAGGTCTCCGGCGGAGGATCTCAGATCCAGCTGCAGATCAACGAAAGCGGACAGACTTACACTCTCGACTTCTCGTCGGCCGTCATGGGCGCGACCTATACTCTGAACTCCGACGGCCACGGCGGCACTGACCTCACCGTAAGCGGCAACGGCCTCATCGTCGGTGGTGGTCAGACGCTCAGCGGCTTGATCGTCAGCAGCGGAATCACGCTCGAGGTTGAATCGGGCGGCACGGTCATTAATACGACGGTGCTGAGCGGCGGCAATGCCTGGATCTTGTCCGGCGGCGTGGGCAGCGGCACCACGATCAGCGGCAACGCCAGCGAGATCGTGTACAGCGGCGGCATCGAGAGCAGCCCGATCGTTGCCAGCGGCGGGGTATTGGGTTTCCTCGGCGGCGCAACGCTAAGCGGGACACCGGTGGTCAGTTCCGGCGGCGTCGTGCGGGCCTACTCGGGGTACACGGAAAGCAACTACACCATCAACAACGGCACGCAGTTGCTGGTTGGTGGTGTGCTGTCGATCAGCGGCGGAACACTGGTGAGCGGCGGCGCTGCCGTCGGTACCATCGTTTCCAGCGGCGGCTTCTTCGGCGTGAACCAAGCCGGCACGGCCAGCGCCACGACGATCGATAGCGGTGGCATCGAGACGGTGCTCTCCGGCGGCGTCGACAGTGGATCGACGTTGAGCAGCGGCGGGCTGCTGCTGGTCTCGCAAGGTGGTGTCGCCGAGGCTGACACAGTTTCGAGTGGCGGGACGGAAGTCATTTCACAAGGCGCTCTGGGGAGCGGCATTACGGTTCTGAGCGGCGGCGTGATGGTCGTCAGCTCCGGCGGCACGACGATGCAATCGCTGCTGTCGGGCATCAGCGGCACGCCTGGTAACAACGGCTCCGTCGGCAAGGAAGTGCTCTCCGGCGGTACCGCATCGAATACCAATGTGTTTAGTGGCGGCGCGCTCGTCGTCATCTCCGGCAGCGCGGTGAACGTCGACGTTTTAAGTGGCGGCGTGCTCTCGCTCTCGGGTGGTCTGGCCAGCGGCGCCATCATCTCGGGGGGCGGTTTCGAGATCGTTCGCTCCGGTGCGCGGGACGTCGGAGCTATGGTCTTTGCCCACGGTTCCGGAAACGGTCTCGTCGTTTCCGGTGGCAGCACCTTCAGCGACTCGATCGTCAGTGGCGGCGGCGAGACGGTTTCGTCGGGCGGTATCGCCAGCGGCGCAATCGTCTGGGGCACCGGCTTCCTGAATGTCCTATCCGGCGCTTCCGCCTCCGGCACCGTTCTCAGCGGTGGCACGGAGAATCTTGGTGCATCACCGGGCGGCATTGTCTCTGCCGGGGGTAGCGGTAGCTTCACGCAGGTCCTGTCCGGCGGGACGGAAAACGTGCTCAGCGGCGGCAGTGACTTTGCCGCGACGGTGAGCAGTGGTGGCAGCCTGTTCGTCAACAGCGGCGGCAGTGCGAACCTGGATCTGGTCAGCGGTGGCGGTACGGCGACGGTCAATTCGGGCGGAACAGCGCTGGCGACCGCGGTCACGGGCGGAACGCTCATTGTCAACGCCGGCGGTGTGGAGTCCGGTTCGACGGTTGGAGCCGGCGGCGTCGAAACGATTTCCGCTGGCGGCGCCAGCAGCAATGCGGCCATCAACAGCGGCGGCAAGCTCGATCTCCAGGCCGGCGGCTCGCTGGGCAGCGGCGTCTTCTTTGCGACGTCCGGCGGCATCCTCGAAATCGACGGCGCCACGATGCCGTCCGCGATCGTCAGCAGCTTTACGCCCGGCAACACGATCGATCTTGCCGGTGTCGCTTTCAGCAGCGGCGGCAGCGTTTCAGTTGTGTCCGGTAACGTGCTGCAGGTCGTCGAAAGCGGCACGACCTACAACCTCAATCTCAACGCGGCGCCGAACGGAGAGATCTTCGCTCTCGCTGCCGACAGTGGCGGCACAGGAACGGCGATCACGGCCAGCGCGACGTCACAGGTCATCGTCAGCAGCGGGGTGACCTATACGGTCTCTGGCGGCCAGACGGACATCGGCGACATTATTCTGAGCGGCGGCACCGAAATCGTGTTGTCGGGCGGTACAATTAGCACGACGACGGTTTCTGGCGGTGTCCTAGAACTACTCAGCGGCTCCTTCAACAACGGGGCAACGATCTCAAGCGGCGGCACGCTCGAATTCTTCGGTACAGTCACGCAGTCGGTTCCCAATACGACGCTCTCAGGCGCAACCGTCGAGATTGGTTCTGGCTACGTCACCCAGAGCGGCTCTACGTTTGGCCTTGGCATCAACAATGGCGTGACCGCTATCGTCCTGTCGGGCGGCACGGCGTCCAACACCGCTACCAATAGCGGCGGCAAGCTCATCATCTTGTCGGGCGGCACCAATACCTCCGCGTTCATTAACAGCGGGGGCACGCTGATCCTCTACGGCGGTGCGACGAACGTATCGGGCACGACTTCCCTGAACTCGGGCGCCACTGTCGAATACAGCGCCGGGTTCGATGCCGGCCGGACTTATGGCAACGGCGTCACCGCGATCTTCCTGTCGGGCGGTGTGGCCAGCGGCACGGTCGTGTCCGGTGGGGCTGTTGAGATCATCTCGTCAGGCGGTCAGATCCTGAGTACGACGATCTCCAGCGGCGGCGTGCTGGAGTTGCTCAACGGCGCGATCGTCAGCGGCAATATCACGGTGGGATCCGGTGGCTTTGTCGAGGTCGGCTCTGGCTTCACGATCAGCGGGGTCACTGTTACCAGTGGCGAAACGCTGATCATCAGCTCCGGCGGTGTCGCGAGTGCGGTGACGGTCGACAGCGGCGGCGTACTTGACATTCTGTCTGGCGGATCGGCGATTGGGACGGTCAACAGCGGCGGCGTTGTCAGCGGTGGCGGCACGACTGTCGTCAGCGGCCAGACCTATGTTGTCTCGTCGGGCCAGACGGACAATGGCGACGTTGTGCTCAGCGGCGGCACGGAAGTCGTGTCCTCGGGCGGGACGACGATCACGACGACGATCAGCAGCGGCGGCATCGAGATTGTTTCCTCAGGCGGCGTGGCCAGCACCACGAATGTGCTGAGCGGCGGCATCCTGAGCGTGCAGTCCGGTGCGGTGACCTATGCGTCGCTGCTCTCCGGCATCAGCGGCACTGCCTCGACGGGAACGGCCTCGGTCGGCAAGGAGATCCTGTCGGGCGGCACTGCGTCGAACACGATCATCATCAGTGGTGGTGCGCTGGTCATCTCCGCC
>DASRFJ010000189.1:0-5869 GCA_035651595.1 Streptosporangiaceae bacterium | reverse complement strand
CACGCTGGAATACTGCAAGCAGCGCCAGGCGTTCGGCAGTCCGATCGGGTCGTTCCAGCACAGCAAGTTCGTGCTCGCGGAGATCGCCACCGAGCTGGCGGTGGCCCGTGCGTTCACCGACCGCGCGATCATGGCGCACGTAGCGGGCGAGCTCTCCACCGAAGACGCGTCGATGGTCAAGTGGTGGAACACCGAGCTGTGCAACCGGGTCACCGATCGCTGCGTCCAGCTGCACGGCGGCTACGGCTACATGCGCGAGTACCCGGTCGCGCGTGCCTGGGCGGACAGTCGCGCCCAGTCGATCTACGGCGGCACCACCGAGATCATGAAGGAGATCATCGGCCGGTCGCTCGGACTGTAGTGCTGAGCTGGTACTTCGCGATGTCACTGGCAGAATCTTTCGGATTGTGGCCGCGCCGATCCGATGTCCCAGGCGCCGCAGCTCGCCTCGGCTACTGGTCCCGGGATGCTGCCGGGCTGGCGCGGGGTGCGGGGGCCATATCAGGCTCTCGTCGGGTGGGTGGCGGGATGGCCGGCGTGCAGGAGGGCACGCTGGAGTTCGGCGGGGTTGTCGAGCGCGTCATCGGGCAGGCTCCAGTAGGCCTCGATTACGACGGTCTTGCCCTTTGCCTGGTACTGGAAGGGGCGGCGGCCTGCGGCGCGCCACTGCTCACGGTCGGGTGCGGGGACCTTGGCGTAGACGGTATCCATGATGATGGCGAGTTGCTGGCCGCCGCGCATGGTCGACCAGCCGCCGAAGAACCGGCGCAGCGATGCTCCGGAATCATCGCCGAGCAGGTCAAGGACGTGCTCTGCGTCGCTACGTCGCCCGGTCACCGGTGCTGCCCGTCGGCCAGGATCTGGTCAAGGTGGCGGTGGTAGGCGGCGGCCAGGTCGCCGAGCCGGTCCCGGCCGAGCGCGAGGGGCACACCGTAGAACGCGGTCAGCAAGGCCGTGGTGGCCTCGCTCACGTCTAGGCCGGACCGCCCGTGCTGCAGGGCGGCGGTGAGGTGGCGGGCGAACAGGTCGGCCTGCGGCGTGATCTGAACGCCGAGCGCCGCCTCATCATGGAACACCAGCAGCCGCTCGGCGTCGCTGATGTCGAGGATTTCGCACAGCCCGGCGCCACGGGCGATCTCGGCGGTGATCTCGAACCACAGCCGCGGGCCTTCCGTGATTGCCTGGGCGGTGCCGTTGAAGAAGGCCCGCAGGAACGGCGCGCCGTCAGGGTGCCGGGAGGCGGCCATGGTGGTGCCTATTCGCCACAGGCAGATGTGGTAGCTCAGCAGCTGCGCCTTGGACGTGAAGTGGGCGAAGAACGTCGGCTCCGACACCTCGACCGTCGCGGCCAGCTCGCGGACGGAGATGCGGTCGAGGGGCGTTGTCTCGATGCGGTCCTTCAGCGCCTGCCACAGCCCGACCCGTATCCTGGCCCGCTTGCGCTCGCGCAGTGGGTACCGGTCGAGGCCGGCCGTCGCCTGGGCCGTCATTCGCGCAAGTCCCGCACGGCGGCGATCGCTGCCCCGGCGACGGCGGCGGAGGAGGCGGGGTTCTGGCCGGTGACCAGGTTCCCGTCCCGGCGCACGTTCGCGGTGAACGGCGCGGCGACCTCGACGGCGGCGCCGAGGGCGGCCAGCCGCTGCTGGAGCGAGAACGGGATGACGTCGCTGGCCCCGGCCTCGTCCTCTTCCGCGTCGCTGAAGGCGGTGACCGTCCGTCCGGCGACCAGGGGCTTCCCGCCTTCATCGACCGCGTCAAGTAGTCCCGCCGGGCCGTGGCAGACCGCGGCCACCACGCCGCGGGATGCCACGTTGCTGACGATCTGGGCCAGCGCCTCGTTCCCCGCGAAATCCCACATCGTGCCGTGGCCGCCTGCCAGGAAGACCGCCGCGTAGCGGGCGGGGTCCACGGCGGCCAGGGCGCTGGTCCCGGCAAGCCACGCCTCCAGGTCCGGCACCGCGCTGGTGTCGAAGCTCTCGCTGTTCGGGTCGATGGGCGGCCGGCCGCCCAAGGGGGAGGCGACCGCTACGGCGAGCCCCGCGTCCCGGAACGCCTTCAGCGGCACGCACACCTCCTCCAGCCAAGCTCCTGTGGGCAGGCCCGAGTCCCCGAGCGTCCCGTTGGACGTCACTATCATCAGCAGTTCGTCGCTCATGAGTTAAGTGTTGCAAAGAATTTAAGTGAGCACAAGATATTTAGATGGCTTGACGTTGGCAGCGCGGGCGGCTTCTCCACGGCATCCAGGGCGGCAGGCCGCGCCCGCCCACCCGGCCAGGTCCGATCGTCTAACCGTTTTCGCGGGACCCGCCGCACGGCATAGGGGTGCGTCGATGAGCCGGACCTGGTCGTGCCACGAGGGCGTCTCGCTAGCCGGGTACCGGTTCCAAGTGCCGCCTGCGTGCGCGACCTGCCGGGTCGTTGTTGTCTGGTGGTACCCGAGCGCGCCGGCGACGACGGGTGCGGGGGCGTCGAGCACGAGCTGGCGCTTGCATGAGGCGCACTGTGCTCAGGTGTGCCGGTGCTGAAGTACGGCGGCACCCGCAGTGGCTGTGGTGGCAACGACCACTACGGCGGCTAGGAAGGCGTACTGGATGAAGGTCGCGAAGATCTGATCCGGTATGCCCAAGATGACTCCCAGCGCCACGGCCACGCAGCTGGTCGCGGCGGTAGGCCGCCATCGTGCGGTGAGCAGTGCGCAGCACGGCCCGCAGGTCAGCAGGCCGATCAGGATGAGGTGCGGACCGGACGCCGCGTCGCAGGCGGCGATGAGCAGGCATAGGCCGAGGCTGACCAGCCACAGTCGGCCAGTGCTCCACCCGGGTAGCAAGGATTCCCGCTGCCACCAGACCCCCCGCGATCCGGGCAATCTATTGCCCCTGGACTGCGGCGAGCGAAGCAACGCAGCCCCTGCCACCGTGACGACCGCTGCGGGGCTTATCACGACGGCCAGGGCGACGCTGCCTTGCGTAACCGTGACCCCCAGCGTGATAACGAATGCCAGGTAACCGGCGATGATTACCGCGCCGTGAGTCCGTCCCAGTCCCCGGTACCGGTAAGCGAACGCCAGCGCGAGCACCGTGAGGCCGGCATACCATCCGGCTACCAGCAGGCTCTGCCCGTTGGGCGACCCGAGACCGGTGATGCTCGCGGGGACGAGCAGCCCGGCGGCGACATTGATCGCGTTGCTGTTCAGTGCGGTGCTGAGCACGGCGGCGCCGCGGCCGCGCCTGGCGAGGTACACCGCGCTGACCGCGTTCGGCAAGCTGGTCACAACCGCTAGCACGAGCCCACCGGTGATGATGTCCGCGACCGCGTAGCGGCTGCCCAGTGCCGTGGCCGCTAGCTCCATCACCGTGCTCGCCGCTACCACCACGACCAAAGCCCCGATCGCGGTCACACCGTCGTGCCAGGTGCCGGCCGGCGGCCGGATCGCCTCAGCCAGTTCGGCCTCTTCCTCGTGCACCGCCGCGGTCAGCCAGCGGATCCACGACCCCGGCATGGGCAGGCGCTCCAGCCGGGCTCGCGGCAGCCCGAGCACCGCGGCAAAAGGCACCAGCACCGCGGCCGTCAGGGCCAGCCCCGCAGCGGGTGCCAGCACGCCGGCCACGGCCAGCACACAGACTGCCGCCACCCACAGTCCGGGGATCCCGCCGAGCAGCACGACCCGCCGGTGAAACGCGATACGCCCGGCCACTACCGCGGCCAGGCCCAGCAGCGCCGCGAGGTTGAACACGTTAGAGCCGATCACCACCCCGGCTCCCACGCTGGGCTGGTGACGGGCCAGCGCCGTCACCGCGGACGTGATCTCCGGCGCGTCGGCGGCCAGTGCCGCGACCAGCCCCAGCCATGCCTCGGAGAACCCGGCGCGTTCGGCGAGCCGTTCCAGCCGGGAGACTAGCAGCCAGCTCGCCGACAAGCTGACCCCGACTCCGGCCACGAACAGCAGCAGCCACAAGCCAGCGGTCATCAGCACACCTGCCACGGTCGATAGCAAACGTACGTGCCGACCAGGCTTCCCGGCTCACCTGCTGACAAGCCTAAACCGCCCGCGGATTGAACAGGACATGCAGAAGCTGGAAGGCAGCGTCCGCGGCCGCCGTGCTGGCAGGCCTGGTGCTGAACGCCGCGGCCGGCTGGTGGTGGGCCGACCCCGCCGCAGGATACGCACTGGTTTATTACGCGGCACGCGAAGTACGCGAGATCTTCAACGGTGGCGACGTGGGCTAGCCGGGCGAACAAGTGCCCCTCCATGCACCCTCGGGGTCGTGGAGGATGTAGGCGGGATGCCCTCCGCCTAGGGCCAGAACGCGGTCGGCCGGAATCAGTAGAGGAAGTCCCGCAGGAGCTTGGACCGGGACGGGTGGCGTAGCTTGGCCATGGTGTTGGCCTCGATCTGCCGGATCCGTTCCCGGGTAACCCCGTACACCTGGCCGATCTGCTCAAGGGTCTTGGGCTGCCCGTCGACAAGCCCGAATCGCATGGACACAACACCCGCCTCGCGTTCGGACAGCGAGCTGAGCACCGCGTGCACCTGCTCTTGCAGCAGCGTGAAGCTGACCGCATCAGCGGGCTCGATAGCCTCGGAGTCCTCAATCAGATCGCCGACCTCGATGTCGCCGTCCTCGCCGAGCGGAGTGTTCAGGGAGATCGGCTCGCGGGCGTGCTTCTGCATCTCGATAACCTTGGCCGGAGTCATGTCCAGCTCGGCGGCGAGTTCGTGCGGGGTGGGCTCGCGGCCCAGGTCCTGGAGCAGCCGGCGCTGTGCTCGGGCCATCCTGCTGACGGCTTCGGCCATATGGGTCGGAAGGCGGATCGTGCGGGACTGGTCGGCCATCGCCCGGGTGATCGCCTGCCGGATCCACCAGGTGGCGTAGGTGGAGAATTTGTATCCCCTGGCGTAGTCGAACTTCTCCACGCCGCGGATCAGGCCGAGGTTTCCTTCCTGGATCAGGTCCAGGAGCAGCATCCCGTGCCCGGTGTATCGCCTGGCCAGCGACACGACCAGGCGCAGGTTGGCTTCCACCAGGTGGGTCTTGGCGATCCTGCCGTCTTCGGCGGCCCGCTCAAGGTCAGACCTCACCTCGGCGGGAAGGTCCCGGTCACCGACGGAGAGCTTCTGGCTGGCGAACAGGCCTGCTTCGATCTGCTTGGCGAGCTGGACCTCCTGCTCGGCGCTGAGCAGCGGCACCTTGCCGATCTGCTTGAGGTAGTCCTTGACCGTGTCGGCAGTAGCACCGCTGGCGGCCGGGGCGCCGGCCTGACTCAGCAAGCGGCCGCGCGGAGTTCACCCGCGGCAGGCTGTGCGTGGGCGATGGCCGCGGGCAGGGGCCGTATTCGTGCCCTGCCTGCGGGGACGCCGGTGATCGCCGCGTCGACCGTAGCGAATGTGGCCAGGCGCCGGTCCAGCCCGGTGACTGACAAAACCCTGACTAGCCCGGGCGCTGGCGAGACCAGGCGCAGCCATCCGCCGAGCAGTCCGGCGCGGCGTCCGGTGCCGACCAGGACCGCGGCGCCACTGGCGTCCGCGAATCCGACCGCCGACAGGTCGATGATCAGCCGGCTTGCCGCTGGCCGTAGCCAGCCGAGGAATTCCTCGCGCAGAGCTGGGGCCGAGGCGACATCAAGGTCTCCCGTGAGGACAGCGATCATGCAGCCCGCGCGTTCAGCGCGGGATGCGGCAGGCACGCCTGGGTTGCGGGCTGCTGAGCAAGGCATGGTGTTCCCGATCAGGTGGGGAGCGGGTCAGGCGGCGCAGCGCCCTCGGCAGCCGCTGGTCAGCAGCTGGCCGGGACGCTGCGACGAAAATCAGGCGCATGCCTTCGCTAGACGCACCAGCGCCGTCATGTCATTCTCGCGACCGGGTCAGGAT
>DASRFJ010000188.1:0-12034 GCA_035651595.1 Streptosporangiaceae bacterium | reverse complement strand
GGGAACCACGTACCCCCTCCCGCTCCACTCGGCCAAGGGGTCCGGGGGCCACACACCCCCGCCTAGGGGGCTTCGGGGGCCACGCACCCCATGGGCCCCGGCCGGCTAGCCCTGGGACCGGCCGTCGGCGTTCAGCGGACCGACGCCGAGGGCGAAGATGTGCATGCCGCTGATCGGCCCGCTGGCGGGGGTGGTGCCGCCCGCGGGAAGGGTGATCGCCTGCACGGTCTTGGCCGGATCCAGCCGGGCCGAGGCGTAGAACACGTAGCCGGTCTGCTGGTGCGCGGTACCCGTGCTGGCGTTGTTGAGGTACGGCAGCGTGGCGACGACGGCGTTGCCCGACGTCCCGCCGAGGCCGAGGAAGTCGTCCAGTGTTATGCGGAAGCCGGTCGTGGTGCCGTCCGAGTAGTAGATGGTCCCGGAGCCGGACACGCTGGAGGGGGTGCCCGCGCCGATCACGCCCAGCGTCGTGCCAGAGCCGGACAGCAGGATCGTCTGCCCCTGCGCCACGACGTTGTCCGGCTGGCCGGGCTGGACGGCCGGCCAGGCGAACGTGAGCCCGTTGCGGGTGAGGGTCGCGCCCGGCGCCAGGCCCGCGGCCGCGAGGGCCTGTACCGAGTAACTGTTCCCGGCGCCGTCGAAGTTGGCAGCCCTGACGGCGGCGTCGTCGCTGATCCCCGTGTTGTTGAACGCGGCGGCCAGGGTCTGGTAGGCGCTCAGCACGTCGATCGTCTGGTACGTGACGCCGCGCTGCCGGCCTGCCGTGTACACGGCCTGCACCTGGACCGGCGCCTGGCCCGGGTGCGCGTTCGACGGCACGGTCACCCGCCAGGAAGCAGTAACCCCGGAACCGCTGCGCACCCGGGTGAACGTAACGCGGGTGCGCGCGGTCGCCGTCCACCCGCCCGGCACCGTGATCGCGAGCGTCACTTTGTCCAGGTTCAGGATGCCGTTGTTCGTGAGGGTCGCGGTCACGGTCGTGGTGGCGCCTGGCCGCACGAACACCGGTGATGCGGTGACGGTCAGCGTCCCGTAGGGCACCGGCGCGGGACCGTCCGGGACCGCCCGGACCGCGATCTTGACCGCGGCCGAGCCCAGTGTCGGGTGCGACGCGCGGACAGTGACCGTGCCGGGCGAGCCAGGCAGCGAGCGGATCCAGGCCGCGGCGGTGCCGCCAGTGGCGCCGAAGTCGACTGGGTTGTCGCTGACCAGAACGGCCGGACCGGTGAGCGCCAGGGTGACCAGCCCGGCGGCGTAGGGGCGCGGGTTGCCGTAGCGGTCGACGGCGCGGAAGACGACGCGGGTCGCGTCGGAGCCGTCCGCGTCGATCGCGACGTCGTCGGCGGTCAGCTCCAGGCGGTCATGGGACGGGTCGGCGTCGAACACCCTCGTGGCGACCTTGGCGCCGTTCAGGTACCCGTCGATGCGCAGCTCGGGGAGACCGCTGCCGTCGATCGTGCTGAAGTTGGCGAAGAACGGCGGGTACGGCAGGTGCCCGTAGTCGGTCGTCTCCGGCGTGAGCGTCACGGACAGGTCGCTGCCGACGTACAGCTTGAGCTCGTCCAGGTTGGACGCGATCATCGCGGCGGACAGGCTGGTGACCGGCGAGACATGGCCGAAGTCCCAGTAGAACGCCGGCGCGATCACCGGCGTCACGGCCGGATCGGCCTGCGCCTGGTAGATGGCCGCGCCGGGCTTGAGGACGCGGAACAGGTCGGCGACGCCGGCGTATTTGACGCCCTGGTACTGATTGCCGTTGCCGGACGGATAGTCGAACCCGCACCAGGCGATCACCCCGCAGTAGGCGTCCTGGGCGTAGGACAGTTCGTGCACGACCGCGTGTGCCACCGCCTCGCCCTGCTGGACGAACTGGGAATCGATTCGCCGGTAGTAGATCGCCGGCCCGGCCAGGGTACCGACGGCCTCGCTGACCAGGAAGGGCTTTCCGGCCGCGTTCACGGGCGGGTTGAGCGCGGGCCACCGTATCCCCTGCGTGTCCCGCGCGCTGGTGTAGTCGTGGGCGCTGAACACATCGAACACGTAGCTCGCGTCGCCCGGCTGCCCGTCTCCCCCCGTTGGCCTGGACGGATCGGTGGCATGCGCGAGCTGGTTGTACAGGGTGTACTCCGCGACGTGCTCGCCCGCCTCGTTCGGCATCGCGCCCCAGATCACGATGGACGGGTGGTTCCGGTCCCTGACGATCATGGCCTGCACGTCCTGGTACGCCGCCTGCTGCCAGGCGGTGTCGCCGAAGTAGCCCCAGCCCTGGATCTCCGCCCACACCATCAGGCCAAGCTCGTCGGCCGCGTCGTAGAACGCCTGGGACTGCGGGTAGTGCGAGCACCGGACGATGTTGCAGTTGAGCTGCTTGCGGAGGATGTACGCGTCCTGGGCCTGGATCCGGTCCGGCATCGCGCCGCCCGCGTACGGGAAGAACTGGTGCCGGTTGAGCCCGAACAGCTTGGTCTTCGTGCCGTTGAGGTAGAAGCCGTCCGGCTGGAAGACGGCCTCGCGGAACCCGATGCGGACCTGGTAGTCGTGCAGCGGCTGGCCGTCGACGGCGAGGGTGGCCACGACCGTGTAGAGCTTCGGGTTCCCGGTGTCCCACAGGGTGATGTCGTCGAGGCCGTCGATCGTCGCCGTGACCGAGGTCAGTCCCGCGGCGCTGATCGTGACCGGCACGGGGGTGGCGCTGGCGACCAGTTCGTTGCCGTTGCCGGGGTCGCGCAGTTCCGCGGTGAGCGTCACGACGCCGGCCGGAACCACCGCGGCGTCGACGGTGGCCTGGACGTTCACCTGCCTGCTGGTGTCGTCGAGCACGTCGGACGGCTGCGCGAACACATCGGCGATGAATGCCTGCGGCACGGCCCGTAGCTGGACATTCCGGTAAATGCCGCCCGGCTGCCAGTAGTCCACGTCGGCGCTGATATAGGGTGCCGGGCGGCCCGGCGGGACGTCGAGGTTGAACGTCGAATCCACGGTGACCGCGAGGACGTTGCCGTGCGCCCGGAGCTGCCCGGTGACTTCGGCGGTGAACGGGAGATAGCCGCCGCTGTTGCTGCCCACCCGCGTGCCGTTGAGGGTGAGCGTCGATCCGGTGATGGCCGCGCCGAAGTCGAGGAACACGCGCAGCCCGGCAAGCCCTTGCGGCGCGTCGAAATGCTTGCGGTACGCCCAGATCCGCTCCCAGCTGGCGGGATTCCAGTTCTGCCAGGACAGCGGCGCGACGGAGTGCGGCAGCGTGACGGTGGCGAACGCGCTGTCGTCGAAGCCCGGCTGATCGCTGCCGCCGGACGCCGGGCCGAACAGCCAGCCCGCGCCGAACGGGACGCTCAGGGACGCCGGGCCGCGCGCGCCGCCCGGCCCCGACCGGCCTGACGTGGCCGCTTCAGCTGCGGAAGCGCCGAGGACGGAGCGGACTGTTATTCCCGCCGTGCCCGCTGCGACCGCGCGGAGGAGGGTGCGCCTGGACACCGGCATGACCGGAACTTTCTCATGGTGGCGCCATTTGAGTCAATAACGAGCATAAAGAGTAAATAATTGCAACAGGCTGTTCCCTAATGGGAAAGGAATTTGCTGGTGAGCAAGCTTAAGGTCGCGGTCGATCCGGCCGAAGTCGGGCTGGACGCGGACAGGCTGAACCGGATCGGCCGGCGCCTGGCGCGCTACGTCGACGAGGGCCTGCTGCCGGGCTGGCTGGTCGCGGTGAGCAGGCACGGACGCCTCGCCTACCTGGCGACCCACGGGTCCCGCGACACCGAAGCCGCACTGCCGGTGGAGCTGGACACGCTGTGGCGGATCTACTCGATGACCAAGCCCATCACCTCGGTGGCCGCGATGATGCTGTACGAGGAGGGCGCGCTCGAGCTCACTGACCCGGTGCGGAGGTACATCCCGTCGTTCGGCGACATGAGGGTCTACAGCGGCGGCTCCGACCTGAGGCCGGTGACCACACCGGCCACCGAACCCGTGCGGATCTGGCATCTGCTCACGCACACCGCGGGCCTGACCTACGGGTTTCACCGGGTGCATCCCGCCGATGCGCTGCACCGGGCGGCCGGCTTCGAATGGGGGACGCCGCCGGGCACGGACCTGGCGCGCGCCTGCGACATCTGGGCCGGCATCCCGCTGCTGTTCCAGCCCGGCGCGGAATGGAATTACTCGGTCGCGACGGACGTCCTTGGCCGGGTGATCGAGGTCCTCTCCGGGCAGCCGCTGGACGAGTTCTTCGCCGCCCGCATCCTCGGCCCGCTCGGCATGACCGACACCGGGTTCTACGCGCCACCCGAGCAGCTGCCGAGGCTGGCCGCCCTGTACACGCGCGGCGCGGACGGGAAGGCGGCGCGAATCGATTCGCTCGGCGAGAGAGCTCGCGTCAAGCCGGACATGCTGAGCGGGGGCGGCGGCCTGGTCTCGACCGCGGGCGACTATCACCGGTTCACCCAGCTGCTGCTGCACCGCGCGGACAGCCCGGCCGGGGAGCTGGACGGCGTGCGGCTGCTCAGCCCGCGCACGGTAAGTTACATGGCGCGGAATCAGCTGCCCGGCGGCGTCGACCTGGAGACGTTCGGCAGGCCGCTGTTCGCCGAGGCCCCGTTCCGCGGGGTCGGCTTCGGCCTGGGGCTGGCGGTGGTCGTCGACCCGGTGCCGGGCAAGGTGGTCTGCTCGGCGGGCGAGCTGTCCTGGGGCGGCGCGGCGAGCACCTCGTTCTGGATCGACCCGGCAGAAGAGCTGACGGCCTTGTTCTTCACCCAGCTGCTGCCCTCGAGCAGCTACCCGCTGCGGCCGCTGCTGCGTCAGCTCGTCTATCAGTCCCTGATGTAGGCGTAGCGCGCACATAATGGATTATGGTCAAATCTGCGCGATTTCGAGTGATTGGCGTCGTGGCTCTGGTGGCGGGTGCGCTCACCGGCGGCACCGCGGCTTCCGCGGCGGCCGCGGCCTCCTCGGCCTCCTCGGCTTCCGATGCGGCGGAGGCGGTCACGGGGGCGACTGCGGGACACGCGAACTCGTGCATCGACACGCCGCTGACGATCACGTTCGCCTCGGCGCCGACGCTGGGCACGACGGGCTCGATCACCGTGCACAACGCGGATGGCTCGGTCGCCGACACCATCGACCTGGCCGACCCGGCCTCGGCCACCGAGACCGTCGGCGGCGCGACCGACCAGGCGGGCAACCTCCACTCTTTCAACTACTTCCCGGTGATCATCACCGGCGACACCGCGACCGTGTACCTGCACCACGAGCTGGCGTACGGCCACGCGTACTACGTGACGGTCGACCCCACGGTCTTCACCGGTGTCACCGACCCGCCTGCCTGGCGGTTCAGCACGACGTCGCGCCGTCCGCGGCCGCACGCTCGTATCATCACCGTCGATTCCCGCGGCCACGGCGACTTCTGCACCGTGCAGGGCGCGATCAACGCGGTACCGGCGGGCAACACGATGCCGCGACTCATCAGGGTGGCCAACGGGGTCTATACCGAACTCGACTGGGTCGCTCCTGACAAGCCGCTCATCACGGTCCAGGGCCAGTCGCGGTCCGGCACCGTGATCCAGTACGCGAACAACAACACGCTCAACGCCGCGAACACCACCGACGTCTGCGCCCGGCAGGCCATCCCGGTGCACGACAACTTCAACTGCTGGCGATCCAACTTCAACGTGGAGGCCAATGATTTCACGATGAAGGACCTGACCCTGTCGAACACCACGCCGTTCGGCGGCAGTCAGGCCGAGGCGTTCCGCGGTAACGCGGAGCGGATCACGCTGAACCGGGTCAACCTGCTGTCCTTCCAGGACACGATCCGCATCCAGGGCCTCGGCTACGTGACGAACAGCTACATCCAGGGCGACGTGGACTTCACCTGGGGCGTCGGCACGGTGTTCTGGACGCACGACGAGCTGAAGTCCATGCACGCCGGATACGTCACGCAGATCCGCAACAGCCAGGGCCAGCACGGGTACGTGTTCTTCGACGACACGCTCACCCACGCGACCGGCGTCGCCGACGGGTCGGTCTACCTGGGCCGCATCGACCCCACCGGGTACCCGTACAGCCAGGCCGTCTACATCGGCACCGCGATGGACTCACACATCAATCCGGCCGGCTGGCTGCTCAACAACGCCGACTGCTCGGCGGCCACCCACGTGCAATTCTGGGAGTACGGATCGGTGAACCTGGCCGGTCAGCCCGTCGACACCAGCCAGCGGCTGGCCTGTTCCCGGCAGCTCACCGCGGCGGAGGCCGCCCAGTGGTCCGACCCCGCGTTCGTCCTCGGCGGCTGGGTGCCGGCCACGGTCAACGCCATGGTCATCGGGGCTGGTGTGGCGGTGAACTGGTCGGCGCCGGCCGGGCACGCCGCTTCGGACGTCGTCGCGCTGTGCGCTGTGCGGGCTTCGCGGTGCGTCGCGGCCGCGCGCGTCGGCACCGCGGCGAGCATCGGCACGGCGAGCCTGCCGCTGCCGCCAGGCCGCGGCGTCTACCAGGTGCGGTACTACGCCAACGGGCGCGTGACCGCGGTCAGCGCCCCGCTCCTGCCGTCGGCCGCCGGAAAGCAGCCGTAGCACCCGCTGCCACGCTGCTCGCCAGCCGCCGGCGGGCCGGGCGGTGGGTCAGCGGCGGCTCGACGGGCGTCGGTTAACGTGGCGGTTTTCCCTTTCGTGGTAACGCGGCCCTCGCGTATGGGGGTCGATCCTTCACGAAAGGGAAATCGTCCACGTTGCTGGCGGGACTGCCGGGCCGTACAGGTGGCGCGCGGCCAGGACCGGCGGCCTGCCGGCCTGTCGGCGACCGGCACGCACGCGCGCCGGACGAGCCCGACCGGTCGGACGGCCGGTTCACCAACGGCATCCTGACCGACAAGGGCTTTGCCACGCTCGCCGCCGCCGCGCCCGGCCATGTCGCCCACGTGCGGTCACTGGTCATCGACGTGCTGTCCGCTGAGCAGCTGCGCCGCGTCGGCCTCGCCGCCGACCGCGTAATGTCGCGCATCGACACCTCCGCGATCAACTAGCTTTCGCGGGTCGGCGCAGCAACCGCTGCCAGAACTCCCGCCAGCGGCCGCCGGGGCGAGCGGAGACCGCGCCGCCGGCGACCTGCCCGGAAATCGTCACCCGCAGGTCTGGCGGAGCGCCCGTGCTGGACGGCGGGACCACGTTGACGCTGCCGCTGCCCACTGTGACGTCGTCGGCGTCGACCACGATGCCGGGCCGCGTGACGAGCCTCAGGCTGCCGCTGCCGATCCGGACGTCGATCCGCAGCTCCGGCGCGGCGATCACCGCCTGCCGGAAGTCAAGCCGCACCGAGCCAGTGCCGACGTTGATCTCCAGGCGGCGAGGCACCACCCAGGATCCGTTCCGCTTGGCGGTGCCGGAGCCACACTCGATGCGCAGCAGGTCCCGCACATCCGCCGCGCCAAGGGCCGGCTCGGCAGCCGGCGCGGCCAGGAACTCCGCCTCGACCTGGTAGATCCGCTCCGGGCGGCTGAGATCCTTGAGCTGATGCGTGCCAAGCTCGCGCAACCCCACGCCGTTCGGCATCTCCTCAGACAGCAGCTCCGCCGCTACGCCGGACACCAGCACCTGGCCGCCCCGGGCGACCGCCAGCATCCGCGCCGCACGGTTCACCGCCGGCCCGAAGTAGTCGCCGTCGCGCTCCTCGCAGACCCCGGCGTGCAGACCCATCCGCACCGCGATCGGCCGGCTGGTTGGCCACGACTGCGCCGCCAGGCTTCGCTGCGCGGCGAGGGCGGCATCGAGGCCGGCCCGGGCCGCGGAGAACGCCGCGCAGAATGCGTCGCCGACCGTCTTGAAGACGTAACCGCCGGCCTGCTCGATCGCGTCCCGCAAGATCTCGTCATGGCGGCGCAGCGCAGCGGCCATCGCGTCCCGCTCGGCCTCCCAGAGCCGAGTGGAGCCTTCCACATCAGTGAACAACAGCGTCACTGTCCCCGACGGCGTCACCGAGGTTCACCTCCCTCCCTCGCCCCCACCGTAGCTGAGGACGGCGGCGGGCCGGCGTTTTACCCGCTGGTGAAGCTGGCGCTGGTGGTGATCAGCATGCTCCGCATGGTCAGCGTGTGGCTTCCCGCGGCCACGCCTATTTCGGCGGGGTCGAGGATGTAGCCGATGGTGCCTAGGGTGCTGGCGGTGAGGGTGACGATGGGGTTGCCGTCGACGGCGAGCTGGACCGGATGGCCGGGCAGGAATCCGCTGGCCGATACCAGGGAGATGCCGCCCGGCGGGATGTCCTGGACGGTGAGCGTGATGGCCTGCTGAAGCTGGCTGAGTTCCTGGCTGGCCTCTTGCCGGGCAGCGCTTTCCTTGTCGAGCGCACTGGTGGCGTTGACCAGGGCCGGGACGAACAGTCTCGCGTTGATGGTCCCCCAGCCGCTGGCGACGTCGAACCCGGGGCCAGCGGTGAAGCCGGGCACGAGGACCTGACCGGTACCCGGGCTGATCACCGAATTGTTTCCGCTGACCACGTCGGCGATGCCGTTGCTGACGCCGCCCGGGCCGAGCGTGCCGTACAGGGCGGGGTTGACCGGTCCGATGTTCTGCCCGTCGTTGAGCTGGGTGGCCAGCGCGAGCACGCCGGCCAGCATAGGTGTTGCTTCCGAGGTGCCGCCCTGGCCGTCCATCGTGATGTCGGGCACCGAACGCATCTGCGAGCCGGTGATCTGCGCGACGCCGTCCTGGTAGCTCGGCCGCGGGTAGATCGAGGAGAATCCGGCGCCCCCGGAGAAGATGCCGCCGACGTGCCAGAGCGGATCTGGTCCGACCTTCACCCAGCCGGTCGAGATGTTCGGCACGCTGCCGGACACGGCCGTCACCCAGGGACTGTCATCCCAGGCGGCCGTGTCAGGCCCGGCGCTGGTGTTGCCGCACTGGGAGCTGGCGGTCGCGAGGTTCTGCACCACGCCGCAGTCGCCGGTGCCGGTCAGCACCGGGATGCCCGCCGCGGCGGCCGTCAGCAGGCCCGGGTCGGCGGCGTGGATTTCCGCCGCCCCGTTCGGATAGGTGCTCTCGCCCGTGCCGGTGCTGATCGAGATCACGTTGGCGAGGTGATTCGCACTGATGTACTCGAGTGCCCGCATCATCTCCGGCGGCGCCACGTTGCTGGCGGCATCGTCGATGATTTCGCTGTCCGCAGGCGTAGCGGAAATGACGATGGTGGCGTACGGCGCGATCAGGTGCACGCTGAGCACGTCGAGCCGGAGTTCCTGGATCCAGGCCTGACACGATCCGTAGCTGCCGAGCGCGACCATCGCGGGCGGGCACTGCGCGGGCAGCGGGCCGGAGGGGAAGATGGTCTGGATGACCGGGTCAGGCAGGCCATACTGCCCGTCCATGGTCTGCATGAACTGACCAAGCGCGGGGTCGTCCCAGCCCTCGAGCAGGGCCACGGTGGTGCCGGAGCCATCTACGCCCTTTTGCCAGAGGCTGCCGATGTTGTAGTCGAAGATGTCTTGCGGGCCGGGACTGACCGTGCTGAACGTCGCGTAGTTGTTCTGCATCGTCTGGAGCACGGCCGAAAGCACTTTGATGTGCGCGGGATTAGCGGTGAACGAGGCCTGCGCCGGTGCTGAGCCGGGGGTAGGGGCCTGGGTCTGGGCCGGGGAAACGGCCTGGGCGGGGGTGACGAACGGACCTGCTGTTATCGCGGCTGCCGCTAGCAACAGCAGCCCTTTCCGGATCACGACGCATCAGCCTCCCCGGCGAGCATGAGCGCCGAGAACCGGCGACCGTTCGCAGTCTTACGCGCCAGCGGGGTTGGCGACAAGGCCTCTTTTGGGCGTCCGCTAAAGGAATTGCGTGAGCGACAGGATATTGCCATCGGGGTCGGCGAACCAGGCGATCTTGTCGCCTTTGTCGCCTTTGTCGCCACTGGGAGTGGTCCAGACACCGTCGTCGTCCTGGTCCATGCCGTCATAGCGGAGGAAAGTGACGCCCTTGGCGGCCAGGCCCCTGACCATCGCGGTGATGTCCGCGACCCGCCATCCCAGGATCGTGTAGCCGGGTTTGGCAACTTCGGAGACCGCGGTGATGCGCAGCATGGTGCCGTTCGCGTCCAGCACGCATGCGAAATCGTCATGATGAACCACGGGCAGGCCTAGCACCTGTTCATAGAAAGCTCGTGCTCTGCCGAGATCGGCAGCTGCCGCGAAGGCGACGACCGGGCTTGACGCCAGCATGACATCTCCCGCCTTTCCTGGCTTCGGGTCGCGCCCGGCTTCCAGCAGCGGCAGGAGAAGTTCGGGAGGCCGGGCGATAACGGCCCGGTCCGGCCAGATGACGACCGGACGCTGGATGAGCTCGGGATAACGCGTCATTGCCTCGATGAGCTCGTCAGCGCTGGCGTCGCCGAGGCCGAGTTCGCGGTAGCGGGGCTCGGCGGTCCGCATCAGCTCCCGGGGGTCGGTCGCGCCGAGCAGTTCCAGTACACGGTTGATTTCGGTACGGTGCGGCGGGTTATCCAGGTAGAACACTCGCTGCGCAGACACGCCGTATTTGGCCAGCAGTTCCTCTGCACCACGGCATTTGGAACACCGCGGGTTGTACCAGACGACGACGTCAGCCTCGGCCACGACACCACAGTAGCGGGACGCGGTAGGCCTGGGTTCTCGTGCCACCATCCAATAATGGAGATGACGCTGCGGTTCGAGATTTTCCCGGATGACCTGGACGCCATCGTTGACTTCTATACGCGCGTCCTGCGTTTTCGGCTCACCTCGGACCGTCGCGGCGAACCGGACGCGTACGTGTCGCTGCAGCGCGGAACCGTGCGCGTCGGTGCCGCAAGGAGGGCGGGTCTGTCTGCGGCAGCCCTGTTTGCGGCAGCGCGGCTGCCGCCAGCCGGGGTAGAGCTGGTGCTCGAGGTTGACGATGTCGCTGGTGAGCGGGACCAGGTTGCCGCGGCAGGGTGGCCGCTGGAGGAAGACCTACTGGACCGGCCGTGGGGACTGACGGACTTCCGGATCCTTGACCCAGCCGGACACTACCTGCGGATCACGAGCCGGCCTCGGTGACCGGCCAGCAGCGGCCGCCTTGCTTCTTGTTGGACATATCTGGATATATCCGGGCAGGTGGTTGCCATGAAATAGAACAAGTATCATGTAGATTCGGATGAGCTACCATGATAGGATCGAACTAACGGGCCGGAGCTTTCAGTGCAGGGGGCGCCGGCGGAGGGCACCACCGGACGAGAACGGCCAGGGCACCCCAGGGCCGCACGGAGGGACGGCCAGCAGGAACGGGATCGGTTCACTGCCCGCGCGGGTCGGGCCGCGATCGGCAGGAAGGAGGTGTAACGGTAATGGGAAATACCGCGCCTGCGTACGGGAACGAGGGCGAGGCGATGGTGGCGATCATGTCCGGGATGGAGTTCCTGGCCGGCTCGGACGCCGCCGAGCTGCCCGCGCCGGTCAAGGCCGGGCTGCTCAAGGACCTCGAACGCGCCGACGCGCTGGAGGTGATCGCGCGGGCGCACCTGGTGTGGTCGCTGGACAAGAACGGCGACTACGAGTCCTGGGGTCAGCGGTCCCTGTCGGCGTGGCTGGTGAACGAGGCCGGGGTGACCAAAGGCGAAGCGGGGTCGTACCGGAAGTGGACGCGGACGGTGCTGGAGCACCCCGCGCTCGCGGCGCTGATGGCCGACGGGATCATCACCCGGTCCTGGCTGGCCAAGATCACGACGGTGACCGGGAAGATCCGCGAGGACCGGCGGCCGGAGGCGGAGCAGGTGATCGCGGAACTGGCCCGGGCCGGGGAGCTGGGGCCTAGGGACCTGTGGCGGGTCGCGAACGAGATCCGCGACCGGGCGCCGGCCGAGGACCCCCGCGATGACGACCCGGACCGCGGGTTCGCGGACCGGTCGCTGCGGCTGGAGGTCACCCTGGACGGCGCCGGGACCCTGGCCGGGGAACTGTCCCCGGAGTGCGCGGCGGCGGTCGGGTCGCTGCTGCGCCGGTTCGCCGCCAGGCGCGGCAAAGACGACACCCGCACCGCGCCGCAGCGCAACCATGACGCGC
>DASRFJ010000187.1:0-10965 GCA_035651595.1 Streptosporangiaceae bacterium | reverse complement strand
TATAACTAACTTGCCGGAGGGGAACCGATGCTTGCACTGAGCGCGAGGCGCCGTTACCTGATCCTGTCGATCTGCTGCTTGAGCCTGCTCATGGTCGGCATCGACAACAGCGCGGTGAACGTCGCGCTCCCCTCGATCCAGCGGGACATGTCCGCCTCGGTGTCCGGGCTCCAGTGGACGCTCGACGCGTACACCCTCACCCTGGCCTCGCTGTTCATCCTCGCGGGTTCGACGGGCGACCGATTCGGGCGGCATCGCGTGTTCCAGGCCGGGCTGGCCACGTTCGTGGCCGGTTCGGCGCTGTGCGGACTCGCTGCGGACCTCGGCGCGCTCGTGGCGGCACGCGCGCTTCAGGGCATCGGCGGTGCGATGATGAACCCCGTCGCGATGTCGATCATCACGAATACGTTCACCGATGCGCGGGAGCGGGCTAGGGCGATCGGCATCTGGGCCGGCGTGTTCGGGCTGAGCCTGGCGCTGGGTCCGGTGACCGGCGGACTGCTGATCGGCCTGACCGGCTGGCGCGCGATCTTCTGGGTCAACGTGCCGCTCGGGGTCGCGGCGATCGTACTAACCAGGCTGTTCGTGCCGTATTCGAAGGCGCCGAAGGCACGGCGGTTCGATCCGGGCGGCCAGTTGCTCGTGATCGCCCTGCTCGCCTGCATCACGTACGCGATCATCGAGGCGCCGCGCGCCGGCTGGCTCTCCGCGCAGACGCTCGGCCTGTTCGCCGCGACGATGGCGGCGATCGGCGCGCTCATCCCCTACGCGCTGCGCCGCGAGGAGCCCCTGATCAACCCGCGTTTCTTCCGCAGTCTGCCCTTTGCCGGCGCGACGCTGATCGCGATCTGCGGCTTCGCCGCACTGGCCGGATTCCTGCTGATGAACACGCTCTACCTCCAGGAGGCGCTCGGTTACAGCGCGCTCAAGGCAGGACTGATCACGCTGCCGATCGCGATCGGGAGCACGCTGGTCAGCCCGCTGTCCGGACGCGTTGTGGCGGCGCGGGGTCCGCGCGTGCCGCTCGTCGCGGCCGGGACGCTGATCGCCATCAGCGCGCTGATGCTGACCGGGCTGCGCGCCTCGACCCCCGTCCTCTACCTGATGGCCGCCTATGCCGTGTTCGGCCTCGGCTTCGGCGCGCTGAATCCGCCGATTACCAACACGGCGGTGACCGGAATGCCGCATACGCAGGCCGGGGTCGCGGCGGCGGTGGCGTCCACCAGCCGCCAGGTCGGCCAGACGCTTGGCGTGGCCGTCATCGGCTCGGTGGTCACGTCGCGGATCCATGGCTCGGGACTGCACGCGGGACTGGCCGCGGCCAGCCACGCGGGCTGGTGGATCCTGGCCGGCTGCGGCCTGACGATCCTGGCGCTCGGTATGCTCACGACCGGGCGGTACGGGACGCTGACCGCGGCACGCACCGCCGAACGCTACGCAGAGAACTCCCCCGCCACCAGAACTCCGGTCTCGCAGCCATGACAGAATCCGACGCCTCCCGCGCCCATGCGGCAATGACCCGCCTGGTCCTTGAGCAGGCAAATCCGCGGCAGGCGGTCGCCGACGCCACGGGGATCAGCTTCTCCCGGGCCAGGGTGCTGCGGCGCCTGCTTCAGGGTGCGGCCAGGATGACCGAACTGGCCACCCGGCTGGGCACCGACAAGCCCTACCTGACCGTCATGATCGACGACCTGGTCCAGCGCGGGCTGGTGACCCGGGAAGAGGCACCGGACGACCGCCGGGCGAAGGTCGTGGCGCTGACCGACGCCGGGCGGTCGCTGGCCGCCGAGGCGGAACGGATCGTGGCGCGGCCCGCGCCCGGCCTGGCCCGGCTGGATCCCGGGGAGCTGGCCACGCTCGTGCGGCTGCTGGAGAAGGCCGCCGGCGATGACGCGGCGATCAGCCTGGGCCGAGCGGACGGCACCTGACGAGGATCCCGGCCATGACGTCGCCGAACAGCTCCCGCTCACGCGGGCTGAGGTGCGCGACGAGCTGACCGAGTTCCGCGCCCACGTCGGCATGGAAGGCGGCGGCCGCCCGCCGGCCGGCCTCGGTGATCGTGGCCTGAAGCGCTCGGCGGTCCCCCGGCACCGGAGACCGGACGGCGAGGCCGCGTCGCTCGGCCCGGTCCATGAGGCCGGTGAGCGCGGCCTTCTCCACGCCGAAGCAGTGCGCGAGCTCGGCCATCCCCCGCGGGCCGGCCAGCAGGACGCACAGCAGCCTGGCCTGGACGGGAGTCAGGCCGTGCCGTTCGGACACGCGAGCGCAAACGGCCTGCACCAGGCCCGCGAGCCGGAGCAGCCCCTCGGCCACATCGGCCGGTGCCACATTGGCCGGTGCCTCGTCCGCGATCCGCTCCACCGAAACATGGTATACGGCCCAGACAGTTAGCATCATATATAGTATGTGCCATTAACTACTTGAAGGGTGGCCTGGCATGTCGTTCAGCGAAGAAGAGATCGCTTACCTGCGCTCCCAGCGGCTGGCCCGCATCGCCACCGTCTCCCCCGATGGTCAGCCCGACGTGGCGCCGGTCGGGTTCGAGTTCGACGGGATACATGTGTACGTGGGCGGCATGGACCCCGCCAGGACCCGGAAGTTCCGCAACGTCCAGGCCGGAAGCACGAAGGTGGCGATCGTCGTCGATGACCTCGTGTCCGTGTCGCCGTGGACACCCCGCTCTTTGCGGATCTATGGCAGCGCGGAACTCCTCGAGCGCGACGGCCAGTTCGGGCCGGGCCGGTACATGCGCATCACGCCCGCCGTGTCATGGAGCTTCAACCTGGACGGGAAGCCGTTCAGCCACGATCGCCCGGCCAGTGTCCGGCGGACCGTCCATCGCGAGCCATGACCACCGCGAGCGCCGTGCTGCGGACGTCGGCCAGTTCGTGCCGGCGGAGCTCGCGGAGCTGGGCGCGCCACTGCGCCGGCCAGCCGAGCCGCCGGCCGTAGCCGGTCAGGGCGACGGCGAACAGGCCCGCGGCAAGGCCGCCATCGCGGCACAGGCTCGCAGCGACTGCCCGGACAACCTCCGGGTCGGCATCCGAGCTGGTCGCGACACGGCGAGTCAGCGAGGCGGCCAGGTGGGTGGCGGCCACCGGCTGCCCGGCGAGCAGCGCACAGATCTCGCTCAGGCGATCGGTGAGCTGGCCGTCGAATCTGGTCGCGGCCAGCAGCAGCCGGGCGGCGGGCATGGCCATGTCGGGCAGCCCGGCGAGCGCGCGGCCCGCGCCGGCAAGCGGCTCCCGGTCACGATCTGGGTCAGCGTCCCGCGCCCATTCGGCGGCGGCGTCGACGACCCGGTCGAGACGCTGCCGGGCCGGCCGGTCGCGCAGCGGGTCCGCGCCGTCGTCGGCGAGGTCGAGCGCCGCTAGCCTGCCGGTAACGTCCTGGAGCAGCACGCTCGCGCGGCCCGCGCCGAGCATCGCCACGATCACTGGCAGGACAAGCTCCCAGCGGATCCGGTCCGTCAGGTCGATGAGCTGCTCGGTCACGATCTCGCGGGCGTCCGGCGCCCAGGTCAGCCAGCAAGGCAGCGCGGCCCACGCGGCACTGGCCACCGCCAAGTCCGCGTTGCCGCAGGCCCTCGCGACCAGCCGCGCATAGCGTGCGCGGAAGCGCGGCGCACAGTGCAACGCGTCGGTCAGCGCAACCACGGCGAGTGCTTCATCCGGCCCGCCGGCCGCGGCCTGGTCCAGGACCGCCCACGACGCGGGATCGTGCAGCCGCTGCCGCGCGGCGGACGCGATCGCCACCCGGATGTCCCGGTGCTGTCCGGCCGCGGCCCACTCCGCACCGAGGATGTCACCCGCGCCGGGAACCTTCGTCATGGCGATCAGCCGGAGGACCTCCTTGCGGCTGGTGACCTTGCCGTCCCGCAGGCGCGCGTCGTCAGTGAGAACCGGCAGCAGCTGGACGGGACTGAGAAACCGGGCGGCGCGGCCCGCCGCGTAAATCGCCACCCGGGCACGGTCGTCGCCGCTGTGGCGGAGCAGCATCGGGAGCGCCTCGGCGGGACGGCCGGTCCACGCCAGCGCGGCGAGCGCGGCCTCGGCCAGCGGGACGGAGGCGGAATCGGTGTAGCGGATGACGAGATCCCAGCCGGCGTCGCCGAGCCGAGCCGCGTTGGCGATCGCGCGCACGCGGGCGTCGCGCCTGGCGCCTGCGTCGTCGGCCAGCCGCGCGAGCAGCCGGGCGCATCCCGCCTGATGGCGTGGCAGCCAGGTCTCGGCGCGGGGCACGGTCGGGGGCACCCAGCGCACGCCCGCGGCAAGGAACTTGCCGGCCGGCTGCTTGCCGATCAGCGCGCGGTCGAGCAGGTCGGTCCGGCTCACACACAGCACACGCCACACCTCGGGCAGGGTGACGGCGGACGAGTCGACGCGGAGCACGTGAGGCACCCGCTCGGCTCTGGCGGCCGGATCGGCCAGCCACAGCACAATGGCATTGCGCAGGACGACCGAAGTGCTGCCGCGGTCCACCGTACGGCGCAGCATGTCCTGCAGCGGCTCCATCGCCCACGCGCGCCGGCCAAGCGCGCGGGCGACGGCGAACAGGGCGTCGTAGCTGCCGCGCCGGACCCCGCTCTCGAGCCGCTTGCGCACCGCGGCGTAGACATCGATTTCCTGGCCCTTGCGCAGCGTCAGGTCCAGCCGCCCGAGCGGCGGCAGCCGGTTCTCAAACAGCTGCTCCAGGGCGCTCAGCGACCAGGCCATCAGCCGTGGCGAGTCGGCCCGCTGGCCCAGCAGCCGCACGGCGAGCGCGGTGAGCGCCTGCCGGGTCAGCACCCCGCTGTCCCTGGCCGCGAGCGCGTCCGCCGCGATCGCGGTCAGCGGCTCGGCGGCACGCGGCTGGAACAGTCCGGACGGGATGCGGGTGAGCGCCAGGACGGCACGGGACCGCACCGGATCCTGCTCGTTGCGGACCCGTCGAAGCACCTCGATGACCTCGGTGACGATGTCCGGGTCGGCGGTGCGGGCCGCGCACCGCACGAGCAGCTCATAGCCTTCGGCCCGGTCATCGGCGCGGGCTCGCCTGGCCGCCGCGGCCAGTGGCTCCCGTGCCTGCTGCCAGGGAAGGAACGCGGTGTAGTGCAGCGTCAGGTCCGGGTCCGCCCGGATGGCGTCGAGGGCGAGCACACGCAGCGCTTCCGCCGTCCGCAGGTCGCGCGGGAGCACCTCGAGCAGCTGGTCCGACGGCCGCGCCAGGGTGCGGTCCACGCCCGCGTACGCCGCCGCGTACAGGCTGGCGCGGCGCGACGGCGGCAGCGCGCGCAGCAGGGCGACGAGCCCGCGGTCGCTGTCCCGCAGCCGTCGCGTGAGCGGCGCCAGGTCGGCGGTATCCAGCTGGGCGAGCCGACGGAGCAGCGGTCGCGGCAGGCGGGTCCGCGCCAGCCAGTCCGTCCGCCCTGGCGCGGCCAGCAGCGCGACGAAGCGCCGGTGATCCGCCGCGACCAGGCTGGCGTAATGCCTGAGCGGCCCCGGCAGGTAGCCCGACGGCGCGTACCGCTCCAGCAGGTCCAGGACACGCGGCGGGGCGTCGCGGCCCGCCGTCAGGACACCGTCCCCGAACCTGGCCCACCAGCCGACCCGGTCGGGCACGGTCAGCTCGGCGAGCTGGGCCGCGGCGACGTCGAGCACCACATCCGGATGCCGCTCCCCCAGCCTGAGCCAGGCACCGGCCGCGTAGCCCAGCTCGGGCAGCAGCCGGGCCAGCGTCCCGGGCGAGCACGCGGGCAGCAGCCGGGCCGCCTCGTCGTCGCCGAACCGCCGCCACACCCCGTCGATCAGCGCGTCCGCGACCGCCGCCCGGGAGCCGCCGCGCAGTATCCGGTAAACGTGGCGCCGGTCATGCCATGGCGCGTCGGCGACAAACGCGGCGATCTCGGCCGCCGGGACGTCGCAGGAGCGCAGCCACGCACCGATGGCCTCGCGGCGGACCGGCCACACCGGCTCGGTTCGCGCGGCCATGATCACCGGCTGATAGCCGGCCACCACGGCCATGAACAGGGCGATCCCGCGGCGGAACCGATCGCCCTCGGACAGGCTGGCCAGCAGCGGCTCAAGCTCGCCGGCGGGCAGCGTCCTGGCCCGGTCCGCGAGCAGCCGCATCCTGGCCGGCCTCGGCAGCGAATCGATGTCCGCCAGCAGCCGGGCCGTCGACGGTGACATGGGTGACATTATTCCGGCGCCCCCGCCGACCCCGGCAACACAATTAACCCCGTGCCTGGCGGCGCGCGGCCGGCACGATCGTGGCCACGGCCAACGGGGGGTACGGCATCACCTGTGTAAGCGTGACCAGGTGCTACGCGGTGGGTGCTACCGGGACGATCCTGTCCAGGCCGTAGGCTTGGCGGCGTGGAGGAACGCGAACTGGGAAAGACCGGCCGTGCCGTCTCGGTGATCGGCCTGGGAACCTGGCAGCTCGGAGCCGACTGGGGCGAGGTGGCCGAGGCGGACGCGCTGGCCACGCTGGAGGCGGCCGCCGCGGCCGGCGTCACGTTCCTGGACACGGCCGACGTCTATGGCGATGGCCGAAGTGAGCGGCTCATCGGCCGGTTCCTGACCGCCAACCCGGCGCTGCCGATGATCGTGGCCACGAAGATGGGCCGCCGGGTCGCCTTGGATCCCGAGCTGTACACGCTCGCGAACTTCCGGGAGTGGACCGACCGGTCCAGGGACAACCTGGGCACCGAGACGCTGGACCTGGTCCAGCTGCACTGCCCGCCCACGCCGGTCTACGCACGCGACGCGGTCTACGACGCGCTCGACACGCTGGTCGCCGAGAAGCGGATCGCCGCGTACGGCGTCAGCGTCGAGACCTGCGCGGAGGCGCTCACCGCGATCGCCAGGCCAGGTGTGGCCAGCGTGCAGATCATCGTCAACGTGTTCCGCCGCAAGCCGCTCGAGCAGGTGCTGCCCGCCGCCAAGGCCGCCGGGGTCGGTATCATCGCGCGCGTCCCGCTGGCGTCCGGGCTGCTGTCCGGCCGGTACACGAGCGACACGACGTTCGGCGCGAGCGACCACCGCACGTTCAACCGGCACGGCGAAGCCTTCGACGCCGGCGAGACGTTCTCCGGTGTCGACTACGAGACCGGGGTCGAAGCCGCGCGCGAATTCGCCGCGCTCGCGCCGGACGGAGCGACGTCGGCTCAGGCGGCGCTCGCCTGGGTGATCCAGCAGCCGGGCGTGACCACCGTCATCCCCGGCGCGCGCAGCCCGGAGCAGGCGCGGCAGAACGCGGCCGCCGCGGCGGTACGGCCGTTCACGCCCGCCGAACTCGGTGCGATCGAGTCCATTTACGACCGGCGGATCCGGGCGCAGGTCCACGACCGCTGGTAAACCACGGGCCGGGCACAGGCACACGTGGGCAAGCAGTACTTTTCGTTAGGATAATTCGATGCCTGAAGCGGTGCTGACCGAAGTCGATGATGACGGGGTCGCGGTCATCACGATCAACCGGCCCGAGGCGCGCAACGCGGTCAACGGGGCGGTCGCCCGCGGGATCGCGGCCGCGCTCGACGAGCTGGATGGCCGCGGCGACGTGCGGGTGCTGATCCTGACCGGGGCCGGCGGCACGTTCAGCGCGGGCATGGACCTGAAGGGCTTCCTGACTGGCGACTCCCCGCTGGCGCCGGGCCGCGGCTTCGGCGGCATCGTGGAGCGTCCGCCGGTCAAGCCGGTCATCGCCGCGGTCGAGGGGTACGCGCTGGCCGGCGGGTTCGAGCTGGTGCTGGCCTGCGACCTGGTGGTCGCCAGCGATCAGGCGAAGTTCGGGCTGCCCGAGGTCACGCGCGGTCTCGTGGCCGGCGCGGGCGGGCTGCTCCGGCTGCACCGGCGGATCCCCTACCACCTGGCCATGGAGATCGCGCTGACCGGAGCGCACTACGGCACCGCGCGCCTTGCCGAGGCCGGCCTGGTGAACGTGGTGGTCCCGGCAGGTTCGGCGCTCGCCGGGGCGCGGGAACTGGCCGGGCGGATCGCGCGGAACGCGCCGCTGGCGCTGGCGGCGACCAAGCGGGTCATCGTGGAGTCCGCCGACTGGGACAGCGCGGCCGCCTTCGGCCTGCAGAGCGAAATCATCACCCCGGTGTTCGCCTCGGCGGACGCGATGGAGGGTGCCGCGGCGTTCGCGGAAAAGCGCGCGCCGCGGTGGCGCGGCGAGTAGGAGCAGCGGAGATGACTGAACGGACGGATGAGATCGGCGGCGGGGCCGCCAGGGCGAACAAGTTCGATTCGTCCAAGCCCAATGTCGCGCGAGTCTACGACTACCTGCTCGGCGGGAAAGACAACTTCGCCGCGGACCGGCAGGCCGCGGAACGGCTGGTCGCGGCGCTGCCCAACGCGGCGGCCGTGGCCAGGGCGAACCGCGCGTTCCTGGCCGCCGCCGTCCGGCACGTGGCGGGCGAGGGCATCGGCCAGTACCTGGACATCGGCGCGGGCCTGCCGACAGCCCCGAGCGTGCACGAGTGCGCGCGGGCGATCGTCCCCGGCGCGCGGGTGGCGTATGTCGACAACGACCCGGTCGCGGTCAGCCACGCGCAGGCGCTGCTGGCCACCGGCGACGGGGTGATCGCGACCGAGGGCGACGCGCGCGAGCCGGCCGCGATCCTCGACGACCCCGCGCTGGCCGGCGTCATCGACCTGGCCGAACCGGTATGCGTGCTGCTGGTCAGCATGCTGCACTTCTTCACCGCCGAAGAGGCGGACATGATCGTCGGCACCGTGCGCGAGCGCCTTGTCCCGGGAAGTTACCTGATCATCTCGCAGGGCAACTCCAACGGCGGTCGCAACGACCGGGTGCAGAACGCCTACGGCAGGGATGTCACGCTCACCGGCCGTACCGACGCCGAGATCGCCGCGTACTTCGACGGCTTTGACCTGGTGCCACCCGGACTGGTGCCCGTCACCGAGTGGCACGCGGGCGAACCCGACGCCCAGCTGTCTTACCTGCCCCGGGTTCCCCGTCCGGCTCGCCTGCCTCAGCCGGCTGCTTCATCTGCCGGTTCGCCCCCTGGTTCGCCGCAAGCGGGCATGCTGGCCGGCGTAGGCCGCAAGCGACCCTGACCCCGCAACTCCCCCGCTGTGCGCGCATGGGCGCACCGGCAGTCCCGTGAACAACGTGGACGATTTCCCCTTTGTGGTGGATCGACCCCCGGGGGCAGGGGTCCCGTTACCACGAAGGGAAAATCCGCCACGTTAACCGACGCCGAGCGAGCCTGCCGCAGACCCACCGGGCGACCAGCCACCCGGGCAAGCCCCGGAACAAGCCAGCAGGATCCGGTTCGGGGGGTAATTGTCCGTAATCTTTTCTGACCTGGCTGCCGCGCTCGGGATGAGTCGGCGCGAAGTGCTGGGGAAACGCCAGGTTGCGGCAGCGCTGGTGACGCGGCGCCCCACACACCGGGCACTCGGCCTGGCTCACCGCCGGTTCCAGCCGTGCGCGGGTGTCGGCATCGAGCTTGCGGGGCTCCGGTTCCGCGGGAAGCCGCAGCGGCCCGCGCAACGCCAGTTCGGACACCAGATGCTGATGCGCGCGTTCGCATTCCTCGCATCGGCAGCCTCGCGCCCAGGCCAGCACCGTGCCGTGCGGCGGCAGCGCGGGCGGGAGGCTGCCCAAAGCGGTCATACATCCACGGTAGGGCAGCGGTCTCGCCTACCGGTACCGCAGATCAGGGCTCGACGAACTGATAGTCGGTCCTGATGCGGCCGTCCTCATCGAGAATGAGCACCTCCACGCCGATCCCGGCCGGGTCACCGCCGCCGGCCGGGATCATCTCCCAGCCGAATTTCACGACGTTTTCCACGCGGCCGATGCTGCCCCGCGGCTGGAAGGTGAAGTCCCCCGGTGCGATGAATTCCTCGTAGGAGCGGGTCACCCGGAACTCGAGCGCGTCGTGCCCGCGGGCTTCGAGCACCGCCGTGGCAAAGCCCAGCGAGACCGCGGTCTGCTGCATCTCCTCCGGCGGCTGGAGGGTCTGCGCGCCGTCCGCTGCCCACAGCTCCTCGATGGCCTTGCGGCGCCGGCCAGCGTCCGGCTCGGTCCACACCGCCACATAGCGGCGCACCAGGTCCTGAACGTCGATGTTGATCATGGCTCCTCCGTCGGTCAGCGGAATGTTCGGATCGCTTCTCCGATGCTGCCGGCGCTGGTGCGCGCGGACAATTCCCGGCAGGGAATCGTCGCCCAGCCAGACGGGCACCTAGGCTGTTGACCCGTGGCAGGGAGCTTTGATCCCGTGGCGCACAATCGCGCCGCATGGGACCGCGAGGTGGACAGCGACAACGAGTGGACCAGGCCGGCCGGGCCGGAGGTCGTCGCCCGGGCGCGGGCTGGCGACTGGTCGGTCGTCCTTATCGGCTACGAGCCCGTGCCGCGCGACTGGTTCCCTGCCGATCTGGCCGGTGCGCGTGTGCTCTGCCTGGCTTCCGGCGGAGGCCAGCAAGGCCCGATGCTCGCGGCAGCGGGCGCGGCCGTGACCGTGTTCGACAACTCGCCGCGCCAGCTGAGCCGCGACGAGGAGGTAGCCGCTCGCGAGCAACTGGTCATCCGCACCGTGCTCGGCGACATGCGCGACCTGAGCGTGTTTCCCGATGCCAGCTTCGATGTCGTCTTCCACCCGGTGTCGAACGTGTTCTGCCCCGAGCTGGCGCCGGTCTGGCGGGAGTCGTTCCGGGTACTGCGCCCCGGCGGCATCCTGCTGGCCGGGTTCATGAACCCGGACATCTTCATCTTCGACGTGGCGGCGCTGGATGAGCGGGGCGAACTCGTGGTGCGCCACCGGCTCCCGTTCACCACGCTCCAGCTCTCCGAGGCCGAACGGCAGCGCTGCTACGGGACCGGTCCCATCGAGTACAGCCACTCACTGACCGAGCAGCTAGGCGGCCAGCTAGCGGCCGGCTTCGTCGTGACCCACCTGGCCGAAGCACCGCACCACGCGGACGCCACGGCGCGGTACATGCCGGG
>DASRFJ010000186.1:0-2836 GCA_035651595.1 Streptosporangiaceae bacterium | reverse complement strand
CAGGCAGATGATGCTCGGCGGCGCGCTGTTCGGCGGCGCCGCCGTCACCGCGCTGTACGGGCTCGGTGTGCTGATCGCCGCCGCGGTCGCCGCGATCGCGCTGCGGCTGCCGGTGTGGGCGTCGGCGCTGATCGTCGGCGGCGCGCTGATGGTGATTGCCAGCGTGCTCGCGCTGCTCGGCAGGAGCCGGTTCCGGCGCGGGACCCCGCCGATCACCGCGGCCGTCGGCACGGTCCGTGAGGACATCATCGAGATCAAGTCCCGGATCCGCCGGTGAGCACGGCGGCCGACCGGGACGAGCAGGCCGAACTGCGCGTGCTGCGCGAGGCCACGGCCAGGTCCGCGGCGGAGGCCGCGGACACCGTCGCCGTGCTGGCGGGCCGGGCGCGCGCCACGGCCGCCCGGGCGCGCGACACCGCGCGCCGCGCGCGCCGGCCCGCGCTGATCGGCCTGCCCGCGACGGCGGTGCTGCTCGCCGTCGGCCTGCTGGTCCTGCGCCGCTACCGCGACGGCCGGTTATCCCGCGGCCGCGTTCCGCGCGGTGGCCAGGTCCTCGACCAGGCCGGCGTACGCGGTGTCGCGAGCGGCCTGGTCCGGGCCGCGCAGCACCGCGGACGGGTGGATCGTGCCGACCGCGCGCCCGTGCCAGTCACCGAGCGCCGCGTCCACAACCTCCCCCTTGTGCGCGCCGACCCGGTACTTTGTGCCGAACAGGGCTTCCCCGGCTACCGCTCCTAGCAGAACGACCAGCCGTGGCTGTATCAGCCGTAGTTCATCGTCCAGCCAGGGCCTGCAGGCACGGATCTGAGTGGTGTCCGGACGCTCGTGGATCCGGCGCTTGCCCCGGTCCGTGTGCCTGAAGTGCTTGACCGCGTTGGTCAGGTACAGCCCGGTCCGGTCCAGGCCGCTGTCGGCCAGCGCCCGGTCAAGCACCCGTCCGGCGGGGCCGACGAACGGATGCCCCTGCTTGTCCTCGGAGTCGCCGGGCTGCTCGCCGATCAGCACGATGGCCGCGTCCCGCGGGCCCTCGCCGAACACGGTCTGGGTGGCGTGCTGGTAAAGGTCGCAGCGGGTGCATCCAGCGGCGTCCTTCGCAATCGAGGTCAGGCTCATAGCCGGTGCCCTACCCAGGCGCGGCCCGTTTACCTGGTCCGCACTCGGGCAGTGGGCCGGCGTGCCGTTCCGTAGCGAGTTCGCCAGCTTGTTCACGCAGGATGCCACGATCGCGGCGGTTGTCTTCGGGGTCGTCGTCGCGGCGGTGATCGGCGCGATGCTGCTCAGCCGGCGGCGCCGCAGGCGCGGCCGGGGGCCGTCGCGAAAGGACGAGGCGGACCGGCTGGAACTCGGATATGTGCTCGGGCTGACCGGAATCGTGGCGTTCCTTGTCGTCAGCAGTTTCGCCGCGAATGCGCGGGACTTTCCCCGCACGAAACCGTCGGTCGTCGTGCGCGTGACAGGTTACCAATGGTGCTGGACATTTCGTTATGCCGATTCTCCGGTCACCATCGACGGCCAGTGCAATGGCGGACAGCCGCCAACCCTGGTGCTGCCGGCCGGCGAGCCGGCCGAACTGGACATCACCTCGACCGACGTGGTGCACGCGTTCTGGGTGTCATACCTGCGGGTCAAGGCGTACGCGTACCCCGGCCACGTGTACGCAATCACGATCACCGTGCCGCACCCGGGCACCTGGATCGGACGCTGCGCGCAGCTGTGCGGCGTGCTGCATTACGAGATGGACTTCAAGCTGACGGCCGTGCCGCCGGCCGCGTTCCGGCAGTTCCTGCGCGCCCACGGCGGCACCTCGTGACCGCGCGGGTGAAGGCGATCCCGTACCCGTCCCCGGCCGACGAGGACCGGGACGGGCTGCCGCAGTGGCTGCTCAGCACCGACCACAAGCGGATCGGGCTGCTGACGATCGGTACCGCGCTGGTGCTGTTCCTGTTCAACGGCGCGATCGCGCTGACCATGCGGGCGCAGCTCGCCCAGCCCAGCCAGCACGTCCTCGGGCCGGGGGAGTACCTCCGGTTCATGACCATGCACGGCACCGGCATGATCGCGGTCACGATCACCCCGATGGCGCTGGGCCTCGGGGTGTACCTGATCCCGCTCCAGGTGGGCGCGCCGCGGATCGCCGCACCCAGGGCCACGCTGCTTGGCTACTGGCTGTACGTGGCGGGCTCGATGGCGCTGATCTGGGGCTTCCTGGCGCCGGGCGGGGCCAGCGACGGCTGGTGGGGGTATACGCCGCTGTCCGACAGCGTGTACTCGCCCGGAGCGGGGATGTCGCTGTGGACGGCCGGCATGTTCCTCGCCGCGGCCGGCATGATCATCCAGGGCGGCACCACGGCCTGGACGATCCTGCGGATGCGGGCGCCCGGCATCACGATGCTGCGGATCCCGGTGTTCGCCTGGTCGCAGCTGGTCACCTGCCTGATGGTCGCGGCGGCGTTCCCCGCGCTGCTGGGGTCGATGGTCGTGCTGGCGCTGTGGCGGATCGACCCGGCCCTGTTCGGCACGAACGCGTGGAACCTGGGTTACGAGAACCTGTTCTGGTTCTACGGGCACCCGGTGGTGTACGTGATGTTCTTCCCGTTCGTCGGGTGCGTCGCCGAGGCGCTCGCCACGTTCTCCGGCCGGCGGTTCTTCGGGTACCAGGGCACGGCGCTGTCGCTGCTGGCGTTCGCGGCCGGGTCGATGGCCGTGTGGGGGCATCACCTGTTCGCCAGCGGCCAGGAGGTCAACGACTACTTCTCGCTGACCTCGATCATGCTGACGATCCCGGCCGGCGTGGAGTACTTCGGGTTCGTCGGCACGCTGTGGGGCGGCCGGCTCA
>DASRFJ010000185.1:0-115277 GCA_035651595.1 Streptosporangiaceae bacterium | reverse complement strand
GTTCCAGGATCTCGTGAGCGATCCTGGTCAGTGCCCGCCTGATCTCCTCGGCATCGAGGACCGCGAGGCCATCACGCCCCGCGACCGGATTGCTGGCCGCACACACAGAACGGACCTCCTTTCCCGCCTCACCGGACGGTCCTTAAAGGATGTCTACCTAGATGATCATACGGGGAGTTACCAGCGGGCCCGCCCGGATTGCCCCGGCCGGCGAGTCGTGTGATTTACGTCACATCGGACGTATCGCGACAGAACATGACGAGAGTTGGCTATGTGGTTGCAATAGGCCCACAGCGACGGGAAACCTGATTTCAGCTGGGTTCTGGCCGGCCGGCGGAGGGTACATAGTGATCCGGGAGAGCTAGCCGGTTACCGGCCGAGTTAAGCCAGTTTTTGCCATTCGGCTTGACCTTATAGCGCTCGCCGCCTACCGTCACTGAGCGTAACCGTTACCGTAAGCGACGACTGGCCGGGGAACCGAGGAAAGAATGCCATCTGAGTACGCCAAGACCCTTGGCGCGCGGCTGCGCGCCATCCGCACGCAGCAGGGTCTCTCGCTGCACGGAGTCGAAGAGAAGTCGCGCGGCCGCTGGAAGGCCGTGGTGGTGGGCTCGTACGAGCGCGGCGACCGGTCGGTGACCGTCCAGAAGCTCGCCGAGCTGGCCGAGTTCTACGGGGTTCCGGTCTCCGAGCTCCTGCCCGGCGACTCCGCCCCCACGCCGCTGGTGCCCACGCCCAAGCTCGTCATCGACCTCGAGCGGATGGGCCAGCTGCCCAAGGACAAGGTCGGCCCGCTCGCCCGCTACGTCGCGACCATCCAGAGCCAGCGCGGCGACTACAACGGCCGCGTCCTGTCCGTCCGGCACGAGGACCTGCGTTCGCTCGCGGTCATCTACGACAAGTCCCCGGCGGACCTCACCGAAGAACTGATCAGCTGGGGTGTCCTCGACTCCGACGCGCGCGGCGCGATGGAAGCCTTCTAAGGCACGTCTGAGGCATTAGCCAGCAGGCCTGAGCGGGAGCGGAGACTGCACCTCGACTCCGAGTGCGGTCTCGGCAAGAGTAAGGAACGTCTCCGCGTCCCGCAGCAGGTCGTCGGCCTCACGAGCGGACGCGGCGCGCGGCAGTCCGGCCTCAGCGGCGGCGCGTTTGCCCGCCCCGGCCGCGAAGTACGCCGCCCACTCGGTGAGCGCGGGCTCCACCTGCGGTAGCAGTTCCCAGACGCTATGCGGCTTGCCCCGGCGCGCCCGGCCCGGCTCGCCCCGGGCGGCGACAATGGCCGCGGCGGCCCGCAACGCGGCCAGGTGCGCCAAGACATAGCGCGCGCCAGGCGTCGTCTCATCCCCGGCCTCGACGAGCCCGCGCCGCGCCGACTGAAGCATGCTCAGCACGGTCGGCGCGATGCGCGGGTGCTGCGGACCCGCTATGGCGGCCGCACCGGTCCCGGTGCGCGCTTCCATGACGTTCACCATCGGTTCCACTCCCTCCGTTCGCTCCGGCTCCGTTGCATCGGTTCCGGTATGTGACGGCTCCGGTTGCAACGGTTCCGGTTGCTCCGGCCGGGCGCGGCGCTTCCCCTCGCCCCACCCGGCCGGCTACCACCTATTCGAACACGAATTCGTCGTGATGTCCAGCCAGTTTTCGATGTCCGTCCGAAGGTACCGCGAGGGTCTGACATTTTCGGGTGCCCCAAAGCAGGAGCGCTCAGACGCGTGAAAATATTCGCACCCGGTTTTGGCGGTGAGGACGCGGGGCCGCGCGGGCGGATCGGGGCGCTCGGGGGCGGGCGCGGCGGCGGGCCGGGGGCGACGAATTAGTAACGGTTGCGCGTGATGCCCTCGCGCTCGGCGTGGTCATTGTGACCCAAGTCACCACCGGGACCGAGGCGCGGGCGAATGCGCCGGTCCGGCTTGTGACTGTTGTGACTCATGATGCACTCGAGGCCGTGGAGGACAACTCCGGTGTTAGAAATGGGCTTCGTGTTGAAAAAGGGTGCAAATCCGGCGCCTTTTCTGACAAAGAGCCCTTTTCTGACATGAAAGACGGGTTGCGCGCGGCCGATCGCGAGTGCGAAACGGGGCAATTCGCCGAGGTTGGCGCGGGGTAGCGAGACCGGGCGGGCGCGGGCGGTGTTCGGGATGGCGTGTGGTTCGAGATGGGCGATGCTGCGAGGCGTCAGGGTGACTATTCGGACATAACCCGAGTGGTAGGACGAACTGCTTGACTGTGCCTGTATTTTTATCGCGTGCCATCGCCCTCTGCTACCGATGATGAGGGCATAACTCCGTCCGTGGAAGACCTGGCTACCGGGCGCAATGCACTGGACGTGGAGTTCGTGGAGATCACCAGCGACGCGCCCGCTGACGTTGGCGACCGTTCGGCGAGAGTTGCCGAACAAGCGCAGTCGGCCTCCGCGAAGCGGAACACCGGCCGGAAGCGGACCCCGCGCAAGGCCAGGGCGGCCAGGGGCACGAGAACGACGCCGCAACCTAACGCGGAAGCAGGGCCGCAGTCTGGACGGGCGGCGGGACAGCAGACATCCGCGCCGGAAACACCTGCCGGGTCACCCCGCGCCAATGGCCAGAAACCGGCCGCCGGGTCGACCCAGCCCCGGACCGCGGCGCAGCGGGCCGCAGCCGGGCAACCGCAGGGCACAGGCGGGCGGCCGCAGGCCGCGGCCGGGCGATCGCAGGGCACGGGCCGGAAGTCGCAAGGCGCTGGGCAGAAGCCCGGCACCGGATCAGCGCGTGGCGGTGGGCAGCAACCGGCCGCAGGATCGGCGCAGGGCACCGGACCAGCGGAGCGCACCTCACCAACGGAGCGCAACGCACCAGCGGAGCGCAACGTACCGGCAGGACGTAGCGGACGGACGCAGGGCACCGCACCGGCATCCGCTGCTGGATCACGTCGTGCTGCTGGGCAGCAGCTCTCGGGGCAGCAGCCAGCCGCAACACACAAGCCCGCCTCGGGACCCGTGCCGGTCACGGAGCCATCGGGCACCTGGCCGCGCCTTGGCGCCGCGGCCAGCGCGCCTACCGTCCCCGCCGCGGCGAACGGCGCGAACGACTCAGCGAACGGGACGAACGGCACCGCGAACGGCACCACCGCGAGGACGACGGCCGCTGGGGCTGGCGCGACAGCCGCGGCCACCGCGACGGCCGCCTCCGCTGGGGCGACGGCTGCGGCTGGGGCGACGACAGCCGCAGCCTCAGGCACAGCCTCCAGGACGCCATCCACGTCGCGCGGCACGGCGACAGGCAACGCCACGGGCGCGGCCGCGAACGCGGTCACGGGCGCGGGCACGGCGACGGGCACCGGCACGGACACGGGTACGCATCCAGGGACAAGCGCACACCCGGAGACCGACGCTCCCCCGCCGCTGCCCAGGCGCCCCGTTCCCGCCTCGCGGCCTGGCCGCCCCGGCGCGCGCCCCGGCCCGGAACAAGCGCGCCACGCCCCAGGACAAACGGGACAAACAGGCCACGCAACCGCAACCGCTACACGCCCGGTGGGCGCGGCTCCGGTCGCCCCTGAGCACAGCCAGCCCCCGGCCGAGACCGTCCCGGCGGAGGAGGTTCCGCCGGAGGAGGTCGTCCTCGACGAGGAACTCGAGGAACTCGAGGAAGACCTCAGCAAGCGCCGCCTCCCCCGCCGCGCCTTGCTCCAGGCCGCGCTCATCGGCGGGGCCGGGATCGCCGCGCTGCCGCTCCTGGCGGTCATCAGCCGCCTCACCAAATCCGGGCCGAAGCCGCTCGCCCTCACCTACCCGCTGAACGACGGCTGGCTGTTCGGCGGCGAGTACGAGCCGGGCACCGAGGCCACCGGCTACGACGACACGAGCTTCGCGCCGGTCACCGTCCCCCACTGCGTCACGCCGCTGTCCTGGCGGAACTGGAACCCCCACATCTGGCAGAACATCTGGATCTACCGGCGCCACATCGACAGCCGCCAGCTGCCCGGCATCACCGCCAAGGGAAACCGGGTGTTCGCCCACTTCGACGGCGTCATGGTGAACTCCACGGTGATCTTCAACGACCAGGTGGTCGCCACCCATCAGGGCGGCTACCTGCCCTTTCAGGTCGAGCTCACCGAGCATGTCAAGCATGGCGTCAACGTGCTGTCGGTGGTCGTGGACGCGCGCGCGGTCGCGGTGCCGCCGATGGTCAGCGGGACCTGGGCCGGCAACTACGACTTCCTCCAGCCGGGCGGCATCTACCGGGACGTGAACCTGCGGGTCGTGCCCCAGATCTACGTCTCCGACGTGTACGCCGCCCCGGCCGACGTGCTGAGCGCCCAGCCCAAACTCGACGTGCAGGTCACGATCGACGCCGCGGTCAAGGCGCAGCATCCGGCGACCCTCACCCTGGATCTGCTGGACGCCACCGACGGCAGCCGGGTCGCCACAGCCACGAAGAGCATAGAAATCGGCCAGCCGGGCGTGACCACCGCCAAGGTCACCATGACCGGTCTCGGCGGGGTCAAGCTCTGGTCGGTCGCCACGCCGAACCTGTACAACGTGCAGGCCACGCTGACCATCCCCGGCGGCCAAGCGCACCTGGCCACCACGCGCACCGGCTTCCGCGACGCCAGTTTCCGGCCGGACGGCTTCTACCTGAACGGCAAACGGCTCCAGATATTCGGCCTGGACCGGCACCAGCTGTTCCCGTACACCGGCATGGCCATGCCGGCCCGCGCGCAGCGCAAGGACGCCCAGCTCATCAAGACCGAGTTCAACTGCAACATGGTGCGCTGCTCGCACTATCCCCAGTCGCCGCACTTCCTCGACGCGTGCGACGAACTCGGCCTGCTGGTCTGGGAGGAGGCGCCCGGCTGGGATCACGTCAGCCACGCCAGGGAATGGCAGGACCTGGTGATCCAGAACGTCAGGGACATGGTGACCAGGGACCGGAGCCGGCCTTCGGTGATCGTGTGGGGCACCAGGCTGAACGAGACGCACAAGTTCCCGGCACTGTGGGCGGCGACCCGGCAGGCAGCCGCCGAACTCGACTCGACCAGGCCCAGCTCCGGCGCGATGGACGACCGCAACATGGACGACTGGGCCGAGGACGTCTTCGGGTTCAACGACTACAGCTTCAGCAAGGTCACCGGCAACGCCGAACTCCAGCCGCCGATGCCGGGCGTGCCGTACCTGATCACCGAGTCCGTCGGTGTCGTGGAGGCCCAGCCGGAGCATTTCGCGTGGACCGACTCGCCGGAACTGCTGGCCAAGCAGGGTGCGCTGCACGCCCAGGTGCACAGCCTCGCGGCGGCCGAACCCGCCTACTCCGGCCTGATCGCATGGGCCGCTTTCGACTACGGCTCGCTCCAGGGCCGGCCGGACACGATCAAGTGGGCGGGCGTGGCCGACACGTTCCGCGTGCCCAAGCCCGCAGCCGCCATTTACCAGGCGCAGGTCGACCCCGCCAGACAACCCGTGATCATCCCGATGTTCTTCTGGGACCAGCAGGGCGCGCAACCGGGCCCGGAGGCGATGGTCGCCAGCAACTGCGAGCAGCTGGCGATCTTCATCAACGGCAGCCGCGTCGGCTCCGCGCTGCCGGCCGCGAACTCGCCGCTGTACAACCACCTGGCGTACCCGCCGTTCCTCCTCACGCTCCCCGGATTCCTCATCGGCAACCAGCCCCAGGAGCTGCTCATCCAGGGCTTCGTGGGCGGCCAGCGCGTCGCCGAGGCCAAGATGTCCGCCAACCCGGCCGGCGACCACCTCGACATGGCGGTCGACGACAGCGCGATCGACGCCGACGGCTCGGACGCGACCAGGGTCGTGTTCCGTGCCGTCGACTCGTACGGCAACCTGATCAGGACCGGCAACGGCCTGGTGACGCTCACGATCAGCGGGCCCGGCGTTATCGTGGGCGATAACCCGTTCGAGTTCGGCGCGTACGGCGGGCTTGGCGCGGTGTGGGTACGCTCGGTATCTGGGCAGCCCGGCACCATCACCGTCACCGCGGCGCACCCCGTGCTGGGCAGCGCGCACGTCAGCGTGCAATCCCAGTAACGTCTGGGGAGGTGAGACCACGGCTCGTTATGCCATAACCGAACTTGATTTTCACGGGTTTACTGATAGAATCGAACAGTTCATCGACGTCTATACGGCGGCGATGCGGCCGCCGCCCGACCAGATCACCGGCCGGTATTCGATCATGGCCGGGCACGCCGCGAGCACCGGTTTCCGCGCGCTGACCGCCACCGTGGACCGGACGCTCGCCGGGTTCTGTTACGGTTTCCACGGCGCGCCCGGGCAGTGGTGGCACGACCGGGTCTGGTTCGCGCTCGGGCAGCCGGCCGCCGGCGAGTGGCTCGGCGACTGCCTGGAGCTCGCCGAGCTGCATGTGCTACCTGAATATCAAGGTCGCGGCATCGGCTCGCGTCTGCTCCGCGATCTCACCATAGGCCGAGCGGAACGTACGGTGGTGCTTTCCACCATGGACAGCGAGACGGTCGCGCGGCGGCTGTACCGCGGGACCGGGTTCACCGACCTGCTGACCGGGTTCGCGTTCGAACCGATGATGCCCGCCTACGCGGTGATGGGCGCCGAGCTGCCGCTGCGTGCCGCCAGGCCAAGCCGCTGATAGATCTCGCGGGTAGCCTTGGAGAAGTTCAGGGTGTAGAAGTGCAGGCCGGGGACGCCTTCGGCGAGCAGCTGCTCGCACATCCACGCGGCATAGTCCACCCCGATCGCCCGGATCGCGGCCCTGTCCTCCCTGACTTCTAGGAGGCGGCCCCAGAGTTCTTCCGGCACGCGGCAGCCGCCGAGTTCTATCGCGCGCTCGATCACCCGCAGGCTGGTCACCGGCATGATGCCGGGAATGATCGGCACGTCGCAGCCCAGCGCGGTGACCCGGTCGCGCAGCCGCAGGTAGTCCTCCGGATAGAAGAACATGTTCGTGATCGCGAAGTCCGCGCCCGCCCGGCACTTGGCGATGAAGTGCCGTACGTCGGTGTCCGGGTCGGGCGAGGCCGGGTGCTTCTCCGGGAACGCCGCCACGCCGACGCCGAAGTCACCGGACGCCTTCACGAGACTGACCAGCTCGGCGGCGTGGGTGAGGCCGTCCGGGTGCGGCACCCACGGACCGTTCGGGTTGCCCGGCGGGTCGCCGCGCAGCGCCAGGACGTCGCGCACGCCGACGGCGGCGTAGGAGCCGATCACGTGCCGCAGTTCGGCCACCGAGTGGCTGACCGCGGTCAGGTGGCCGACCGGGGTCAGCGTGGTGGCCGCGGCGATCCCCCCGGTCATCCGGACCGTGGTGTCCCTGGTCGAGCCGCCGGCGCCGTAGGTGACCGAGACGAACGTGGGATGCAGCGGTTCGAGGCGGCGGATGGCGCGCCAGAGCTGCTGCTCCTCGGTCTCGCTCTTCGGCGGGGAGAACTCGAACGAGAACGACTGACGGCCGCTGGTGAACAGGTCACGCAGCGACTGCCGGGCGCGCTTCGCGACCGGCTGGGGGCGCCCGGCTTCGGCGGCTCTTCGCGGACTTGGTGGCACAGAGCCACACTAGCCCGTCTGGCTAGAAGGCGAGCGCCTGCGCGCGGCGGTTGACTTCGGTGCCGCGGTGCCTGACGATCGCGCTGATCGGCGTGCCGGGCAGCGTCTCGTCGGCGGTGAACAGCCAGCGCAATGCCTCGGCGTCGTCGAACCCGCAGTCGCGCAGCAGGGTCAGCGTGCCCGGCAGGCCCTTCACGACCTGCGTGCCGTCGAGGAAGGCGGCCGGCACCGCATTCGAGCCGTCGGGCCGGGTCACCGCCAGCAGCTTGCGGTCGCGCAGGAGCTGCTTCACGCGCCCGGCGGGGATGCCGAGGCGGGCGGCGACGTCGTTCAGGGATAGCCATTCGCCGACAAGAGAGTCGGTCAAGGGGTCAATCTGGGCCACGAAACCAATGTCCCACGTCCGAGCGCTCCTCAAACACCGGGTTAACCCCTGCTGACCGCCTCTTTCACCGGGACGGCGGGGTCGGCTAGGCGGTCCGGATCGAGTGGCGCGCCGTCCGCGATGGCGCGGCGACCCTGGACGAGGTCGCGCGGCCGGCCGACGGTGAGGATCGCCCTGAGCTGACTGTCCGCGTTCAGCCAGCAAACGGCCCACTTCTCGTCCGCTGCCGGACTCCCCCGCCGCAGGAGTCGCGTGGCGTCCCCGTGGTGCCCGGCGTACTGGAGCATGCGGCCGAACTGCTCGGACCAGAAATACGGCACCGCGTCGTACGCCTCGTCGCCGCCGAGCACGTTCGCGGCGACCACTTCCGGGGCGTGCAGGGCCACGTCCCAGTGTTCGAATCGCAGCCTTCGGCCATACCGCAGCGACCAGAACGCGGCGCAGTCCCCCACCGCGTACACGCCAGCCTTGGAGGCGCGCAGGCCCGCGTCGGTATCCACGCCGTTGCTCGTGGCGATACCGGAGCCGTTGAGCCAGCCGATGGCGGGCCGCACGCCCACCGCGGTCACCACGACGTCGGCCGGCAGCCAGCTGCCGTCGGCGAGGGCCAGCCCGCCGTCCTCGACGGAGCCGACCTTCGTGTCGGTGCGCAGGTCGATCCCGGCCTCCTCGTACCAGGCCGCGGTCAGCCCGCCGAGGTCCGCGGGCAGCGCGGTGGCCAGCGGCGTCGCCGCCGCCTCGACGACGGTCACCGCGCACCCGTACCGCACCGCGGCGGTCGCCAGCTCCGCGCCGATCCAGCCGGCCCCGACGATCGCCAGCCGGGCGCCTTGCTTCATCGTGTCGCGCAGCGCCAGCGAGTCCTCGTACGTCCGCAGGAACTTCTGCTGGCCCGGGCCGGGCAGCGCGACCGGCAGCGCCCCGGTGGCGATCACCAGGTGATCCCAGTCCGGGAGGTCGTCCATGCTCGCTATCGTGCGGCCCGGCGTGAACGCCACGTCGAACGCGGCAAAGTCCGCGCGGAGCGACGGATCGGGCGGATCGGTCTCGATCAGCACCGTTTTTGACAGCGGCGGCCGGTCGTACGGCGGCCGCTGCTCGGCCCCGATCAGCTCGATCCGGCCGCGGTACCCTCGCCCGCGCAGTTCTTCGGCGGTCCGCCAGCCTGCCAGACCCGCTCCGACGATTACGACACCCATAACCTGGAAGCCTATTTAGTGTTGGTTACACGCCAGTTCGAGCATGACAAACTCATTAACACCGCCAGAATCGCTGGAACAACCGTAAACTCGCATCCGATGGACGATACGCTTGCCGACCCGATCGCAGGCCGCCTGATCGACGGTCGATACGCGGTGCAAGCGCGCGTTGCCCACGGTGGCATGGCCACCGTCTATCAGGCGATCGACACCCGGCTGGACCGGCGTGTCGCACTCAAGGTCATGCACGCGGAGCTGGCCAGGGACGCCGGCTTCGTGCAGCGGTTCATCGCCGAGGCCAAGTCCGTGGCGCGGCTGTCTCACCAGAACGTCGTCGCGGTCTACGACCAGGGCGCCGACGGGCCGTTCGTGTACCTGGCCATGGAGTTCGTGCCCAGCCGGACGCTACGCGATCTGCTCGACGAGTGCGGCCGGTTCTCCCCCGCCGCGGCGCTGGACATCATGACCGGCGTGCTCGACGGGCTCGCCGCCGCGCACGCGTCCGGCATCGTGCACCGGGACGTGAAGCCGGAGAACGTGCTGATCACGGGCGACGGCAGGGTCAAGGTCGCGGACTTCGGGCTGGCCCGGGCGCAGGCCGAGGCCGGCCACACCAGGTCCGGCATGATCATCGGAACGGTCGCGTACCTGGCCCCGGAGCAGGTCACCGGCGAAGCCCCGACCGGGCCGCGCAGCGACGTGTACTCGGCGGGCGTGCTGCTCTACGAGCTGCTCACCGGCGCGAAGCCGTTCACCGGCGAGACGCCGATCTCGGTCGCCTACCAGCACGTGAATTCGGACGTTCCGCGCCCGTCCGAGCACCTGCCGGAGATCCCCGCCGCGGTGGATCAGCTCGTGCTCGACGCCACCGACCGGGATCCGTCGCGGCGCCCGGCCGACGCTTTCCAGTTCCTTCGGCTGGTCCGGCGGACGCAGGATGAGCTGGCCTTCGCCAGGTCGTCGTCCGGCCAGACCGGTGAGCACAGCGGCCTCACTGGCTTGCTCGGCGTCGGTGTCCAGGGTCTGGCCGAAGCCCCCTGGCTCGACTTCGACGCCCCAGCCGGGACGGGCGCTCGCCAGGCTCAGCCAGCCGGACTGGCGCGGGCCGGCGGGCGGCACGCGGCCGGGGTGACCACGGACGGATGGGGCCAGGAGTTCAGTACCGACGAGTACGCGGATTACTCGGATTACGCGGCGGCCGGCGGCGGCAACCACGGCAACCACGGCAACCACACGCTGATCGTGCGCCGTGACGACGCGGACCGGTACCTCCGGGGCCGCGACCCGTTCCTTGGCCGCTGGCTGTTCAGCCGGCGCCTGATCGTCGTCGTGCTCGCGCTCGTCCTGTTCGCCGTGGCCGGTTACGGCGGCTGGTACCTCACCTCGGGCCGGTATGGGACGGTGCCGTCAGTGGCCGGGGACTCGCCCACGCTGGCCACCCAGCTGCTGTCCGCGCAGGGGTTCAGGGTGCTGTCCGCCCAGGGCAGCCAGCACAGCAACACGATCCCGAAGGGACAGGTCGTCGCGACGAACCCATCCGGCCGGGTGTCGAAGGGCACGACGATCGAGCTGCTGGTCTCGTCCGGTCCGTTCACCTCCGTGGTGCCGGCCGTCAAGGGCGAGATGCGGGACAAGGCGGAGTCCGACCTGACCGCGGTTCACCTGCAATACCAGGTCACGATCGTCGGCTCGAACCTCCCGGTGGGCACCGTCGTCAGCGTGAGCCCGAAGGCAGGCTCCGTCCAGCCGCAGACCCAGCCGGTGCGGCTCACGGTGGCCGGCGGCCTGCCGCTGCCCGACTTCACCAACGAGCAGTTCCAGCAGGCCCAGCAGCAGGCCCAGCAGGACGGCGTCACGCTCCAGGTCAGCGGCGGCAACCAGGGCAACGGCGCGGTCATCACCTCGCAGAACCCCAAGCCCGGCTCGATCATCACCAGGGGCGAGGTCGTCCAGGTCACGCTGGCCCAGATGAATGTGCAGATCCCGTCCGTGATCGGGGAAACCCTCGGGGCGGCCCGGCGGGAGCTTCAGTCCTTCGGCTTCAAGGTCCAGACGGACAACAACAACGGGGGGTTCGGCCTGGTCATCGACCAGAGCCCGGCACCTGGCAACAGCGTGCCGTACGGCACCACGGTGCAGCTGACCGTCTTCGGCGATCGCAACGGGAACGGGAATGGAGACGGCAACGGGAGCGGTTTCCCGTAGCCTTCCGGGCCTCCGCGCGCGTCGGCCGCGGGATGCGGTAAGGTGTGACTCGTGCGCCAGCAGTTCTGGTTTTGGTTTGGCTACCGGCCCGGTTCCCGGACGGTCGCCTGCCAGACCTTGCGCTGACGCAGCCGACTTAACCAGAGCCCCGGGCCACACGGCCCGGGGCTCTTTTGCATGAAGGGAAGCGTAGCGATGGTAGTTGTGATGGCCACGGAGGCCGGAGAACCCGAAATCGAAGGCGTCGTCGACCTGGTGCGCTCGGCGGGCGGCGACGCCTTCGTCAGCCGCGGCGTGACGCGGACGATCGTCGGGCTGGTCGGCGACGTCGAGCACCTGGGCACGCTGAACCTGCGCGGCCTGCCGGGCGTCAGTGACGTGGTGCGGATTTCCGCCCCGTACAAGCTGGTCAGCCGGGAGCACCACCGGGAGCGCTCGGTGATCCGGGTCGGCGGGGTGCCGATCGGCCCGGACACGCTGACGGTCATCGCCGGGCCGTGCGCGGTGGAGACCGCGGAGCAGACGCTGGCCTCGGCGCTGATGGCGCGGGCCGCCGGCGCCTCCCTGCTGCGCGGCGGTGCGTACAAGCCGCGCAGCTCACCGTACGCGTTCCAGGGTCTGGGCGAGACCGGCCTTCGTATCCTCGCGGATGTGCGCGCCGAGACCGGGCTGCCGGTGGTCACCGAGGTCGTCGACCCGTCCGACGTCGACCTGGTGGCCAGCTACGCGGACATGCTTCAGGTCGGCACCCGCAACATGCAGAACTTCCCGCTGCTCCAGGCCGTGGGCGGCGTCGGCAAGCCGGTCATGCTCAAGCGCGGCATGAACGCCACGATCGAAGAGTGGCTCATGGCGGCCGAATACATCGCGCAGCGCGGCAACCTGGACATCGTGCTCTGCGAGCGCGGCATCCGCACGTTCGAGAAGGCCACGAGGAATACCCTGGACATCAGCGCGGTGCCGGTCGCGCAGCGGCTGTCCCACCTGCCGGTGATCGTGGACCCGTCCCACTCCGGCGGCCGCCGCGACCTCGTGCTCCCGCTGTCCCGCGCCGCGATCGCGGTCGGTGCCGACGGCATCATCGTGGACGTGCACCCGCACCCCGAGCAGGCCCTGTGCGATGGCCCGCAGGCACTGGTCGAATCCGACCTGCGCGAGCTGGCGAGCGTGGCCGCGCACCTGTCCCCGCTGGTCGGCCGCACCCTCACCCCGGCGCCAGCCGCGGCTGTGGCGTGACGCGTATGGGAGGACCACACTGGGAGCATGTTTGAACGATTTACCGAGCGCGCCCGCCGGACCATCGTTATTGCCCAGGAAGAGGCCCGGCGGCTGGACCATAACTACATCGGGACCGAGCACATCCTGCTCGGCCTCATCCGCGAGGACCAGGGCCTCGCCAGCCACGCTCTGCGAGCCATGGGGCTCGACCTTGATCAACTGCGTGAGGAGATCGAGGCGCGGACCGGCCGCGGTTCGAGCACGCCGTCGGGGCACATCCCGTTCACGCCGCAGGCGAAGAAGTCGCTGGAGCTCTCGCTGCGCGAGTCGGTGCAGCTCGGGGCCGGCTACATCGGCACCGAGCACCTGCTGCTCGGCATGATCAAGGAGGGCGAGGGCCCCGCCGCGCAGGTGCTGGCCGCGCACGGCGTCGCGCTGGACGCGGCCAGGGGCACGGTGGCCAGGCTGCTTCGCGAGCGCGGCGCCGAAGGGCACGCGGACGTCCAGCTGAAGCCGGGCCTCATCGGCACCACGCTGGACGAGATCGCCACCCAGCTCCAGGCCGTTCTACGCCGGCTGTCCGCGATCGAGGCAAAGCTCGGGATCGAGCCGCCGGCCAGTCTGGTGCGCCTGCGCGAGCTGAAGGCCGCGGTGGCCCGGGTGCGCCGGGCGAAGGAACTGGCCATCGATGCGCAGGACTTCGAACGGTCCGCCCGGCTGCGCGACGAGGAGAAGCAGCTGCTAGCCCAGCAAAAGCAAGCCGAACAGGACTGGCTCGACGAGTCGGAGCCCGGTGGGGAGCCGCCCTCTCCGGGCGCCGAGTCCGCCTAGCCGGTTACTATCCGGTGTGCTGCCGATCATCCAGTTCACCGAACGGCCCGGCATCCTCGACCTCGGATGCGGGCATCCCGACCCGGCGCTGCTCCCAGTCGAGCCCTGGCTCGCCGCCGCCGCGACCGCGGCCCGCGACTACGGCTGGCGCGCGCTGACCTACGGAACCGTGGCCGGCCCAGGTCCGCTGATCGAGTGGCTGTCCGATCACCTGGAAACGACCAGCTTTTTCATAACGGCGGGTGCTTCGCACGCTCTCGCCCTGATCACCGAACTGCTCGCCGAGCCCGGGGATACAGTCCTGGTGGACGCACCCGTGTACCACTTCGCGCTGCGCATCCTGCGGAACCGCGGCGTCCGGCTGGTGGCCGCGCCGGTTGATCTCGAGGCGTTTATCGCGGACCTGCGTGCGTCCGGGCAGCGGGTTCCGCTGCTGTACCTGGTGCCGACTTTCGGGAACCCGACGGGTTTCAGCGTGCCTTCTGACCGCCGCCGGTATCTCGTCGACGTGGCGCGGCGCACCGGTGTGACGCTCGTCGAGGACGACACGTACCGCGAGCTGGTGTACACGGGCGCGGCACCCGTGTCGTTGTGGGACCTGTCGGGCGGCGACGGCAGCGTCGTCCGGGTCGGCTCGTTCTCCAAGACGGTGGCGCCGGGCCTGCGGCTAGGCTTCATCAACGCGCATTCGGCCATCCTCAGCCGGCTCACCGGACTTGGCTACGTGGACAGCGGCGGCGGAGTGAACCACGCGAACGCGCTGACCATGGCGTGTTTCTGCGCGTCCGGTGCGTACGCGGAACACGTGACGTCGCTACGCTCGGCCTACCAGGCCCGCCGCGACACCCTGGTGGCCGCGCTGCGGCCGGCGTTCGACCTCTCGCCGCCTGACGGCGGCTGGTTCGTGTGGCCGCGCCTGCCCGACGGCGTGACCGCCACCAAGCTCCTCCCCGTCGCCGAACAACACGGCGTCTCCTTCGTCCCCGGCCCGAGCTTCTACCCCGACGGCACGTCCGGAGACCAGTACATCCGCCTGGCCTTCTCCTTCCTCCCCGCCCCCGACCTGACCGAAGCCGCCACCCGCCTGCGAAAAGCCATCACCCTCCGCTAACCACCCACCCCCAGCCCCAGCGCCCCGGCATTCAGCCTCAGCCTCAGCGCCCCCTGCCACCTCAGCCCCAGCCCAGCCCCAACCGGCCCAGCTCCCCTCAGCCCCAGCCCAGCCCTCAGCCGAGCCCCAACCGGCCCTTCTCACCTCCGCCCCAGCCCATACGCACCTAAGCTCACTTTAGTCACATCCGTAACTCTGGTGACGCTGCGGGAGGGCTTTTCGTGGTAATTAAAGGCTCCGTGTTAGAAAAGGCGCCGGATCTGGCGCCTTTTCTGACACGAGGCCCTTTTCTAACATGGGAGAGTCGCTAAAGCGGCCAGAGGTGCTGCTGATGTTCGCTGGATCGGGACACGCCGGTAGTGTTACGGCTCCTGACGGTATTCCTGGGCGGTGTGGGCGAGTTCTTCGGCCAGGTCTTCGGCGTCGAGGCGGGTTTCCAGGCGGCGGAGGTCGGCGATGCGCGCCTTGGTCTCGACCCGGCGAGGGGTCAGCAGCGTGCAGCAGTCCTGATCGGGCAGTTCGGAGATCGCTAGCGTGCGGATCCGGCGAGCCTCGGCCATGATCTCGGTCTTGTCCCAGCCGATCAGCGGCCGCAGGATCGGCATCTGCACCGCGTCGTCTAGCGCTGTGATGTTGGGCAGCGTCTGGCTGCTGACCTGGCCCAGCGAGTCGCCGGTGACGAGCGCGCCGCCGCCGAGCCGCTTAGCGAGTGCGGCGCCCGTCTTGAGCATGAGCCGCCGCTGGGCGACGATCTGCAGCCGATCGGCGCCAGAGGCAGCCAGGGCCTGCTGCGCTTTGCCGAACGGCACGACGAACAGCCGCGACCCGCCCTGGAACCGGTCCAGACCGCGTACCAGCGCGTACGCCTTGTAGATCGACTCCGGGCCGGTGAGCGGCATGCCGGAGAAATGAAGGAAGAAACAGCGCATGCCGCGGCGCATCATGCGGTAGGCGGCTACCGGGGAGTCGATCCCGCCGGACATCAGCACCACGCCGCGCCCGCTCATGCCCACCGGCAAGCCACCCTGGCCAGCTAGGCCCTCAGTGAACACGAATATCTCGTCCTCGTCGACCTCGATGAAGACCTCGGTGTCCGGGTGCTTGAGGTTGACCGCGAGGCCATGCGCATGCTGGATTTCCTTGCCGATCAGGATCGCCAGCTGTGTCGAGTTGAGCGGAAAGCGTTTGTCCCGCCGGCGCGCACGCACCGCGAACGCCCCGGTCGTGGCGGCCGTCGCCGCGACCGCGGCCTCGACGGCGGCCTCGGCGGTCTTCGGCACGCGGGCCGGGCGGCAGACCCGGGTAATACCAGGGACATCGCGCACTCGCTCCGCGATCGCGTCAGCCGCCGTCGTCCACCCGTCCCGGCCGCGCTGCTGGCCATCGGCGACGCGCAGCAAGATGACGCCATCGCGCTGCCGCAGGTTCACCGGGATGCCGGTCTCGCGGATCGCGGTCCGGAGGTTGCCCTGGAGGATATGGTCGAACTGCTGCCTGTTACGACCTTTTAGCACGATCTCGCCCAGCTTGAGCAGAACGCACGGCTCGGTCTGGCTGGTCAACTCTGACACCCTCTCAGTTTGCCAGCCTCTCAGCCTATGGGCTGCCCGCTGGTGCCAGCGCTACCCCGAAGACGGGTGCTAGCCCCAATGCTCCATGCCCCGCCGCGCGGTTAGCGTGACGTCGTGAGAATCAGCGACGAAATCCGGGCCTCGGCGGGGGCGCACCGCGACCTCGGCCCTTCTTACGACACGGCGGTCGCCGAGGGTCTGGTCGAGCGCATCGGCGATGAAATCGACAAGCGGATTGACGCACGGCTGTACGGATATCCGCCGGTCCAGCCAGTCCAGCCGCAGACCCCGATGGCGCCGCCACCGGTGCCACGGCCCGCGCCGCCCAGCAACCGGATCGGCGCCGGGGCGGTCATCCTCGCCTTTGGCTCGATGGCGCTCGGCATCGGGGCGACGGGCGCGGTGCTGCATCCGGGCGGCGGATATCACGCCGATCCTTCGGCGCCGCTGATCGCACTGATCTGGATCGTGATCGGCGTGATCAACGTCGTATACGCGCGGCGGCGCTGATTGTCCCGGTTCGATCCGGAGCGTAGCGTTTCGTCCATGGCAGAGATCCGCGCCTCCGTCGGCGACCGGGGGTGATGGTGGCGTGTTCGAGCGGTTCACCGATCAAGCCCGCGGCTGTATCGCACACGCGCAGGACGAGGCCAGGGAGCATCTGCACAACTACATCGGCACCGAGCACTTCTTGCTCGCGCTGATCCGCGACGAGGACAGCGTCGCGGCCAGCGTGCTCACCAGCCTTGGCGCCAGCCTCGGTGAGCTGCGCGCGGCGACCGACGCGATCATCGGTTACGGCACCCGTGACGTGAGCGGGCACATACCGTTCACGCCGCGTGCCAAGCTGGTGCTGGAAATGTCGTTGCGCGAAGCACTTCATCTCGGGCACAACCACATCGGCACCGAGCACCTCCTGCTGGGCCTGTTGCGTGAGGGCGACGGCGTCGGCGCCAACGTGCTGGTGCAGCATGGGTTCACGCACTCGCGCGTGCAGAGCCGGGTGGCACGGTTGGCAAGCGACGAGAGCGAGGACGAGCCAGCCCCGGTGATAGGCGACGCCGATGACCTGTCCGCAAGGCTCGGCGCGATCCTCGAGCGACTGGGACGGATCGAGCGGCGGTTGCGCACCGGCTAGCGGACCGCGCAGAGCAGCCGGTTGTCGCCCCGCTGCCATAGCGTGCCGACTTCGGCGAACCCGGCGGCCCGCAACGCGTCGACGTGGGTCGCGAGCTGCGTGGACTCCTGACGGTGGTGACCGGCGTCGACCCGGCGGCGGTCCCGCTCGGCGGCGTAGCCGGACAGCAGCGGGTCGGCGGCGACCGCATCCCACCAGCCAAGCCAGCTCTCGCTGTGCCCGTCCGGGAACCGCCGTGCGTCCTCGCGCTCACGCAGTGCCCGGTCGAGCCTGGCCAGCACCGGGTTTTCCTTCTCGTCCAGCTGAAAGTGATCCCCGTCAAGCAGCAGGCCGCCCGGCTTCAGAACGGTGGCGAGCTCCGCGTACAGCGCACGCAGCTCCGGCTCGATGAGCCAGTGCAGGGCCGTGGTGCTGACCGCGACGTCAACCTTGCGGTCCAGGCGCAGCGCCGTGGTCCACCCGTGCTCGCGCATGTCCAGGTCGGTGAACCGGAGGTTGCGGCCGGCCGTTTCATAGGCCGCCTTGCCCAGGGCGAGCGTCACCGGGTCCGCGTCTATGCCGATCACCGTGGCGTCGGGTATCCGGTCGAGCAACCGGACCGCGAGCGAGCCCGGGCCGCAGCCGAGGTCGAGGATCAGCGGATCCGGACGTCCCGCGCCCTCGGCCACGGCGTCGATGAGTGCCGTAAAGCGATCCTCGCGATCGGGCAGGCTGCTCTCCTGCTGGCGATCCCAGCGATCGATCCAGGTTCGCGCGGTGTCGCGGGCAAGGGCTGACGTCTCGGGCATGGATCGTGTGCTCCTTCGTGACTGGTGAGGTCTTGGACTGGCGAAGTCCTGAGTGGCGAAGTCCGTAACTGACTAATACTGTTATGGCAGTTACGACACTAGACAGCTGGACGGTAACTGGTCAAGTGGAATTTAACAGTCACACCGACGCGGTCGTACAGGTCGCGGTCGGGCTGGTGAACCTGCTCACCCCCGGAAATTCGCTGGGCCGCGCTTACCAGCCCCCGGCGGACCCGGCCGAACGGACGGCGGCGGTTACCGCGCTGCTTCTCGGGGGCGGTGGGAAGCGCGCCGCGACCGCGACCGAGGCGGCCGCGCTGTGCGCGGTCGCCGAGGAATTGCGCGATGTGTTCATCGCGGTGGACGCCGGACTGGTGGACGACGCCGCCGAGCTCGTCAACACGATGCTGATCCGCACCGGCGCCCGCCCCGAATTGGAGCGACACGACGGCGAGCCCTGGCACCTGCATTTTCACGCCGCGGACAGGTCGATGGTGAACGGCTGGGCAGCCGGCTGCGCGACCGGCCTTGCGGTGGTGCTGGGCAGCGAGCTCTATGACCGGCTCGGCGTGTGCACCGCGCCGCGCTGCGACCGCGTCTATGTGGACATTTCGCGCAACGGAACTCGTCGCTACTGCTCGACCGCATGCCAGAACCGGGTCAAGACCGCCGCGTTCCGCGCCCGTGGCGCCCAAGCCGCCGCACACTAGCTCGCCGCCTGTGATGCGTGTGGCCAAAGTTGCTCAAGAACCGAAACTCCCGTGTTAGAAAAGTGCCTAGTGTCAATAAAGGCGCCAGATCTGCACCCTTTTCTACCACTAAGCCCTTTTCTAACACGCGGCGTGGGGGTTCGCGGGACTGGGATAGGGGCGGGGCGGGCAGTGGGGCGCTGGTTTCTATTCAGGGGAACGCTGGGGGTGCACACTGGAAATGAGGTGGTGCTATGTTCGAGCGGTTCAGCGACCAGGCCCGGCGCGTTGTGGTCCTCTCGGCCGAACAGGCACGAGACCTCAGCCACGACTACATCGGGACCGAGCATCTGCTGCTCGGGCTCATCGCTGAAGGCCAGGGGCCCGCCGCCCAGGTGCTTACCTCTATGGGGGTTACGGTCGACGGGGTGCGCGGCCAGATCGAGGCGAAGATCGGGCGGGGCAAACGCGACCCGATCGGGCATATTCCGTTCACGCCGCGGGCCAAGAAGGTGCTCCAGCTGTCGTTTCCCGAAGCCATGCAACTGGGGCAGAGCCAGGTCGGCACCGGGCACATCCTGCTCGCCATGCTGACCGAGGGCAGCGGGCTCGCCAGCGAGATCCTGGCCGAGCGGAGCGCGCCCGCCACAACGATCCGGGAGCTGATCAACCGCGACTTCGCCGACGATCCCGGCATCACGACGACGGCGGTCACCGAGCAGGCCGCCGCGCCCCGGCCGCTCCACGTGACCTGGCACGAGGTTCTTCCGCTGGTCACGGCCATAGAACAGCGACTCAGTGCGATTGAGGAACACCTCGGGATGCGAGGGGACTAGCGCGCCCGAAAATGTCAGACCCTCGTCGTAACGTGGGCCGCATGATGAACCCACCGCGCAGACGCCGCGCCAACTCCCTGCGAACCCACTGCCGGTGCGCCGAGTGCGAGGCGCTCGCGGCTGGGATCACCCCCGAGGCACGGATGCAGGCGGTGAGCGACGACATCGCCGCCGCCGGCTGGTCTCTCGCTCACGTCCCCGGCGACCGGGCGGCGCCGCCCTGGGCTTACACGGTGGGCCTGTGGCTGAGCCACCACCGGCCGGAGCTCACCATGGCCGGGCTGCCCGACGACCACATGGCGATCATCTTGAACTCGGTCGCCGACCGGATCACCGGCGGGGAGCCGATCGACGTCGCCGACGACATCGACGGGATCTGCCCGTGCACGCTCACTGTCCGCCCGGTTCACGCAAGCTGGCGGCGGACCACGATGTTCGCGCTCTGCGATCGTTACTACGGCTATGCGCTGGGCGGCAGACCCGATTTCCTTCAGGTCGTGTGGCCGGACCGCAGGGGAAGATATCCGGGCGATCGCGGGTTCCAGGATCGATACGAGGGGCGGCAGCCGATGCTGTGGCTGCCGGTAGAGGATCATCCGCCGGGCCCGTGGACCAGGCTTGACGCCCGGTAGCCGGCCGTAAATCAATTGCCCGGCTCGCTGGCCTGCGGTTACCGTCTAATGGCCGTAGCAGAGAGGAAAAGCCGATGTCACGGGGGCGCCTGACCGGGCGGTTTCCGGTATTCGGGATCCGGGACTTCAGGCTGCTGATGGCGGACCGGCTGCTCGCACCGGCGTCATTCGGCTTTTCGATGGTGGGTGTCTCCTTCGCGGTGCTGAAGGCGACCGGCTCGCCCGCCGACCTCTCCTACGTGCTTGCCGCCCAGATCGCGCCGTCGCTTGTGTTCGCCGTGCTCGGCGGCGTCGCCGCGGACCGGTTCCCACCGCAGCTCGTGATCATCGTGGCCAACTTGATGATGGCCGTCGGCGAGGGCACCTTCGGCCTGCTCGCGCTCACCGGGCACCCGCCGCTGTGGGCGATGATCGGCCTTGAGTGCGTCACCGGCACCGGAATGGCGGTGTTCTACCCGGCGTCGCAGGCGCTGCTTCCCCGGCTGGTTCCCGGCGAGATGCTCCAGGACGCGAGCGCGATCAGCCGTCTCGGCATGAACACCGGGACGATGGCCGGCGCGGCCGCGGCCGGGCTGCTGGTGGCGGCCGCCGGTCCCGGCTGGGCGCTGACGCTGTGCGGACTCGGCATGATCGGCACCGTGCCGCTGCTGCTGGCCATCCGCGGCGCCAAGGACAAGCTGAACGTGTCCGACGTCAGCCCGTCGCTGATCAGCGAGCTGCGCGAGGGCTGGGCGGAGTTCCGGTCGCATACCTGGCTATGGGCGATCGTTGCCCAGTTCTGCGTCGTGATGATGGCCTGGTACGGCGCGTTCTCCGTCCTCGGTCCCGTGGTCGCCAAGTCACACCTCGGCGGTCCGGCGGCGTGGGGGGCGATCACCGCCGCAGACTCGTTCGGCCTGATCGCCGGCGGCGTCGCCTCGCTGCGCATCACGCCGCGCCGGCCGATGCTGTTCGTGGTGCTCACCGGCGCGGCGATAGCGATCTCGCCGCTGTCGCTGGCGATGGTGCTGCCGCTGCCGGTGATCTGCGTGACGTCGTTCGGCCTTGGCGTGCTCGTCGAGATGATGATGGTCCAGTGGACCGTCGCGCTGGCGCGGAACATTCCGCCCGGGATGCTGGCCCGGGTGTCGTCCTACGACGCGCTCGGCTCGGTCATGGCGATGCCGGCCGGCGCGCTGATCGCCGGCCCGCTCGGCGCCGCCATCGGCGTGTCCGCCGCGCAGTACGCCGCCGCCGGCGCGATCCTGGTGGTGTCGATGCTGGCCCTCATCCCGCGGGACATCCGGCGGATCACCAACCAGGTGGCCGTGGCCGCCGAAGCCCCGCTGGCGGCCAGTCCCCGCTGAGCGGCGCTTGTGGGTGGTTCTGCCCCGTCGCGGAAAGGGGCAGGAAAGGGGTAGTGCGACCCCTGCCCGGCGGGCCGTGCGGTGCGCGAATCTGCTGAGTGACGGCCGGAACCACCGGCCGGCCCGAAGCAGAAAGGGCACGACAATGCCTACCATCCTCGCTGACCAGCACGCCCTGCCAGTCGTGGAGCTGTCGCGCATCCGGCGCATCTGGTACCGGTTCCGCCTCACCGTGCAGGACATGAATTACGCGAGCCGCCGGGTCGTGGAGCGCCAGGCACCGTGGGCCCGGTGAAGCAGGTAATGCTCTCGCGGCGATCTGCGATGCGGCCGCGGCCAGGCAACCGAGAAACGAGTCAAGCGCGGCCGGCGGGGTTATCCCGGCTGGAGTCGCCGCGTAGATGACCCGCACTGGCGAGTCGTCGGGATGCAGCGGTACGAGCACGACATCCGGCCGCGCGGACCCCGCTGCCAGGGACGGGATCAGCGTGATGCCGAGCCTGGCGGCGACGAATCCCTGTTTCGCCACCCACTCCCTGATCACGTAGCTGATCCGTGGCTGGAATCCATCCGCCGCGCTCGGCAACGCGCTGAACAGCGTCTGTTCCAGCCGCGCGTTCCCTACGATCCACTCTTCGTCCGCGAGCTCGCGCAGTCGCACCGAGGAGTGCCCGGCGCACCAGTGCTCCGGGTGCACCGCGACGAACATCTGATCGTCCATGACATGACGCAGCTCGAGCCCGTCAAGCAGGCCGGGCAGCGTCGACGTCACGATCGCCACGTCGAGGTCGCCGTCCCGGAGCCGCGTCACCAGATCGCGCACGAAGCCCTCGCCGAACGACAACTCCACCGCCGGATGCGCGGCGCGGAACGCGGCGACCGCACGTGGCACCAGTGCGGTGTCCGCGGTGGGAAACGCGCCAACCCGCAGTCGTCCGGCCGCCAGCGATCTGAGCGCGCGGATGTCGCTCGCAGCGGTGGCGAGCCTGCCGACGACCGCCTCCGCGTGCGGCAGCAGGCAGCGTCCGGCCTCGGTCAGCCGCACACCGCGCGGCAGCCGGTCGAACAGCTCCGCGCCGTATTCACTCTCCAGGGCGGCGACCTGCCGGGATATCGCCGACTGGGTGTAGCCGAGCGCGGTCGCCGCCGCGGTGAACGAGCCCCGGCCCGCGACCTCGACGAAGACGTTCAGCACGGTGGTGTCCATGGTCAGTATCCATGCTAACTAAGCATGAGGACTATGCAAAGCATTCGCTTGTCACATGGCTGCGCGATGCCTAGCCTGAGGCCCATGACGACGATCTTCGACAACCCGGCGGGCGTGCCCGCTCCCCCACCCGGCCGGTACTCGCACGTGGCTCGCGTTGACCTGGGCGGAAGAAGATTGCTGCTGCTTTCCGGGCAAGTGGCGGTTTCGGCGGACGGCGAGGTGATCGGGCCGGACGACATGTCGGCGCAGACCACCGCGATCTTCGACCAGATCGGCACGATCCTCGCCGCGCACGGCGCGAGCTTCGATCACGTGGTGAACATCCGCAGCTACCTGACCGACATCGACCGGATCGCGGAGTACGGGACGGTCCGCCGTAAGTACCTGAACGACGCGGCGCTGCCGACCAGCACGACCGTCGAGGTGTCCCGGTTGTTCATCCCCGGCGTCCTGCTCGAAGTCGAGGTGACGGCGATCGTCTGATAACGGAACCGCTGGACGACGACCCTGATCCCGACGGCCCCGGCCCGTGCGGCGACTACTTCCCGGTCAGCCACTGCTTCACTTGGGCGGCGAGCTGGGTCTTGATCCAGTGTTGCATTTCCAGGTCGTCGGACTTTTCCTTGCTGTCGATGCTGACCGCGACTCCCGGCCAGCTGCTGACGGCCTGGTAGGGGTAGCACTGGAGCGGGATGCGCAGCACGTTCTCCGTGTCGGCGAGCGCGAGCATGTCGGCGATCTTCATCTGGGAGACCAAGCCGAGCGATGGGAAAGCGATGCTCCCGTCGTTGTAGCCGTGCCCGATGCTGACGAGGATCGTTTTTCTGCTCGTGTCCAGGCCGGTGCCGAGCAGCGGCGCGCTGTCTGAGGGCCTGGGGTTGTAGACCTTCCAGCTGCCGGGGAAGTTCTGCAGGTCGGGCCGTATGAAGAAGGCATCCTGAGGGCGGTATACCGTGACCTTGCCGAAATCGCCGAGGATCTTCTCGGCGCGAGCCACCGCGTCAGCATGGATCAGTTCCTGGTCGAGTGCCTGATGAATGGCGTCCGGGTCGCCCAGCGCGGCTTTGCGTGTTTCGTTTCCGGTGGGGTCGGACTCGATGACGACCCGCTGGTAGAGGATCGTCGCCAGTTGCCCGGTGTCGCCACGCTGTACCTGCTGGCCAAGCTTGAGGTACTCGGCGCGCAGTTTCCCGATGTAAAAGTCCGACAGCTTGCCGCCTGCCCAGATGATCACGCCCGCGGCGTCCTGCCGTGGCATGCTCACCTGGGCGGCCGGCTGCGGCGCGGCGGAGACCCGGACTTGCTCGTCCGGGAGATTCCCGAAGGCGTCGATCACGTCCGAGATGCCGTATCTCGCCTGGGCCAGGATCATGTCACGCAGCTTGAGGTTGCGTTTCGAGTTGGGGTCATCGGAAATCGTGACACCGACCTCGGTCAGCATGGCGTGCAATGTCTTCATGTTTTCCGGCGTGGCCTCACGGATACCTTCCACTGGCATGGTGTTGTCCCCCTGGGGAATCGGCAGAACTTTCCCGCCAATCCTCGCTGACCGCGATTAACCGGTCATGCACCCGTGTTGACCCTGAATTGAGCCTGCCCCCGGGGCCCTCGGGTCCACCGGCCTGGATCCCATTCCCGCCGGGCGGCCTCCCAGGTTCCGGCGTCGTCGCGGAGCCGTTCCCAGTCGGCGGACTCCGATGGACACACCGCATACGTAGTCGTGCTCGAGCCTGGTCGGGGCTGTCCGAGCCGACCGCCCTCCCGCTCACGTCGCAGACAACGTGGAGTTCTAGCCCTTCGTGGTACTCTGACCCCTGCTTTCGACGGTCAGAGTACCACGATAGGACAATCCGGCACGTTATCCGAGATCGCGTCACTGGCAGTCAGGAAGCACCGGCTACTCCGCGCCCGCACGTTGCGGGACTTCCGCGAGGCCGCTTAAGCAGTGTCTGCCCGGCCTTGGCGTGCGGAAGCCATACAAGGGCGCCGTCAATCTGAAATTTTCATGTTCCGACGGTCGCTGCGGCAGCCGTCGCACGCGGCGGGATCGACCGGGCAAGCTTCCGCTGGCCGGTCTGGAGAGCAGTCACCCTTGCGGTGAGATGTTTGTTTCGCCGCTTGGCGATGTTGGAACCGATCCCTGTTCGACTTCGCCCGGACGCCGGCCGGCGGTCTAGACCGGTGCGCGCAGTGCAACAACGACGGGAGGGTTCAGCAACCGGCCCGGCCTGCTCATTTCCGAGCTCCGGCAAATCACCAAAAATCAACTTATATAAACGAAATCTCTGTTGGTTTGCTCATGCGACGGGCCGATATAGCGCACTCGGTTCAGCGGCCAAACGCTTCTGAGCGAAACACGTCGAAACTTGACAACCGTTTCGGGCTGGGGAGATCTTCTTCTCGCCGATTGCGACGCTGCGACCCACGTCGGCAGCCACCAGCAACGGACCCTCGGCTGAAAAGGAGAACGGAAGGTGAAACCGGAACCACGTCGCTTCACGCGCCTGGCCCCGATCGGGCTTGCCATCGCCCTGCTGCTGAGCGTGCTCGGCTTCCAGGCGGTGACCGGAACTACGGCGAACGCGTCCACCAATCAGTTCCACGGCGTGAACTGGGCCAATCCTAACGACAATTTCATCACCGGCGACCTCGTGCCGGTCGGGCTGACCGACGGCGACAGCTACTCGGCCACCTTCGCGAAGGCCACGTCGATCGTCAAGGGCTTCCAGGGGCTGGGAGCCAACACGGTACGGATGCCGTTCAACCACGCGACCGTCACCGACAGCTGGTGGGGCAGCTATCAAGGGGCGATCGACGCGGCCCTGGCCCTGGGCATGAAGGTGGTGCTCGCCCCCTGGCTGCAAAACGGCGTTGAGGGGTCGACGTTCTTCTCCGACTGGAACGTCGTCATCGGCAAGTACCTCAGCAACTCTAACGTGTACTTCGACATCATGAACGAGCCGGGAGGCTACACCGCCGCCAACGAGGACAACATGGCCGCTCAGTGGGTGGCGACCTACCCCCAGATCCCCCGCGGCCGGATCATCGTCCCTGGCGCCTTCGCCGACCAGAACCTGTGCACCGTCGGTGCGGATTCCCGGCTGAGCGGGACCCTGCTGTCGATCCACATCTACGGCATGTTCGGCGACTCCCACACCACCGAGGGCGCCTGGGTCAGTGACTTCCTGAACGAGCTATGCGGCTATGAGGGCCGCGCGGTGCTCACCGAGTTCGGCGTGCCCATGAACACCGGCACTAACTACGACGGAGCACGCGACGGCACCAACCTCATCTCCTACCTTTACGGCATCACCGACACGGTTCGCAGCCAGGGCATGGGTTCCATCCTCTGGACCGGGGTCAAGTCCGCCACCCAGACCCAGGGCCCGGGGCCGTGCGAGAACGCCTCCTGCGCCATCACCTCCCTGCAAGGCACCGCACCCAACTACACCCTCAGCATCAACAGCCAGTCCGGTCTGGACCGCCTCCAGTACGCCTGGGGAGGCTCCAATCCCGGCGGCAGCGCCTCGACGACCGCCATCAACGGGCTGGGTTCTGGCAGGTGCCTGGACGTGACCAACGCTTCGCGGACCGCCGGCACCAAGGTGGAGATCTGGGACTGCAACGGCGGGTCCAACCAGACCTGGACCCGCACCTCCGGCCGCCAGGTCACCGTCTACGGCGGCGCCATGTGCCTGGACGCGACCGGGGGCGGCACCACCGCCGGTACCCCGGTGGAGATCTCGAACTGTAACGGCGGATCCAACCAGCAGTGGAACATCAACTCCAACGGAACGATCACCGGCGTCCAGTCCGGCCTGTGCCTGGACGTCACCGGGGCATCCACCGCCAACGGCGCCCTCGTCGAACTGTGGACCTGCAACGGCGGCAGCAACCAGCAATGGATCATCGGCTGACATCCCATCCGGGACAGTGACGCATCCCGGACAACGATCTGCACGGCGAGTGGCCGACGCCACACCGCCAGCCACTCGCGTGCAAGCACGTGGCCAGAGGAAGCAGCTAGGACGTTATGCCCGAAGGCGGGTTAGCCGAAGAAGACCTCGGCTTCGGCGTAGCGCTCCGGGGGAACGGTCTTCAGCTCGCTGGTGGCCTCCGCCAGCGGAACCCGGACGATGTCCGTCCCGCGCAGCGCCACCATCACGCCGAACGCCTCGTCGTGCACCGCCTCGACCGCGTGCACGCCGAAGCGGGTAGCGAGCACCCGGTCGAACGCCGTCGGGGTGCCGCCGCGCTGGATGTGCCCGAGCACGGTGCAGCGGGCCTCCTTACCGGTCCGCTTCTCGATCTCGTCGGCCAGCATCTGGCCGACCCCGCCGAGCCTGACGTGCCCGAACGAGTCGAGCTGCTCGGTGGAGACCGCGACCTGCTCGGCCATCGGGTGCGCACCCTCGGCGACCACGACGATCGGGGCGAACCGGGTCTGGAACCGGTGCTGCACGTACGCGCAGACCTTCTCGATGTCGAACGGCCGCTCGGGGATCAGGATCACGTTCGCGCCGCCGGCCAGCCCGGCGTGCAGTGCGATCCAGCCGGCGTGCCGGCCCATGACCTCGACGATCAGGGCCCGGTGGTGCGATTCAGCGGTGGTGTGCAGCCGGTCGATGGCCTCCATCGCGATGTTCACCGCGGTGTCGAAGCCGAACGTGTAGTCCGTGGCGCCGAGGTCGTTGTCGATCGTCTTCGGCACGCCGACCACGGGCACGCCCTGCTCGCCGAGCCGGGTCGCCACGCCGAGCGTGTCCTCGCCGCCGATCGCGATCAGCGCGTCCACACCGAGCCCGGCCAGGTTGTCCTTGATCCGCTCGATACCGTTGCGGCCACCGCCCTGCTGGCTCGAACTGGCGCCGGTCTTCAACGGATTGGTCCGCGACGAGCCGAGGATCGTGCCGCCGCGCGGCAGGATGCCACGCACCGCCTGCACGTCCAGCGGTACGGTGTCGCCCTCAAGCGGCCCGCGCCACCCATCCCGGAAGCCGACGAATTCAAGGCCGTACTCCTGCACGCCTTTGCGCACGACGGCTCGGATAACCGCGTTCAGTCCGGGGCAGTCTCCGCCACCGGTCAGCACTCCCACTCGCATGAGGACAACCCTAGCGGTAGCACACCGGTCCGCGGTGAACGCATGGTGACACTACTGACCGGTCACTAATGCGGCTACGTCTCGTCGGTCAGGCCGTGCTCGATCGCGTACCGGACCAGCTCGACGCGGTTGTGCAAGTGCAGTTTGGTCAGCGTGTTCTGCACGTGGTTCTGCACCGTGCGGTGGGAGAGCGACAGCCGGCTCGCGATCTGCTTGTACGGCACGCCGGTCGCCACCATGCGCAGGATCTCGGTCTCCCGCTCGGTCAGCCGCGGCGCCTGCTGCCCCGCTGCCACGGGCGCGGCCGCCAGCCGCCGGAACTCCCCCAGCACCAGCCCGGCCAGTCCCGGAGTGAACACCGCGTCACCGTCCGCGGTGCGCCGCACCGCGTCGAGGAACTCCGGCCGGGCCGCGGATTTCACCAGGTAACCGGCGGCGCCCGCCTTCACCGCGTCGAGCACGTCCTGCTGCTCGCCGCTCGCGGACAGCACCAGCACCCGCACCGCCGGATCGGCGGCGCGCAAACCCCGTGTCACGTCGACTCCCGACATGTCCGGCAGCTGGAGGTCGAGCACGACCACGTCGGGCCGGGCCGCGCCGGTCAGCCGCAGCGCCTGCGCGCCGTCCGACGCCGTCGCCACCACCTCGTAGCCCGCCTCGGCCAGATCCCGCGCGACCGCGTCGCGCCACATCGGGTGGTCATCCACCACCATGACCCGGATTGGCCCCACAAGCGAACCTTAACGCGCGCGGGGCACGCGCAGCTCTACCTCGGTGCCCTCGCCGGGAGCGGACCTGATCGTGGCGGATCCGCCCAGGTCGCGCAGCCGTCCGACGATCGCGTGGCTGACGCCGAGTCGCCCGGCGGCGGCCGCCTCGGCCAGCCGTCCGTCCGGGAAGCCCGGCCCGTCGTCCCTGACCGTGACCGTGACGGCCTCGGGCTCGTCCTCGATCAGTACCCACGCGAGCGCCTGCGCGCCGCAGTGCCGCCGCACGTTGGCAAGCGCCGCGCGGACCGCTGAGGTCAGCTCCGCTGCCTCTTCTTTTTTCAGCAGAACGGCATCGGCTGGCGCGGACAGGGTCACGTGCTCGGACGCTTCGGTGGCCAGCAGCGAGCGGATATCTACCGCTCCGGTCAGCACGGGCCCGGTCAGCACCGCCTGGCCACTGCCGCCGACCAGGGCGCGCAGCGCGGCCTCCTGCCGCCCGGCGAGCCTGCCCAGTTCGGCCGCCTCGCCGCCGATCTCCGCACCGCGGCGCTGCACCAGGGCGAGGACCTGGAGCACCGAATCGTGGATGTCGCGGGCCAGCCGTTCCCGTTCCCGGCTGGCCGCCTCGACCTCGATCGCGTGCTGGCGTTCCCGCTCCACCGCGGCGGCCAGCCTGGCGAGGTAACCGACGATCACGCCAGCCAGCACCATGAGCACGGCGCCGTCCAGCGTCACGCTGATCGTTCCCGCCGCGCCGCCGCGCAGCGCGAAATCGCAGCCCGACAGCACGAGCGCGGCCGGCAGCCCGGCCTGCCAGCCATACCGCACCGCCCAGGCCAGCACCGGGCCGGCCACCCACGTCGCGGTCACCGGCATCACGCCGCGGTGCAGGTCGGCGGGAAACTGAAGGCCCCAGGTGCTCAGCAGCAGGCCCGCGGACACCAGCAGGTCCGCGGTCAGCAGCGGCACAGCGCGCCGTTCCGGGCGGGTGTACCCGACGGTGCTGACGGCCGTCCAGACGGCCATCGCGGCGAGCACGGCCCAGGCCCAGTCCAGCCTGGAGTAGTCGTGCCGGTCGATGGTGGCCACCAGCGCCAGGGCATAGCCGAGGCTGGCGACCCGGTAGACCGCGATGGCCCGCCAGAGAGGTTCGGTGAGGTGCGGCTCACTCACCGGCGCGCTGGTCCTTGACGCGGCGCGCGTCGAGGTCGACATATTCCTGGCCGGAAAGCACGGCGATGGCCTGCATGATCTCGTCGGTCACGGCGCGCAGCACCTCGGCGTCTGCCTCCTTGCCATGGTGCTTCGAAAAGTCCAGCGGCTGGCCGAACCGTACGCCGGGCCGGATCCGGAGGTCGGGCAACAGCTTTCCAGACGGCTGGAATTCGAACGTGTTGATCATGGCGCACGGCACGACCGGCGCACCCGATTCGATAGCGAGCCGTGCCACCCCGGTCTTGCCGCGGTAGAGACGGCCGTCCGGGCTGCGGGTTCCCTCGGGATAGATGCCGAGCACCCGGCCCTCCGCCAGGACGCGAAGACCGGTGACGAGCGCGCGTTCGCTGGCCTCCCCACCGGTCCTGTCGAGCGGAATCACCCCGACGCCGTTGAAGAACGCCCTGCTGACCATGCCCTTCAGCCCGTGCCCAGTCACGTACTCGGCCTTGGCGAGGAAGATCACCTTCCGCCGCAGCGGCAACGGCCCGAAGAAGTGGTCCGCGAACGAGAGGTGATTGCTCGCCAGGATCACCGGACCTCGCCGGGGCAGATTTCGTGCGCCTTCCGACCATGGCCGGAACACGATGCGCAGCACCGTGAATATCACCTTGAGGAGCCAGTAGAGCACGTCCAAATCGTCCCACGTAGCCGAGTGCGCCGCACGGTCCAAACGTGCGACGATTCGGGCATGCAGCCATTTGAACCAGGGGGAGACCACCCCCTGGACCCCCCGGTTGAACCAGGGGGAGACCACCCCCTGGACCCCCCGGTACTCCCGGGCGCCGAACCGTTCGAGCAGGCCGGCGGGCCGATCGGGGTGCTGCTCTGCCATGGCTTCACCGGCAGTCCGCAGACCCTCCGGCCGTGGGCCGAATACCTGGCCGGGCAGGGCCTGTCCGTCAGCCTGCCGCGGCTGCCAGGGCACGGCACCACCTGGCAGGACATGGCGCACACCGGGTGGACCGACTGGTACGCGGCCGTGGACGCCGCGCTGGTCGCGCTCGCCGGCCGGACCGAGCAGGTCTTCCTGGCCGGTCTTTCCATGGGCGCCTGCCTCGCGCTGCGCCTGGCCGAAGTGCACGGGGAGGCGGTCAACGGCACCCCCCTGCGCGGGCTTGTGCTGGTGAATCCGTCGCTGGCGCCGGACACCAAGCTGTTCCTGCTCGCCCCGGTGCTCAAGCGGCTGATCCGGTCGATGCCCGGCATCGCGAGCGACATCAAGAAGCCGGGTGCCGCCGAGCTCGGCTATCAGCGGGTGCCGGTCAAGGCCGCCGCCACCATGCCGGCGCTGTGGCGGACCACCGCCCGCCAGCTCGGTGAGGTACGCCAGCCGATCCTCGTGTACCGCAGCACCGTCGACCATGTCGTCGGCGCGGCCAGCATGCCGGTGCTGCTCGGTGCCGTTCCAGCGGACCAGCTCACCGTGCTGCCGCTGCCCGACAGCTACCATGTGGCGACGCTGGACAACGACGCGCAGACCATCTTCGAGGGCAGCGCCAAGTTCGTCCGGGAGCATGCGACGTAGCCTGGACTATCGTGGATGACGTGCCGGACATGGACCGCGCCGAGGGCGCCGAGGGGGACGAGGACGCGCAGTGGCGCGATCTGGTCGCCCGGTTTGACGCGCCCGCCGGCGCCGGCGAGGCATCCCCCTGGCCGGACCGCGAGGATACGCAGGCGGATCCCGCGCAAGTGACGCTGTTCCAGACGGAGACGACCACCACGGGAACGCCGGTGGTGTCCTCGTTCCGTGCCGCACCCGCACCCGCGCCAGAGACCGAAGAGCACTTCGTCCCGCCGCCGCCACCGCCGCTGCCCCGGCTCGAGCCGCTGACCAAGGCCGCCTGGGCGGGGCTGTTCGGCGGGCCGGCCTACCTGCTGCTGGCCACGGCGCTGCGCTGGGAGATTCCCGGCGTCGCCGTGTTCCTCGCGATCGCGGCTTTCGTCGGCGGGGTCGCGCTGCTGGTGCTCAAGCTGACCGACTCCGACCCACCGTCAGACGAGGACGACGACGGCGCCATCGTCTGAGCACCGAATCAAGGGAATCGGGGATCTTCTCCAGCGGCGACGGTGCGATCGCCAGCCGCGCGAGATCCGCGGCGCCGACCAAGCCGGCGTCCTCGCCAAGCTGGGCTGCCCTGATCTCGGCGAGCGGCCGGTGGCCGCGGCCGGTCAGCGCCCGCTCGAACGCGGTACGGGCCGGCTCAAGCAGCAGCTCACCGGCCTCCGACACACCCCCGCCGATCACGAAGCACGCCGGATCCAGGATCGCGGTCAGGTCGGCCAGGCCCTGGCCGAGCCAGCCGCCGACGGTCTGGAAGCAACGCAGCGCGGCCGGATCCCCCTCGGTCGCCGCCTGGGTGATCTGCGGGCCGGAGATGCCGTCGGTCGTGCCGCCGCCGAGCTGACGCAGCCGGATCGCGCCCTCCGGGGTGCGCCGCGCGAACTCGCGTGCCTCGGCGACCAGCGCGCTGCCGCTGCAGTACTGCTCCCAGCAGCCGCGGTTCCCGCAGCCGCACAGCCGCCCGTCCGGTACCACGCGGACGTGACCGGGCTCGCCGCCGATCCCCCAGCGGCCGCGGTACAGCTCGCCGTTGATGATGATGCCGGCCCCGATCCCGGTACCGACCGCGACCAGCATGACGTCGGAGTACCCGCGGGCCGCGCCGAACCTGGCTTCCGCCCACGCCGACGCGTTGGCGTCGTTCTCCACCACGACCTCGCGGCCGATACGCTCCTCGACCCGCTGCTTGAGCGGCTCGTCCCGCCAGGCGAGGTTCGGCGCGAACAGCATGGTGGCGCGCTCGGCGTCGACGAACCCGGCCGCGCCCAGGCCGATGGCGGCGACCTGATGCTCGGCGAGCAGTTCGGTCACCACACCAGCGATCGCCTGCTCGGTCTTTGCCGGGCTCGCGGCAGGCGTGGACCGCTTGAGCTTGGCGACGATCCGGCCGTCCGTGTCGACGACCCCCGCCGCGACCTTGGTGCCACCGACGTCGACGCCGATGGCGAGCGTCATGCGCCAGTCGCCCGATCGGAGCCGGCCGCCTGATCCGGCCGGGTCGTGTCGTCTTCCTTGCGCGGCGGAACGGTCGTCTGAGGTTGAGCCGCTGGCCGTTCCGATGAAGTCTTCATGAACTGGTCAAAGGCCGAGAAAGCATCCTGCGCCATCGACGCCAGGATGCCGCCTGCGTCGGAGATCTTCGCGCCGAGGCCGGGGCCGGACTCACGCATGCGGCGCGCGGCCTGGCAGACCGGGCACCACTGGCACTCCAGCGGCTCGTCCGGCGGCGGCTCCGTGGTCGCGGTATCCCACACGTCACCGTTCTTGCTGGCGCGGCGGCTCTGCTGGCCCAGCGACCTACGGACGTTGTCGGCCACCTGACCGGCCATGCTCTTCGCGCCGGCCTTCATCAGCCAGCGCTGGAAGTCCATGACCGGATCGCCGGCGGACTTGCCGTTCTGCCTGCTACCCGGCTGGTTGCTGGCCGGCTTGCTTGCCTGCCTGTCCTCAGGCCCGCTGTCGTCGCCCAGCCGAGGTTCGCGCTGCTCGGACACCTGGCGCCTCCCTTCGACGTTCGTACCCGCTACCACTGCAGGACATGGGGTGCGCCCGTTGCCCGGAAATGCCCCACATTAAGACATTCCGTGTTTCCTATCCTAGTCCGCCGGACCAGTGGCTGGTGCACATGCCCGAACAGCGAGTACCTCGGCCGGGTCCGTTTAATCACCTCCAGCAGCGCCGCGCTGCCCTGCTCCAGCCGCCGCGCCACGGTGTCGTAGAGCAGCTCGGGGATCGCCGGCGGGATGTGCGTGCACAGCACGTCCACCTCGCCGATCGCGTCCAGCTTGGCCCGGAAGTCCTCCTCGCTCATCTCGTTCGGCGTGCGGTACACCGAGAACAGCCCGCCGCCGACGAAGCCGAACCGCCAGCCGCCGATCTCCGCGGTGCCGCCGTCGAGCACCGTGTGTCCCGGCTTGAGATAGTCGCCCCACATCCGCGGCACGTCCACGTTCCCGTAGGTCAGGTACGCGGGCTCGGGCATGGCGGTGAACAGCTCCGCGTACTGCGCCTTGATCCTCTGTTCGAATATACTAGCAGGATTGTCATAGCGTGCAAACAGGCGCGCGGAGAACGCCCGGGCCTCCTCGAACCGTTTCGCAGTACGCAGGCCGATGAACTCGCGGGCGTTCTGCTCGCCGAACAGATCCGCGAAGATGCCTCGGCGGTGATCGGCGTAGTCAAGGAACAACAGCAAGTCGCCCAGGCAGACCAGCGCGTCGGCGCCGCGGGCGGCACCGGCCAGCGCGTCCGCCCTGCCGTGCACGTCGCTCACCACGTGAATCCGCATGAGATCACGGTATGGACCCTGCGCGGCTGTTGCGACATCACCTATTGGCGGGCCTAAGCTGTACTGACCAGTAGGTGTTTACCTGGCTGAGGAGCTGCCGTGCGCGAATACACCGTCCCGCCGCTGGCGGAGATCCCCGCTGACGCGAACCTCGCCGAGGTCGTGTTCCGGCGGGCTGCCGAGCAGCCGCAGGCGGTGCTCATGCGGCGCGCGGCGGGGAACGGCTGGTCCGACGTGACCGCCGCGGTGTTCCGCGACGAGGTCGTCGCGCTGGCCAAGGGCCTGGCGGCGGCCGGCATCGGGGCCGGCGACCGGGTCGCGCTGATGTCACACACCCGGTACGAGTGGACGCTGCTCGACTACGCGATCTGGAGCGCGGGCGCGGTCGTCGTGCCGGTCTACGAGACGTCCTCGGCGGAGCAGGCCCAGTGGATCTTGTCCGACTCGGGAGCGAGCGCCTGCTTCGTGGAGAACGCCCAGTTCGCCGACCTCATCGGCGGGTTCCGCGACCAGGTCCCCGCCCTCAAGCACCTGTGGCGGATCGACGCCGACCTGGCCTCGCTCACCGCCGGCGGCGCGGACGTGGCCGACGACGAGATATCCCCCCGGTCGCAAGCTTCCGACCTGGCCACGCTGATCTACACCTCGGGCACCACCGGCCGGCCGAAGGGCTGCGAGCTCACCCACGCCAACCTGCTGGCCGACGTGCGCAACGCGTTCATGGGGCCGCTCGCGTCGGTGGCCAGCGTCGAGGGCGCGTCAACGCTGCTGTTCCTGCCGCTGGCGCACGTGTTCGCGCGGATCATCGAGGTCGGCTGCATCGAGGGCGGCGTGGTGCTCGGGCACTGCCCGTCGCTGACCGAGATCCTGCCGTCGCTGGCCACGTTCCAGCCCACGTTCATCCTGGCCGTGCCGCGCGTGTTCGAGAAGGTGTACAACGGCGCGGAGCAGAAGGCGGTCAGCGAGCGCAAGGGCGCGATCTTCGGGCGCGCGGCGTCGGTCGCCGTGGCGTACAGCCGGGCGCTGTCTGCTGGTTCTGGCGTGGGTCTCGGGCTACGGATGCAGCACGCGATCTTCGACCGGCTGGTCTACGCCAAGCTGCGCGCGGCGCTGGGCGGCCGGGTGACGCACGCGGTGTCCGGCGGCGCGGCGCTGAGCGAGCGGCTCGGCCACTTCTTCCGCGGCATCGGCGTGACGGTGCTCGAGGGCTACGGGCTCACCGAGACCACCGCCGCGGCGACCGTCAACCATCCGGAGCGGTTCAAGATCGGCACGGTCGGGCAGCCGATCCCCGGCGTCTCGGTGCGCATCGACGACGACGGCGAGGTGCTGATCCGCGGCGTCAACGTGTTCCCCGGCTACTGGGGCAACGAAGCGGCGACCGCCGAGACGTTCGCCGACGACGGCTGGTTCCGCACCGGCGACATCGGCGAGCTTGACGACGAGGGGTTCCTGTCCATCACCGGGCGGAAGAAGGAGATGATCGTCACCGCCGGCGGCAAGAACGTCGCACCCGCGGTGCTGGAGGACCGGCTGCGCGGCCACGCGCTGATCAGCCAGTGCATGGTAGTCGGCGACGGCAAGCCCTACGTCGCCGCGCTGATCACCCTGGACGAAGAGGCGCTCGGTCCGTGGATGCAGCAGCATTCGGTACCCGCGGACACGCCGGCTGGTTCGCTGCGTGACAATCCCGACCTGGTCGCCGCCATCCAGTCCGCCGTCGACGAGGCGAACAAGGCGGTGTCCCGTGCCGAGTCGATCAGGAAGTTCCGCATCCTGGACGTGGACTTCACCCAGGAGAAGGGCCAGCTCAGCGCCAAGCTCGGCATCCGCCGCGCGGTCCTGATGAAGGACTTCGCCGCCGACATAGAAGCCCTCTACTCCTAACCCCGTCCCCGAGCCCCGCGCACCCCGCGCCTGCGTACTCCCTCGCGCCCCGCGCCCGTAACCCCACGTCCCCACGCACCCCGCGTACTCCCCCCGCGCCCCGCGCGCCCGTAACCCCGCATCCCGCGTACGCCCCCGCGGACCCCGCGCCCGACATTTCGTGATTTATGGTGCTTTATCCACTGGGGTTCGTGTCAAGGAAGGGCTTCGTGTTAGGAAAGGGTGCAAATACGGCACCTTTCTTAACACGAAGCCAATTTCTGACGTGAAACCTCGGTCGTTCTGCTGAACTCTTGTGACTGATGGGACGTCAACGGACTAGCTCGCCGTGCGAACGGTTGTCATCGGTTGGCTCGCGGAGCAGCGGACCGGACGTACGGAACAAGAACTCGGCGAAGTCGCGCGGTGCCCGGTCCGGGGCCATGACGAAGCGGTCTGGTGAGCAGAGCAACACCGTCTGCCGGTACTGTGCGTACCGCATCTCATCAAGAACCCGGACAACCCGGCGAGCGAACCTGGTGAACATGGTCAGGCCCCCTTGACGTGTACCCGGGCCGCGGGTGCGCCCGATACGGTACCCCGCAGCGCCGCGGTCAGGGCCGCGAACCGCGTGGGGCGGGCGTGCCGTGCCTCGTTGGCACGGCGGGCGGCGTTCGCGGTCCGGAGCGCATCGTTGATGTGCTCTGCCGCGAGAGCCTGGGAGAAGTACGGATGCATTTTGATCCTCCTCGACGCGCCGGCCTGTGTTGGCCGGTCACTATCGAGAATCGCCGTAAGACCCCCTGCGCCGCATCGGAGGAATGCCTTATCTTGGCTGCTTATACGGACCTTAGACACCCCGGAAGCCAGGCCCGCGGCTTAGGGCGCCTTAGACGTTCGAGCATCCCCGGGACGGTCCAGGATGGCCTCGAGCCGAGCGGCGGCCAGCTCCCAGCGCCACTCCCGGTTGACCCAGGCCAGGCCCTTCTCCCCCATCGCGCGGGCCTTGGCGGGGTCGGTGAGCAGCTCGCTGATCCGGGCCGCGGTGGCGGCCACGTCCCCGCCGCGGACCACGTAGCCGGTTTCCCCGTCGAGAATGGCGTCGGGCGCGCCGCCCGAATCCCCGCCGACCACCGGCAGCCCGGTCGCGGATGCCTCCAGGTACACGATGCCGAGACCCTCCACGTCCAGGCCGGCGCGCCTGGTCCGGCATGGCATCGCGAATACGTCTGCGGCGTCGTAGCACGCGGGCAGGTCGGCCCACGGCACCGAGCCGGCGAAGATCACCTGCTTGGTCTGGTTGGCCATCCGCTCCAGCCGTTTGCGGTACGGACCGTCGCCGACCAGCAGCAGCACGGCTTCCGGGGATTCGGCCAGCACTTTCGGCCAGGCCTGGATCAGTGTGTCCTGGCCCTTGCGCGGCACCATCCGGGAGACGCACACCACGACCGGCTTGTCCCGGCCGAGCCCGAGCCGCTCGCGGATCGCCCCGCCGCCGGCGCCGGGCCGGAACGTGCTGACGTCGACCCCGGGGGCCAGCCGGGTCATCCGGGCCGCCGCTTCGTCGGTGAGCGCCTGGGCCAGCCGGCTCCTGAAGTACTCGCCGAGATAGGTAACTGTGTCTACTTCGGCACCGATCCGGCGCAGCAGGGTGCGCGCGCCGGGCAGTGCCGCCCAGCCGGCCTCGTGGCCATGGGTCAACGCGACCGTCCTGGTCACGCCGGCCCGGCGCAGGCTCGGGGCCAGCAGGCCGAGCGGCGCGGCGGCGCCGAACAGCACCGTGTCGATCTCCCGCTCCCGCACGATCGCCGCGGCGCGCCGCGCGACCGACGGCACTGGCAGCATCAGCGAAGTCGGGTGCCGGACGACCGGGTACGGCTGCGCGGCGTCAAACTCGCGATCCCCTCGCCAGCGGGGTGAGTAGACGGTCACCGTGCCCTCCGGCAGCCGGGTGGCCAGCGCGTGCACGAACGACTGGATGCCGCCTTCGCGGGGCGGGAAGTCATTGGTGACGATCAGCGTCCGGCGCACTGGTCGAGTCTAGTGGCGCTGTCCCCGCAGTGACCGCACGCCCGGACGCTGGAAAACCTTGATCCGCACGTCAGCGGTCACGGTGACCGGGCTGGGCAGCGTGCGGACGCTGGCCGCCAGCATGGACGGCGCAACGTGCCGGGCGCTTGGCCCCATGGACACCAGCGCCGCGAGATCCTTGTGGTCCAGGCTCAGCGAGTAGCGCACCACTGTCTCGCCGCGGTAGCTGTATTCGCGGTAGCTGGCGGACAGCCGCCGCTGCTTGCGCTTGTCGATGCCGATCATGCCGAGCGGCCCGCGGATCTCGCGCAGGTGACCGGGGCCTGGCACGGCGATGATCAGCGACCCGCCCGGGGCTAGCACACGACCGGTCTCCACGGCGTTGCGCGGGCCGAAGACACTCAGTACCAGGGCCGCCGATCCGCCCGCGAGCGGAAGCGGGCGCCAGACGTTCGCGCCGATGGCAGCCGCCAGGGGATGGGCCCGCGCGGCGCGGCGCAACGCCGCCCCGGACAGGTCGACGCACACGCCGTGCCGGTGCGGCAGTTCGTCGAGAACACCGGCCAGGTAGTAGCCGGTGCCGCCAGCGAGGTCGACCACCAGGCCCGGCACGTCGGGGTCGTACCGGGCGGCAAGCGCTCGTACCGCCGCCGCGAGCGGCCGGTAGTGGCCGCGGCCAAGGTAATAGTCGCGAGCGGCGACCATGTCGGCGGAGTCGGCGGTTCCAGGGCCCGGCCGGCCGTCGGTCAGGTTGACGTAGCCGTGCCGGGCGACGTCGAAGCTATGGCGCGCGTCGCAGGCCAGGCGACCAGCACCCAGATACAGGCAGCCGGCGCAAACCGGGCAGCGCAGGTACGTGACGACGGCATGGAGCGAAGGTGGGTACACGAGAACGTCCCGTCGAGTCGGAAGGAAGACCAGCCGACGGCGGCACGCTTAGACACGCTTAGATACGGAGCCCGCGATACGGACCCGGCGCACCGCCTCAGACGGTGCGCGGACGCTTGAAGTAGCAGTAACCCACGAGCCGGAAGCTTACCGGACCGGCTACGGACGGACGGCGCCGTCGAAGTTCGAGGCGTACCACGGGCTGTTCATCGGGATCCTCTCCACGACCTGCCCGGGTACTGGCGCGTCGATGATCATTCCCCCGCCGACGTACACCGCGACGTGGCTGATGCCGTTGTAGTACAGCAGGTCACCCGGCTCGATGGCGGAAGAGGAGATGTGCGGCAGGGCCGCGTACTGCTCGTAGGTGTCCCGCGGGATTGATACGCCGGCCGACGCCCACGCGGCCTGGGCCAGGCCGGAGCAGTCAAACCCGTACTTGCACGGGCCGGTAGCGCCGTACACGTAAATGCAGCCGAGCTGCGCGTACGCGAACGCGACCGCCTGGTCCGCCTGGGATCCCGTCGGGCCCGTGTACGGCGTGGGCTTGGTGGTCGAGCTGCCGTTGCCGCTGCCGCCGATGGTTGTCGACGTGACCTGCTGCTGCTGCGGAGCGGTCAGGCTGGCCAGCGTCGCCTGCTCGGTCGTGATGAGCGTCTTCAGCGAGTTCTTCTTGGTGTTGAGCGTCCGCTCCAGCGTGGCGACGCCGGTCTCGGTGCGCTGCAACTCCTGCTGCACGCCCTCCAGCTGGCTCGCGTCGGCGAGCAGTTGCTGGGTCTCCGCGCTCTGGCTGCTGGACAGCTGAAGCAGCAGCGCGCCTTGCCGGAGCACGACGCCCGGGTCGTCCGAGGTGAGCACGCCGGCGATCGACGTCGTGCCGGTGTCCTCGTAGGCCGACGCGGCGATCTGGGCGACGACCGTGCGGGCCGCCTCGAACTGGGAGTTCGCGTGCTGGTACTTGGCGGTCACCTGCTTGAGCTGCTTCTGCGCGCCGCTCAGCTGCTCCTTGGCCTGGTCCAGCTGCTCGGACACCCTGTTGAACTGCGAGGTGAGCTGGTTGACCTTGGCCTGGACCTGGGCGATCGTCGGTTTCGAAGCGGCGCTGGCATTGATGGCGACGGCGGTGAGAGTGCCGGTGATCAGCAGCCCAGACGCGATCGCCACGCAGCGGCGCAACCGGGAAGTGCTGCCCGTTTGCCGCGTACCCACGTGCCTACCACGCTCCCTTGGTCTCGGCGCGCCTCGCGCGTCTGCCCACTCCCCCGGGCCCTTAGCTGACCAGTAAAAACCTGGAGCAAGCGTAGTGAAGGGCATGTGCCGCTTCAACCGGTTCGCGTAACTCCAAGCACTTCATTACGCCGCTGCCGTTTGTCAGCGAACGGGCAGCTCCCGCAGTATCATCACGACGCCTTGCTGGACGGGAAGGCCCAGGTCCTTCGCGCACTCGGCAGCTTCGGAGCACGCGGGCGAGAGACGTTCAGCCGCAACCGCGGGATCATCCCCGCGTCCGCCAGGACGTTCAGTGCCCGCACTTCCTCTTCCTCAAGTTGCCGTGACGCGCCCCGTGGCGCGATGACCGTGACGACGCAATCCTGGCACGCGAAGCCGCGCGTGTCACACTGTTGGCACTGAGTGGGCATGTAATCCTCCTCGCATTCCGTGAATGGACGGGACACACGGTAGCGAGGGGGTCTGACATTTTCGGGTGCCCGCGTGTCGGAGACCGGTCAGCCCGCGGGCCTGGGCGGAAATGTCAGAGGGTCGGTCTAACGTGGTGCCCGTGAGTATGACCGTGACCGCGCCGGTACTGAGTGAACACGACGACCCGGCCCGCGCCGAGCCCGATCCGATCCCGCCCCTCGGCGGGGCTGGGCTAGTGCCCGCGCAGGCTGTGCTGTCCCTGGCGGAAACCGAGTTCGCCGTCGTGGACCTGGAGACCACCGGCTGGTCGCCGGACGACGGCGCGATCACCGAGATCGGCGTGGTGCGGATCCGCGGCGGAGTACGGCGCGGCGAGTTCGCCTCGCTGGTCAACCCGGGCATCCCGGTCCCGCCGTCCATCGAAGAGCTCACCGGCATCACCGATTGGCTGCTGTCCGCCGCCCCGCAGGTCGCGGCCGTCCTGCCCAGGCTGCTCCGGTTCGCCGACGGCTGCGTGCTGGTCGCGCACAACGCCCCGTTCGACATCGGCTTTCTCGGCGCCGCCGCGGAGGCCTGCGGGCTGGCCTGGCCGGCTTTCGCGGTGCTCGACACGGTGCCGCTCGCCAGGCAGCTGCTGGACCCGGAGGAGGTGCCGGACTGCAAGCTGGGCACGCTGGCCAGTTTCTTCGGCGCCCGTACCGTGCCGAACCACCGGGCTCTCGCCGACGCACGCGCCACCGCCGAAATTCTCGGGTCGCTGATCACCCGGCTGGCCGCCCAGGGCGTGCGGACCCTTGGTCAGCTCAGCACCTGGCCAGAGGCCGTAGTAGCGTAGGCGCCAGCCGAGTAGCGTCCCCGGGAGGTACCCATTGGTCACCGCGATCGTCCTGGTCAGGGCCGAGATCCAGCGCATTCCCGAGGTCGCCGAGGAGATCGCCCAGATCCCCGAGGTGAGCGAGGTCTACTCGGTGACCGGCGAGTTCGATCTCGTGGCGATGGTCCGGGTGCGCGCGCACGAGGAGCTGGCCGACGTCATCCCCGGTCAGCTGAACAAGGTGGCCGGCGTGACCCACACTGAGACGCACATCGCGTTCCGCACGTATACCCGCCACGACCTGGAATCGGCCTTCTCGCTCGGCCTGGCCGACGCCTGACCCGGCATGCCGACGCCCAACCCGGCATAACGTGCGTTCTGGGCGTGTCGCGGGCAACCGCCGTGCCGGCGCGATATCCGCCTTGCCCCGGTTTGGCCTCGCCCAGCCGTGGCCCCGCGCTCACCCTGGAGCCGGTCCGGAAATGATTGCGGACAGTTACCCCCCGATTCGGGGGGGTAACTGTCCGCAATGATTTGGTACGCCAGACGACGCGCCAGGAATAGGGTGAAATATTAGGATATGGCGCGCGCGGTGGGCGGCCGGCGCGGGTGGGTTAGCGGGATTGGGATAGCTGCTGGCTGGTGGTGATCCAGCGGGCGAGCAGGTCGCGGGCGGCGCCGGAGTCGACGGCTTCGGCGGCGCGGGAGAAGCCGTCGGCCAGGGCGGCCACGAGGGCTTCCGGGCCGGCCACGCCGGCACCGGCGGCCAGCGCGGCGGCGGCGTTCAGCAGCACGATGTCCCGCACCGGACCCGGCGCACCGGAAAGGACGGACCGCACCACGCCGGCGTTGAACGCGGCGTCCCCGCCGCGCAGGTCGTCCAGCCCAGCCGGCCCAAGGCCGAGCATCGCCGGATCGAACACCGTCGAGGCCACCTCTCCCCCGTGCACCACCCAGACCGTCGACGGCCCGGTCGTGGTCAGCTCGTCCAGCCCGTCCTCGCCGCGGAACACGAGGGCTGAACAGCCCCGCTCGGCCAGCACGCCGGCGATCACCGAGGCCATCCGCGGGTCCGCGACACCCACCGCCAGCGCGGAAGGCCGCGCCGGATTCGTCAGCGGCCCCAGGTTGTTGAACACGGTGGGCACGCCCAGCTGGCTGCGCGTCGGCCCCGCGTGCCGCAGCGCCGGGTGGTACATCGCCGCGAACAGGAACGCGATACCCAGCGACGACGCAAGCTCGGCGGAAGCCGCTGGCGGCAGGTCGATCACGACCCCGAGCGCTTCCAGCACGTCCGCCGCCCCGCAGGCGGACGACGCGGCCCGGTTCCCGTGCTTGACCATCCGCGCGCCGGCGGCCGCCGCCACCATCGTCGCCATCGTGGACACGTTGACCGTCCGCGCCCCGTCGCCCCCGGTACCCACCAGATCGACGACGTGCCCCGGCACGTGGATCGGCGTCGCGTGCGACAGCATCGCCCTGGCCAGGCCGGACAGCTCCGCTACCGACGCCCCCTTCATCCGCAGCGCGATCGCGAAACCGGCGATCTGCGCGGACGTCGCGGCCCCTTCCATGATCTCGCCCATGGCCCATTCGGTCTCGTCGGCCGTCAGCGACTCGCCCCGGGTAAGGGCTCCCAGAAGAGCAGGCCAGGTCGTTCTGATATCCATAGAGGGGCCTTCACAAAGGGGAGTTAGCCAACGGAGGCGGCCCGCGCCCGCATCAGGCCAGCGAGGGAGTTTGCCAGAGAAACCGGGTCAATGGGGTGGCTGATCACCGCGTCGGCGCGGGACCAGGTCGCGAGCCAGCCGTCGTCGGCCCGGCCGACGATCAGCAGCACCGGCGGGCAATTGTAGATCTCGTCCTTCGCCTGGCGGCAGACGCCCATGCCGCCGGCCGGCTGCGCCTCGCCGTCGAGCACCATGACGTCCGCACCGCCGGCGTCCAGCAGCCGGAACAGCGCCGGCTCGGTGGCGACCTCGATCACCTCGGCTTCCGGCACGTCCATGGCGGGGCGGACACCGATGGCGAGCTTGATCCTGGCCCGGACATCAGCGTCGTGGCTGTACACAACGACCTTCATGGCATGCAATGCTATCGGCAGCACGACGTACCCGGGGGGTCGCGTGGCGTTCCCCTACGCAGTGTCGTAATAATGGCTCTCGTGGCCACAGCACAATCATCAACGGAGATCACTCCCCGTTCCCCGGCGAGCAGGCCCAACCTGGTCAGCGTCGGCACCATCGTATGGCTGTCATCGGAGCTGATGTTCTTCGCGGCGTTGTTCGCGATGTACTTCACGATCAGGTCGGTCGACAAGGGCCAGGGTATGCACTGGCCGGGCGCTGACCTGGACCTGAAGCTCGCGACGGCGAACACCCTTGTGCTGGTGGCGTCCAGTGTTACCTGCCAGCTCGGCGTGTTCGCGGTCGAGCGCGGGCAGATCCGGCGGGTCGGCTCGATCTTCCAGATGGGCCGCTGGGGCCTGCGCGAGTGGTACGTGCTCTCCTTCATCATGGGCCTGTACTTCGTGCTCGGCCAGGGTTACGAGTACCTGGACCTGATCCGCCAGCAGCACCTCACGCTGTCGTCGAGCAACTACGGATCGGTGTTCTACCTGACCACCGGCTTCCACGGGCTGCACGTGACCGGCGGGCTCATCGCCTTCATCTTCTTGCTGGGCCGCACGTTCGCCGCCCGGCGATTCACCCATGAGCAGCAGGTCAGCGCGATCGTCGTGTCGTATTACTGGCACTTCGTCGACGTCGTGTGGATCGGGCTCTTCACCACCATCTACCTCATCCACTAGTCAGGGGACAGCGAGTTGAGCTGGATCATCGCCAGGCGCAGACGCCCGGCAGCCGGCTACGCCGCCCTGCTGCTCGGGCTTGTCGTCGTCGCCGCGCTGTACGCGGCCATCACCGGCAGCGGCGGCGCGTCCGCGTCGCAGAACCAGGCAGGGCAGGGCACCGCCGAAGGCCGGGCGCTGTTCGTGCAGAACTGTTCGAGCTGCCACGGCCTGGACGCCCAGGGCACATCGCAGGCGCCCAGCCTGATCGGCGCCGGCGCCGCCGCGGTCGACTTCCAGATGTCGACCGGCCGCATGCCGGCCAAGGAGCCGGGCGCGGAGAATCCGCGTAAGCCGGTCACGTTCAGCCAGGCGGAGATCTACGCGATCGCCCAATTCATCGCCAGCCTCGGCGGCGGTCCCGGGATCCCGTCGGCGGACATGGTGTCCCCCAATGGCGCCGACACCGCGCTGGGCTCGCAGCTGTTCAGCGCCAACTGCGCGCAGTGCCACGGCTTCGCCGGGGCCGGCGGCGCGCTGACCTACGGCAAGTTCGCCCCGCCGCTGACCCAGGCCACCGCCGCCCAGATCTACGAGGCGATGCTGACCGGGCCCGAGGCGATGCCGGTGTTCGGCGACGGCGTGCTCAGCCCGCAGGCCAAGCGCGACATCATCGCCTACATCACGCAGACCCGGACCGAGACCAACCCCGGCGGGCTCTCCCTCGGCCGCACCGGCCCAGTCACCGAAGGACTGGTGATCTGGCTCGGCGGCCTGGGCTTCCTGGTGCTGATCGCCATGTGGCTCACCGCCAAACGTCGTCATTCCGGGAACTCCGAAGGTACGGAGCAGTCATGAGCGACAACCCGTCGTCATCGGAAGAAGAGCACGAGGGCCCGGTAGCGCCACGCCGGGTGGTGGGTACACCGCCGCCCTCGCCGCCGCTGCTGTCGGGCTCCGCTGAGGTGGTGGCCGAGGAGCCGGTCGAGGGCCGGCTCCCCGCTGTCCCTGAGGATGTGGCTCGCGCGGATAAGGCGGAACGACTTATCGCCGCGATCTTTGTCCTTGCTTTTCTCGCGGGATGTGGCTTCGTCGCGGCGTACGTCGGCCTGGAAGTGCACTCGGTCAACGCGGTGTTCCGCTCCAACCTGGCGCTCGGGCTGTCGCTCTCGGTCGTGCTGCTCGCGCTGGGGGCCGGGTCGCTGCTCTGGGTCCGGCACCTGATGCCGGACGTGGAGACCGAGGAAGAACGGCACGACCTGCGGTCTTCGGCCAAGGAGCGCGCGGCGTTCCAGGAGTACGCGGTCGAGGGCGGGCGGGCCAGCCAGGTGGGCAAGCGCAAGCTGGCCCGGCGCACGCTGATGCTGGCCACCGCACCGCTGGCCGTGGCGCCGGTCGTGCTGCTGCGCGACCTGGGCCCGCTGCCCGGCACCTCGCTGCGGCACACGGTCTGGTCGCCCGGGCGGCGGCTGCTGGTGTACGGCACGAACACCCCGCTCTCCCCGGCGATGTTCAACGAGCCCGGCTCGATGATCACGATCGTGCCGGACGGCTACACGGACAACCAGGACGAACTCGCCAAGGCGGCGGTCATCCTGATCAAGTTCGAGCCAGGGCAGCTGGACCACTTCCCGGAACGGCGCAACGGCTCGACGTTGCTCGGCACCGTCAACTGGACCGTCGACAACATCGTGGCGTACTCGAAGATCTGCACCCACGTGGGCTGCCCGGTCGCGCTGTACGAGCAGACCACGCACCACATCCTGTGCCCCTGCCACCAGTCGACGTTCGACGCGACCAAGGGCGCCGAGGTGATCTTCGGGCCGGCCGCGCGGCCGTTGCCGCAGTTGCCGTTGACCACCGACTCCGAGGGCTACCTGGTCGCGAAGAGCGACTTCCAGGAGCCCGTGGGTCCGAGCTTCTGGGAGCGCGGATGAGCACCACTGCCCCTGAAGTGCCTGACGCCGTCAGCGGGCTGGGCGGCTGGCTGGACGACCGGTTCCATGGCGCGCGCGGCTTCCGCACGTTCCTGAAGAAGGTCTTTCCCGACCACTGGTCGTTCATGCTCGGCGAGATCGCGCTCTGGTCGTTCGTGATCTTGCTGCTGACCGGGACGTTCCTCGCCTTGTTCTTCGTGCCGTCGATGAGCGACGTGACCTACCACGGGTCGTACACCAAGCTCAACGGCATTCAGATGAGCCAGGCGTACCAGTCCACCCTGCGGATCTCGTTCGACATCCGCGGCGGGCTGCTGATCCGGCAGATCCACCACTGGGCCGCCGACCTGTTCATGGTCGCGATCATGGCGCACATGATCCGGGTGTTCTTCACCGGTGCCTACCGCAAGCCGCGCGAGGTCAACTGGCTGATCGGCATCGTGCTGTTCACGCTCGGCATGCTCGAGGGCCTGTTCGGGTACTCGCTGCCGGACGACCAGCTGTCCGGTGCCGGCCTGCGGATCCTGGAAGGCGTGGTGCAGGGCATCCCGATCGTGGGCACCTACGGCGCGTACTTCCTGTTCGGCGGCCCGTTCCCGGGCAACTCGATCGTGCCGCGCATGTACATCCTGCACGTGCTGCTGATCCCCGGCATCATCCTGGCGCTGATCACGGCGCACCTGTTCATCATGGTGCACCAGAAGCACACCCAGATGCCCGGCCTCGGCAACACCGAGAACAACGTGCGCGGTCAGCCGTTCTTCCCGTACTTCATCGCCAAGGGCCAGGCGTGGTTCTTCTTCATCTTCGGCGCCCTGGTGGTCCTGGCCACGTTCGCGGAGATCAACCCCGTGTGGCTGTACGGGCCGTACACGCCGGTGGCGATCTCTTCGGCCTCCCAGCCCGACTTCTACATGGGCATCCTGGAAGGCTCGCTGCGGGTCTTCCCTGCCTGGGAGTGGAACTTCCTCGGACACACGGTCACGTTCTCGGTGCTGATACCGGCCCTTGTGCCTATCGGGCTGGTCTTCACCGGGGCCGCGCTCTGGCCGTTCTTCGAGCAGTGGGCCACCGGCGACAAGGCGTGGCATAACATCAACGACCGGCCGCGCAACGCGCCGATCCGCACCGCGACCGGTATCGCCGCGATCGTGTTCTACGGCGTGCTGTGGGCCGAGGGCGCGAACGACGTGATCGCCGACAAGCTTCAGGTGCCGCTGTACACGATCACCTGGATCGCGCGTGTCATGGTGTTCGTGGGACCGGCGGTGTCGTTCTGGCTGACCCGGCGCATCTGCCTCGGGCTGCAGCGTAAGGACACCATGGAGCTCGCCCATGGGTACGAGTCCGGCATCATCCGGCAGCTGCCGAACGGCGCGTTCATCGAGGTGCACCAGCCGCTGTCGGATTCGGCGCGGGCGGTGGCATCGGCTCGAAAGGAAGTACCGGTGCTGCCCAGCGCCGGGTCGGTGGACGTCAACGGCGTCCGCGCGCCGGCCGGGGCCGGGCTGCTCGGCCGTGCCCGGTCCGCCGCGAACTCCGCGTTCACCGAAACCGTCGCTCCCGTCGAGACGAACGGCCACGGTTCTGGTTCTGGTTCTAACGGGCACGCCGCTGTTGGTTCTGGTACCGAAGAGCTTCCCCAGGGCAGCGACTCGCACTAGGCGCGTTTGTTCAGGCCATTAAGGGGCCGTTATCCCGGTCGGGGTAACGGCCCCTTGCCTTCTTCGTTGCTTCGTGCGGCGCCCCCTCACTCACGCCACACGGGCCGCGCCCCGCGCTCGTTGTCCCCGGGGTCCCGCCGTCCCGCCTCGCCCGGAGATGATCGCGGATACGCAACATCCATACGGAGGGGCTGGGCGTCGCACAGATACATGATCACGAAGGGTTGTACGTGCTCTGGGATCCTGGTGGCTTATTCAGGGTCCTGCGGCGAGGCGATCGGCGCTCGCAGGCGGCCCGCTGGCGGCCCGCTGGCGGCGAAAATCTCGAACAACGTGGCGGATTACCCCTTTGTGGCGGGCTGACCCTCGTTTTCAGAGGTCAGTCCACCACGATAGGGAAATCCGCCACATTGATGCAGAGCCAGGCGGCGCGCTGGCGCATCGTCAGCCCCATGCCGCACGCCAGCTCCAGTCGCTATCAGGGGCTGCCGGCAGATAGCCGGGCCGGCACATCCGAAGCCCAGAGAATAAGCCCCGCTTAGGACGATCCACAGAACAACGCAGCCCAACACCTCGGCTGTCTAGCGCTACCGATGGTGCTGGTGGGAACAGTTTTGTCCTAACGAGCTGTGGCTCGACTCATGGGACCCGGCTTCCCCAACGCAGGCTAGCTGAGGGTGCGCATTGCCCACAGGTCGGGGAAGGTGGGCTTGCCGACCGTGCTGCTCAGGTACTTCGCGCCGGTGGAGCCGCCGGTGCCGGTCCGGCCGCCGATCGTGCGCTCGACCATCTTGACGTGCCGGTACCGCCACTCCTGCATGCCCTCGTCGAGGTCGACGAGCAGTTCGGCGACGGCGGCGGCGCCCGAGTCGTCGTCGTAGACCCGCTTGAGCACCTGCTGCATGGCCTCCGACGTCTCTATCGGTGCGCCGATGTCGCGGTGCAGCAGCTCGGGTGGCATGTCGTAGCCCTGCGCGGCCAGGTAGCTGATGAACGAGTCGAACACCGACGGCCGTGCGGCGGCGGCCGGCTGCGGCGCCCACTTGGGGAACTCGCGCCGCCCGAGCACCGCCTCCAGCTCGCGGAACTGGCTGGACTCGAACCCGCTCGAGGTGCCCAGCTCGTCCCGGAACCTGCGGAACTGCGTCGGGGTCATCGTCTCGAGCACGTCGAGCTGGGCAACGACGATCTTGAGGATGGCGAGGGTCCGGCGCAGCGTGCGCATGCTGTGCGTGGTGTCGCCGGCCGCCAGGTGCTGCTGGAGCCGGGTCAGCTCGTGCAGCAGCTGCTTGAACCACAGCTCGTACACCTGGTGGATGACGATGAACAGCATCTCGTCGTGTTCGGCGGACCGCGGCTGCTGCGCGGACAGCAGCTGATCCAGCCGCAGGTACGAGGAGTACGTGAGCTTGTCAGCCATGGCTTCCTCTCGCGATGAGCAGGTCGCGGGTCGCGGCCGCGGCGTTGTGCACGTCGATGAAACGGGTGGTGAGCGCGGGCAGCCCGAACCGGAACCGGCCCGGGGTGCGGAAGTCGGGGACGATGTTCGCCTTGATCAGCTCCGCGACGATCGCCTCGGCGTCCGGGTGCTTGAACGACAGGTGGCTGCCCCGCTGCGCCGGCTCGCGCGGGCTGGCCAGCACGCAGCCGAGCGGCTCCAGCCATGCCGCGGCCAGTTCGGCGAGAAACTCGGTGAGCAGCACGTTCTTGGCCCTGATCCGGTCGATGCCGGCCTCGGTCAGCAGCCGCGCACCCTCGAGCACGGCGACCGTGCCGAGGATGTTCGGCGTGCCGGTCAGGAACTTGGTCATGCCCTCGGCAGGCCGGTACTCCGGGCCCATCTCGAACTGGTCCCGCTGGGAGAACCAGCCCCAGATCGGCTGCCGGAGCACGTCCCGCAGCCGGGCCGCGACGTACAGGAACGCGGGCGCGCCCGGCCCCGCGTTCAGGTACTTGTAGGTGCAGCCCACCGCGAGGTCCGCGTCGCAGGCGTCCAGCTCGATCGGTACCGATCCGACCGCGTGGCACAGGTCCCACATCATCAGCGCGCCGGACTGGTGCACGATCTGGGTCAGCGTCGCCATGTCGGCGAGCGCCCCGCTCCGGTAAGCCACGTGGGACAGGCTGACCAGCGCGGTGTCGTCGTCCACCGCGCGGCGGACCAGGTCCGGGTCGACGCCGTCGTCCAGGTCGGTGCTGAGCAGCCGGAATTCCAGATTGTGCTGGCTGGCGATGCCCTCCAGTACATAGCGGTCAGTGGGAAAGTTGTCATTGTCGGTGACGATGACATGGCGCCCAGGCCGGGCGTCCAGGGCCGCGGTCGCCAGCTTGTACAGGTTTGTCGTGGTGTTGTCCGTGACGATCGTCTGCCCTGGCGCGGCCCCGATCAGCGCGGCGACTGCCTCCCCGGCCAGCTCCGGCAGGTGAACCCAGTGGTCCCAGGACCGGGTGAGCGCGGCCGCCCATTCGGTGGCCATGACTTCCTCGATCCGTCTCTTGGTGGCCCGCGGCAGCGCCCCCAGCGAGTTCCCGTCCAGGTAGATCAGCGACGGATCCTCGAAGACGAACCGCTCCCGGTACTCCGCCAGCGGATCCGCGGCGTCCAGCTCGCGGGCGCGCTCAGCACTCAATTCGCCCATGAAGATCACGATAACCTGCCGATCTCGATGCCGCCGTCGACATACCGGCCCGGCAGCCAATGCGGCAGCCGGGCCAGTGGCCGTGCGCGTCGTTACCGGGTGCCCGCCAGCTGCGGTGCGCGGGCCGGCTCCGGGGCGGCGACCGGGGGCGTGGCGGCGACGGGGGCCGCGGTGCGCGCCGGGGCGGCCGGGATCCTGAGCACCTTCGCCACCGGGGCGGGCAGCCACCAGTTCGCCTTGCCGAACAGGGCGACCAGGGCGGGGACCAGCAGGCAGCGGATCACCACCGCGTCGATCAGGATGCCCGCGCCCAGGCCGGTGGCCAGGATCTTCAGGTCGGTCTGCGGACCGGTGGACATGGACAGGAAGCTGAGCATCAAGATCGCCGCGGCGCTGGTGACCAGGCGGCCGGTGCGGCCAAGCCCGGTCGTCACGGCGTGCTCGGCGTCACCGCTCTCGTCGTAGGCCTCGCGGACCCGGGTCAGGATGAACACTTCATAGTCCATGGACAGGCCGAACAGGAAGGCGAACACCATCAGCGGCACCCAGCTCGAGATCGCGCCGGTCGCCGGAATGCCCCAGATCGCGTGCGAGCCGTGGCCGTCCTGCCAGATCCAGGTGAGCACGCCGTAGGCGGCGGCGAGCGAGATCAGGTTGAACACGACGGCCTTGGCCGCCAGCAGGACCGAACGGAAGGCGCGGATCAGGAGCAGGAAGGTCGCGCCGCCGATCAGGGCCAGCATCAGCGGGAAGCTGCCGTACACCGCGTGGTTGAAGTCGATCAGCGTCGCGCCGTCGCCGCCGACGCCGAGCACGTGCGGAGTCGCGAGCATCATCTGTTCCAGGGCGGAGATCGTCGCCTGGCCGGACGGCAGGTTGCTCTCCCCGGCCGGCAGGACGGTGACGATCGCGGTGCCCGCCGCGTGATAGTCGGGGGTGGCCGGGGCCACCGCCGCGTAGATGCCGTTCAAGTGGGCGGCCTTGGCGGCGATCGCGGTGGCCGTGTTGTTGCCAGCACTAGCGCCGTCGGTCAGCACCTCGGCCGGGGTGAGCACGCCGGACGGTATGCCGCCGTCGGTCAGCGTGGTCAGCGCGGCGTGCGCGGGGCCGCTGGTGGCCTGTGCGGAGCTGCCGGGCTCGCCGAGGTGCAGGGACAGCGCGGGCAGCATCAGCGCGGCCAGGATGCCCAGGCCAGCGATGGCGGCGATCCAGCGGTGCCGGTAGACGCCGCGCGCCCAGGCGGAGAACACCCGGCTCGCGTTGCGCTCGGTGCGCAGCCGCGGCCAGTCCAGCCGCGGGCCGATGGTGGCCAGGATGACCGGGAGCAGGGTGACCGCGACGGCGACCGAGGTGAGCGGGACGAGCACGCCGCCGTAGCCGACGCTGCGCAGCATCGGGACCGGTATGACGACCATGGACAGCAGGCCGATGGCGACGGTCAGGCCGGAGAACACGACCGCCCGGCCGGCGTGCTCCATGGCCTGCTGGACCGCGGCGGTGTTGTCCAGGCCCCTGGCTCGCTCTTCGCGCCAGCGGCTGACCACCAGCAGCGAGTAGTCGATGGCCACGCCCAGGCCGATCAGGGCGATCAGGAACTCGACGATCTGGCTGACGCCGGTGATCTCAGTGAGGCCGCCGACCAGCAGGAACGTGGCGAGAACGGAGACGCCGCCGATGATGAGCGGAAGCAGGGCGAGGAAGCTGGCGAATACGAACGCGAGGATGGCCAGGGCACCGACCGTGCCGATCATCTCCTCAGTCATCAGGCTGGTGCCTTTGGCCGGCTTGGCGCCGTCCTGCAGCAGTTGCTCGCCGGTGATCTGGACATGCCAGCCGGGCGGCGCGCTGGCGGTCACGGCGCGTTCCATCGCCGGGGCGAGGCTCGGCGCGCCTATTCCCGTGTCCGGCGCGGTGTAGACAAGGGCGAAGGTGGACCGGCGGTCCTTGGTGACGAACGCCGGGTTGTGCGTGGTGGCGTAGTCGGCGATCCGGACGTGTGGGATCGCCCGGGCGATCGCCGCGAACGCCCGGCCGGTCTGCGCCGCGGTTGCCGGATCGGTGATCCGCTGGCCGGCCGGCACCGTGAGGACCGGCAGGTACGGAACCTCGATGCCGCCGTTGCCGTACTGGCTGTCGATCTGGTTGTCGACGTGGAACGCCTGGCCTGGCATGGCGAAGGTGTTCGTCATCCGGTGGGTCGTTCCGCTGAGCGTCATGATGGCGACGGCCGCCGTGAGCACCCAGAACAAGGCCACGAGCGCCTTGTGGCGAAGCACGAAGCTGGTAAGCGAGGACACCGTGACCTCCGAGTTGCGGTTCGTTGAACCTGACGCTGTACAGACTCGCCCGGCGGCCACGTCCCGGGCGTCCGGCTGCGGCAGTCAGTTGGCCTTACCGCCACGGGAGGCGTTACCGGCCGCGTACTCCTGCGGGAGTATGCGGACAGCCAACCCAGGGAGGGCGACACAGCGCGTGAGCAGGCTTAACCTTGCGAGCATGAGATGGCTGCGCGCCGCGTGGCGGTGGTACCTCGGTTCTCCGGTAAGGGACGCCGTGTTCGCCCTGGGCTGGGGCGCGGTGCTGCTGCTGGGCAGTTACGGGGAGATGCACCCGAAACAGCCGAAGGACCTCCAGGGGTTCCCGCACAACCACATCCCGCATTCGGGCGCCGCGCTGCTTCTGGTGGCGGTGGCGTGCGTGGCGCTCGGCTGGCGGCGGCGACGGCCGGTGCCGGCGCTCGTGGTGTCGCTGGCCGCGGTCACGACCTTCTCGCTGCTCGGGTACGTCAACGGTGCCGTGCTGCTGGCGCCGACCATAGCGCTCTACTTCGTGACGTCCCGAGGTGTGGGCGTGCGGCGGGCACTGGCCTGGGCGTTCGTGACGCTGGTGGCGCTGATGACGGCGACCGGGGTGCGAAACCCGTACGGCCACGTCACCGGCGGCGGCTACGACCTGATCCCGGCCATGGTCGCGGCGGCGGTGTTCGGCGGTATCGCGGTGGCGAACCGGCGGGCGTACGTGGATTCGCTTCGCGCCCGCGCCGACGAGGACACGCGGCGACGGCTGGACGAGGAACGGCTGCGCATCGCCCGCGAACTGCATGACGTGGTGGCGCACACGATGGCCACCATCAACGTCCAGGCCGGTACCGCGCTGCATGTGCTGCCGACGCGGCCGGAGGCCGCGCCCGACGCGCTGCTCGCGATCAAGAACGCGAGCAAGGACGGGCTCCGGGAGCTGCGCGCGATACTCAACGTGCTCCGCCAGGCTGACGAGGCGGACCCGACCGCCCCCTCGCCGGGAGTGCCGCAGCTCGCGACGCTGGTGGCCGGCGCCTGCCAGGCAGGACTGGAGACCAAGCTGCTGGTCACCGGGACGACGGTGCCGCTCCCCGCCCCCGTCGACCTGGCGGCATACCGGATCGTGCAGGAATCGCTGACGAACGCCATCAGGCACGCGGGTCCGGCGACGGCCACCGTATCGGTCGGCTATGACGCCGACGAGCTGCGGGTCGAGGTGACCGACACCGGGCTCGGTCTCGCCGGGGACCTGCTGGAAGGCGCCTCTGGCGGGCACGGACTGGCCGGCATGCGGGAACGGGCGGCCTCCGTCGGCGGGACGGTCGAGGCGGGGCCGGCGCCTGGCGGCGGCTTCCGGGTCGCCGCCCGGCTGCCCGTCCGGATCCCGTCGCTGGATGCCCGGTCACCGAGCACGAGAGGGGCGCGACGATGATCCGTGTGGTGCTCGCCGACGACCAGGCGCTGATCCGGGCGGGGTTCCGGGTGCTGCTCGACTCCGCCGATGACCTCGAGGTGGTCGGCGAGGCCGTCGACGGACGCCAGGCGGTCGACCTGGTCCGCCGCGAGCGCGCCGATGTGGTGCTGATGGACATCCGGATGCCGGGGACGGACGGGCTCGAGGCGACCCGCCAGATCTCGGCCGACGAGGACCTCGCCGGGGTCAAGGTGATCATCTTGACCACGTACGAGACCGACGAGTACGTGTACCAGGCGCTGCGCGCCGGGGCCAGCGGATTCCTGGTCAAGGACACCGAGCCCGCCGAGCTGATCCAGGCGGTGCGGGTGGTGGCCCGCGGCGACGCGCTGCTCTCGCCGAGCGTGACCCGGCGCCTGATCACCGACGTGGCGCGCCGTCCGGCGCGGCAGCCGGTCAACGATCAGGTGCTGGCCGTGCTGACCGAGCGGGAAACAGAGATACTGAGCCTGGTCGCCGAGGGCCTGTCCAACGACGAGATCGCCGCACGGCTGTTTCTGTCCCCGCTCACTTCCAAGACGCACGTCAGCCGGATCCTCAGCAAGCTGAACGCCCGCGATCGCGCCCAGCTCGTGGTCATCGCGTACGAGACCGGACTAGTCACACCTGGGGCGAAGACGAAATGACGTGCGTGCGGTTGCGGCCCGTTTCCTTGGCGTAGTACAGGGCGGCGTCAGCGGCGGCCATCAGGTCGGTCAGCTCGCGGTGCGCGCCGTCGAGCGCGGCGACGCCCACGGAGATCGTGAGCCGGACGAACGTCATGCAGTCGGGCTCGTCGTCGATCGGGATCTCCAACGCGGCGACGTAGGTGCGCAGGCGCTCGGCGACGCAGCGCGCGTCGGCCTCGCGGGCCTGCGGCAGCAGGATGACGAACTCCTCACCGCCGAACCGTCCGGCCAGGTCATAGGCGCGCAGCTGACTTTGCAGCGCGTCGGCAAGAGCCCGCAGCACGCGGTCCCCGACCAGGTGGCCGTACGTGTCGTTGACCTGCTTGAAGTGGTCGATGTCGACCAGGGCGACCGCCAGCGGCGCACGCACTCGCACCGCGTGCGCGACCTCCGCGGTTGCCTCCCGCTCCCAGGTCGCGGCGTTCAGCAGCCCCGTCTTCGTGTCGATCCGCGTTTGCGCGACGAGCTGGTCATGCATCATGAACCGGCGGGCCAGCAGCACGGTGGGCACCGCGAAGATCGCCAGCACCGAGTTGACCGCCACCACGATCGTGATCATGACGCCGAGGTCGAATTCCGCGAAGTCGGCGACGAGGGCCGCGCGGCTCCACTCCGTCTTGGCCAGCCGCACCGTCGGGTCGGAGAGCTTGATCGCGCCGACGATGAACACCTGGTGGCCGCGCCTGCCGACCTGCTCGCACGCCGCGGCGGCCAGCACCCAGGTGAGCGCGTGCGTCCCGGTGCCGATGGCCGGGCCGGCGAACGAGTGCGGGAACGCCCGGAACACCAGCGACGCGCCGCCGTAGGCCAGCGCGATCGCCGCGGCGGTGAACATCTTGCGGTGGATGCCGGCCCGGTGCACACGCCAGGCCGTCAGGATGTACAGCGGTCCAGGGACGATCATCGCGTACACCGGCGGCAGCAGGATCGCCACCGGCACCACCCACACCGTGATGAAGTCCCGCGTGATCGCGCCCTGTAGATACGCGCTGCGCGGCGTGGCCGCGACCGAGACCAGCGCGCTGGTCAGCAACAGCGCGAACGTCCACCCGTCGTCGGCGTGCCACGTCGTCTGCGTGGCCGCGAAGATGGTGAACCCCAGCCCGGCGAGGACCACCGCGCCGACGTACGCCCGGATCAACGCAGGCAGCTGCCACCACGCCCACTTGCGAACGTTTGCATGCGTCAGTGCGCGTCGAGTGATGGATGAGGCGTTCATGCGCCACCGCTCCGGCTGGGGCTCAGTGGTTTAACTACCTAGTCGGCAGCTCACCGTAAATGACTAGCTCCGTATAGCTACCTTAGCTCATCTTGGCCGACTTGTGTACTATCTGCGGCCGTTTGCCTTTATCCGCTGGATTCCGGGCGCTAAATGGGGATTAACGAGCAACGATTACCCCGCGTACACAGCGCGAGGGGGTCGTCACAAGTACATATCGCTGCCGGAGGGAGGGGCAGGGAGATGCGCATGGCCTGGGCCTGATACCACAGCACGTTCTGCCCAAAATAGAGATCTTTTTAGAGGGAGATTTGCGATGCGTGACACGTGGACCTGACGACGTCACTGCCGCAACCAATGTCCGCTACGCCCCACGTAGCGGCACCTTACTTCTACTTCTAACCGGCGCGGCAGGAGTGGGACGCCTCCTAGCCGCATGACGTCCGCCTGGTGGCGACACGTGGCGCCACTGTGCGGTGAAGATGATGGCCAGCACCATACCGATACCACCCGCGACGCCGATGACCGCGGCCGGGGAGAACATCTGCGCGGCGGCGCCAGCCGCCACGAACGTCAGTCCCTGCCCGATCATCACGCCCATGTTGGCGATACCGAAGGCCTGAGCTCTTCGCTCGTTCGGTACCCGGACGACGAAGGCGGTGTTCGCGGCGATCTGATAGCACCCGAACGCGCTCGACGCCGAGAAGATCACCAGGCTGGCGATCAGGCTGGGGTGGAGCGCGATCAGCACGAGGGAGCCGTTGCACGCGATGGCCAGCGGCCCCATCCAGTCGACGCGTCTTCGCGGGTTGAGGATGCGGCTGAACAGTGGCGTGACGATCGCGGTCGCGAGGACTACCGAAGCCAGGACGGCTCCGGTCGCGATCGAACCGCCGTGCAGGGCGCGCGCATAGGGCGCCGCTATTCCCTCCGGCACCGTGTACCAGACGACCAGCCAGCCGAACATGATCAGCGTGCGCAGCGCCGTATTGCCGAAGACCAGGCGGAACCCGGCGCGCATGTTCGCCATCGGACGCTGTTTGGCGACGGCGGAGTCGCGCGCGACGGCGGGTGCCCGCTTCTTGGTGCCGAACTGAATCAGCAGCGCGGACAGCACGAACGTCGCCGCGTCGATGACCAGGCTCGGCTTGACGTGAAAGAACGCGACGGCGATGCCGCCCCCGGCCGCGCCGACCACCTGCCCCGCGAGGAACGTGGTCTGGATGATCGCGGTGCCAAGGACGTAGTGCTCCCCCTTGAGGATGTCCGGGGTGATGCTCGCGCGAGCGGACTCGAACGGCGGCGCGAACATCGTGGTCGCGAACATCAGCGCGATCAGCCCGGCCAGCGGCATCCGCGGCAGGATCATCGCGGCGACGAGCACGGTGCGGACCAGGTCGCAGGTGACCATGACCCCGCGCCGCGGCCTGCGGTCGGCGATCGTGCCGAGGAAGAAGCCGCCGAGCACCCACGGGACGTAACCGGCCGCGTAGGCGATCGCCGTGTACAGCGGGGAGTTCGTCTTGTCGTAGACGTACAGCGTCAGCGCGACGAGCGCGAGGCGGTCGCCGGCCACGGAAAGCATTTCGGAGAACCAGAGGTTACGGAATTCGCTAACCGCGAAAACGTCGCGGAACGTGGCGCGCGGCGATGCAGCACCGTTCACTGCGCCCCTTCTATGTCCAGGCCCCCGGCGTTTATGGCCCTGCCTTTGGTTACTCAATGTCCATCATGAGATAACTGCGGGCGTATTGCAACAAGCAGTGCGTAGTCGGTTACAGGGTGAATATCACTGTCGGTGCGGGGATATGAGACATGCTTCACAGCGGTCACTTTGGTACGCAGAAAGCTACGTATCGCTCTGTATTTGGCGCGCCAGTTCGCGAAGCCAGGGGCGCGGCGTTGCCTGGACCGACGAGCGAGCGACGAAGTCGTGAGCGAGGAGGGAAGGCGACGCCTCAAAGCGCCCCGCCCGCGAGCGAACTAGAAAGATCAGCCCCGCCCGCGAGCGAACCAGCAAACAGATTGAGATGTACCGGCGAACTGCATATAAAGGTGCTGTGCGCAAGAAGGCAATGCAAGAGCCGACGTTCCTGATACTTACCGCGCTGGCCGCGGGGGCTCAGCACGGTTACGGCATCATGACCGATGTCGCCCGGATCTCCGACGGGCGCGTCCGGCTCCGGGCAGGCACCTTGTACGCCGCGCTGGACCGGCTCCGGGCCGATGGCCTGGTCGAAGGTGACAAGGAGGAGATCGTCGATGGGCGGCTGCGCCGCTACTACCGGATCACCCCCGAGGGCACGCATCAGCTCGCCGCGGAAGTCGAGCACATGCGCGCGAACGTCGCTGCCGCCGCGTTCCGGCTAGGCATGGCGGGAGGCACAGCATGAGCGAGGTTGCGGCCTGGAGTCTCGAACGCCGCTACCGCATGCTGCTCGCCCTGTACCCGGCCGCGCACCGGGCGGAGCACGCCGACGAGATCGTCGGCGTGCTGCTCGCCGGGGCGACCGGGGGCACGCTGGCTCACCTGGCCGACCTGGCCGACCTGTTCGGCGGGGCGGTCCGGATCTGGATCTGGTCCGTTCGGCAGCGCTACCGCCGGCACGGGTTGCTCGGCTTGTTCGGCGGACTGGTCCGCGACGAGCGATGGAGTGACGCGCTGGCCGTGACGAGCGTGGTCGCGCCGCTGCTCCTGCTGGTCTCGATGCTGGCGCAGTTCGGCCTCCCGCAGGCCGTGGCGAGCCTGGTGATCGGACATCCCTCGCTGACGGTTTCGATGTCCGTGCCGGACTGGCCGCTGACCATCGGCGCGCCGCTGCTGGCGTGTCTTTCGCTCCTTGGTCCGCGCCGGCTCGCCGGCGTGGTGGCGGTGGCGCTGGCCCTCGGCCAGCTGTTCCTGCTGCCCACGTACTCCTCGCCGGCCATCGCGTTCTCTGTGCTGCTCGCGCTCACCGCCGCCGTCGGGCTGCTGCTGTCGCGCGAGGCCGGGCGCGGGCTGGCTGTGCTGCGCTGGTGGGGCGTCACGTCGATCACGGTCGTCGCACTGATCCTCGGCGGCTTCAGCCTGGGCGGATTCACACTGACCGGCTACCTGACGGACACCTGGGCGACCGCCGCGCCGGTGCCAGGCGGGCTGAGCGGCCTCGCCCCGCTCCAGCCGACCGAGGTCACCGGCATCGGCGGGGACCTGCTGATCGCCAGCGTGCTCGTGCTCGCGTCGGCAGGCTGCCTGTTCACCGCCGTCGGACGGCGCGTGCTGGCGCTGTTCGCGGTGTCGATGATCCCGTTCGCGTACATCTGGGCGGACAAGCTGGCCGCTGACCTCATCTGGTCCCTCGAGGGGATCAACGCGATCGAGTCCTCTGGCGTGCTGCTCTACCTGCCTTCGGCCCTGATCGCGTGCGTGATCGTCGTGGTTTGCAGGCTCGGTCGCCGCCGTGGTGTGAGCGCGGCGGGTGTGGCTGTCGGTTCTGGTGTGCCGGGCGTGGTTGGTGCGGCTAATGTTGCTAGTATTGCTGACGTTTCCAGAGTGGCTGCTGTCGCGAGTGCGGCGAGGCCATTCGTGCGCTAGCCGGGGTTCGCGGGCGCGGTTGCCTTCCGCGCCTTTTGTCGCCCGGAGGCAACGCGCGCTCGGCGGGCCGTCCCGTTGACGAACCGGATATATGGTCGTATTTCGGGCACCTGATTGGGGGGTCCAGATTATTGCGGACACTTACCCCACCAGTTCGGGGGGTAAGTGTCCGCAATCTTTTCCGGACCGCCTTCGGAGCCCGGGACAAGCGGTGGTTTGGGTCCGCTGGGACGGCTGTGGCTGGAGTGAGCTAGCTCAATAGCCCGACCCCCACCAGGGGGCGCTCGCGGGCGAGCCGCCGGTGCCGCCGGTGCCGCTGGTGCCGCCGGTGCCGCTGGTGCCGCCGGTGCCGCCGGTGCCGCGGGTGCCGCTGGCGCCGCCGGTGCCGCTGGTATCGCTGACGGGCCAGCCGTTGCTGGCGTCACCGTTGCCGTTGCCGGCGCCCGCACCGCCGGTACCCGCACCCGCGGCGCCGGCGTTGCTGGCGTTGCTGGCGTTCCAGGTGACGGTGAACGCGTTTCCGCCGTTGAGCGCCGAAGGCGTTGCCAGCGTCGTGCCGCCGGCCCCCATCGTGATCGCCGCGGCGTTCGCCCCGCCGAGCGCCTGATTGTCCACGGTCGCGTTGGTGAACCCGACGGTGCCGAAGTTCGCGAGCGGCAGCACTTGCTGACCGTCGCTCGGTGCCTCCGCGATGATCTCCGCGGACCCGAGTTGCGCGTTCGGCTCGCTCTGCTGGGTGGACTGATTCCACCCAGCCGTGGCGTCGGACAGGGTCAGCTGGAACATGCCGTTGCCCTGGGACACGACCGTGGCGCTCATCGCGTCGCCGGGTTGCACGGGGTTGTTGTAGAAGACGGGGGCGTTCGGGAAGATCTCGTACCAGCCCTGATAGGTGGCCGCCCCGCCCGAGCAGTCGGCCTCGGTGCCGGTCTGCTCGACGGTGGCCGTCCCGTCGCCGTCCAGGCCCACCCAGAACGCGGAGAACGTCTGCCCGCCGCCGGTGCAGGTCACCGCCGGCTCCGCCCAGGACGCGGACACGCTGGTCTGCGACCCGGCCGCGCCGGTGGCGGCGTAACCGGCCCAGTTCGCGCTCATCTCGTCGGCGGCGTTGACCGGCCCGAGCCCGGCCGATCCAGATCCAAGTCCAGATCCGGACCCTGGCATCATCGGAAAGCCGCCGCGTCCCCAGCCGTCCATCCCCCGCACATCCGCCCCCCGCACATCCGCCGACGTTCTCAGCACACCGCCGCTGCCGTGCGCGAGCTGGAATCCGGCGACGATAAGACCCATGCTGACGAGGAAGGCGACCAGCCACGGGACAAGCCGCCCGTTCCGGCGCCGCCTGCCGAGGCGGGTGTGGCGGCGGCGGCCGGAGCGTGCGGTATAGCGGTCGGACATGAGCAAGGACTCCTCTCTTGCCGCGGTGAACGCGCGCTGAGCGCGTCCTTACTGGCAAGCTGGCGTCCCACACCCAACGTTAGAGAACCGTCTCGGAGACCGCAGCGGAAAATCCTTACGGTCAGATGACCGCTTCCTCGCCGGGGGCGAGCAGCACCAGGCGGCCGCCGAGTCCCAGAGCGTCGAATGCCGCCCGAAGCGAATCCGCGCCCTCGTGCAGGTGCGCCCAGCTGTTGTAGTGGACCGGCACCACGGTCCCCGCGCCGAGCAGCCGCGCGGCCGTGGCGGCCTGCGCGCTGTCGATCGTGAGCAGCGCGCCATCGAACCGGGCCGGGGCGCTTGCCGCACCCGCGAACAGGATCGCGATGCCGACCGGGCCGAACCGCGCGGCGACGTTCTCAACCGCGCCGAGCCACGCGTTGTCCCCGCTCAGGTACACCGAAGGCACGCCGTCCCCGGTCAGCACGAAACCGGTGACCTCGCCCATGACCGGCTCGCATCCCGCCGGCCCGTGCCGCGCCGGGACCGCGGTGACGACCAGGTCGCCGACCGGGACGGACTCCCAGGGCGCCAGCCCGGTGACGGCGTCACCGAGGTCGGCCGCCAGCCGCGCGGCAGCGCTGCTCGTGGTGATCGTCCGCGGCACCTGGCGCAGGTAGGCGCGGCCGGAGTCGTCGAGGTTGTCGGCGTGCTGGTCGTGCGACAGCAGGACCGCGTCGGCCGGCCCGATGGCAGCGGGCCCGAACGCGGCGGGTGCGGTCTTGGTAAGGACGGAACCGTCCCCCAGCGGATACGTGCCAGGTGCGTCGAACGTCGGGTCGGTGACCAGCCGAAGTCCGCCGATCTCCAGTATCGCCGTCGGTCCGCCGGCCACCCGGATGCGCACATCGCCCATCGCGACATCTCCTAACGCTGAAACTAGTAATTTAGCGTTAGACTATCCTCATGTCCGTGACAGTCAAACCGAAGCCGGCCGAAGGCGAGCAGGACTTCCCCTCCCTCGCGCTGGTGAACACGCGGCTGCTGCTGCCTGGCGGCGCGGAGGCCGATCTGCTCGAGGGCGAGGACGCCGCGCGGCTCCGAGAGCTTCGCGAGGCGATCCGCGTCCTGTTCGAGGCGTACGAGACCGCGACGGCGCCGCCGCCCGGCGCTCTCGCCGCGGTCAACGAGGCCGCCGCCACCGGACCGCTCGTTACGCAGCTGACCTGGGACGATTCCGGCCCCCGCGAGACGAGCTACCGCACCGCCAACGGCAGCCAAGCCGCGCTGGCCGCCGATGCGATCGCGCTGCTGGCCGGCCCGGCCGCGGCGCGGCTGCACGCCTGCGGCGCGCACGGCTGCATCCGGTGGTACCTGCGCAGCCACGGCGCCCGCCAGTGGTGCTCCACCCGCTGCGCGGCCCGGGTCCGCGCGGCCAGGCACTACGCCCGCCATCACCCAGGCGATAGCGTCTGAAGGGTGCTGATAACCGACAGCGGACTCCCCCCGCGTCTCGCGGAACGCCTCGAAGCGCTCCGCGCGCGCCCCATCGACACCACCGAGAAGGGCTTCGCCTGCCAGGACGCGGTCTGCGCCGCCTCGATGGCGCGGGCGCACCCGCCGCTGCACCTGGCCGGCCTCAACTACCCGGTGCTCGCCCTCCGGGAAAGCGCTCTCCAAGCGAACGCGCGGGCCATGGCCGATTACTGCGCGCGCCACGGCGTCGACCACGCCCCGCACGGCAAGACCCACATGTCCCCCGAGCTCGCCGCCCTCCAGATCGCCCACGGCGCCTGGGCCATCACCGTCGCTTCCATCGGCCAGCTGCGCGTCTACCGCGACTTCGGCTTCGGCCGCCTGCTGCTCGCCAACGAGCTCACCGACGCGGCCGGGATCGCCTGGCTGGCCGCCGAGATGGCCGCCGACCCGGACTTCGAGCCGCTGTGCTACGTCGACGACATTAAAACCACAGAATTTCTGGCCAGAACGTACGGTGGCTCGACCTCAGGGCACGACCTTCCCGTCCGACCACTCCCCGTCCTGGTCGAGATCGGCCACGCTGACGGCCGGACTGGCTGCCGCACCGACGAGGAAGCCCTCGCGGTCGCCAAGGCGGTCAGCGCGACCCCGGGCCTGCGGCTGGCCGGCGTCTCCGGGTTCGAGGGCACCATCGGCCACGACGACACGTCCGAGATGCTCGCCCGTGTCACCGAGTTCTGCCGGCGGCTCCGCCGGCTGGCCGACACGCTGCGACCCGGCGACGCGGCGGACTTCGTCGTGTCCGCCGGCGGCAGCACGTGCTTCGACCTGGTCACCGAGCAGCTGACCATGGGCGGTACGGACGGCTTTCGCGTGGTGCTGCGCAGCGGCGCGTACCTGGCCCACGACCACGGCATTTACGCGCGGATGTCCCCCGGCGCGCGCGGCATCGCCGGCACACCGGAGTTCCGGCCCGCGATCGAGCTCTGGGCCCAGGTGTGGTCCCGGCCCGAGCCGGGCCTGGCGATCCTCGGTTTCGGCCGGCGCGACGCGGGATTCGACGCCGGCCTGCCGGTCCCGCTGCGTACCGCGGACGGTACCTCGGCGGGACCGGACTGGCGGGTCACCAAGCTGATGGACCAGCACGCGTACGTGTCCGTCCCTGAGCAGACGGCACTGGCGCCGGGCGACCTGGTCTGCTTCGGCATCTCCCACCCGTGCACCACCCTGGACAAGTGGCGGGTGATGCCCGTGGTCGACGACGACGGCCTGGTGCGTGACGTGGTGCACGCCTTCTTCTAACGGCGGCGCGCATTTTGACACGCTCTAGTGGGCTCAACTGCGCATTTGGCACGTTGGCGAGGTGGGAGCGGAGGGTTGGGGCAGGATGTCAGGTGCAGGTGGTGCCGTTGACGGCGAACGAGGTGGGTGCGGCGTCGCTGTTGGTCCAGGTGCCTTGGAAGCCCATGGCGGTGTTGCCGCCTGCCGGGATGGTGGCGTTGTAGGGCTCGTTGGTGATGGTGACGTTTTCGCCGGCCTGGGTGGCGATGCCGTTCCAGGCGTTGGTGATCTTGGTGTCGCCGGGGAAGGTGAAGGTCAGTGTCCAGTTGTTGATGGCCGACGTGCCGGTGTTGTTGATCGTGACGTTGGCCACGACGCCGCCTTGCCATTCGCTGGCCTTGGCGTAGGTGACGTGACAGAACCCGCCGGTGGTGCCGGTGGTCACCGCCCAGGTGAACGACGCCGTGCCGGACGCGCCGGTGGTGTCTGTGGCCGTGACGGTGACGCTGGAGCTGCCGCTGGCGGTCGGGGCGCCGGTGATCAGGCCGGTGGTGGGGCTGATCGACAGGCCGGCGGGCAGGTTCGCGGCGCTGTAGCTGAGCGTCTGCCCGGCGGTGGAGTCCGACGCCTTGATCTGCAGGCTGACCGCGGTGCCGGTGACCGTTGACTGGTTGCCCGGGTTCGTCACCGTGACCGTGTTGCACGTCGTGCACCCGGTGCTGCCGATCACGTAGGTCTCCAGCGACCGGGCGGGGATCGTCGAGCTGAACGCGCCGCCGCTGACCGACGTGGCCGGCTGCGCCGCGATGTCGTTCGACGCATTGGTCAGGTAAGGGGTCACCGTGGCCCCGTTCGGCGTGCCGGTGCCGGACAGCGAGTAGCTCACCGCGTCGGAGCTGGACCCGGTGTTGAGCACGACGACGGACACGGTGCCGTCGGTGTTCTTGAACGCGTCCAGAGTGAGGTTGCCGTCCGCGGTCGACGCGCCGATGCGCACCGCGCCGGGACGGACGAACCGGCTGAAGTTGCCCAGCGCCCACAGCCGGCCCGAGGAGGCGACCGTGCTGCCGTTGATCTGGATCAGGCCCTCGTTGTCACCGTTCTCCGATGGCGTCGTCGATCCCCACCAGTACAGGAACGCGTTCAGGTTCGCGGAATCCAGGCCGGCGAAGACGTGCTGGGCCCAGGTGAGGCCGGACGCGTCGGTGCCGTCGTCCCAGGCTGGATCCCACGTCTCGAACGTGGACCACTCCGTCTCCCAGGCTGGCTTGGACCAGCCGGACAGCGGCGAGGTGGGCGCCGCGGTGTAGCCGTGGCTGGTGAAGACCGCGGTGTCGGCGCTCGCCGTCGGGTCCGCCTCGATCGCGGCCGCGTACTGCTGGGCGAAGTCCCAGCCCTCGGTCGCGCAGCATTCGACCGCGGTCCCGGTACCGGCCATCGTCGGGCCCAGCGTGTCCAGGAGCTGCGCCGTCTGGGATGGAGACAGCTGCATGCTGTCGTAGCTGACCGACAGGTTGGCCTCGTTCTCCGGGCCGATGTAGGTCAGCGGGTCGCCGGCCGCGGCGTAGTCCGCCGCGTACTGCTTCAGGTAGTTCGCATAGGCCTGCACCCAGTTGCCGCTGGAGCAGGTGGCGCCGGACAGGCCGCAGACCGCGCCGCCGTTGATCGCCGAGTTGTTCGTCTTCATGAACGACGGCGCCGACCACGCGTCGGCGAACACGTTCGTGACGCCGAACCGGGCCTTGAGCTGCTGCGCGAACCAGAGCTGACCCTGGTCCTGGTTGGTCTGTGACAGCGGGATGTAGCTCGGCGTCGCGGACGGCGAGGACGGGGCGGACGGCTCGATCGTGGTGCCGGCATCCGCGCCGATCTCGTTGCGCAGGATCGTCAGGCCGGCGCCGCCCGACGTCCCGTACATCAGGTTCAGCGCCTGGGTCTGCACCGCCGACGACGCGTTCATGACGGTCGCGGCCTCGCCGAACCCCTCCGAGGCGCCGAAGCCGGTGATCGTCTGGAACGTCGTGCCGCCGTTGACGGTCGCGGTGGACGCGGTCACGGCGGTTCCTGCCATGGCCGGGACAGCACTGCCGAGCGTCCCGGCCGCGAGGACGATCCCGGCGGCCGCCGCGATGCGGGCAAGGCGATTGCTCATGAGCACGGGCTCCCGTTCACGGAGAATGCGGTCGGGTTGGCGTTGTTGCTGGTGAACGATGCGGTGAAGCCGACAGTGACGTTGCTCGACGGGGCTATCGTGGCGTCGAAGGACGCGGCGGTCACCGTGACCTGCTCGCCGGACTGGGTGTACGTGGCGTTCCACAGGTTGCTGATCTTCTGGTCACCGGGGAACGTCCAGGTCAAGGTCCAGCCGTTGATCGTGGACGTCCCGGTGTTGTTGAGCACGACCTGGGCCTGGAAGCCGGTGGACCACGAGTTGGTCAGCGAGTACGCCACGTGGCAGCTCAGCACCGGGGGTGGCGGAGGGCTGGACGAGGAGCCGTTGCCCGCGCCGGGGAGCGGGAACTGGATCGAGGCCAGCAGCGACTGCTTCGCGGCGGACGCCGGGGTCGAGTCGTAGCTGCCGTCCAGCAGGTTGTACGGATCCTCGCCGTTGAGCGCCCAGTAGGTCCACCCCATCCAGCGGTTCGACGCTATGTAGGAGACCAGGCTGGAGAACCACTGTCCCTGCGATCCGGCCGCGGTCGACTGAACGTCCGAGGCCGTGTTGTCGGTGCCGAACTCGCCCACCCATACCGGCGCCGTGCCCTGGTTGTACAGGTAGCCCCAGTTGCCGTTCCACACCGCGTCGAGCGAGGCCGGGGTGGTCGAGGAGTTGAACCAGGTCTGCTGGAACAGGCTAGGCCCGTAGTCGTGCGCCGAGTACACCACGTGCCCGGGCGAGGTCAGCGTGACCGGGAACTGGCCGGCCAGCGCCAGGTCGCCGCCCCACCAGGTGGAGTTGGTTCCGCCGGACGCGGTCGGGTTCTCGCCGATGCCCTCGCAGAAGATCAGCGCGCCCGGGTCGGCCGCGATGATCGCGTTTCCGGCCTGCTGGTACGCCAGGCGCACGTCGGTGTTCGGGTCGCCGGTGCCCCAGGTGGCGCCCTGCGCGTACGTGTCACCGGCCGGCGTGTGCGGCTCGTTGCGCAGGTCGAAGCCGATTACCGTCGGGTTGCCCGCGTATCGCTTCGCGAGCGCGGTCCAATCGCTCACCCAGGCCGAGGAGGGGTACGCGGACGTGTACCACAGGCCGTTCTGCTCTGCTGATTCCCCCGCCTCAGACCTGTGGTCGTCCAAGATGACCTTCAGCCCATCCTGACCTGCGTATGTGATGATCTTGTCCAGGATCTGGAGCGAGTTCAGGCCCTTGAGGTCGGTGTTGATCGGGCCGGTGTTGAAGAAGCTGAGGTTCTGCGGCACGATCGGCGTCTCGACCATCTGGTTGGAGAACGGGATACGGATCGTGTTGTAGCCCAGGTTCTTCATGTCGTCGATGATCTTGTGGTAGTCCTGCGCCCACAGCCCGTGCGCGATCTCGTCCGGCGTCTCGAAGCCGTACCAGTTGATCCCGGCGATGCGCACCGGGTTGCCGCTGGAGTCGAGGATCTGGTTGCCGCTGGTGTGCCAGTACCCGGCGCCGACTCCGGCCGCGGCGGCAGCGGGGGCGCCGGCCGTGGCGTGGCTCACCGGGCCGACGCCGGCCAGCCAGCCGGCGCCTAGGACGGCGGTCGCGCCGACCGCGAGGAGCGGCGCGGAAAGCCGTGAGCGCATTTTTCCTCCTGAGTTTCGGCCAGTGGTTCCGGCACCGACGCTACGGACGGGTCGGCGGACCCGCACCGGGTCAGCCCGCCGACGAGGCGCTGACCAGCGAGAAAGGGCGGGATCCGCCGGTATCGATATGAAACTTGCAGTTCGCCCGGATCTGCCCTACTGGCCCGGCGCCCGCGTCCCTGCCGGGGAGGCCGGGCAGGCCGCGGCCTGCGTGCCCGCTCCGATCAGGAGCAGGCACGCGGCCAGCGGCGCGACGCGACGCGGCATCCGGATCATAGGCCCAGGGATGCCAGGTGCGCCTTGTACGCGGCACCGTAGGAAGTCGCGTCGCCGGGGACATAGTCGGTTATCAGGCCGGGACCGGAGGAGCAGTCGAAGTCGGCGTTCCAGGCCCAGGCCAGGTAGCTGGTGTTCTGCGAGTCCAGCCACGTGGTCAGCGGGTTGATGTAGCTTCCAGAGCAGTCGTTCTCGCCGATCTCCCCGGCCACCAGGGGAACCTGGGCGATGACCGGCGCGATCTGCGAAGTCCAGCAGGACTGGTTGCTGCACGCGTTGAAGTTGTAGGAATGCCAGGACGCGGCCAGGTTGTGGTCCGGATCCGATGGCTCGTGGGACAGCCACTGGGTCATGTCGTTCGACCAGGTGAGGCCGCCCAGCATTACGACGTTGTTCGCGCCCGCGCCGCGGACCGCGTTGAGCATCTGCTGCATTCCGGCGACCGGGTAGCCGATGCCCGTGCAAGTGCCGCCACTCAGCCAGCACTGCCAGCCCGCCGTCTCGTTGCCCGCCGAGATATCCGGGTAGGGCTCGTTGAACAGGTCGAAGATGACCGCGTCGTTGCCCTTGAACGCCGTCGCCACCGAGGTCCAGAACGGGATCGCCTGCGCCGCGTCCGGCATCGGCTTCTGACAGAAGGCCTCGGCCACCTGGTTCGACTTGCAACTGCCAGGTGACGGGCCGGTGTACGAACCGTCGGTCCAGTGCAGGTCCAGGATCACGTCAAGCCCGTTCGAGTTCATGAGGCTGACCTCGGACTTGATCGCGTTCTGGTAGTTCGCGCCGGCGAACTGGGAGCTGACGTACGACTCCCCGTTCCAGCACGCCTCGTTCAGCGGCATCCGGACCGCGTTGACGCCCCAGCTCTTCATCGCCGTGATGGCCGCCTGGTCCATCTCGCCGTCGAAGATGCCGGTGCCGTTCACGCACGAGTACTCGGCGCCGGACCGGTTGATGCCGCGCAGGATCACCTGCTGGCCGCTGGCGGTCACCAGCTTGTTGCCAGACACGTGCAGCTGCGGAGCAGGCCCGCCGCCGTTCGAGCCGCCGGTTTCGTTCACGGTGAACGTCGCCGCCGTGAGGCCGGTGCCGCTGGCGGTGAACGTCGCGGACCCAGTACTCGACGTGTCCGCCGTGATCGTCACGTTCTGCGCCGTGGCGAAGTTCGACGGCGTGAACGTCAGTGAACTTCCCGCGGTCACCGACAGCCCGGTGTTCCCTGAGGTGCGGCTCACCGACACCGTGACGTTGGCGGCCGGTGCGGCGGACAGCGAGATGCCGACCGTTCCGGTGGCGCCTTGCTGCACCGACGAGGTCGCCGGATTGGCGACGACCGCGGCACCGCCAGAGGACACCTGGCCGGTGCACTGCGTTCCGTTGACCGTGAAGGCCGTCGGGTTGGTGTTGGTGCCGCTGTAGCTGAACTGGGCGCCGAAGTTGACGGTCCCGTTGGTGGCCACGCTGCCGTTGTAGCTGGCGTTAGTCACCGTGACGTTCTCGCCGGACTGCGACCAGGTGCCGTTCCAGCCGTTAGTGACCTGCTGATTCCCGGAGTAGGAGTACCCCAGGTTCCAGCTGGTCATCGGCGAGCCCAGGTTCGTGATCGTGATCGACACCACGAACCCGGTACTCCACTGGGACTGGACCGAGTACGCCACCGAGCAACCCGTTGCCGCATTGGCTGGTGTCGAGCCGGCGATCGCGCCGGCGCCGAGCCCGGCGACGCTCAGGACGAGCGCCGCCAGGCTTGCGAGATAACGGTGTCGCCGCATCAGAATCCCGGGAAGGCATTCTTGACGAGCATCTGGAATTCGGCCGGGAACCACTGGCCGGCCGGGACATCGAAGCCCGGGATCGAGCCGGTGGAGTACGTGCCGCCGTTGCCGTCGGTGTTCGTGCCGTTCGGGTCGCAGTGCGGGTCGCCGTGGGTGTGCGTCGAGGTGGGGTAGTCACCGTCGGACTCGCCCGGCGGCTTGATCCACACGAAGGCCAGGATCGGGCTGGACGCGCCGAACGGCTGGTCGGCTGGCCTGGCACCGATGCCCGCGTTGTTCTGGTTGCACCAGTCGCCGCGGAACGGCCGCTTGTCGATCTTGTTGTCCGCGACGTAGGTGTTGACGTCCGACGCCTGCGTGATCGTCGTGGGGTGGGTTGCGCCCCAGCCGTTGCGCGAGGTGTCGATCAGGAACTTCTTGCTCGCCGGGAAGCCGGCCGACACCAGCGTGTTGTACATCTGGGTGTCGTAGGTGAGCTCGTCGAACGTGGGGTTGAACTGGTAGAACGTCGCCGAGTCGACGTTCTGGCCGTTGATCTGCAGGGTCGGGTTGGTCAGCAGCGGTTCCTGGGTCGGGGTGTAGTTCGCCGTGTCGCTGATGAACCCGTCGATGCTGGCGTACTTGGCCGTGGTGGCCTGGACCACCGAGTTGTACACGGCCGGGGTGCCGCTCATGTTGTTGGGCCAGCCCAGCCATGCGGAGTGCGCGATGTCCATGTAGTTGTACACGTTGCTGATCGCGTGCAGCTTGTTCAGCGCGTACGTGATGCCCTGCTCGTAGAACGGGGTGGCCGTCTGGCAGGCGGACTTGGACTGGTTGGTGACCACGTTGGGCAGCGAGTCCGGTTCGATGATCGCGACAACCCGGATGTTGGAGCTGGCGAACTGGGTAAGGATCGACGCGATCGGGTCGATGTACTGGCTCTCGTACTCGGTCAGGCCCGCGGTGGTCGCCGGGATCTCACCGTTGGAGGCCAGCGCCGCGCAGTCCCGGCCGGGCAGGTCGTAGACGACGATCTCGACCAGGGACGGGGTGGCCGCGGTGCCCGCGGCGGCCGCGTTGGTGAGCTGCTGCATCAGGCCGGTACGGGTGCCGGTGGCGGTGGTGCCGCCGTTGATCGAGGCCATCGTGTCCAGCCAGATGGCGGTCTCGCTGTTGGCCACCGCGGCCTCGGCGCTTGAGCCGTCGGAACTCGCCTGGGCTTGGACTTCCTTGACGTAGTCGGGGTTCAGGTAAGGCTTGGCTCCACTGAACGGGTCAGCGACGTGACCGCAGTTGCCGGTGCAGCCGACGGCCTCGGTGGCGGTGAACGACACCGAGGTGAGCCCGGGCGCGCTCACCGTGAACGTGGCCGCACCGGTGCTCGAGCCGTCCGCGGTGACCGTCACGCTCTGTGCGGTGCCGAAGTTCGTCGGGGTGAACGTCAGCGAGCTACCCGCGGTCACGGACAGCCCCGTGTTACCGCTGGTGCGGGCCACCGTCACGGTCACGTTGGCGGACGGTGCGGAGGACAGCGACACGCCGACCGTGCCGGTGCTGCCCTGGGTGATGTTCTGTGCGGTCGGCGTCACCGACAGGCTGGGCGTGCCCCCCGACGTCGTCTCGTTCACGGTGAACGTCACCGACGTGTAACCGGTGGCACTCACGGTGAACGTCGCCATCCCGGACCCGGAGGAATCAGCGGCGATCTTCACGTTCTGCACGGTCGAGAAGTTCGACGGGGTGAAGGTCAGTGACCCACCGGACGACACGGACAGGCCGCTGTTTCCTGAGGTCTCCGCCGTCGTCACGGTGACGTTGGCGGTTGGCGCGGCGGACAGCGAGACCGCCACCGTGCCCGAGCCGTTCTGGGCGATGTTCTGCGACGTGGGGTTCACCACGATATTGCCCGGTGACGTGGTCTGACCGGTGCATTGGGTCCCGTTGACCGTGAAGGCGGTCGGGTTGGTGTTGGTGCCGCTGTAGCTGAACTGGGCGCCGAAGTTGACGGTCCCGTTGGTGGCCACGCTGCCGTTGTAGCTGGCGTTAGTCACCGTGACGTTCTCGCCGGACTGCGACCAGGTGCCGTTCCACCCATTGGTGACCTGCTGGTTCCCTGAATAGGAGTACCCGAGGTTCCAACTGGTGATCGGCGAGCCCAGGTTCGTGATCGTGATCGACACCACGAACCCGGTACTCCACTGGCTCTGGATCGAGTACGCCACCGAGCAGCCGGTCGCCGCGGCGGCCGGGGGCGAACCCGCGATGGCAGCCGCGCCCAGCCCGGTAATGCCCAGGACCGCGGCCGCCAGCAAGACGAAATATCTGCGCAGCCTGCGCAATTTCACGAACACCACATGTACCTCCAAAAGCAGCATGGCGTGGCCGGGGAGATCACCGCCGGAGCGCCGCTCACGCTAGGCAACTGCGGAAACACGGTCAACCGCCCCGCTCGCCCGCCGGGCAAACCGGCAGATTACGCGGGTGTTTCCCGGACCGGCTGATGTGCAAATTACATTTCGGCACCGGTGCGAGAAACCAAGGTCGCGGGCATCCGCAGGGCGTCTGCCATGAGAGTTTCATCGCCGGCGGACGAGTTTTCCCAGGCGTCACGCTTGCGCGCTTTCCGCTCATCCGGCCCCGAGTTAGTTTCCGAATCTGAGGTGCGAGCGCCTACCGCCGCCCAGGTTTTCCCTTTTTCAGCGAGGAGTTGCGGATGACTAACCGTCGACCTCGTTCGCGCATGCTGGCCAGCGCCCTGGCCGCAGCCACCCTGCTGTCCGGCGCGGTGCTTGCCGCTTCCGGCAGCGCGTCGGCCGCCACTGCCAGTCCGGCACGGGTAGCGCGAACATCAGCCCAGGCGAGTCAGGCGGCAAGTTTGCCGCCTGCCGCCGCGCCAATCACCAGCCCGGCCGCGGGCGAAGTGTTCACGCCAGGCTCCAGCATCAGCTTGCAGGCGGCTCCGCTTCCGGTCAGCGACAGCGTCAAGGACGGGCTTGCCAGCAGCCCGGTGTCCTCGATCACCTACTACGCGAGCACCAGCCTGACCAACAACCGGGTGGTGGGTGTGGCCAAGTCCGCGCCCTGGACGGTGCGCTGGGCGAATGTGCCGGCCGGCGACTACTCGGTGACCGCCGTGACCACCGACGCGCACGGCGCCAAGAGCGCGACGTCGACCCCGGTCGCGATCAAGGTCGAGAAGCCCAGCGTCGTGACCAACCAGTCCTCGCTCACGATCAACAAGGGCCAGTCCGCCTCGTTCGGCGTCTCGCTGTCCACGGCGCCCAGCAGTCCCGTCACGGTGCACCTGACCGACTCCGGCGCCGGGACCTCGCTCGCCAAGGGCCAGACGCTCACGTTCACGCCGCAGAACTGGAACCAGCCGCAGCAGGCTACCGTAGCCGCGGCGAAGACGGCCGGCAGCCATTCGACCGTCACCGCGTCAGCGGCGGGGCTGGGCAATGCCTCGGTCGCAGTGACCGCCGCGCCGGCCGCGACCGGATATGACCAGTGGTTCCTCAACCTCTACAACGACATCACGAACTCGGCCAACGGGTACTTCAGCCCGCAGGGCATCCCGTACCACTCGGTCGAGCAGCTGATCGTGGAGGCCCCGGACTACGGCCACGAGACCACCTCGGAGACCTACAGCTACTGGGTGTGGCTGACCGCCGACTTCGGCCGCGTCAGCGGTGACTGGACCGCGTTCAACAACGCATGGTCCAACATGCAGCAGTTCATGATCCCGAACGCGGCCAACCAGCCCGGATGCAGCGCCTACAACGCGTCCTCGCCGGCCACGTACGGACCGGAATCAGGGTCCCCGGCCAACTACCCGGTGGCCCTCAACTCCTCGGTCCCGGTGGGCTCGGACCCGCTGGCTGCCGAGCTGAACTCGGCCTACGGCGGCTGCACCATCTACGCGCCGATGTGGATCATGGACACCGACAACCGGTACGGCTTCGGCCAGCAGGAAGACGGCACGTCCACGCCGAGCTTCATCAACACGTTCCAGCGCGGCTCAGAAGAGTCCGTATGGGACACGGTCGACCAGCCCGACTGGGACAACCTGAGCAAGGGCGAGAGCGGATCCGGCTACCTCGCGCTGTTCAACAACGGCGGCGGGAGCTTCGCCTCCCAGTACAAGTACACCGACGCCCCGGACGCCGACGCGCGCCTGGTCCAGGCCGCGTACTGGGCCGAGCAGTACGCCACCGCGCAGGGCAATCAGTCGCAGATCGCGTCGACAATGGCCAACGCGGCCAAACTCGGCGACTTCGTCAGGTACTCGATGTACGACAAGTACTTCAAGCAGATCAGCGCCTCGTGCAGCCAGAACGGGTCGACGGCGTGCCCGGCCGGCACGTCCAAGGCCAACGAGGAAACCTACCTGCTGTCCTGGTACTACGCCTTCGGCGGCTCCACCGCCGGCGCCTGGTCCTGGCGGATCAGCGGCACCGAGATCCACGAGGGGTACCAGAACCCGCTGGCGGCCTTCGCGCTGTCCAACACCAGCAGCCTGATCCCGCTGTCCCCGTCGGCCAAGACCGACTGGGCGACCAGCCTGACCACGCAGCTCAACCTGATGCAGTGGCTCCAGTCGAATGAGGGCGCGATCGCGGGCGGCGTCACGAACAACTGGGGCGGCAACTACGGAGACGCGGGCAAGCCGCCGTCTGGTGATCCCACCTTCGACGGCATGTACTACGACTTCGAACCCGTCTATCACAACCCGCCGTCCAACCAGTGGTTCGGCTACCAGACGTGGCCGATGGAACGGGTCGCGGAGTACTACCAGCAGACCGGCAACGCCCAGGCCGGGGCGATCCTGAAGAAGTGGGTGGCGTGGGCCGAGTCGGTCGTCACGGTCAACACCACCACCGGGGCGATCTGCGAGCCCGGGAAGCTCAACTGGAGCGGCGCGCCCGCCGAGAGCTTCACCACCGGTACGTCGAGCGCGACGCAGCCGCCGGCCAACCCCGGCCTGCACGTCACGGTGACCGGAGACTGCGCCGCGGATCTGGGCGTGGCCGCCTCCCTGGCCAAGACGTACATGTACTACGCGGCCAAGTCCGGCGACACCACCGCGCAGACCGCCGCGCAGAACATCATCGACGTCATCCACCAGTTCTACGGCGACTCGATCGGTTTCTCCGCGCCGGAGAGCCGGACCGACTACAACAACTTCACCTCGGCGTTCAACACCACCAACTTCGAGGGGCTGTTCATCCCCGCCAACTGGTCAGGCAGTTACCCCAGTCTCGGTAGCGCCACCCTCACCTCCGCCGACAACACGTTCCTGTCCATCCGCCCGTGGTACACCAGCGTCCCGGACTACCCCGAGGTGCAGAACTACCTGAACGGCGGCGCCGCGCCGGTGTTCAACTACCACCGCTTCTGGGCGGAGGCGGACATCGCGACGGCGTTCGACTCGTTCGCCTTCCTGTTCCCGAACGTGTCCCCGCCGGCCAGCGCCACCCCCACGGTCACGGTCACCAACCCCGGTAACCAGACCAGCTCGCTGAACGCCGCGGCCAGCCTGCAGATCAAGGCGACCGACTCGGCCAGCGGCAAAACCCTCACCTACAGCGCTACCGACCTGCCGCTCGGCCTGTCGCTGAACGCCTCCACCGGGGCGATCACCGGCACGCCGACCGCCGCCGGCAGCTACACCACCGTGGTTACCGTCAACGACGGCAGCGGAGCGTCCTCGGTCAACTTCACCTGGACGATCGGCACCGCTGTCGGCAACACGGTCACGGTGACCAACCCGGGTAACCAGACCGGTACCGTCGGCACCGCGGTCAGCTTGCAGATCAAGGCGAGCGACTCCGCGGCCGGGCAGACGCTCAGCTACAGCGCGACGAACCTGCCCGCCGGCCTGTCGATCAGCGCCACCACCGGCCTGATCACCGGCACCCCGACCGCGAACGGCAACTCCAGTGTCGTCGTCACGGTCAAGGACACCACCGGCGCCAGCGGCACGGCGGCCTTTACCTGGACCATCGGCACCACCGGTAATACGGTCACGGTGACGAACCCGGGTAACCAGACCGGTACCGTCGGCACCGCGGTCAGCCTGCAGATCAAGGCGACCGACTCCGCCGCCGGGCAGACGCTCAGCTACAGCGCCGCGAACTTGCCCGCCGGCCTGTCGATCAGCGCCACCACCGGCCTGATCACCGGCACCCCGACCACGGCCGGGACCTCCTCGGTCACCGTCACCGTCAAGGACACCACCGGCGCAACCGGCACCGCGGCCTTCACCTGGGCCATCGGCACCACCGGCGGCGGGTTCTGCCACGTCACCTACGCCAAGGCCAGCGAATGGCAAGGCGGCGTCGTGGCCAACGTCACGATCAACAACACCGGCACGTCGGCCATCAACAACTGGACACTCACCTTCACCTTCCCCGGCGACACCAAGATCACCAACGCCTGGAACGGCATCGCCACCCAGACCGGCGAAAACGTCACCATCACCAACGAGCCCTACAACGCCACCATCCCGGCAGGCGGCAACACCGCCATGGGCTTCCAAGGCACCTGGACCAACAGCGACGCCGCACCCACCTCGTTCGCGGTCAACGGCACCACCTGCACGTAGTACGAGAAAACCGCTCTCCGGGCCGGGTGTGGCCGGCCCGGAGAGCGGGCCCTTCCGGGGTTCAATGTCCGGCGTAACCGGCCGGCTTACGCCTGCTCCGCCCGTTACGTCCAGCGACTGCGTGCAGAGCGGACATCCCAGGCAACGCGCGCTCACAGCGTGCCCCTCGGCCTCGCCCTGCTGCCGCAGGGCCCGGCTCTATCGGATATTTGCGCTTATTCCGGGCGCGCCCTCAGGCGCGCCAGATGATTGCGGACACTTACCCCACCAGTTCGGGGGGGTAAGTGTCCGCAATCATTTCCGGACCGCCGGCCGAGCCCGGCGCGAGCCGCGGAACAGCAACGCCATGTCATGACAAACCAGGATATTTCCGGTTTGTTCGCACGGTGGGGTCGGCGCGTTAGGCGCAGGCTTTGTCGAAGGCGGTGCCGTCGTTCTCGACCGTGTTCATGTCGGGAAGCTGCGCCGCGCCGCTCTGTGATGCGACCAGATCGGTGTAGTCGCCTGCCAGGGCGTTCATCGCCTTGGCCGCCGCGGGATGCGCCTCGTGCTGGGCGGCGGCGCTGAGTGCGCTGGCGAAGTTCGTGAAGTCCTGGTCGAGCGCGGACTCGTCGGCCTGGTCCTTACCCTGCCGCGTCCGCAGGGTCTGCTCGGCCTTCAGGGCGGCGGCACAGGCCGGATCCGGCCCGGGCGGGCCGTAGACGGGCGCGCCCGTCCGGGTGGACGCAGGCGCCGCCGGAGCCGCCGGCGGAGCGGTGGTCGCGGCATGGCCGCCGGACGCGGTCCCGGCGGTTCCCGCCGTGGCGGCGGCGCAGCCGCCGACGGCCACGCTGCCGGCCAGCACCAGCGCGATGGCGGGGGCAGCGGCGCGACGTCTCATGACCGACAACGCTAAGCGTGGGCCGAGACCCTGCCCAGTGCCAGCGCGGCGCACGCGGTGTTCAGCAGTACGTTCGGGGGAAGGGCAGATGAAAGTTTCACCGCCTCGCGCCGGATTCATGCCTCAAATCGCTTCGTAGCACTGGTTTTCCGCTTTGATCCGCCAAGCGCCGGATGTCTGCGACGCGCGTAAGGAACGCGGCCCGAAGACAGCGGCCCGCCGCCGTGAGATGAAAATTACACCTCGGACGCACAGAGACCCGGTGACGCAGGGTCACAGCGGGACGCGCCCCCGTCCGGATCGATGCTGCGCATCGGTGGTACGGGCGAAACCAAAACAGCGCCGCAAAGACGGAGTGTAATCGACAATAAACGAAAAGTTTCATACTGTTGCGCAGCGTTCCGGGAGAGTTACACAATTAGTCAAAATCCATACGGGCACCTGGGCGGGCGGGACGGTCAGCCGAATGGCCGGTTGGGGAGCGGGAGATCCCTGGAAGGCCCCACGTACTGGCCAAGGAGAAGGCGGTGACGGTCACAGAATCACTCGCGACGCCCCATTTGGCAATTCCCGGATCGTTTGTGATGGCTTCCGCGGTGGACGAACCGCCGGGCCTGGCCGGGATGCCGCCGACGCTGGCCGATGTCGCACGGCTGGCTGGCGTCTCATCCGCCACGGCGTCACGCGTCCTCACTGGCTCCGCGCGCGTTGCCCCGCAGACCCGGGACAGGGTGCACGAGGCGATGACCCGGCTCGGTTACGTCAGGAACCGGGCCGCCCGGTCCGCGCAGCCCCGAAGGGCAGGATCGATCGCCCTCGTGGTGTGCGAGGACAACGTGAAGGTCTTCGCCGACCCGTTCTTCGCCCGGGTGCTCTGGGCCGTCGGCAAGGCGCTGGCGTCCGCGGACCTGCAACTCGTCCTGCTCACCCTGCATTCGTCCCAGGACTACCACACGGTGTCGCGGTACCTGCGCAGCGGGCACGTGGACGGCTCGGTGTTCGTGTCCATGCACAACAGGCCGGATTTCGACTACGCGAGCCTCGGGCTGCCGCTGGTGCTCTGCGGCCGCCCGGTAAGCGCCGGAGACAACCTGTCGTACGTGGACGCCGACAACGTCGGCGGCGCCAGGAAGGCGGTCAGTTACCTGCTCGCCAGCGGCCGCAAACACATCGCGACCATCGCGGGGCCGCCGGACATGTCTCCCGGTGTCGACCGGCTGCTCGGCTACCGCAAGGCCATGACGGCCGCCGACATCAGCGATCCCGGCATGATCGCATACGGCGACTTCAGCCGCTCGGCCGGCGAGCACGCCCTGGCCCGGCTCATCGACCATCGCCCCGGGCTCGACGCGGTGTTCGTCGCATCCGACCTGATGGCGGTCGGCGCGCTGCGCGCACTGCGCCGCCTGGGCAGGCGCGTCCCCGACGACGTCGCGGTGATCGGCTTCGATGACTCGGTGCTGGCCCAGCACACCGATCCGCGGCTGTCCACCGTGCGGCAGCCGGTCGACGCGATGGCCGAACGCATGATCCAGGAGCTGCTGGCGAGGATCTCCGATCCGAGCCGGGAGCCCACCCACTCGATCCTGGAGACTCAGCTGGTCCTGCGCGACTCCGCGTAGCCCGGGCCGGGCAGCGGGCGCCGCCGTGTTCGTTTCATTTCACGGACCCGCGCCCGCCGCCCTGAGCTGGGACTCAGCCCGCCACGGGCGGCCGGTGCCCGGTCGGCCTGGACGGCTCAACCGCTGTCGGCGTAAGTACCTATCGAAGCGCTTCGATAGGGAGGTCGGAATGGGCGCAGAGGAACGCCGCCGAATGCCGCGAGCGGTGCGAGCGGCGCTGATCGGCGCGGCTGTCTTGTTGCCGGTGGCCGTAGTGACAGCGGTACCGGCCGCGGCGGCTACGGCCGCGTCGGTAACCGTCAATGCCACGGCCGGGCTGGGTACCGTACCTGCCCACGCGATCGGCCTGAACACCGCCGTCTATGACGGCGACATGAACGACGCCGCGATCCCGGCACTGCTCAAGGCAGCCGGTGTCGACGCGCTTCGCTACCCGGGCGGCTCTTACTCCGACATCTACAACTTCCAGACCCAGACCGCGGTGGAGGGCGGTTTCGTCGCGCCGAACACGGGGTTCAGCAACTTCATGAGCACCGCGAACTCGGCCGGCGCGGCGCCCATCATCACGGTGAACTACGGCACCGGAACGCCATCCCTGGCGGCCTCGTGGGCGCAGACGGCGGCCGGCGACAACGTCCAGTACTGGGAGGTCGGCAACGAGGTCTACGGCAACGGCACCTACGGCGCCAACTGGGAGGCCGACTCGCACTGCAAGACAAGCCTGAACGGGCCCGCGGTGACGATCGGCAGCGAGCCGTCGCAGACCTTCAACTGCGGCCCGGCCGAGTACGCGACGAACTTCCTCGCCACCCAGTCCGCGATTCACGGCGCGAACGCGAACGCCAAGGTGTGCGCCGTGCTGACCACGCCGGGCTTCTGGCCGGACAACGTGACGAACTCCGAATACCCGCAGTCCTGGAACCAGACCGTGCTGACCACGCTCAAGGCAAACACCCAGTGCGTGATCGTGCACTACTACCCCGGCGGGTCCACCGCGGCCGGCATGCTGACCGACCCGACCGACATCGCCGGCATCGTGTCCACCCTGCACAGCGAGATCAGCCAGTTCGCCGGCATCAGCAACCCGGCCAGCGTCCCGATCATCGTCACCGAGACGAACACGACCATCGACCTGGACACCCAGCCAGCCGCGCTGTTCGCCGCCGACATGTACATGACCTGGCTGGAGAACGGCGTCACCAACGTCGACTGGTGGGACGAGCACAACGGCGTCGGCACGCCGAGCACGGTGAACGGCGCGCAGGACTACGGCGACCAGGGCATGTTCTCGAACGCCACCAACGGGAGCGGCGTCACCGAGCCCGCCGTGGACACGCCGTTCTCGTCCTATTACGGCGTCGAGATGCTGTCCAAGCTCGCTCCCGCGGGATCGACCATGGTCACCTCGACCTCGTCGCAGGCTCTGCTCAGGGTCCACGCTGTCCGCGACGCGAGCGGCAACCTCAACGTGCTGATCGACAATGAGGACCCGTCTAACTCCTACACCGTCGGCCTAACGACCAGCGGTTTCACGCCCAACGGCACGCCCACTGTCTACACGCTGGCCAACAACGGGACCTCGATCACCAGCGCGTCTGGCTCGGCGAGTTCGGTGACCGTCAGCCCGTACTCGCTGACCGTCGTGCACATCCCGGGCAGCGGCGGCACGGGCGTGACCGCCCCCGGCGCGCCCGGTCAGCCGACCGCATCGGGCCTGTCGTCCAGCACCTCCAGCAATACCTCAGGAACCGCGACGATCAGCTGGCCCGCCGCGACCCCAGGGACCAACCCGATCGCCAAATACAACCTGTTCGACAGCAGCGGCACGCTGGTCACGTCGACCACCGGCACCAGCGTCTCGCTGACCGGCCTGACCATCGGCACCACGTACACCTACGACGTGGTGGCGGTGGACAGCAAGGGCAATAGCTCGCTGCCCTCGCCGCCGGTGACGTTCACCGTGCCGCCGCCGTCGAACGCGAGCTGCGCCGTGCATTACGCGGTGACCGGGTCCTGGCCGGGCGGCTTCCAGTCCAGCGTCACGATCACGAACAACGGCTCCGCCGCGATCAACGGCTGGACGCTGACCTGGACCTGGCCGGTTTCCGGTGAGGCCATCACCCAGTTGTGGAACGGCTCGGAGACCCAGTCAGGGAACAACGTGACCGTCACGAACGCGAGCTACAACGGCACGATCGGCGCCAGCGGCGGAAACGTGAACTTCGGCTTCACCGGCAGCGACACCGGCCTGACCACGGCTCCCGCGGCCTTCCACCTCAACGGCAACATCTGCGCCAACAACTAGCGGACGACAGGGGGGTGCGTGGCCCACGAGCCCCCCTCCTACGGTCGACCGCAAGGGGTGCGTGGCCCACGAGCCCCCCTCTAGGGGGTTCCGGGGGCCACGCACCCCTTTGGACGTTGGGGCGCGGGCGAGGACGGGGCGAGCGGCGGGGGCGGGGCGAGCGGCGCGGGCGGGGACTCGGCGAGCGGCGGGGACGGGTGGGCGCGGTGGCGGGTGAACGCGGGAAAGGCGACGGCGATCAGGGCGGCGGCGACGACGCAGCCGACGCCGCCCGCGAAGGCGCTGACGGCGGGGCCGGTCACGGCGGCGACCGAGCCCGCCTCTACGTTGCCGAGCGGGCCGCCGCCGACGCCGATGATGTACTCCACGCTGGACACCCGGCCGCGCAGCTCGTCCGGCGTGAGCGTCTGCACCATGCTGGCGCGGAACGTCACGGTCAGCGTGTCCGCCGCGCCGGCCACCGCGAGGCAGAACAGCGCCAGCGGCAGGCTGCGGGCCAGCGAGAACGCGGCGATCGCGGCGCCCCAGGTCATCGTGCCGGACAGCATGCCGACACCGAGCCGGGATATCCGGGAGGCCGGCCCGGCAAGGGTGGCGGTGCACAAGCCGCCCACTCCGACGGCCGCGGTCAGCAGGCCGAGGGTCTGCGGCCTGCCGCCGAAATGCTCGGCGTTCAGCGCGGGGAACAGCGCCAGCGGGAGGCCGAGCAGCATCGCGTCCAGGTCGGTGAGGAACGAGGCGGCGATCACGGGAGTGCGGCGGATGTAGCGCAGTCCCTGGCCGATGGCGTGCAGGTTGCGCCCACGGGCGAGGCCCGGCCTGGCGTCCGGGCGCATCACCGGCAGGCGGGCCGTCGAGTACAGCGCGGCCGCGAAGCTCACCACGTCCAGCGCGTAGCAGGTCTTCAGGCCCCACACGCCGGCGATCACGCCAGCCAGAGCCGGGCCGGACAGCATGACGACGCGGCCGGCCAGCGTATTCAGCGCGATCCCGGCGCGCAGCTGGGCGGGCGGCAGCAGCTTGGGCACGAACGTCTGACGGGCGGGGGCGCTGATGGCCTGGAGCATCGCCTGCACCATGACGAGCAGGTACATCAGCCAGAGCCCGCCGAACCCGGCGTATGCCTGGACAGCGAACAGGCCGGAAATCACCGACAGCACGACGGTGCAGGTCAGCACCAGCTTGCGGCGGTCGACCGAGTCGGCGATGGACCCGCCGAGCAGGCCGAGGAACAGCACCGGAATGAACGTGAAGCCGATCGCGCCGACCGCGAACGACGAATGCGACAGGTCCCAGACCTGCAAGGTCACCGCGAACGAGGTCATCGAGCCGCCAAGGCCGGACAGCAGACCGCCGACCAGCAGCCGGCGGAACGCCGGATGCTCGCGGGCCGGGCCGAAATCGGGGAGCAGACGCTGCATGCAGCTACTATAACAGCACTTATATAAGTACTGTTATAGTAAGTCCGGAGGTAAGGTGAGCGACGTGGCCGGGACCGGGGATCCGCTTGAGGATCCCACACAGATCAGCAGCTGGCGTGAGCTGCGGCTGCTGCAGGCCGCGATGGACGCGGAGATCGAGCGGATCTACGTCGAGGACCAGATCTACGGGCTGAAGCCGACCTGGGTGATGGAGCTGTTGCGGCTGCACTTCCGCGGGCCGATGACGATCACCGAGCTGGCCGAGTCGGTCGAACGCACGCACTCCGCGCTGAGCCAGAAGGTGGCCGCGATGCGGGAGGCCGGCTGGGTGAGCACCACCCCGGGACCGGACGCGCGCAGCAAGAAGGTGACGCTGACCCCGAAGGCCGCGCGGATCATCCGGCGGCTGGCCGCCGAGTGGCGGGCCACCGAGGCGGCGATGGCCGAGATCGACGCGGAGATCCCGTATCCGCTGAGCCGGGTCGTCACCGACATGAAGGCCGCGCTGGCCCGTCGGAGCTTCCATGACCGGATCGCCGCCCGGCTGGCCGCCGACCCGGACTGGAGCGCGGACTCAGCGGAAGCACCACTGTCGTTATGAGAAAAATGTCGGAGCACTGACCTGGGGTTTTCGACATCCGTTGAGCGCGAATTGTATTAAATTGGCCCCAACTGGAGGCGAACCGTGGCGCTCAGTGAACTGCAGATGCTGGTCGATGACCTCGCGGCACGGCTGAATGCGCCTACGGTACTGGAGGATCACGATCAGCGCGTGGTTGTGTACTCTTCGCACAACGGCGGGCCGATCGATGACGTGCGGCGCGACTCCATTCTCCGGCGGCAGGCGAGCCGTGAGGTGCGGGAGTGGTTCCAGGGGTTCGGTATCTTCCGGGCGAAGGAGCCGCTGCGCATCCCCAGCCATCCCGAGCTGGGCATTCTCGGGCGGCTGTGCGCGCCGGTGCGGTTCCGCGGGCGGCTGATGGGCTACCTGTTCCTGATCGACGACGAGCAGCGGCTCGGCTCGACGGACGAGGCCGTCGTGACCCAGGCCGAAGAGCATGCCGGGGTGCTCCTGTACGAGGAGGAACTGGCGCAGCGGCTCAGCGCGAGCATCATGTCCAGCCTGCTCGGGCCGTCGGCGGAGCTGCGCGAGAACGCGGCGCAGCAGCTGCTCGAGCAGGGCCTGGCCACCGAGGACGCGCCGCATTCGGTCGTCTACCTGCGGCCGGCCGACCTGGCGCTGCACGCCCTGCCCGAGCTGATCGGCGAGGTGTTGTGGGAGCTCGGCCGGCGGCGTGGCCACGGCGAGCTGCTGCGGGTGGCCCGGCAGGACCACGGCGTGCTGCTGGTCCGGGTGGCCGACATGCCCGCGGGGGTCCGGGGGGACGGCTCCCTCCGGTTGACAACCGACCGGGCGGCGCGGCTGGTCGCGTGCGAGGCGCGGGACATGCTGTCCGTGCGGCTGGGCGGGGCGCGGGTGATCGCCGGGATCGGCGACCCGCAGCGGCACCTGACCTCCGCCGTGGTGTCCTACCGGCAGGCGCTGCTGGCCGCGCGGGTGGCAGTGTCGGTGGCTTCGGTCGGCGACGTGGCGGCGTGGGAGGGGCTGGGCGCGTTCCGTGCGCTGGTGCAGCTGCCGCCGGGGGAACGCTGCGACTCGTGCCTGGACCCTCGGCTGGACAAGCTGCTGCACGCGGACGGGGACCTGGCCGCGACCGTGGAGACGTACCTGGACCTGGGCGGGGACGCGGGGCGGACCGCGGAGCAGCTCAACGTGCACCGCGCGACGCTCTACTACCGGCTGAACAAGGCGCAGCAGCTCACCGGCGCGAACCTGCGGGACGGCAACGACCGGCTCGCGCTGCACCTGAGCTTCAAGCTCGCGCGGCTGATCGAGCGCTACCCGTCCTCGTGAGCCCGGGCCGGCGTTGGCGCCCCGACGTGTCGCGCGCTCGCTATGCGAGTTGCCCGCAATGTCCGCTTATGTCCGGTAGGTTCGACGTTAGCTCCCGGCCCGAGATTGGCTACGAACTTATTGCGGACAGTTACCCTCCCAGATCGGGGGGGTAAGTGTCCGCAATAATCTGGCGCCCCTGTCGGCGCGCCAGAAATGTGGCTTAAGTCCGTTTTCCGGTAGAGGTGGGCGGACGCGGTAGCGCTGAGACCGCACGGCACGCCGCGAGCGCCCGCCTGAAACGCCCGCCTGGCGCCTTTCCCGCCACGAAACCGGCGCGGCGCGGAACTGGCGTCGGCGACTGCTCAGGTCGCGGCGCGGAGCTCGCTGAGGGGCACCGGGGTGGCGATGTGCCTTGTGTGCAGGTCGCCGGTGGTCGCGAGGTTCCCGCCGGTCAGGCTGGCGGTGATGGCCTGGGCGACGGGACCGCAGATGCGGCCCTGGCAGTAGCCCATGCCGCAGCGGGTCAGCCCTTTGATCGTGCGGAGGTCGTGCGCTTGCGCGGTGCCGATGGCCGTGGTCAGGTCGGCAAGGGTGGTTTCCTCGCAGCGGCAGATCGTGGTGCTCGGGGTGAGGTTGTCCAGCCAGTGCTCCGGGAGCGGGTAGAGGCGGGCCAGCAGGGCGGCGAAGTGGCGGGCCTGGGCGATCTTCCTGGTCAGATCTCTTGTCCGCGTCGTGACGGTGGCGCCGGCGTGACGAGCGGCGGACAGGCCGGCCAGGGTGCCTTCGGGCTCGGCCTTGGCGGCGCCGCCGATGCCGGTCAGTTCCCCGGCGGCGAACACGCCCGGGGTGGTGGTCTGCTGGCTAGCGTCGACGCTGACGACGGCGGCCGGGAAGCCGTCGAGCTGCTCGTCGTGGCAGCCGAGGGCGCGGGACAGCTCGAGCGCGGGGACCAGGCCGTGGCTGACCGCGACGGTATCCACCGCCAGCATCCTCGTGTGGCGACCGTTCGTGACGCGGGCCTGGCGGACGCGGCCGTCGCCGTAGGCACCCAGTACCGCCCAGCCCTGGAGGATGCGCGGCCGCGGGTTCGCGCGGGCGAGGGTTGTCGCGTAACGGGCGGCTTCGGCCAGCTTGGCGGGGTGGCGGAGGGCCGCGATCGCGTGTCGCGGCTGCGCCGCCGGGCGAGCGGTGTCGCATACGGCGACAACCGTGGCGCCGTGCCGCACGAGGTCGGCGGCGGCCCGGAGCAGCAGCGGGCCGGTCCCCGCCACCAGGATCCGGCTGCCGGGGAGCGTGCCGGTCGATTTCATGAGCGCCTGCGCGGCGCCGGCCGTGATCACGCCGGGCAGCGTCCAGCCGTCGAACGGCAGGACGAGTTCGGCGGCGCCGGTGGCGAGAACCACGGCCCGGGCGGTGACCGTTTGGGGCCGCGAGCCGGTGCAGCGGAGGGTGAAGGTGCCGGCGTCGCGGCCGGCCTGCCAGACGGTGGCATCGGGCAGCAGGGTGATGCGCGGATGAGTGGTGAGGCGGCGGAACCTGTCCGGGAGGGCGGGCGCGGTCACCGGCTGGCGGTAGATCTGGCCGCCGGGCGATGGGGCGCTGTCGATCAGCGCGACGCGGCAGCCCACGTCGGCGGCGGCGAGCGCCGCTGCCATGCCGCCCGGCCCCGCCCCCACCACCGCGACGTCCGCGTGCACGCGCGCGGGAGCTGGGGTGGCGGGAGCGGAACCACGCGATGCGGCGCCCGAGCGGATGTCGTCGGCGTCGCGCAGCTGGGTCTGGCAGGCGCGGACGGGCATTCCCGCGTTGACGGTCACCAGGCAGTCGTGGCAGTGGCCGATGCCGCAGAACAGGCCGCGCGGCGCGCCGCCGCGGCGCGTCTCGCGCCACGATACGACGCCGTTGCCGAGCAGCGCGCTGGCGACCGTGGCGCCGTCCGGCGCGGTCAGCTCGCGGCCGTCGAACCGGAACGTGATCACGCGGCCTCCCGGGTCAGCCGGGCCGGCGCAAACGCCGGCGCGAACGCGGACGCGAGCGAAGACGGCGAGCCGGTGATCAGCGCGGTGATCAGCTCGGCGGTGGCGGGCGCGAGGCCGATGCCGGCACCTTCGTGGCCGCTGGCGTGGTACAGGCCGGGGATCGCCGCGTCCGGCCCGATCAGCGGCAGGTGGTCGGGGCTGGCCGGCCGGAAGCCGACGTAGCAGCGCATGGCCCGCACCAAGCCGAGCGCGGGGAACAAGCGGACCGCGCGGCGGGCCATCTCGGCCATCGTGCGGATCGACGGGGTGCGGTCCCAGCCGGCGAACTCGCGGCTTGACCCGATGAGCACGGTGCCGGCCCGCGTCGCCTCAACGACGCTGGAGCACTGCGCGGCGGCCTCGTCGCTGACGACCGTGCCGACGTAGTCCGCCTCGTAGACCTTGTGCCGGACCATCGGCGGCAGCGGCTCGGTGACCAGCACATGCCCCCGGCGCGGCCGGACCGGCAGCCAGCCACCGAGCCGCGCGGCCACCTCGCCACTCCACGGCCCGGCCGCGTTCACCACGGCGCCCGCGGCCAGCCGGCCCCTGCTGGTGATCACGCCGCCGCGCCGGTCCCCCGACAGAACATCATGCCCGAACGACATACGTGCACCCAGCCGCATCGCCTCACCCAGCAGCCAGGCGGCCGCCTGCACCGGCTGGACCTGGCAGTCCTGCGGATACCACACTCCCCCGGCCAGGTCACAAGACAAGGCGGGCTCACACGCGCGCACCTCGTCAACCGAGAGCGGCTCCGCGAGAACCCCGTCCGCGCGCTGCGCGGCGGCCAGGTCCAGCAGGGCGTCTAGCTGGCCGCGATCCCAGGCGACGACCAGGCCGCCTTTCGGTTCGAACTCCAGCGTGCCGGGTCCGGCGAGGGATTGCCACAGCGCCACGCTGCGCAGCGCCAGCCGCGCCTCCGGGCCGGGCAGCTTGTCGGACACCAGGATGTTGCCCTCGCCGCCGGCCGTGGTGCCTGCCGCCGGGCCGGTGCGGTCTACGACGCACACCGACAGCCCGGCCGACGCGAGCGCGAACGCGCACGCCGCGCCGACCAGCCCGGCGCCGATCACCAGGACGTCTGGGGACAGATTCACCTGATCAGGAACCCCGCCGGGAACGGGTCGTCCGGATCCAGCAGGTAGCTGGACAGCCCGGTCACCCAGGCCCGGCCGCGCACGGTCGGCACCACCGCCGGGAAGTCCCCGACGTGAGTCTCCGATACCAGCCGGCCGGTGAACCGCGACCCGATCAGCGACTCGTGCACGAAGTCCTCGCCGAGCGCCAGATCGCCGCGGGTAAACAACTGGGCCATCCGCGCCGACGTCCCGGTCCCGCACGGCGACCGGTCGATCCAGCCGGGGTGGATCGACGTGGCGCCGCGGGCCGACACCTCGTCGTCGCCGGGCGCGGTGAAGATCACGTGGTGGCACACGTCGATGTCCGGGTGTTCCGGGTGGGCGAACGTGAGCTGCTCGTTGACGGCGGTCATCACCAGCTGACCGATCCGCACCAGGTCGTCATGCCGAGGTGGCGCGACGTCCTGGCCGACGGCGGCGGCCGGCAGCACGGCGTAGAAGTTCCCGCCCCACGCCAGGTCCACGGTCAGCTCGCCGAACCCGGGTACGGTGATCCGCGCGTCACGCAGGTGCAGGTAGGACGGCACGTTCCGGATCGTCACCGCGGCCGCCCGCCCGTCCAAAACCTCCACGGCCGCCTCGACCAGGCCGGCCGGCGTGTCCAGCCGGATCTGCGTCACCGGCTCCTTGACCTCGACCATGCCGGTCTCCACCAGCACGGTGGCCACCCCGATCGTGCCGTGCCCGCACATCGGCAGGCAGCCGGACACCTCGATGAACACCACCCCGGCGTCCGCGTCCGGCCGGGTCGGCGGCTGGAGGATGGCGCCGGACATCGACGCGTGCCCGCGCGGCTCGTACATCAGCAGCGTGCGCAGGTCATCGCGCTCGCTCATCAGGTACCGGCGCCGGTCCGCCATGGACCTGCCGGGCAGCACGCCGACGCCACCGGTGATCACCCGGGTGGGCATCCCCTCGGTGTGGCTGTCGACCGACGAGTACACCTTGCGTGATTTCACTCAGCAGCCCGCTTCCAGCGCGGCACGCGCGGCGGCGCGCACCCGCGCCTCGTCGTCCGGCGTGAGCGGCAGCCTGGGCAGCCGGACCGGACCGCCGTACCTGCCCGCTTCCTCCTGGCCGAGCTTGATCGCCTGGACGAACCGCGGGTCCGCGTCCCAGCGCAGGATCGGCAGCATCGCGCGGTACAGCTTTGCGGCGGTGGCGTAGTCCCCGGCCGCGCACAGCCGGTGCAGCCGCACCGACTGGGCAGGGAACGCGTTGACGAATCCGGCGATCCACCCGGTCGCCCCGGCCAGCATGGATTCGACGAACGTGTCGTCGCAGCCGCAGATCGGCTCGAGCCGCGGCGCCTCCTCGCGGATCCGCCAGATCCGTCGCACGTCCTGGGAGAACTCCTTCACCGCGACGACGAGCTCCACCTCCGCCGCGATCAGGGCGAGCAGCTCGGGGGTCAGGTCGACGCGGGTGGAGAACGGGTTGTTGTACGCGATGATGGGCAGCCCGGCCTTGGCGACCTCGGCGTAGTGCGCGACGACCTCAGCGTCAGTCGGCTTGTGCGAGGTCGGCGGCAGCGCCATCACGGCCGGCGCCCCCGCCTGCGCCGCGTGCTCGGCCCAGCGCCGAGCCTCCGCGCCGCTCTTGCCGGATACGCCGGGGACCACCGGGATCCGCCCGCCGGCCCCGGCGAGCGCGGCGGTCACCACTCCGGCCCGCTCGGCGTCGGTGAGCGCCTCGTACTCGCCGAGCGAACCGTTGGGGATGATGCCGTCCACGCCTTCGGCCGTCAGCCAGGCGCAGTGCTCCTCGTAGCGCTCGACGTCGAGTGATCCGTCCGCGCGGAACGGCGTGGTGGTCGCGGCGTAGACACCCGCGAAGCTCATCTGTGCTGCCCTCCTGGCGTTACCTGAGCCGGACCCGGGGATCGAGCACGGCGTAGAGCATGTCGACGGCGATGTTCGCGACCACGACGAACGCCGAGGCGAGCGTCACGATCGCGACGATGACCGGCAGGTCCTGGGTGGTGATCGACTGCACGGCAAGCTGGCCGAGGCCGGGCAGGCCGAAGATCTGCTCCACCACCACCGCGCCGCCGAGCAGAACCCCGAGGTCGATGCCGAACTGCGTGGTCACCGGCGTCAGCGCGGCCCGCAGCGCGTGCCGGACGATGATCCGGCGCCGGGTCAGGCCCTTCGCGGTCGCGGTCCTGATGTAGTCCTCGCCGAGCACGTCGAGCATCGCCGCCCGGGTCAGCCGCGTGTACGCCGCGGCGGCGGTGAGCGCCAGGCTGATCCAGGGCAGGATCAGGTGCTGCCCCCAGGACAGCGGGTTCGCGGCCAGCGACACGTAGCCGCTGCCGGGGAACCAGCCGATGCCGGCCAGGTGCAACCGGAAGAACAGCAGGTACAGCGCGCCGATGCCGATCAGGAACGGCGGCATCGAGTAAAAAGCCGAGCGCGACCACGGTCGCGGACCGGTCGGCCAGCGAACGTGGCCTGGTCGCCGCCAGCACGCCGGTCGCGACACCGATCGCCAGCCAGATCACCGCCGCGCCGACCGCCAGCGAGACGCTCACCGGGACCCGGCTGGCCAGCAGCGAGGTGACCGGCTCGTTGCTGTAATAGGAATAGCCGAGGTCCCCGTGCAGCAGCCGCCACAGGAAGCTGCCGTACTGGTCGAGGACCGGCCGGTCCAGCCCGAGCCGGGCGGTGACCAGCGCGACCGTCTGCTGGGTCGCCTGCTTGCCGGCGGGCGGGCGTGGTATTCCAGTCGACGCCCTGCTTCAGGTGAATCGTATAAGTAGTGCCGTTGCCGGTGATGCCGCCGTTAGCGGCGGTGGGAATTTCCGTCGCGATATCCGGCACGACGGTGATCTGGCCATTCCACGACGCCACCGACGGATAGGTAAACAGCTGCCGTGCGAACATCCGCTCCAGCATCGTGCTGACCGTGTAATAGGCGCTGACCGGATCGAGGTTGAAGATGTCGCTCTGCCCGAGGAGCGTCAGTGTGCCGCCGCGATGCGCCGGGCCGGAGCTGGCCGGTGTCCCGCTGCCGGCCGGCACCGTGCCGCCGCCGCAGCCAGCGGCGAGGCCGGTTACGGCGGCAAGCGCTATCGCGGCCAGGGCTGGCCGGCGTATGGACATGCAATACCTCCGCAATAGCGGTATCTGTTCCGAAAAGTGTGGAACCTCCGTCATTGCGCGAGCTATGAGCAACTGACTGATCTGGCCGGCCAGTTCTGCTACGTGCGTCGAAATCATGCGGAACACGCGGGGAAACGGGGTGTGATACCGCTGGCCGTTCTGCAAAAATCTGGTTTATGCCTGAAGAGCTGGTGGCACTGCCCGGCAGCGAACGCGGACCCCTGCCGCACGCGGCGGAGGCCGGTCCGGCCGACGCGAACGCGCGCGCCGAGGTGACGCTGATCCTGCGGCGGCACGCGGCCGGCGCGGTGGGCGCGTCGGAGGCGGACGTGGCGCACACGCGCGCCGTGCTGACCGCGCTCGGGCTGACGGTCACGTCCGTGCACCCGCGGTCGCGCCGGGTCAAGGTGGCAGGGACCGTGGGGTCGCTGTCCGCTGCGTTCGGCACCTCGGTGCGGTTGGTGCGGTCCGGCAGCGTGACGCACCGGTACCGTGAGGGCGCGCTGTACCTGCCGCGTTCGCTGGACGGCGTCGTCGAGGCGGTGCTCGGGCTGGACGACCGGCCGCAGGCCAGGGCGCACTTCCGGCCCGCTGCCGACGCTGGGGCATCGGGTTCGTTCACCCCCGCGCAGGTGGCGGACCTGTACGGGTTCCCGCCGGAAGCCGACGGGACCGGGCAGACCGTCGCGGTGATCGAGCTCGGCGGCGGCTACCTCGCGTCGGACCTGGCCGCGTACTTCGGCGGCCTCGGCATCGCGGTGCCGTCGGTGACCGCGGTGTCCGTGGACGGCGCGACGAACACGCCTGGCTCGGCAGCCGACCTCGAGGTGGCGCTGGACATCGACGTGCTCGGCGCGGCCGCGCCCGGCGTCGCGCAGCTCGTCTACTTCGCGCCGAACTCCGATCAGGGCTTCGTCGACGCGGTCGCCGAGGCCGCGCACGCCACCCCGGCGCCGGTCGCGATCTCGATCTCGTGGGGGCAGTCCGAGGACCAGTGGACCGCCCAGGCCCGCACCGCGCTGGACGGCGCGATCGCGGATGCGTGCACGCTGGGCATCACGGTGTGCGTGGCGGCCGGCGACGACGGGTCGGCCGACGGCGCCAGCGACGGGCTCCAGCACTGCGACTTCCCCGCCTCCTCGCCGAACGCGCTGGCCTGCGGCGGGACGCGGCTCGTCGGATCAGGCTCGGTAATCTCCGCGGAGACGGTGTGGAACGACGGCGCTGGTAGCGGGGCCTGCGGCGGCGGGGTGTCCGACGCTTTTCCGGTGCCGACGTGGCAGGCCGCGGTCGGCGTGCCAGCCTCCGCGAACGCCGGGGGGCCGCCCGGGCGCGGCGTGCCTGACGTGGCGGGAAACGCCGACCCGCAGACCGGCTACCAGATCATGTCCGCGGGAAAGGCGCAGGTCGTCGGCGGCACCAGCGCGGTCGCGCCGCTGTGGGCCGCGCTGATCGCCCGGCTGGCGCAGGCCACCAGCCAGCGGTTCGGGCTGATCCAGCCCGCGCTGTACGCGGGCGTCGCGGCCGGCCAGCCGGCGCCCGGCTTCAACGACATCGTCACCGGATCGAACGGCGCCTACAAAGCCGGCCCCGGCTGGGACGCGTGCACCGGCCTAGGCTCCCCCAACGCCCTCGCCCTGCTAACCCGCCTCAAATCCCCCACCCCGTCGCCCGATTTGCCGGGTTCGCCGACGCAGCCCATCCCCTGACCCGCCGCCTCCCGCCCGATCTGCCGCGTATGCCAGGCGCACCGCGCCCCCACCCGCCGTCGCTCGCCGTCGTTCGCCGTCGCTCGCCGTCGCTCGCCGTCGCTCGCCGTCGCTCGCCGTCGCTCGCCCGATTTGTCGGGTTTATCGTGACAAATGAAGGGTGCCCCGGAACGACGGGCCCCCGGCGTGTGCGGCCTGGCCGCGAGCCGGCCACTCCTGCCTCCCCATACCGGGACATGTCGGGCATTCCGGGCGCCCTTTCGGGTAGGCCAGATTATTGCGGACACTTACCCCCCCAATGTGGGGGGGTAAGTGTCCGCAATAATTTCGGACCATCTCTCGGAGTCAGAACGAACACCGAACGTACCGGGACAGAAGCGAAATTATCAGCCAACCTGCACGACAAGCGCCCAGGAGACGACCACCCCTGCCGCCAGCCGCCACGCCGGCATCGACCTCAGCCGCCCAGCTCTTCGCCGCCCGATTTGCTCCAGTTTGGCGCCGACCCCGCACTCGCCCCACCCCCGCGCCCACCCCGCGTGGACATGCCGCGCGGGAGACGCCGCGCGGGACACGCCGCGCGGGACACGCCGCGCGGGCGCGCGCGGGCGCTGTCGCGGCCAGCGCGGCCAGCGCGGCCGGGACCCGGCCCGCACCCTCCCAAACCCGGTTGACACTCCCAACTGAACGACGCATACTTTTGGCAGTGACTCTCACTATAGAGAGACTCCCGAAGGGATGTGAATGTCATGACGGACGGGGCGGACGGGCGCCGCTGGTGGGCCCTGATCGCGATGGCGGCCAGTGTGCTCGTGGTGGGGCTCGACCTGACCGTGCTGAACCTGGCACTGCCCACGATCGCCACCCAGCTGCACGCGTCCAACAGCGACCTGCAATGGTTCTCCAGCGCGTACAGCTTGGTGCTGGCGGCGGCGATCCTGCCGGCCGGCCTGCTCGGCGACCGGTATGGGCGCAAACGAGTGCTATTGATTTCACTCCTGGTCTTCGGCATCAGCTCCGCTCTCTGCTCATACTCGACGAACACCGGCGAACTGATCGCGACCCGCGCGATTCTCGGCATCGGCGCGGCGGCGATCTTCCCGATGTCGCTGTCGGTCATCCCGGTGCTGTTCCGCCCCGAAGAGCGGCAGAAGGCGATCGCTCTCATGGCATCCGCCACGTTCCTGAGCTTCCCGATCGGTCCGCTGGTCGGCGGTTACCTGCTCGATCACTTCTGGTGGGGCTCGGTGTTCCTGATCAACATCCCGATCGTCGGGCTCGCCCTGATCGCCGTGTTCTTCCTGCTGCCGGAGTCGCGCAGCGAGCACCGCCCCGGCATCGACGGTCTCGGCGTGGTGCTGTCCAGCGCGGGCCTGACCGCTCTCACCTACGGCTTCATCAAGGCTGGACAGAACGGCTGGGGTGACACCACCGCGCTCGCCACCATCGGCACGGGGGTAGTCGTGCTGGGGTTGTTCGTGGCCTGGGAACGGCGACTGCGCGGGGGCCAGCCGCTGATCGACTTGGGCCTGTTCCGGTTCGCGAACTTCACCTGGGGCACGCTGCTCACGACGCTGGTGACGTTCGCGATGTTCGGCATGTTCTTCGCGATGCCGCTGTACTTCCAGGAGGTCATGGGCGTCAACGCGATGGGCAGCGGACTGCGGCTGCTGCCGATGATCGGCGGCATGGTGGTCGGCATGGTGAGCAGCACGCGGCTGGCGTCGCCGCGCAGGGGCGCGGATGGTGCCCCGCGGCCGCCGCTGGCCACCGCGCGGATACTCATGGCCGCGGGGTTCACGGTGATGGCCGCCGGGATCGCGTTCGGCGCCGTCACGAAGGTGACCAGCGGGACCGGTTACGCCGCCTTGTGGATCGCGGCCGCGGGCCTGGGCCTGGGCCTGGCGTTGCCGCAGGGGATGAACGCCGCGCTGGGCGTGCTGTCCGCGGAGCGGTCCGGCTCGGGCTCCGCGCTGATCTCCGCGATGCGGCAGGTCGGCGCCACGATCGGGGTGGCGGTGCTGGGCACCGTGCTCACCTCCGGGTATCACGCCCGGCTCGACCTGGCGGGCTTGCCGCCGGCGCTGGCGAACACCGCGCGGAGCGGTGTGGCAGGCGGCGTGGGGGTCGCCCAGGCGACGCACTCGACGGCGCTGCTGGAGAACGTGCGGGTCGCTTTCGTGCACGGAATGGACATCATGTTGTGGGCGAGCGGGGGCATCGCGCTCGCGAGCGCGATCCTCGCGCTGATCTTCCTGCGGTCTCGGCGTTCTGGGGCGGCGGGACCCGCCGGTACGGTGGATGCCGGAGAAACCGGCGTGGAGCGGGCAGGATTGGCGATGTGACGGAATTGCAAGGCCTGCGTGAGCGGAAGAAGGCCAGGACGCGTGCTTCCTTGCGGGAGCACGCGCTCCGCCTGTTCCGCGAGCAGGGATACACGGCGACCACGGTGGAGCAGATCTCGGCCGCGGCCGAGGTGTCGCCGAGCACGTTCTTCCGGTATTTCCCCACCAAGGAAGACGTGATCCTTCAGGACGACCTCGACGTCCGCATGATCGAGGCGTTCGAGCGGCAGCCGCCGGAGCTGAACATGATCGCGGCGATCCGGGCGGCGACCCGGGAGGCGATCGCCACCTACACCTCGGAAGACATGGCGCTGATCCTGGAGACGTCGGAACTCGCCAGGACCGTCCCGGAGATCCGGGCGCGGGCGATCGACGAGTTCGCCCGCACGATCCACGTCATCGCCGGCGCGGTCGCCAAGCGCGCCGGGCGTCCGGCCGACGACCTCACGGTCCGCGCGCTGGCCGGGGCGGTGATGGGCGTGATCATGGCGATCACGCTGCCGGACTGGACCGAGGGCGCGAAGGAGCATCACTCGCTGGCCTGGTTCAGCGAGATCGACGAGGCCCTCGCGCTGCTAGAGGCTGGCCTGCCCCTTTAAACCAGGGGGTACCGTCCCCCCGGACCCCCGCGGATAGGGCTAAACCCCAGGTGAGCGTGGAAGACTTACCGGATGTGGTCATCGCCGCTGTCGTCGCACTGGCGACGGGAAGTGCTGCGCACCAGCCTGTGGTTCGTCCCGGCGATCGAGGTCGTCGCGGCGATCGCGCTGTTCGCGCTGACCACCGTGCTGGACCGGGCGGCCTACCATGGCGAGATCTCCGTCCCGGACTGGGTGATCAGCGGGACCGCGGATGCCGCCAGGCAGATCCTCACCGCGATCGCGGCCGCGGTGATCACCGTGGTGGGCGTCGTGTTCTCGATCATCCTGGTCACGCTGACGCTGGCATCCACGCAGTTCGGGCCCCGGATGCTGCGGAACTTCATCAGGGACAAAGGCACCCAGCTGACGCTCGGCACGTTCGTGGCGACGTTCGTGTACGCGGTGCTGGTGCTGGTCTCGACCGGCAGCAGCTTCGTGCCGCATGTCGGGGTGACGGTCACGCTCGGCCTGATGGTCGCCGACCTGGCCGTGCTCATCTACTTCATCCACCACACCTCGATCTCCATCCAGCTGCCCCAGGTCATCGCCAGCATCGCGGCCGACCTCACCGAGGCGATCGAGGTGCAAGGCGGCGGCTCGTCGGCGGTTGTCGTGGCGCGCGGCCCATCCGCGGTCGAGTTGCTGGCCCGCACCGAGGCCGAGGGCGCGGTACTGCTCGCCCCGGCCAGCGGCTACCTCCAGTTCATCAAGCACCAGAGCCTGGTCCGGCTGGCAGCGCAGGCGGACGCGGTGATCACGCTGGAGCACCGGCCCGGGCACTTCCTCGTGCGGGGGCACCGGTTCGCGACCGTGTGGCCGCCCGCGGCGGCACCCCTGGTCCGGCACGCGCTCGGCCGGGCGCACCTGATCGGTCCGCACCGTACGCTCACCCAGGATGTCTCGTTCGGCATCGACCAGCTGGTGGAGATCGGGCTGCGCGCGCTGTCCGCCGCGGTCAATGACACGTTCACGGCGCTGACCTGCATCGACTGGCTGGGCGAGAACCTGTGCAAGATCGTCGGCCAGTGGCGGCCTGCCCGGGCACACCGGGACGAGCACGGCTACATCCGGGTGATCGCCGCCGAGCCTTCCTATGACCGGCTGGTGCAGCGCTCGTTCGAGAAGATCCGGCAGTCCGCCCTCGGCATGCCGGCCGTGATGATCCGGCTGCTCGAGGCGCTGGCCCGGATCATGGCGGAGACCACCACCGAGGGCCAGCGCCAGGTGCTGCTCGAGCAGGCCGCGATGATCGAGCGGGCCAGCGAGCGATCGATCCCCGAAGCCGCCGACCGCGCCGACGTCCGTCGTCGTTATGAAGCCGTGATAACCATCGAGTCGCGGATGTCGGAAACGGGTGGCACCCGTTCGTAGGGGTGGTAAACGACCGCAATCTAGGAGGCAATGATGAAGTACGTAATCCTCATCATGGACACCGAGGCCGCACGGAATCTGTCCGAGGAGCAGAACAAGGCCTGGTACGCGGACATCTTCGCGTGGTACGAGAAGTGGGGCGCGACGCCGCAGCTGCCGGACGGCGGCCAGCAGCTGCAGCCGCCCGCCACCGCGAAGACGATCCGCGGCGCGAGCGTGATCGACGGTCCGTTCATCGAGACGAAGGAAGCCCTGGGGGGCTACTCGGTCCTGGAGACCGAGACGATCGACGAGGCCGTCGAGATCGCGAAGACCTGGCCGGGCGTGTCCGAGGGCTGGATCACCATCGAGGTCCGCCCGACGATCGCGATGTAGTCCGGGGCCGCGCTTAAAACGACAGACGGCGAGTGAGCAGCTCGCGCTCGGCCGGATTGCTGGCCAGCGCGAGCGCTCGCTCGTTGGCCTCCGCCGCTTCCTTGTCCCGGTCCAGGGCGGTGAGCAGCCCGGCGCGCAGCGCGTGGAACAGCCGGTAGCCGCCCAGTTCGTCGGCCAGCGCGTCGGTCTCGGCCAGTGCCGTCTCCGGGCCGAGCACGTAGCGGGTGGCGACCGCCCGGTTGAGCAGCACCACCGGGGACGGCGCCATCGCGTGCAACTGGTCATACAGCAGCCGGATCTGCGGCCAGTCCGTCTCGTCGTAGGACGGCGCCTCCGCGTGCAGCGCGGCGATCGCGGCCTGCGCCTGGTACGGCCCAGGGCGGCGGAACACGAACGCCGCGCCCAGGGTGCGCATCGCCTCCGCGATCAGCTGCTGATCCCAGCGGGTTCGGTCCTGGTCAGCGAGCCGGATGATCCGGCCCCAGCCGTCGAACCTGGTGGCGGCGCGGGACTCGTGCAGCAGGAGCAGGGCGAGCAGGCCGAGAACCTCGGGTTCCTTCGGCATCAGATAGTGCAGCAGGCGGGTGAGCGCTACCGCCTGGGCCGCCAGGTCCCGTCGTTCGGGCTCCCGGCCGGCGCTGGCCAGATAGCCCTCGTTGAACATCAGGTAGACGACCGCGAGCACCTCGGCCAGCCGATCTCCCAGCTCGTCCGGATCGGGCACCCGGACCTGTCCGGTCACCATCTTGCGGGCGCGCAGCAGCCGCTGGGTCATGGTGGCCTCGGTGGTCAGGAACGCCGCCGCGATCTCCGCGGTGGTCAGCCCGCACACCGCCCGCAGGGTGAGCGCTACCTGGGACTCCCTGGACAGCGACGGATGGCAGCACGCGAAGATCATGCCGAGCAGCTCGTTGTCGTTCTCCGCGCCGGGAATCTCCGGGGTCGCGGCCAGCAGGGCCAGCTTCTCCTCGCCGACCCTGGCCCGCCGCATCCGGTCGATTGCCTTGCGGCGGGCGGTGGTGGCGAGCCAGCCGCCGCAGTTCGGCGGTACCTGGCCCTGCCAGTGCTCCAGCGCCTCGACGAACGCGTCCTGCACCGCGTCCTCGGCCAGGCCGACGTCACCTAGGCGCGCGGCGAGGGAGGCCCGTATCTGGCGGGCCTCGTCGCGATAGACGCGTTCGAGCTGGTCGGCCTCGAGCACGGCCCAGTCAGCCGCCGGTGAAGCGTGGCGGACGTTTCTCCGTGAAGGCGGCGAGGCCCTCCGCGAAGTCCGTGGACGCGGACATCTCGCGCTGGATGCCCGCCTCGAATTCGAGCTGGGCCTCCATCTGCTCGTACAGCCAGCGGTTCAGCTGCCGCTTGGTACCCGCGTAGGACTTGGTGGCGCCATTCGCGAGCCGGTCCAGCAGCGCGTTCGCCTCGGCCGCGAACCCGGCGTCCGGGTAGACCCGGTTGATCAGGCCCCAGTCGCGCGCCGCGGCGGCGGGCAGCCGCTCGCCGAGCATGGCCAGCTCGGCGGCCCTGGCGAAGCCGATCCGGGACGGCACGAGCAACGACGAGCCGCCGTCCGGCACCAGGCCGATGTTGACGAACGCGAGCAGGAAGTACGCCGACTCGGCCGCCACGACCAGGTCGCAGGCCAGCGCGAGGGACAGGCCGATCCCGGCCGCGGCCCCGTTGACGCCGGCGATGACCGGCTTGGGCATCTGCCGGATACCGGTGATGATCGGGTGGTAGCGCTCGGTGAGTCTCGCGTAGACGTCCAAGCCTTCGGTGGAGCTGGCTTCCTTGAGGTCGGCGCCGGAGGAGAACGCCCGCCCCGCCCCGGTGACCATGACCGCGCGGACGCCGTCGTCCTCGGCCGTCGTCCGGGTGGCGTCGAGCAGGTCGAGCGAGAACTGATCGCTCCACGCGTTCATCCGTTCGGGCCGGTTAAGCTCGATGATCGCCGCGGGGCCCCTGCGATGCAGGTTGACCGTGTCGTAATTACGGGAAGGATTCGCTTCGCCCACGGGGGCATGCTAACGGAGGTTGCCAGATGCCAGCCAGGCCGGCGCGGCTGCCGCGCGAACCGTACGAGACCGAACTCTTCCGGCTCCAAGGGGAGCTGGTGAAGATGCAGGAGTGGCTGCGCTCCGCGGGCGCCCGGATTGTCGTGATCTTCGAGGGCCGTGACGCGGCCGGCAAGGGCGGCACGATCAAGCGGGTCGCTGAGTACCTGAACCCCCGCGTCGCCCGCATCGCGGCCCTGCCGGTCCCGACCGAACGCGAAAAGACCCAGTGGTACTTCCAGCGCTACATCTCGCAGCTGCCGGCCGCCGGGGAACTGGTCCTTTTCGACCGTTCCTGGTACAACCGGGCGGGCGTGGAGCGGGTGATGGAGTTCTGCACCAAGGAAGAGCTTGCCCGGTTCCTGCACCAGTGCCCGATCTTCGAGCGGATGCTCGTCGAGGACGGCATCCTGCTGCGCAAGTACTGGTTCTCGGTCAGCGACGAGGTGCAAGAGCACCGCTTCCGGTCCCGGCTCACCGACCCGATGCGCCGCTGGAAGTTCTCCCCGATGGACGTCGAGTCGATGCTCCGCTGGGAGGACTACTCCCGCGCCAAGGACGAGATGTTCGTGCACACGGACATCCCCGAGGCGCCCTGGTACGTGGTGGAGAGCGACGACAAGCGCCGCGCCCGCATCAATATGATCGCCCACCTCCTCAGTACGATCCCGTACCACCAGGTAAAGCCGCCCAAGCTGAAACTCCCGCCCCGCCCGCCATCCCGCGGCTACGTCAGAACCGCCCGCGAGCTAGAAAACTACGTCCCCGACCACGCCGCAACCCTAGAGTGACCCGCGCGGCCCTCTCGCGGCCCTCTCGCGGCCCCTCGCGGCCCTCTCGCGGCCCCTCGCGGCGCCCGATTCACCCCAAATGCCCGCCGCTTCCATGCAAGAAAAGGTGCTCCACGTTAGAAAAGGGTGCAGATCCGGCCCCTTTTCTACCACAGGGCCCTTTTCCAACACGGTAGGTTTACCTCTGACCACACCATTCACACACCCCCGAGTGCGAGCCGCGAACGCGTCGTCCACGCAAGGTGCGGCTTTGTTCGGCGAGCGTTACCGGCACGTTCCGTTGGGCGTCCGGGCCCACACCCTTTCGCCGCCGACGCGTGGCGGACTCCATGCAGGGGGGTATGCTGCCCGATCTGCCCCGCTATACACCGCTCCGTCCCCCCAGCAAGCGCGGCCTGTTTCATGATCACGAAGGGTTGTACGTGCTATAGGGCATAAAACCCTTCATGATCATGAACTAAATACCGGCCCGGGGTATACAGTTCGACTATTTGTACGATATATCGCCATACGCTCAAATGATGGCCAGCGCCACCCCAACAAATGCCGACTTATCCCGATTTGCGATGCCGAGGCAGGGGCGAGTCGGCGGGCGCGGGCGCGGGAACGGGCGCAGGCGCGGGGACGGGCGGGGGCGCGGGGACGAACACGGGAACGGAAACGGGAGCGGGTGGGGGTGTTGGGGGGCGGGCGGCGGTGGTGCCTAGGCCGGTGGGGAAGAGGGTGAAGCCGTGGTGGACGCGGCGGAGTTCGGCGTCGGTGTAGCGGGCGGACACGCGGTGCCACTCGAGCAGCCCGGCCATCCAGTCCTCGAGCAACGCCGCCTGGCGTCGCAGCGCCGCCCGCGCCGCGGCCGGCAAGGCGTCCCCGTGCTCCGCGAACAGGGCCGGCAGGCCAGTCGAAACAAGGTGCTCGAACTGTTCCAGCCGCGCCTTCATCAGCCGCGCGACGACGTCCGCGGCCGCCCATCGGTCCACGTCGAGGAACCGCGCCACGACGAGCACCAGGTTGTGGAAGTCCCCCTCGAACTCGATCTCCTTCTGGTACGAGTAGAGGTCGTTCGCGAAGCCCGCGTAGTCCGCCGCGGCCGTCTCCAGCTCGCGCATCACCCTGGTCTCGTAGACCCAGGCAGGCACGACATCATCGCTGGCGAGCCGCGTCAGCTGCATCCTCATGTCGGCGCCGAACGTCGCCCGCCTCATCTCCACGTAATCCACCGGGTCCGGAATGCGCCGGGCGGCCCGGTTGGCGTGCTCCCACAGCCAGCCTGCCGTCATGTCCAGCACCGCCGCCGCCAGACTGTCGAGTGCGCCGGTGCGCGCCCACAAGTCAGCCAGCCCGCGCTCCACGGCGTTGGCGGGTGCGGGCGGCGACGCGGACATGATCGCCGCGAGCCGCTCGTGCGCCAGCCGCGCCGCGACCAGGTCGAGCGTGCCGAAGTAGTCGTCCGCGTACGCCCGCCAGGCGAGCCAGTCGGCGGCCAGCCCGACCTGCGCCGCCGTCCCGTCCGGGTGGATCGTCGCCGCCGCGAGCGCGAAGTCGTACCCGCGGAACTGCCGTTCGTCCCACCGCCCCTCGCCGAACAGCCCCGCCTCCCGCGCCCAGCCCATCACGGACCGCCGCGCCGCGGCGAGGTGCGGGCTGGTGTTGACGCGGAACGGCAGGTAGAGCGGCGGAACGATCAAATGCCCGACCTGGCGGAACGGCAGAGGTGCACCCTGCCGCATCCGCTGCTCGGCACCGGAGGAAGACGACGCGGTGCTCCCCTCGTTCATGTACCGGCTGGACCGCGTGTGCCATTCGTGGCCGCCCGCTTGCCAGTCTTGCAGGCCTTTGGCGTACGCGGTCACGGCGGCGGCCTCGGCGGGTGTGGCGGCGGTGTCCGCCAGCATCGCCGGGATCTCGGCGAGCGCGGTGTGCTCGAACTGCTGGAGCCGGGACGTCAGCAGGTCACCGGTCAGGTCCGCGGCCCGCTGGGTGGGCACGTCGAGGAACGTCTCGAAGACCAGCACCGCGTTGGAGTTCTCCCCCTCTTCCCGGACCTCGCGCTGGTACGAGAACAGGTCATTGCGCAGGTGCACGGCATCCGCGAACGTCGCGCCGAGCACCCGGAGCTGCCGGGTCGCCGCGAGCCGCGGCGGAAGTTCGGCACCGGCGGCGAGTTCGACGAGGTTCGCCGACCACGGCGCGCCGCCGACCCGGCGCCGCATCTGCACGTACTCGATCGGGTTCGCGATCCGCCCCTCGTCGATGTTGTCCAGCTCCCACATCGACTCGACCATCAGGTTGTGCGTGCTGGTCCGGAACCGGTCCCGCCACGCGTCCGACATCGCCGGCATGGTGCGCGCCCACAGGTCCGCCAGGCCGGCCTCGACCGGGTTCGACGGCTCAGGCGGCTCCTCCCCCATGAACAGCTCAAGGCGATCCAGGTACGCGCGAGCACCTGCCTTGTCCCGTGCGTACTTAAAGTGTTCAAGGAAATCGTCGTCGAAGAAGAACACCCACACGTACCAGTCGGTGATCAGGTCGAGCATCTCCTGGTCGCAGTCCGGATGGGTGCACGCGCACAGCAGCGCGAAGTCCATCGCCTCGAGCGCGGGCTGATCCCAGATCTGTCCGTCGAGCATGCCCATCCGGTGAGCCCACTGCGTGCTGTGCACCCGGGCGCCGGCCAGGTGCGGGTTTTGCCGGGCGGGATACGGCAGGTAAAACTCGGGGAGCGTGAATGCCTGCATGTGATCACACTGACACGAAGAGTTACTACGGGGCAAGACCCCGGCGGATTAGGTAGATCGTTTACGCATTTGTGCTGATGCACGCGAGGGCCACCTGCGGCACACTCTGAATGTGATCTCGTCGTCTGACCTGTCTCCTGGCGGGCTTACCGGGCGGGCCGCCGAGACTTCGGCGATCCGCCGGACGATCAGCCAGTCCCGGGTCCTCACGGTCACCGGGCCGCCCGGCGTCGGCAAGACCGCCACGGCGATCGCCGCGGCGGCCAGCAGCAAGGGCAGCCGGTTCCGGGACGGCGTCTGGCTGATCAAACTCGACGCACTCCAGGACGAGACGCTGCTGCCGCACACGATCGCGGCGGCAATGCTGTTGCCGGACACGTTCGGCGTGAGCCCGCTCGAAGCACTGATCGACGGGCTCCGCGACAAGCGCGTGCTGCTGCTGCTCGACACGTGCGAGCATCTCATCGGCGCGTGCGCCTCGATCGGCTCGGCGCTGATCGAGTCCTGTCCCGGCGTGCGCATCCTCGCGACGAGCCGCGAGCCGCTGCGGATACCTGGCGAGCAGACGATCACGGTCGGCCCGCTGGCCGAGCGAGACTGCGTGCGGCTGCTCCTCCAGCGCGCGAACCCGAGCGGCGCGCTTGACAACGACCTGCTCGCGGCCGTGTGCCGCAAGCTGGACGGGCTGCCGCTGGCCATCGGCATGGCGGCCCGCCAGCTCACGCACGGCTCGCTGGACGCGCTGCTCGCCGGCCTGGACAGCGGGTACGACTTCCTGTCCGACCCCACCGCTCCGGTCGCCCGCCACCAGAGCCTGCAAGCGGCCATCGGCTGGAGTCACCAGCTGTGCACGCCAGCCGAGCGGCTCCTCTGGGCACGACTGTCCGTATTCGATATGCCGTTCTGCATAAAAGACTGTCAAGAGGTGTGTGCCACCACGCACCTCACGGACGAGGCCATCTCGGTTGGCGTCGGCATGCTCACCGAGCGATCGCTCCTGCTGTATGAGCCGGGCGAGCCGGCGCGGTGGCGGATGCCGGCCACGATCCGCGCGTATGGCCTGGGCATGCTGCGGCGGCTGGCCGAGGAGGAGGAGATGCGGCGGCGGTACCGGCGGTGGCGCAGCGGACCGCGGCGCGACGCGTTCTGGCAATTACCGCCACGCGGTGTCGTCAGCCGATTACCATTGCCGTGAGGAATCTGGAGCGAACTCACGGTGATCTTGCCAGGACTCGCCTGCCAGCTGCGCGTCACCGCACGCGCCATGCCCCTCCAGGCTGGCGGCGATATCCATGACGCTCTGGTCACGCCGTTCGGAGTACGGCTGTTGATCGGCGACGTCATGGGCACCGGGGCACCCGCGCACGAGACCGGACGGCAGGTGGTCGCGGCGTGGCGTGAGCTCGCCGTCGCCGAGCCGAGCTTGCCTGGCATCGCGGTGCGCCTGCACACGCTGATCTCCCGTTCGGCCGACCCCGAGCGGTTTGTCACCGCGTTGCTCGCCACGTTCGGCTGCTGCACCTCGGGTTTCGAGTTCGTGTGCTGCGGGCATCCGCCGCCGCTGCTGCTGCGCGGCGGGTCCGCGTCATTCCCCGAGACGTTCCCCGCGCCGCCGCTCGGGCTGCTCGACCTGGCCGACGGCTGGTGCGCCGCGGTCACGATGCCGTTCGGCGCCGGGGACCGGCTGCTGCTGTACACCGACGGGGTGAGCGAGGCGCGCGACGGCTCGGGTGCGTACTTCGGGCTGAACGAGGCGGCCGTGGCTGCCTCCCTGGCCGGCGGGGAGTCCGACGACGACGTGCTCGATCTCCTGGTCGCGGCGCTGCACGCGCACCTCGGGACCGGTCAGGCGGACGACATCCTGCTGCTGATGGCCAGCAGGTAATTGCCTGGGATGGGATTGCAGCGGCCGCACGTGGTACGTTTGCATAGCTCCCCCACACGCCCGGTGAGGTCCTCATGACGCTTGGCTTAATGCGGCAGCGCCCGGGAGAGCTGCCTGTCGAGGTGACCGGTTTCGTCGGGCGGCAGCGCGAGCTTGCCGAGCTGTCCGGGTTGCTCTCGTCGGCGCGGCTGGTCACCGTGACCGGTCCCGGCGGGGTCGGCAAGACCCGAGTGGCGCTGCGCTGCGCGGCCGCGGCGGCGTCGCGGTTCGCGGATGGCGTGTGCCTGGCGGAATTGTCCGCGCTGCGCGATCCGGAACTGCTGCCGCACACCGTCGCGACCGCGCTCGGGCTGCCGGAGAACGACGAGCGCTCTGAGCTCGACGCGATCCTGGACTACCTGAGGGGCCGCGAGCTGCTGCTGGTCCTGGACACCTGCGAGCACCTGGTGGACGCGTGCGCGATGTTCGCCGAGGTGCTGCTGCGCGCCGCCTCCGGCGTGCGGGTGCTGACCACGTCGCGGCAGGCGCTCGACGTGCCGGGCGAGCATGCCCGCGCGATCGCGCCGCTGCCGCTACCGGACGACGCGGTGGAACTGTTCGCGCAGCGGGCGGCCGCGGTCGTGCCCGGGTTCGTGGTCGACGACGCCAACCGGGCGTCGGTGATCGCGCTGTGCCGGCGGCTCGACGGGGTGCCGCTGGCGCTGGAGCTGGCGACGGTCCGGCTGCGCGCGCTGTCGCTCGGCCAGCTGTCCGAGCGGCTCGAGGACAGGTTCCGGCTGCTCACCGGCGGCCGGCGGGCGACGCTGCCGCACCACCAGACGCTGCGCACCGCGACCGAGTGGAGCTACGACCTGTGCACCCCGGCCGAACAGCTGCTGTGGGCCAGGCTCTCGGTGTTCGCCGGCGCGTTCGACCTGACCGCGGCCGAGGAGGTGTGCGCCGGGGACGGGCTGGACGGCGAGGACGTGCTGGCGGCGCTGATCGGCCTGGTGGACAAGTCGGTCGTGCTCCGCGTAACGGACGGCGGCGTCACCAGATACCGGCTGCTGGACACGATCAGGGAGTTCGGTGCCGGGAAGCTTGCCGGGTCCGGCGGCGACGTGCGCGCGCGGCACATCGCCAGGTACGCGAGGCTGGCTGGCTACTTCGGCCTGCACGCGCTCGGCGATGACCAGCTCGGCAAGTTCCGGCAGCTGCGGGCCGAACACGATGACCTGCGGGCGGCGCTGGACTACGCGCTGACCATGCCGGGGCACGATGGCGACGCGGCGCTGATCGCCACGTCGCTGTTCGGCTACTGGCAGATGTCTGCGCGGCTGCGCGAGGGCGGCTACTGGCTGGGCAAGGTGCTTGACCGGTTCGCCGCGCCGTCGGCGGAGCGCGCCCGTGCCCTGATCGTCCACGGCAACCTGGCCATCCTGCGCGGCGAGGCCGGGCCGGCCGTGGCCACCGTGGCGGAGGCCATCCGCATCGCCGAGCAGATCGGCGACCGGACGATCGCGTCGTACGGCCAGATGTACCTATGCCTGGCGCTGCTCACGCTCGGCCAGTACGAGGAGGCGCTGACCGCCGGCGTCATCGCCGAGCAGGGCGCGACCGAGGCCGGGGACCGCCCCGCGCTCACGTTCATCGACTACGAGATGGCCTACCTGCACCTGCTGACCGGCAAGTTCGCCGAAGGGCTGGCCCGGTGTGACCGCGGGCTGGCAAGGTACGGGCCGGACAGCGGGGAGCTGTGGATCCGCGGCTTCCTGTACCTGCTGAAGGGCCTGGGCCTGTACCTGACCGGGGAGCACGACGCGAGCACCGCTGCGTTCGGCCGCGGGCTGTCGATGAAGCACGAGGTCGGCGACGCGATGGGGACCGGTTACGCGCTGGAGGGGATCGCGCTGCTCGCGGCCGCGGCCGGACGGCACCCCCGGGTGGCGTGGCTGCTCGGCGCGGCCGGGGAGATCTGGCAGGTTGTCGGCGGCCGGCTCGGCCGGGATCCGTTCCTCGAGGCATTGCACGAGCAGGCGGAGCAGGGTGCGCGGGACGCGCTTGGCGAACCGGCGTTTGCGCTGCTTTACCAGCGTGGCGCCCGTGCTCCGCTTGACGAGATCGTCGCCCTTGCCGTGGCGGACGCGGACGACCTTCCTGGGCCCGCTGACCCGCTGACCGGCCGCGAGCGCGAGATCGCCGGCCTGGTCGCCGAGGGGCTGTCCAACCGCGAGGTCGCCCTTCGCCTGGTCATCTCCAAGCGCACCGTCGACGCGCACATCGAGCACATCTTCGCCAAGCTGGGCGTCTCCTCCCGCGTCCAGCTGGCGACCTGGCTCACGAATGGCTCCGGCTCTGGTGGAGGGTGATGGTGACCAGCGACACGCTGTCCGAGGTGGCCCCGCGACGACACGGCCTGCCCGTCGAGGTCACCGGGTTCGTCGGCCGGCAGCGTGAGCTCGCCGAGCTTTCCGACCTGCTGTCGTCGGCGCGCCTGGTCACGGTGACGGGCCCGGGCGGCGTGGGCAAGACCAGGCTCGCGCTGCGCGCCGCCGCCGCGCTGGCGGGCTCGTTCACCGACGGCGTGTGCCTGACCGAGCTGTCCGGCCTGCGCGACGCGGAGCTGCTGCCGCACACGGTCGCGACCGCGCTCGGGTTGTCCGAGTCGGGCGTGGGCAACCGGCTCGACGCGATCGCCGAGTACCTGCGGGACCGTTCGCTGCTGCTGATCCTGGACACCTGCGAGCACCTGGTGGACGCGTGCGCGATGTTCGCCGAGGTGCTGATGCGCGCCGCCGCCGAGGTGACCGTGCTGGCGACGTCGCGGCAGCCGCTCGACGTGCCGGGTGAGCACACGTTCGCCGTGGGCGTGCTTGACTGCGCGGACGCGGTGGAGCTGTTCGCGCAGCGCGCCGCCACGGTGATCCCGGGGTTCGCGGTGACCGAGGCCAGCCGCCCGGCGGTGGCCGCGCTGTGCCAGCGGCTCGACGGCGTGCCGCTGGCCCTTGAGCTGGCCACGGTCCGGCTGCGCGCCCTGTCCCTCGAGCAGCTGTCGGAGCGGCTCGAGGACAGGTTCCGGCTGCTCACCGGCGGCCGGCGGGCCGCGCTGCCGCACCACCAGACGCTGCGCACGGCGACCGAGTGGAGCTACGACCTCTGCACCCCGGCCGAACAGCTGCTCTGGGCCAGGCTGTCGGTGTTCGCCGGGTCGTTCAGCATCGCGGCGGCCGAAGCGGTCAGCGCCGACGCCGGGCTGCCCGCCGCTGCCGGGCTGCCCGCCGCCGACGTGCTAGCGACGCTGATCGGCCTGGTCGACAAGTCGGTGGTGCTCCGGGTCGAGGATGAGGCACGGGGGGTCTGGGGGCAAGTCTCCCCCCAGTCAAGGACGAGTTATAGGCTGCTCGACACGATCCGCGAGTTCGGCGCGGAAAAGCTGGCCGCGGCGGGGCCCGCGGCGGTGGCCGAGGTCCGCTCGCGTTACCTGGACTATTTCGTGGCGATGGCCGAGGACTTCGGCGACCATTTCGCGGACGACCAGCTGGCCGACTACCGCGCGCTGCGCGCCTCGCACGCGGACCTGCGGGCCGCGGTGGAGCTTGCGCTGACCACCCCCGGCCGGGACAGCGAGGCGGCGCGGCTGGTCGCGGCGCTGTACGGGTACTGGCACATCGCCGGGATGCCGCGCGAGGGCAAGTACTGGGTGACCAAGGTGCTGGAGCGGTTCACCACGCCGTCCGCCGACCGGGCGCGGCTGCTCATCGTCCGGTGCTACCTGGTGACCGGGGCGGAGGCGGACGGCCGGGAGGGCATCGCGCTGGCGGAAAGCCTCGGCGAGCCGCGGCTCGTCGCGCGCGGCTACCTGTACCTGCACCTTGCGCTGGCCGCGTGCGGGCGGGTGGCGGACGCGACCGTGGCAGGTGCCGAGGCCGAGGAGCGCCTCACCGCGCTGGGCGACCTGGCCGGCCTGCACTGCCTGGACGCACAGGTCGGCCAGATGCACGCGGTCGCCGGGGAGCCCGAGAAGGCCCTCGCCAGGTGCGCCCGCGGACTGCGCCGCGACACCGCGCACACCGAGGTGTGGGAGACCAGCTACATGCACTACACCAGGGGTCTCGCGCTGTTCCAGCGGGGCGACTACGACGAGAGCACCGCCCCGGTGCATACTGCGCTGCGGATGAAGTCCGAACTCGGGGACATCATGGGCATCGCGCACTGCCTGGAGGTGCTCGCCTGGGTCGCGGTGCGCCAGGAGCGGCACGAGCGGGCCGCCTGGCTGATCGGCGCGGCGGGCACACTGTGGCAGCGAACCGGCCGTCGGGTCAGCGGCAACCCGAACCTGGAGGACTTCCACCAGGAGGCGGCGCGCGCCATCACCGAAGCACTGGGCGCCGAGCGCTCCGGCACGTTGCGGCGGCGCGGTGCGGCCGCGCCGCTCGACCAGGTCGTCCGGCTCGCGATCGCGGACGCCGACGACCTGGCGCCGCCGGATACGCGGCCGTCGCGGCAGCCCGAACTGCCCGGCGGCCTGACCGTCCGCGAGCACGAGATCGCGGTCCTGGTGGCGGACGGGCTGTCGAACCGGGAGATCGCGCACCAGCTGGTCATCTCCAAGCGCACCGTCGACGCGCACATCGAGCACATCTTCGGCAAGCTCGGCGTATCTTCTCGCGTCCAGCTGGCGACCTGGCTCCGGCGAGGGTAATGTTCCCGCGACCACAACGAGGTGGAAATGGCATCTGGATTAACACGGCGTCCCGCCCCCGGGCTGCCCGCTGAGGTCACCGGTTTCGTCGGCAGGCGGCAGGAGCAGGCGAAGCTGGCCACGCTGCTGCGTTCGGCACGGCTGGTGACGGTCACCGGGCCGGGCGGCGTCGGCAAGACCCGCCTGTCGCTGCGGGTGGCCGCGAAGGTCGCGGCACGGTTCCGCGACGGTATCTGCCTGGTGGAGCTGGCCGGACTGCGGGCACCCGAGTTGCTGCCGCACATGCTGGCGACCAGCCTGGGCCTGCCCGAGCAGGACACGCGCCCGCAGCTCGACGCCGTGCTCGACTATCTGCGCGACCGCGAGATGCTGCTCATCCTGGACACCTGCGAGCACCTGATCGACGCGTGCTCGGTGCTGGCGAGCACCGTGGTGAAGTCCGCCGCCGGGGTGACCGTGCTCGCCACGTCGCGGCAGACGCTCGACGCGAACGGCGAGCACGTGCTCGGTGTCCCGCCGCTGCCCGAGCCCGACGCGATCGAGCTGTTCGCGCAGCGGGCCGCCACGGCGGTGCCCGGCTTCGCGGTAAGCGACGCGAACCGCGCGAACGTGGTCAAGCTGTGCCGCTGGCTGGACGGCATCCCGCTGGCGATCGAGCTGGCCACGGTGCGGCTCCGCGCGGTGCCGCTGGAGCAGCTGGCGCTGCGCCTCGGCGACCGCTTCCTGCTGCTGACCGGTGAGCGCCGCGACGCGCTGCCGCACCACCAGACGCTGCGCACCGCCATCGGCTGGAGCCACGACCTGTGCACGCCCGCCCAGCAGCTGCTCTGGGCACGGCTGTCGGTGTTCGCGGGGTCGTTCGACGTCACCGGCGCGGAGCAGGTCTGCGCGGGCGACCCGCTGCCCGAGGTCGAGGTGCTGCGCACGCTGATGGAGCTGGTCGACAAGTCCGTGGTGGTGCTCACCGGAGACGGCCGGTACCGGCTGCTGGACACGATCCGCGAGTTCGGTGCCGAGCGGCTGGCCGAGTCGGGGTGCGAGGCCGCGGTGCGGGCCAGGCACGTGCGCCGGTACGTCGCGATGGCACAGTACTTCCACGAGCACGTGATCGCCGAGGACCAGCTCGACCGGTACCGCGAGCTGCGCGCGGAGCACGACAACATCCGCGCCGCTCTCGGGTACGCGTTCGACGCCGGCTGCCTGACCGGCGAGGCGGCCAGCCTGGCCACCGACCTGTACGCGTACTGGCAGATCAGCGGCCTGCTGGGCGAGGGCAGGTACTGGATGACGAAGGTGCTCTCTGGTTATCCGGACCCGTCACCGGAACGGGCCTGGGCGCTGGTCATGATCGGCATCCTGGCCGCGCTCCAGGGCGAGATACCCGATGCCCTCGCCGCCCTCGACGAAGGCATCCCGATGGCCGAGGCACTCGGTCAGGATCTCACCGGCGCCCGAGGCTACGGACACCGCACGCTCGCGTACGGCTTCGCCGGCCTGCCCGCCGAAGCCGCGGCCGCCGCCGCGGTGGCGTCCGCCCGGGCCACGCTGATCGGTGACGAGGCGGGGCTGGTCGCACTCGACGTGGAGATGTCCCTGCTGCACCTGCACAACGGCGACCCGCACCGGGCCATCGAGCAGTCGGCGCAGGGTCTGGCCCGGTTCTGCCCCGGCAGCGCCGAACGGTGGATGCAGGGCTGGCTGAACTTCTACACCGGCCTGTCCCAGTTCCTGCTCGGATCGCTGGAGGAGAGCGCCGCGACGCTGCGCACCGCGCTGACCATGAAGCACGAGCTGGGCGACAGCGTGGGGATGGCGTACTGCCTGGAAACGCTTGGCTGGGTGGCCTCGGCGTGGCAGCGGTTCGACCGGGCGGCCTGGCTGCTCGGCGCGGCCGACACGCTGTGGACCAGGGCCGGCACGCGGCTCAGCGGCGACGCGCAGATGGAGGCGGTCCGCCAGCACGCGGCCGCCGCCGCCAGCGATGCACTCGGCCCGGCGCGGTACGCGGCCCTGTACGGGCGCGGCGCCAGGGACCGCCTCGACCACACGGTGGCGATCGCCACCGGGGATTCCGAAGCGGCCGCGGACGAGACGACGGACAGCGAGCTCACCAGCCGGCAGCGCCAGATCGCCGCGCTGGTCGCCGACGGCCTGTCCAACAAGGAGATCGCCGCCCGCCTGGTCATCTCCAAACGCACCGTCGATGCCCACATCGACCACATCTTCGCCAAGCTCGGCGTCTCCTCCCGTACCCAGCTAGCCGCCCGCCGCGCCCCCACCCCCTAAGCCCGCCGCCCCCCACCCCCTAAGCCGCCCCCGAGCACAACCCCACAGGCAGCACCTGTCGCACCCTTTACGGTCGCGGTAGGGACCGTTACCGGCGGGCTGGTGGGAGCGGGTGCGGTGGGGGCTGGGCTCGGGGCGCGGATGGGGGGTGCCGGGACGAGGCGCTGCGGGGCGAGGCTACGGGTTGCGGGAGTTGCGGGGGCGGACGCGTGGCCGGGCCGGGGACTAGTAGGTTTGCGGTGGGACCATGCGACGGGAGGAGACGACATGGCGGTGCCACCGCTGAAGCAGCGGAAGGCGTGGCAGGCGCTGGCCCAGCATCATGGCGAGATCGCCGGACGCCACTTGCGGGAACTGTTCGCGGCGGATCCTGCTCGCGGCGAGCGGCTGACCGCGGAGGCCTGCGGCATCTACCTGGACTACTCCAAGAACCGCGTCACCGACGAGACCATGCGACTGCTCGTGCGGCTCGCGGAGGAGAGCGGGGTCGCGGAGCGCAGGGACGCCATGTTCCGCGGCGACCACATCAACGTGTCCGAGGACCGCGCCGTGCTGCACGTGGCGCTGCGCATGCCGGGCACGTCGAGCGTCATCGTGGACGGCGTGAACGTGGTGCGTGAGGTGCACGAGGTGCTCGGCCGCATGGTCGACTTCACCCTCCGGGTGCGTAGCGGCCAGTGGACCGGCTACACCGGCAAGCCGATCAGGAACGTGATCAACGTCGGCATCGGCGGCTCCGACCTCGGACCCGTGATGGCCTACGAGGCGCTCAAGCACTACTGCACGAGGGACATGCGGTTCCGCTTCGTGTCCAACGTGGACTCCACCGACTTCGCCGAGGCCACCCGCGATCTGGACCCCGCCGAGACGCTGTTCATCATCTCGTCGAAGACGTTCGGCACGCTTGAGACGCTGACCAACGCCAAGTCCGCGCGCGACTGGGTGACCGGTGCCCTGGGCAGCGAGGACGCGGTGGCGCACCACTTCGTCGCGGTGTCCACCAACGCGGAACGGGTGTCCGAGTTCGGCATCGACACGGACAACATGTTCGGGTTCTGGGACTGGGTCGGCGGCCGGTACTCGATGGACTCGGCGATCGGCCTGTCCACCATGCTGGCGCTCGGGCCCGACCAGTTCGGCGACATGCTGGCCGGCTTCCACGAGATGGACGAGCACTTCCGCACCGCCCCGTTCGACCAGAACCTTCCTGTCCTGATGGGCCTGCTCGCGGTCTGGTACCGGAACTTCTTCGGCGCGCAGACGATCGGCGTGATGCCGTACGAGCAGTACCTCAAGCGGTTCCCCGCCTATCTCCAGCAGCTGACCATGGAGTCCAACGGCAAGCACGTCACGCTCACCGGCGAGCACGTCGACTACGACACCGGCGCGGTGTTCTGGGGCGAGCCGGGAACCAACGGACAGCACAGCTTCTACCAGCTCATCCACCAGGGCACCACGCTAATCCCGGTGGACCTGCTCGGCTTCGGCAAGACGCTCAATCCGATCAGGGACCATCACGACATCTTGTCCTCCAACGTGTTCGCGCAGGCGCAGGCCCTGGCGTTCGGCAAGACGGAGGAGGAGGTCCGCGCCGAGGGCACGCCGGAACGCGTCGTCCCGCACCGGGTCATGGCGGGCAACCGGCCATCCAACGTGCTGCTCGCCGAAATCCTCACGCCGCGGCTGCTCGGCACACTGATCGCACTGTACGAGCACAGCGTGTTCACCCAGGGCGCGATCTGGGATGTGGATTCGTTCGACCAATGGGGGGTAGAGCTCGGCAAGGTGCTCGCGGTGAAGATCATCCCGCAGCTGACCAGCGCCGAAGCGCCCGACCTCGACCACGACTCGTCCACCAATGCACTGATCCGGAAATACCGGGCACTGAAGGGCTAAGGGGAGCGGAACAATGCAGCTCGGGATGATCGGGCTCGGCCGGATGGGCGCGAACCTGGTCCGCAGGCTGATGCGTGACGGCCACTCGTGTGTCGCCTACGACGTCAACGCGGACGTGGTCAAGGCGCTCGAGGCCGAGGGAGCCACGGGCGCGACCAGCCTCGCGGACTTCGTCGCCAAACTGGACAAGCCGCGCAACATCTGGATCATGGTGCCGGCCGGCATCGTCCAGCCGACCCTGGAGCAGCTGCTGCCGATGCTCGAGGCGGACGACACGGTCATCGACGGCGGCAACTCGTACTACCGCGACGACATCACCCGCGCGGCCGACTTGAAGAAGCTGGGCATCCACTACGTGGACGTCGGCACCAGCGGCGGCGTGTGGGGCCTGGACCGCGGCTACTGCCTGATGATCGGCGGCGACGAGACGGCGGTCCAGCGGCTTGACCCGCTGTTCAAGACCATCGCGCCGGGTAAGGGCACCGCCGAGGCCACGCCCGGTCTGGCCCCTGGCGGCACGGCCGAGCAGGGGTACCTGCACTGCGGGCCGGCCGGGGCCGGCCACTTCGTCAAGATGGTGCACAACGGCGTCGAGTACGGCATGATGGCCGCGATCGCCGAAGGCCTGTCGATCATCAAGCACGCCGACGCCGGGCTGCACCAGGAAGAGATCGACGCGGAAACCGCGCCGCTGCGCAGCCCCGAGGCGTACCAGTACGAGATCGACGTGGCCGACGTCGCCGAGGTATGGCGGCGCGGCTCGGTGGTCAGCTCCTGGCTGGTGGACCTGACGGCCGCCGCGTTCGCCAAGTCGCCGAACCTGGACGACTTCAGCGGCCGGGTGTCGGACTCCGGCGAGGGCCGGTGGACGGTGCTGGCCGCGGTGGACACCGGTGTGCCGGCCTCGGTGATCGCCGCGTCGCTGTACGAGCGGTTCGAGTCCCGCGACAACGGGGCGTTCACCGGCAAGATCCTGTCCGCGATGCGGTCGGAGTTCGGCGGTCACGCGGAGAAGAAGGCCTGATGGCCCGCAATGGCCATCCCCGGCCGGACAATCACGTCATCGTGCTGTTCGGCGCCACCGGCGACCTCGCGAAGCGCAAGCTGTTGCCCGGGCTGTACCACCTGTTCGTGGCCGGGCTGCTGCCCAAGGGATTCCGCATCATCGGGTCGTCTCCGCACTCGTTCGCGTGCACCGACGAGGTGTTCCGGGCACGCGCCAAGGAGGCGGTCACCCAGTTCGGCAACACCAAGCCGGACGGCCAGTGGCCCGCGTTCGAGAGCCACCTGTCGTTCGCCGTCGCGGAGCCGGACAACTACACCGACCTGGTCAACAAGGTGCAGCAAGCCGAGAAGGAGATTGGCGGCACGGTACGGCGGCTGTTCCACCTGGCGATCCCGCCGGTCGCGTTCAGCTCGATAGTGGCGATGCTCGGTGACGCCGGGCTGGCCAACGAGGGTGCGCACGTGATCATCGAGAAGCCGTTCGGCACGGACCTGGCGTCCGCCAGGGAGCTGAACGCGGACGTGCACAAGGTGTTCGGCGAGGACCAGATCTTCCGGATCGACCACTTCCTCGGCAAGGAGTCGGTCGACAACATCCTGGCGTTCCGGTTCGCCAACGGCCTGTTCGAGCCGGTCTGGAACCGCCAGCACATCCGGTACGTGCAGATCGACGTGCCGGAGACGCTGTCGATCGAAGGCCGGGCGGCCTTCTACGACGCCACCGGCGCCTACCGGGACATGGTGGTCACCCACCTGTTCCAGGTGCTGGGGTTCGTCGCCATGGAGCCGCCCACGTCGCTGAACGCCAAGCCGCTGCGCGACGAGAAGGGCAAGGTGTTCGACGCGCTGCGCCACATCGACCCGCGGCACGTAGTGCGCGGGCAGTACGAGGGCTACCGCTCGATCAAGGGTGTCCCCGCCGACTCCGACACCGAGACCATGATCGCGCTGCGGGTCGAGGTGGAGAACTGGCGCTGGCACGGGGTGCCGTTCTACCTGCGCTCCGGCAAGGCGATGAAGGA
>DASRFJ010000184.1:0-47927 GCA_035651595.1 Streptosporangiaceae bacterium | reverse complement strand
GTGGCGGTCGAGGCCCTCCTTGGCCAGCTCCCGCTCCACCACGTTCTGGGTGGCGATCCCGGCGTGGTCCATGCCCGGCAGCCACAGGGCGTTGTAGCCCTGCATGCGGCGCCGCCTGACCAGCGCGTCCATCAGCGTGTGGTCGAGCGCGTGGCCGATGTGCAGGGAGCCGGTGACGTTCGGCGGGGGGATGACGATGGAGAACGCCGGGGCGTCGGAACTCGCGTCCGCGGCGAAGTAACCTGCCTTCTCCCAGCGCTCGTAGCGCGGCCCCTCCACCTCGGAGGGTGCGTACTGGGACGGCAGCTCGATGGGCTCGGCGGTACTCACGACAGGTGAGTCTACGGCCTGCGGAGCGCTCGCTAGCCTGATTGAGCGGTCAGGCCTTGACCTCCACCGCGTCGCGGACCTTGAGGGCTAGGGCGCCGGCGCCGCTCTGCTTCACCGCATGCTCGCCCTTGAGGAACTCCACCACGCCGAAGGTGGTCTTGGTGGCGAACACGCACTCGCTCGAGGTGCCGCCCCCCGAGGTGTTGTAGCCGCACGCCATCTCGCCGCCGTGCGGGCCCGGGTCCACCACCCGCGAGGACTTCAGGTGGGCGCGCACGATCTTGATGACCGCGGCCGGGTCGAAGGTGCCGTCGTAGCCAATGAAGACCAGGCCCTTGAAGCCGGGGGAGCTCATCGACGTGACCGTGCCCATGTTGTAGATACCGATCACGGACTTCCCGGGCTTGCCTGCCTTCTTGGCCTTCAGGGAGTTCGTGACCGTCTTCGTGGCGCTGCCGACGAAGGGCTGGAACTGGTTCGTCACCGGCCGGTCGAGCGGGAACGAGCCCACCTTGGCCGCCTGGGTCAGCACGTAAGCGCCGGTCCCGTTCGGCCCGCCGGCGGCAGTGTTACCCGTGCCCGTTGAGGACGAACTGGCGCTCGGCGTGCCCCCGCCGCCCTTGGCCAGGTGGATGACCAGGAACACGATCGCCACCACGCCGACCACGGCGGCGGTCAGGTACAGGACCATCTTCGTCCCGCCGAGGCGCTGCGCCGGGCGGCCGCCCGGCCGCGGCGGGCCCGAGCGCGACCGGGTGCCGCGGCCGGGCGCGGCGGGGCCGTCGTCGTCGAAGCCGGGCGCAGCGGGGGCCTCGAAGCCCTGCTGGCCGTAGCTGTCCTGACCGCCGTAGCCGCTCGGGCCGTAGTCGTCCTGGCCGTACCCGTTCTGGTCCGGCGCGTACCCGTTCTGGCTCGGGGCATAGCCGTTCTGATGCGGGGCATAGCCGTTCTGGCTCGGGGCGTTCTGGCTCGGGGCGTACCCGTTCTGGCTGGGTGCGTAGCCGTTCTGGTTCGGCGCGTAGTCGTCCTGGCCGTAGCCGGACGGGGTGCCGTACCCCTGGACCTTGGTGGCCTCCGGGTCCTGGTCGAACCCGGGCGAGCCGGAACCGGGTGAGCCGAAGCCGTTCTGCCCGAAGTCGCCGAAGGCGCCCTGCGGGTAGTCGGAGGGCTCGGCGTCCGGCTGGTGATACGTCTCGTCCTGGTAGCCCTGCCCGGCCCGGGCCTGACCGGGCTGGCCTAGCGGGCCTGGCTGGCCTAGCGGGCCGGCCGGGCCCGGCGGGCTGGCGTGGGCGCCGCGCGCGGCCTGGCCGCCGAAGCCGTTCGGCGGCGTGCTGCCCTGGCTGCTGTCCTGCCCGTATCCCGGCTGGCCGCCGTAACCCGGCTGGTCTCCGTAGCCAGGCGGATCGCCGTAGCCTTGCTGGTCGCCGTAGCCTTGCGGGCCGTGACCGGCCTGGTCGTAGCCCGGCTGCTGGCCGTAGCCGTTCTGCCCGTAGCCGTTCTGCCCGTAGCCGTTCTGGCCGTAGCCGTTCTGGCCGTAGCCCGGCTGGGCGCCGTAGCCCTGGTCCTGGCTCTGCTGGGAATGCGGGGTGAAGGTGGGCTGCCCGTATTCCGGCGGCGGGGCGCCGAAGGCCGGCGCGCCCTGGCCCGGCGACCCCGGCCGGGCGCCGTAGCCCGCCTGATCGCCGTAACCCGGCTGGTCATCGTAGTCCGACCAGGCCGAACGGGTGGGCTCGTCCGCCCCGTACCGGCCGTAAGCCGCGGTGCCGCCTTCGCCGTAGCCGGCCGCGTGCTGGCCCCCGGAGCCGAGCGGGTCTGAGCTGAGCGGGCCTGAGCTGAGCGGGCCTGAGCTGCGCGGGCCTGAGCTGGGCGAGGCCGGCGACTGCGCGGCGGACGGACCGGGTGGCAGGGCACCTGCCGCCCGGCGCGGGCCGGCGCTGGGCGCGCCGAGCGGTCGCTGGGGACCGGACGGGCCCCCCGCCGGGGGCGAGCTGAACGGGCCGGGCGCGGTCAGCGGGTCGATCTCGTCGCGACCCTGGCCGGCGGAACGCTGGGGACCGGAGGAATAGCCGCGCTGCGGGGCGCCGCCGGAGCCCGGTGAGTCGGCGCCGTAGCTGCCGGCCGAGCCGGAGCCGAAGGACGGCTGCGGCGCCGTCGACGGGCCGTAACCCGAGACCGGGTCGTAGACGGGCTGCTGCCCGTAGCCTGACTGGCCGTACCCGGACTGGCCGTACCCGGACTGGCCGTAGCCTGATCCCTGCCCGTACCCCGCACCCTGGTCGTACGCGCCCGCTCTGTCGTCCTGGTTCTGCGCCTGCTCGTAACCGGGCAGTGCCCTGCGCCCCGCCCGCAGCCCGCCCTGGTCGCCGCGGGCGTGATGACCGCCACCCAGCTCACCTTGCTGATAGCCCTGCTCGCCGGACCGGCCGGCTTGTTCGGGCTCCGGGTGAGACTCCCAGTTACCCGTGGGGGCATCCCAACTGCTCATCAGTGCTCAATTCCCCGTCGCTACGGAAGACGGCTGCCTTGTCAGCGTCCGAGATCCTGGCGTGAGCGGGAACCCCGCCAGATACGGCAATATGCTGTGAGGCTACATGCGAATAACGATGATCATGGGCAATACGCCCAAAGTTGACCACAGGCGGACGTCGCCTTAACGGTACGAATCCACAGGCCAACTGGCGCTACTCGAACACATGTACTACTGGCTGACGGGACGGCCTGACGGGGGATGGCCGGTACGCCCGGTAACCGGATCCGGCGAGACGACGGGTCCGGGAACAGGGTCAGGCCGACTTCTCCCGCGGGGGGGTGCGCCGGGTGACGTCGCGGGGGACGATCGTCGGGTTGACGTTCTCGAGCACGGCCTCGCGCGTGATCACGACGCGCTCCACGTCCTTGCGACTCGGCACCTCGTACATGACCGACTGCAGGACCTCTTCGAGGATCGCGCGCAGCCCGCGGGCGCCGGTGCCGCGCAGGTTGGCCTGGTCGGCGATGGCCTCGAGCGAGTCGGGGGTGAACTCCAGGTCCACGCCGTCCAGCTCGAACAGCCGCCGGTACTGCTTGACCAGGGCGTTGCGCGGCTCGGTCAGGATCTGGATGAGCGCGTCCCTGTCCAGGTTGTGCACGCTGGTGATGACCGGCAGCCGGCCGACGAACTCCGGGATCATCCCGAACTTGAGCAGGTCCTCCGGCATGACCTCGCCGAACTGGTCGGTGTTGTTCACGCTCCTGACGCGGAGCTTGGCGTTGAAGCCGATCCCGTTGTGACCCGAGCGCTGCTCGATGATCTTCTCCAGGCCCGCGAAGGCGCCGCCGCAGATGAACAGCACGTTGGTGGTGTCGATCTGGATGAACTCCTGGTGCGGGTGCTTGCGCCCGCCCTGCGGCGGCACGCTCGCGGTCGTGCCCTCCAGGATTTTCAGCAGCGCCTGCTGGACGCCCTCGCCCGAGACGTCGCGGGTGATCGAGGGGTTCTCGCTCTTCCGCGCGATCTTGTCGATCTCGTCGATGTAGATGATGCCGGTCTCGGCCTTCTTGACGTCGTAATCCGCCGCCTGGATGAGCTTGAGCAGGATGTTCTCGACGTCCTCGCCGACGTAACCGGCCTCGGTCAAGGCGGTCGCGTCGGCGATGGCGAACGGCACGTTGAGCAGCCGGGCCAGCGTCTGGGCGAGCAGCGTCTTGCCCGAGCCGGTGGGGCCGAGCAGCAAGATGTTGGACTTGGCCAGCTCGACGCCCTCGTCGCCGGGCCGGTCGTCGCCGGACTGGACCCGCTTGTAGTGGTTGTACACCGCCACCGACAGGGCCTTCTTGGCCTTGTCCTGGCCGATCACGTACGCGTCGAGGAACTCGTAGATCTCTCTCGGCTTGGGCAGGCTGTCCCACTTGAATTCGGAGGGCTCGGCGAGCTCTTCCTCGATGATCTCGTTACAGAGATCGATGCACTCGTCGCAGATGTACACACCTGGGCCGGCGATGAGCTTCTTGACCTGCTTTTGACTCTTCCCGCAGAACGAGCATTTCAACAGGTCCCCACCGTCTCCGATGCGTGCCACCCAGTACTCCTTTTCCGTCGGGCCACCGCCACGAGGGCGGCCGGCCCCGGCCACTACCGGCAGGCCCCTGGTACCCAGTTGCCTCCGCCGGCTAAATCGACGGTACCGCTTCGCGGGAGCGAATGGGTCGCCGATGGACCCATCAAACCGCTCAGCGGCGCGAGAGGGAAGAGCTGAATCCTCCCGCTAAGACGACACTACCTCCACAGCGCGCTCGGTGCCCCGTTTGATGGTGGTCAGCACCTCGTCGATGAGGCCGTAGTCCCTGGCCTCCTCGGCGGTGAGGAACTTGTCCCGCTCGATGTCCCGGCGGACTTCTTCCTCGTCCTTGCCGGTGTGGCGAGCCAGGATCTGCTCCATGGACGACCGCATCCGGAGGATTTCCCGCGCCTGGATCTCCATGTCCGTCGACTGCCCGTAGCCGCCCTCGGTGGCCGGCTGGTGGATCAGGATCCGCGAGTTGGGCAGGGCGACCCGCTTGCCGTTGGTGCCGGCCGCCAGGATGACCGCGGCCGCGCTGGCCGCCTGGCCGATGCAGCAGGTCATGATCTCCGGCTGGACGAACTGCATGGTGTCGTAGATCGCCATCATCGAGGTCATCGACCCGCCGGGCGAGTTGATGTACATGGTGATCTCGCGATCCGGGTCGATCGACTCCAGCGTGATCAGCTGAGCCATCACGTCGTTCGCCGACGCGTCGTCGATCTGCACCCCGAGGAAGATGATCCGCTCTTCGAAGAGCTTGTTGTACGGGTTCATCTCCTTGATCCCGTACGACGTCCGCTCCACAAAGGACGGCAGGACATACCGCGATTGCGGATTCATGTTCGGCTCCCTGTTGTAACTCATGACAGCGGACCCACGGTCGGCACCTCGACGGCGCTGCGGATCACGTGGTCCACGAACCCGTAGTCTTTGGCTTCCTCGGCGGTGAACCAGCGGTCCCGGTCGGCATCCTTCTCGATCTGGTCGAGGGGCTGGCCGGTGTGATACGCGGTGCGCTCGAACAGCGTGCGCTTGATGTACAGCATCTGCTCGGCCTGGATCCGGATGTCGGACGCGGTGCCCCCGATGCCGCCGGACGGCTGGTGCATCAGGATCTGCGCATGCGGCAGCGCGTACCGCTTGCCGGCCGCGCCGGCGGTGAGCAGGAACTGGCCCATCGACGCCGCCATTCCCATCGCGTAGGTGGCCACATCGTTCGGGACGTACTGCATCATGTCGTAAATCGCCATACCGGCGTATACCGACCCGCCGGGCGAATTGATGTAAATGCTGATGTCGCGCTTATCGTCCTCGGAGGCCAGCAGCACCATCTCGGCGCAGATCCGGTTGGCGATGTCGTCGTCCACCTGCTGGCCGAGGAAGATGATCCGGTGCCGCAGCAGCCGCTGGAATAGCTGGTCCCCGAACGGCGACGGCGGAGTCTCGGGGGACGCAGCCACGATCCCGGGCGGCGTCTGAAGCTGAGTCACGATGGTCACCTGCTCCAGTCATGTTCGTTGTCGTTGACAGGACCATAACCCCGCCGCGAACGCGGATCGTCCCCGGCAGCCCCATGTTCGCTACAGGCGCACCAAGTTGCCATGAGCAAAAGCCTATGTTCTCGGAACGACCTGTGGTTACACCCGCCAACCCCGCTCCCCGCCCACCCTCCGAGACGCCCCGCGCCCCCCAAGAGAGGGCTTCGTGCGCCCCGCACCCCCTAACCGCCAAAGCCCGGCGGCCCCGTGGCGCGAGGCGTACAGCTCCGCTCAGGGTCGTTCGGTTAGCGCCTACAAACAGGTTAGCGATCGAACAACGTGTCGGATTTCCCCTTTGTGGGGGCGCGACCCTCCTTTACGAGGGTCAGACTTCCACGAAGGGGCGATCTACCACGTTGATACCACGCGGCACCCGCGCTTGCGCCCGATATGTCCGGTGCGTTCTGGGCGATCGGAGATCGTTTGACGGTTCGGTGCGTGATAGCGCACCAAAACGTCAAACGATCTTGGGCGGTGGGCGGTGGGCGGTGGGCGGTGGGGCGCCTTCGGCGGGGCTTGCCGCCTCGGCGTCGGCGTTAGGCCTCGGCTTCCGCCTCGGCGGACGCGTCAGCCTCAGCGTCCACGTCAGCCTCGGCGGACGCGTCGGGGTCGGGGACGGGGGCGGCTAGCGCCGCGGCTACGTCCACCACCGAGCCCGAAGGATCGGTGACCCGGACCCGCTCCGCGATCACGTTCATCGCCTTGCCACGCAGCACTTCGGCGGCGGCGACGCTGAGCTGGTTGCTGGCGGTGAGCTGCTGGGCCAGCCGGTCCGGGCTCACGCCCATCTGCTCGGCCTGGCGGGTGATGAACGAGGACAGCTCCTCGGTGCTGACGCTGATCTCCTCGTCGCGCGCGAGCTTGTCGAGCACCAGGCTGACCTTGACCGCACGCCGCGCGCGCTGCTGGGCGTCAAGGTCGTACTGTTCGGCGGTCTGGTTCGTGGCCGACAGGTAGTCCTCCAGCGTGGTGCCGGCCCGCGACAGCTGATCGGATACCGACTCCTTGTTCTGAGTGATCTCGGCCTCGACGATGCCTTCGGGCAGCGGAATGTCGACGGCGTCGAGCACGGCGTCGAGCGCTTTGTCTCTGGCCTGCACGACCTGCTGCATCTCCTTGACGCGCTCAAGCTGCGCCCGGGTGCTCGACCGGAACTCGCCGAGCGTGTCGAACTCGCTCGCGAGCTGGGCGAACTCGTCGTCCATCTCGGGCAGTTCCTTGGTCTTGACGCTGTGCACGGTCGCGGTGACGTCCGCCTCCTGGCCGGCGAAATCGCCGCCCGCGAGTTCGGTGCGGAACGTGGCGGTCTCCCCCGCCGACAGCCCGATCAGCGCGGCGTCCAGGCCGTCGAGCAGCGATCCGCTGCCGATCTGGTAGGACAGGCCGCTGGCCTGGGCGTCTTCGACGGGCTTGTCCTCCACCGACGCGGACAGGTCGATGGACACGAAGTCGCCATCCTCGACGGGCCGCTGCACCGACTTCAGCGAGGCGAACCGCTCACGGATCGAGGACAGGTACTCCTCTACCTCGTCCGGAGTCACCAGCGTGCCGTCTACCTGCACCGACAGCGTGGCGAAGTCCGGCAGCTCAAACGCGGGCCGCTTGTCCACCTCGACGGTGAACGTGAGCTGCTGGCCGTAGTCCATGCTGGAGATGTCCACCTCGGGCGTGCCGAGCGGCTGGATCTCGGACTCCGCGACGGCCTTGTCGTACAGGCCGGGGATGGCGTCGTTGACGGCCTGGCTGAGCACGTAGTCCCGGCCGATCCGGCGGTCGATCACCGGCGGCGGCACCCGTCCGGGGCGGAAGCCGGGGATCCTTACCTGCTGGGCGATATCCCGGTAAGCCTTGTCGAGGCTGGGCTTCAGCTCTTCGAATGGCACCTCAACGCTCAGCCGCACACGAGTCGGGCTCAGCTCTTCGACGTCAGTCTTCACGTCCGCGTACTCCGGGGTATCGGGAAAGGAACTCTAGGCCTGAGAAATCAACGGCCCGAGCAGTCTAGGACCAGCCCAGTCTAGAGGGGTAACTGAACGCGGACGACCCGTACCGGCGGCTCGTCCTCGTCGTCCTTCCCCCCGCGGTCGTCCCCGATGACCGTGCCCAGCAGCCAGCTCACCAGCCCGACGATGATCGCACCCCAAAAGCCCGCCCAGAATCCGGCGACGTGGAACGGCAGCTTGAGATCCCCGGAGATCACGCTGGTCAGCCACAGCAGCAGCCCGTTCACCACGAGCGCGCCCAGGCCGCACGTGAGGATGTAGAACGCGCAGCCCACGACCTTGATCAGCGGCTTGAGCGTGGCGTTCACGAGGCCGAAGATCAGCGCCACCACCAGCAGCGTCCCGATCTTGGACCAGATGCTGGCCGCCGTCAGCGTGATACCCGACACCCACCACGTGGCGACACCCAGGGCCGCGGCCGAGACAAGGCCCCTGAGCAGAAACCTGATCACGTACCTATTCTATGAGGCGGCGGCGCTGTCGCCACGAAACATTCGGCGGTACGCGTTGGGCGTGGTACCACGCCAGAGGCGGAAGTGATGCCGCATCGCGGTCGCGTTGCCGAACCCGGCCCGGTCGGCGATGGCGTCCACGGTTTCATCGGTCTCCTCGAGCATTTCCTGGGCAAGCAGGATCCGCTGCCCGATGAGCCAGCGCTGCGGCGTCGTACCGGTGTCGTGCACGAAGCGCCGGGCGAACGTCCGCTCCGACATGTGCGCCCGAGCCGCCAGCTGGCGCACGGTGAGCGGCAGCGCGAGGTTGCCGCGCAGCCAGTCGAGCAGCTCGCCCATCGCTCCGTCGCAGGTCGGGGCCACCGGCTGGCCGACGAACTGGGCCTGCCCGCCGTCCCGGTGCGGCGGCACTACCATGCGCCGCGCGATGCCGTTGGCGACCCGTGAGCCCTGTTCCTTGCGCACGATATAAAGGCACGCGTCGATGCCGGCCGCGGTCCCCGCGCTGCTGATCACCGGGTCGTCGTCGACGTAGAGCACGTCCGGGTCCACCTTCGCCGCGGGATACCGGCGCGCCAGCTCGTCCGCGTGCCGCCAGTGCGTGGTGCACCGGCGCCCGTCGAGCAGCCCGGCCTCCCCCAAGATGAACGCGCCGCTGCACACGCTCAGCACCCGCGCGCCGCGACCGACCGCGTCGCGCAGCGCCTGGAGCAGCGGATCAGGAAACGGGGCCCCGCCGAGCCGTCCGTCGCAGACCGCCGGCAGCGCGATCAGGTCCGCCTCGGCCAGCCGCTCGAGCCCGTGCCGCGGCTGGAGCGTGAAGTCGTTGCGCGAGCGCAGCGGCCCCGGCTCGCCCGCGACCACCGCGAACTCATACGCCGGCAGCCCCTCGTCGGTCCGGTCGATGCCAAAGACCTCGCAGATCAGCCCGAACTCGAACGGCTGGAAGTCATGCACCACGACCACGGCAACGTTGCTGAGCCCTGCCATGTGGCTCAGTCTCGCATGAAAGCTGGCAGGATGTCATATCATAACGGCATTACTGCCACGATCCGCTGGATCGCCGGTCAGCCGCCGGGGAATCCTGGCCAGTGCGCTCCGGCGATGGTCATGACCTGCTTCTCCATGGCACCGGCGCCGGCGAGCATCGGGTACTGGTGACCGCCGATCGACACCCCGACCGTCCCGCAACCGGTGGTGTTGGCGGTCACCACGGCCAGGTCCGGACCGGTAGGTGCGGCCCGGAACGTCAGCCGCATGCTCGGGCCACGGTACATCGGGCACATCATGCGGCCCACCGCGAACAGCTGGAGCGCGTTCACGACCGCCGCGATCTTCGCGACCTTGGCCGGATCGGTGATCACGACCGGCGCGTCATCCGCGTTGACCGGGCCGTTGCCCAGGATCGGGGCGATCGTCACGACCGTCGCCGACGAGGGGATCCGCTCCGCGGCCGGCTTGACCGGCACCCAGTAGACCTCGCCGTCCACCCGGATCGCCGTCTGTCCTGACCCGTCCGCGGCCACCGACACCACCAGCCAGCGCGTGGACAGCACGTCCGGCACGGGCGGCTTGGTGAACTGGGCGAACCAGAGCTTGATGGCGGGCTTGGTCGCGCCGGGGTGCGGCAGCGCGGGCTCGGCCACGATCCGCGGCCCCGGCTGGCCCGAGCCGCTGAGCCCCAGCGAGAACCCCGAAGGCATATGTGCCTTTATCCAGCCGAGCACGGTCACCGGCTGCCCCGCGACCCGCCACCAGCCGGTTCGCGTGACCGCGTCAGGACCGGTGGCCGGCTCCGGCGACGCGCTGAGCCACGACACCGGCAGCGCCTGCGTGGGCACGGCGCCCGGCGGCACGGGGAACGCGGCGAGCATCGCGGCGGCATCCGCCGCCGCCCGCTGGGCCGGCGTCTGACCCGCCGGCGAGCCGGACGGCGTGGCGGACGGAGCCGCGCTCGCCGTGGCGTCCGTCGACCCGGCCGGCGTGCCCGGCCCGCCGGCTCCCGACGAGCCCGCGCCCGCCCGCTGACTACCGCACCCCGCCAGCGCGACCCCCGCGCACGCCATCGTCACCAGCCCGAGCCGCACAGAGTTCCTCATGCGAATTCGACGCGGCACGGCCAGTAGCGGTTCCGTGCAGGCCGGGGAGGTATAACCAGTGTCGTTATGAGTCAAATGGGGTGGGTCGGGGAACTGGCGAAGCAGCGCCGCGCGCCGGTGCCGTGGCCGGAGATGATCCGGGCCGCGTTCGCGATCTGCCTGCCGTTGTCGGTGGCGCTGCCGGCCGGGCGGGACACGCTGGGCGTGCTGCCCGCCATGGGCGGGCTGCTCGGCATCCTGGCCGACTCCGGCGGGCCGTACCTGACCAGGGTCAAACGGGTGGCCAGCGCGTCGGTGTTCGGCGGCGCGGTCGGGCTGGCGATCGGGTCGGTCATTCACGGGCACGGCTGGCTCGCGGTGGCCGGCCTCGTCGTGATCGCGGGCGTATCCGCGCTGCTCAGCTCGCTCGGCGACGTCGGTTCGATCACCGGGCTCCAGCTGCTCGTGTACACCGCGCTCGGCATCGGGCCGGTGGGCGCGCTGCGGCCGGCGTGGCATACCGCGCTCGGCTTCCTCGCCGGGGTCGCGTGGGCGCTGCTGCTGACCGTGCCCGGCTGGCTGCTCTGGCCGCGCGGCAAGGAGCAGCGCAATGTCACGGCCGTGTACCAGGCGCTGACCGCGAAGCTGTCCGCGATCGGAACGCCTGGGTTCGCTGGGGCGCGGCGCAACGTGACCGGCGCGCTGAACACGGCGTACGACGGGCTGCTGACCGTGCGGTCGACGTCTTCTGGCCGGAATCAGCGGATGATGCGGCTGGTCGCGGCGCTGAACTCCGCGCAGCTCATCGCCGAGGCGTCGACCGCGCTTGGGCTGGCCGGGCAGCGGCCGCCGCCGCTGATCGTCGTGACGATGCAGCGCCTGGCCGACGTCGTGCGGGACGGCGGGACACCGCCGGCGATCCCGCCGGCCTGGGATTCGAGCGCCGCGGCGGAGGCGCTCCGGGACGCGATGGCTGGCGCGGCGCGAGTGCTGTCATCCGCCTGGACGCCGCGGGATCCCGGTATGCCGGCGCGCAAGCGGGATCCGGTGCGGACGCGGATCTCCGGGATCCTCGACGGATTCGGGTGGCAGAACCGGATATTCGCCGCGCGGCTGATGACATGCGTGCTGGTCGCGGGCGTATTCACCGAGGTGGTTCAGCTCCAGCGGTCGTACTGGGTGCTGCTCACCGTCGTCGTCGTGCTCAAGCCGGACTACGGCTCGGTGTTCGCCAGGGCGCTGCAGCGTGGCATCGGCACCGTGCTCGGAGCGGTGCTCGGCGCGGTGCTGCTGGTGTGGCTGCACGGGCTGTGGCTGCTGGTTCCGTTCGCCGTGCTGGCCGGGCTGCTGCCGTTGGGCCGGAGCAGGAACTACGGGCTGCTGGCGGTGTTCCTCACGCCGCTCGTGGTGATCCTTATCGACCTGCTGTCCCCCGCCGGCTGGCAGCTCGCGCTGGACCGGCTGATCGACACGCTGATCGGCTGCGGGATCGCGCTCGTCGTCGGCTTCTTGCCGTGGTGGACCAGCTGGTACGCGCACCTGCCGCGGCAGTTCGCCGCGACGGGCGCGGCGGTGGCCGGCTATCTGGAGGTGGCGCTCGGAGGTTCGGCCGATCCGGCCGGTGCCGGTGCGGTGCCGGAGCGGTCAAAGGTGCGGCGCCGTACGTACCGGGCGGTTGCCGACCTGCGGGCCGAGTTCCAGCGCACGATGTCGGAGCCGCCGTCGATCAGCCGGCGGGCTTCGGCCTGGTGGCCCGCGGTGGTCGGCCTGGAGCAGGTGCTCGACGCCGTGGTGGCGTCGGTGGTGGCGTTGCCGGCCGGCGAGGTGCCTTCGGCCGAAGGGGTACGGGTGCTGGGCGCGGCGCTGCGCGAGGCGTGCGCCGCCGCGGCCGCCGGGGATGCCGTGTTGCCGGCCGGCGTCGCGTGGCCGTCGGACGAGGCGCTCGCCGGAGTGACCGAGGCGGTGCGGGCGCTGATCCGGGTGCTGCGGACCGGCTCGCGGCTGACCCTGGCCGAGGTGGCGTTATCCGCCACATGGATGAACCGGGCGCCCGGCCACACTGGATCGTTCATCTGGACGATGCCGGTGCTCGTCCGGACCAGCGATCATCAGCGGATGAGACTCACAGGCAAACGCCGGCTCGTGGCCGCGGCCATCGCGGCCATGGCAGTGGCCGGACTGTGCATCACCGGACCCGCCACCGCCGCGAGCGCATCGACTCCCATCCTGTACGCCGACAGGGGGGACGTGGCGCACCAGTGCACCATCATCGGCGGTCCAGACAGTTTCAGTGAGCAGGCCGTGGTGTGCGTCGACCTGGACACCAGCCTCTCGTCGACCGGAGCCCCCGTCGTCAAGGCATATGCCGAACTCATTTGCGAATTGCCGGACGGGACAACCCGGCGCTGTCTGGAAGCCGTCGCTGATGGCGTTCTGGCGACCGGGACGGGCGTTGGGCCTGAAAATACACCTAGCTGCCTCGGCGTCGGTTGCTCGACCGGACGCAATATATGGCTCATCGGCCAGAAGACGCTCTCCGCCAGCAACTGTCTGGGCCTAGCCAACAATGTCTGGGCGGTCCTCTACGGCCAAGGAGCCTATACGTACATCCAGCTCGCCCCATACGACAACCCGATGTACGTCGATTGGTCCAATAGCAACGACTCGGGGAACGAGTCGACCGGGCATTATCAGATCTGTCCCTGACCACGCTGGGCCGCCCACGCGGCGATCTGCGACCTGGACGAGAACCCCAGCTTCGCCAGGATGTGGGCCACGTGGCTGGCCACGGTCGGCCGGCTCAGGAACAGGCGGCGCGCGATGGCCGGGTTCGTCAGCCCTTCGGCGACGAGCCCGGCTATCTCGGCCTCACGCGGGGACAGCACCGCGGCCTCCGGCCGATCGGCTAGTGCCACGTGGGCCGCGGTCCATTCAGCGCCGTAGTCGTCGTGCTTCGCGACGGCCGCGGCGATTTCCTCGTGCAGCGCCCGTCTCCGCTCCGCGGGTATCGCGTCGTACACCGCTTCCCGGAACAGCGGATGGCGGAACTGGAACCCACCGTCGTTCCGCTCCATCAGGCCGGTCTGCACCAGCACCCGCGGATCTTCCTCGGGAAGCAGCGCGGACAGCAGCGCCGTATCCGCCGCCGGGCCAGCGGCGGCGGCCGCAGCGAGCAGCGCCCGCGCTCCGGGGGCCAGGTGCCTGGTCCGCTCGTGCACGATGGCCTTTGCCACATCGGGAACGGGCAGCACGCCTCGATCGGCCGCGGCGAGGACGGCCAGTTCCTCGAGCAGCAGGGGCGTCCCGGCGCCCCGCTGGACGATCTCGGCGACCGCCGCTGGCGGCAGCGCCGGCGCGACGTCGCGGACGAGCCGTTCGCTGTCCGCCGGTTCCAGCCGGTGCAGCGCGAGGCTGGCCACGACGGATTCCCTGCTCAACCGGATCAGATCCGGCCACCGTGGGTGCGCCTGACCGATCTCCTCCGTCCGGAGGGTGACCGCCAGGACCACGCCCAGGTCGGCGATCCGGCGGGCCGCGTAGCGGACGAACTCCCAGGTGGACACGTCCGCCAGGTGCAGGTCATCCAGAACCCACAGTGTCGTCCGGTCGCCCGCGGCTTCCTCGACGGCATCCAGCAGCGCCTCGAACACGATGGGCCGGGCGGCTGCTCCTGAGCCTGCCGCGCGTGGCTGCCCGGCCAGCTCGGGCGCGACGGCCGACAGGATGTCCGCCCGCGCCCGCGCCGCGGCCCACACCGCCGGCTCGGCGCGACGCGCGACACGCAAGGCGTCTGCCAGCGCCGCGTACGGCAGCGCCGACTCCTCGGGAACCGCGCGTCCGAGCAGCACTTGGCCACCGCGCCGCTGTCGGCACGAGTGGCTCAGTTCCCGGCACAACCGTGTCTTGCCGATCCCTGCCTCACCGGAGAGGAGCACCACGCTGCCAGAACCCTCGCCCGCCCGCGCCAGTAGCGCGCCTAGCTGCCGCAGCTCCGAGCCACGGCCCACGAATGCCGTACCCATCGGCTCAGCCAGACCCCCGTCCGGGACATCGCGCTCACCCGCGACTCTCAAGCGTGGGGTAGTCCGATACCTTGCCGATCACGTCCGGATCACGCCGGCTCGCGGCCGACAATGGCGGAGGTGCCCATCGGTGTTGCGGCGCCTCCTCAGGTCGCCGACGGCTAGACTTCGTCCGGTACGGGCTGTAGCGCAGCTTGGCTAGCGCGCTTGCTTTGGGTGCAAGAGGTCGCCGGTTCGAATCCGGCCAGCCCGACTGTTGCTTATTGCCGCGGGTCAGCGATCGCCGGCGGCCCGGTAGTCCGCTAACCCGCTAACCCGCTAACCCGCTCACCCGCTCACCCGCTCACCCGCTCATCCGCTCATCCGCCGAAACTGGCCGCGTGGTCGCGGACCCATTGCTCGTAGCCGCGGGCGGGATGCCCGGTGATGTCCGCTACGGCCGACGTCACTTGGGCGGGGTTGCTCACCGTCCCTGCCATCAGCGCGAAGAGGGCGGCGATGAAGTCCGGATCCATCAACTGGCTCATCTGCTTGAGCACGGGCTCTGGATCCAGGTCCTCGACGGTGAGGTCCCGTCCGAGCTGTTCCCCGAGAGTCTTGATCAGGCCCGCCTGGGTATCCGACCGCGGGCCGGTGAGCAGGTAGGTACGGCCAGCGTGGCCGCCGTCGGCGAGGATGCGGGCGGCGGCCTCCGCGACGTCCCGCTCGTGTACCGGAGCACTCGTCGCCTCGGCGTAGGGGACGCGCAGGACGTCGCCGCTCTTCAGCTGCATCGCATACGGAAGGGAGTTGATCGCGGGGAAAAACAGCCGCAGGAACGTCCAATCGGTGGTCGCCTCGGTGATGGCGTGCTCGACTCCGGCGTGGTACGCGGCGATCACGTCGCGCTGGGGCGAAACCGCGTCGTCGATCGCTCCAGAAGACAGGAACACAATCCTGGTGCCGGGCGCGACGACGCCGAGCAGCGGCGTCGGGTCAAGGCCGTACGGGAGCACCAGCGCGATGGCGGACACGTCCTTGACCGCGTCGGTCAGCGTCTCCGGCCTGGTCAGGTCGCCGTAGACGACCTGAACACCAGCGGGAAGCTTCGCCTCGTCGGGCTTACGGGTCAGCGCGCGGACCTCTTGACCCGCGGCGAGCAGTTCCTCGACAGTCTCGCGGCCGAACGGGGCAGTGGCGCCGATCACCAGAATCATCGGGAGATCCCTCCAAGAGTAGCCATCCTGATACCAGTCATTATATCAGAACGGAATGCTCTATTCCAGTTGATCCGGCCGCCGCGCGAGGGTCAGATGGTGACGAAGTGGTAGCCGGCATCGAGCAGGCGCGGGATGACGATGCCCAGTGCCGCCACGGTTTCCGCGCGGTTACCACCGCCGTCGTGCTCAAGGATGATCGATCCGGTCCTGGTATTGCGCAGGATGTTGGCCACGATCGCGGACACGCCCGGCCGCGCCCAGTCTCGCGGATCGACGGACCAGTCCAGCGGCGTCATGCCGGTTTGCTGGCAGCGCCGCAGCACGGCGGCCGACCAGGCTCCGTACGGAGCGCGGAACACCGTCGGCGTCTGTCCCGTGGCCCGGTGGATCGCGTCGGTGGCGCGGTCCATCTCGGCGATCGCCGCCGTGGGCGAAAGCCAGGCGAGGTCGAGATGCCGCCAGGTGTGGTTCGAGATGACGTGGCCGGCCGCCGCCACCTCCCGCGCGATCGCGGGTTCCGCGGCGACTTGCATGCCGATCATCGAGAACGTGGCGGTAACCCGGTGTTTCTCCAGCAGGCGGAGCACCTGAGGGGTGTAGCTCGCGTTCGGGCCGTCGTCGATGGTCAGGGCGATCGCCTTCGGACCGTCGGCCACGTAGTAGACGGGCTTGTTGTTCCCGCCGCCACCCGGATCCGAGGCGTGGCCGGTTCCGGTGGCTGGGTTCGGTCCGGACATTCCGTGACCGGTCCCCTCACCCGTGCCTTTGCCCTTGCTGGTTCCGGTTCCGGTTCGTGTTCCGGTTCCGGTTCCGGTTCGTGTTCCGGTCCCGGTCCCGGTCCCGGTTCCGGGACGGCCGGCGCCCTGGTGCCCGCCGTGATGCTCGGGCATCGGCCGGGTCTGCGCCGTCGAGGTGACCCGCTGCACCGGCGCGGAACAACCCGCGAGCAGCGTCAGACCGCCCGCGGTGAGCAGAACCCTTCGGTTGATCACATTCCCCGTGCGCACAGTCCCAGGCCCCCGGTCTTTCGGTATGTAACGACCCATTCACTATCAAGACCGTTCGGGGGGCACTTTGGTTGTGCCGGGTTCGCGCGAAGTTCTGAGCCGAAGCCGTCTTGGTGACCGCCGAACCGGTTCATGCGTCGCTTAACCAACGTTGACATGCGCAAATATGATCAATAACCTGATCAAATATGAGCAAGATCTGCGGGGAGGCGTCAGCGTGATACTCACTGTGACGCTTAACCCGGCGGTGGATGTGACCTATCTGGTGGACCGGCTGGTGCCTCGGTCGGCCGCCACGGTCGCATCCGCTCGTCAGCGGGCCGGCGGCAAGGGCGTGAACGTGGCGCGGGTGGCCGCCGCGTGCGGCGCGGACGTCTGCGCGACCGGGCTGGCTGGCGGGTCACGGGGCGAGATGATCGTGGCGTGGCTGGCGGAGCAGGGGGTGCCAGCGGCGTTCGAGCCGATCGCCGGCGAGTCCCGGCAGACCTTGACGATCGTGGAGACAGGGCGAGGTTCCGCGGGCCGCGGGGGCGCCGCGGGACATCCGACCGAGCTGCGCGAGATCGGGCCGGTGGTGACGTCCGGCGAATGGTCCCGGTTCCTTGACCGGTTCGCCGGACTGGCGGCCGCCGCCGGAGTTGTCGTGCTGTCCGGCAGCCTGCCACCCGGCGTGCCGGACGGCGCCTACGCCGCGCTGACCGGGATCGCGCGGCGCGCGGGGTCGCCGGTGATTCTGGACACCGGCGGTCCCGCGCTGCGGCTGGCGTGCGCGGCGGGACCGGACATCGTCAAGCCCAACGAGAGCGAGCTGATGTCCGCTGCCGGGCCAGCCGGGGACGGGATTGGCGGCGGGCACTGGTCAGGGCCACCGGGCTGGCGATGGCGAGCGTGCTCCGCGAGACGGCGGGCGAGGCGGACGCGGGCCTGGCTGGTTCGCTCAACGAGAAGATCCGGGTGCGGAGGCTGGGATGACGGCGGACGCGACGACGCAGGCGGCATTCGTGCTCGCCATCGACCACAGGAACTCGCTGCGGCGCTGGTACACCGCCATGACCGGAGCGGACAGGGCGGACGGCGCGGCGCTGCGCGCGGGAAAGACCGCGGTCGCCGACGGGCTGCTCGCGGCGATCGCGGACCCACGGTTCGCCGGACAGCCGATGCTGCTGATCGACGAGGAGTACGGCACCGACGCCATCGGCCGGATCCGCGAAGCCGGCGCCGGGGTGAAGATCATCGTGCCCGCCGAGCGCAGCGGCGAGAAGGAGTTCTCGTTCGAGCACGGCCGCGGGTTCGGCGAGCAGATCAGCAAGACAGGTCCGGACATCGTCAAGGCGCTGGTCCGGTACAACCCGGCCGGAGACGGCTCGCGCAACGGGCGCAGCCGGGCCCGGCTGCTCGACCTGGCACGCTGGCTGGACGACCACGGACTGCCGCTCATGCTGGAGCTCCTGGTGCCGCCGGAGCCCGATCAGGCCGGGCCTTCCTTCGACGCGACGGTGCGACCCGGGCTGACGCTGCGGGCAATCGCGGAGCTGCGTGCGGCCGGCCTCTCCCCCGCCTGGTGGAAGGTGGAGGGCCAGGCGTCCACGGCAGCCTTCGCCGAACTCGCGGCGGCGACACACGGTGGTCGCTGCCTGGTGCTGGGCCGCGGCGAGGACGCGGACGCCGTCGGGCGCTGGGTGGCGATGGCCGCCGCGGCGCCGGGCTTCGACGGCTTCGCCATCGGCCGGACGATCTGGGCCGACGCGCTTGGCGAGTGGCTGATCCGGTCCGGCCGGACCGGCCGGACCGGCCGGGGGCAGGCTGTCGCCAACATCGCCGCCAGGTACCTGGGCTTCGTCGAGACCTATCTGGCGGCTCTGGCGGCTCGGTAGCGCGCCGCCGGGTCAGACCACCAGGATCTCGAGGCCGACCGCGCGCAGCCGCTGTAGTTCGGCGGGATCCGCCCCGGAATCTGTGATCAGCGTCTGTACCGCGGCGACCGGGCAGATCGTGGCGAACGCGATCCGGCCGAGCTTGGTGCTGTCGGCGAGTACCACCGCACGCTTGGACTGCCTCAGCAGGACGGCGTTGGTGCGCGCCTCCGTGTCGTCGTGCGTCGTGCAGCCCGCGGCCGCTTCGATGCCGTCGACCCCGAGCAGCGCGATGTCCAGGTGGTAGCCGCTGAGCGTCTGCTCTGCGACGGGGCCGACCAGTTCGAACGAGGCCGAACGAGCCATGCCGCCGGTCACGATCAGGGACAGGTTCGGACGGACGGCGAGTTCCGCGGCGATGTTGAGCGCGTTGGTCACCACGGTCAGGTGCTGCCGTCCGGCGAGAATGCGGGCGGCTTCGGTCGTGGTGGTTCCGCCCGTGATGCCGACCACGCCGCCCTCGGACACCAGGTCGGCGGCGGCCTGGCCGATGCGCAGCTTCTGATCCGAGTGACGTTCGGTCCGGTACCGTACCGGCAGCTCGTAGCTGACCGCCTGCATCACGGCGCCGCCGTGCGTGCGGGCGAGCAGATGCTGGTCGGCCAGCTGCCGGAGGTCGCGGCGGATCGTCGCGCCGGAGACGTCGAGGCGCTCGCTCAGCTCATCGACCGAGGCGGAGCCGTCGGCGGCAAGCTGCTCAAGGATGGCGCTGAACCGCTCGAACTTGCGCACATAGCGATCGTATCTGATCAGGTGGGACGTCCGCGTGGCGTTGCGCGGGTCCGGGCCTGATTGGGGTTGACACGGTCTAGTGGGCTCGATTGCGCAATTGACACGCTGCGGGGAGGTTGGCCGGGGCAGCCGCGTGAGCGGACACCACTCAGGTCGGCTCGGCGCGCGCTCGCAGGGGGCTATCCGGGCGCCCGCCGACGCTCCGGCCGAGTTGGGCGATCGCTCGCTGCGACTACCGTGACTTCTGTGCTTTCTGTGACCTGAGCGGCCACCTTTCATGTCGAAAAAGTGTCACGTGTCGAGAAAGGCGCCATATCCGCACCCTTTTCTAACACGAGACACTTTTCTGACACGGAAGCCGAAGTAGGCGCCTGGCAAAAGGTGAAATATCCGGCATCGCGAGGCGGCGAGCAGCGCGGGCGGGCGGCGGACGAGGCGGGGCGCGGCACGGGCAGGGGGCGGCGCGAGCGGGCGGGCAGGGGGCGGCGCGAGCGGGCGGGCGGGGGGCGGCGCGTGGGGGCGCGGCGCGGGCGGGTGGTTAGCGGGGTTCTTCTTTTTTGGTGTCGGCCCAGAGGGTGTGGAAGGTGCCGTCGCGGTCGGCGCGACGGTAGGTGTGGGCACCGAAGTAGTCGCGCAGGCCTTGGACGAGGGCCGCCGGGAGGCGGTTGGCGCGGAGCGCGTCGTAGTAGGCGAGGGCGGCGGAGAAGCCGGGGACCGGGATGCCGTTGTGCGTCGCGGTCGCGATGACGGCGCGCCAGGCATCCTGGGCGCCGGCCAGCTGTTCGGCGAAGTATTCGTCGGTGAGCAGCGTGACCAGGCGCGGGTCGCGTTCGTAGGCGGCGCGGATCCGGTCGAGGAAGACCGCCCGGATGATGCAGCCGCCGCGCCAGATCGTGGCGATCCGGCCCAGGTCGATGTTCCAGTCGTACTCCTGGCTGCCGGCCGCGATCATGTTCCAGCCCTGCGCGTAGGAGACCAGCTTGGAGGCATAGAGCGCGTGCTCGATCTGGTCGGCGAGAGCGGAGTCAGCGGACGCGGCCGGGCGGGGGCCGGGCAGGCCGGCGGCGGCGGAACGAAGGTCGGCGTGGCCGGACAGCGAGCGGGCGAAGACGGCCTCGGCGATGCCGCTCACCGGGACGCCGAGGTCGAGGGCGTCCTGTACCGTCCAGCGGCCGGTTCCCTTCTGCTCGGCCTGGTCAAGCACGATGTCGACGAACGGCTGGCCGGTGACTTCGTCGGTGTGCGCGAGGACTTCGGCGGTGATCTCGATCAGGTAGGAGTCCAGCCGGCCGTGATTCCACTCCCGGAACGTCTGCGCGATCTGGGCCGGCTGCTGGCCGGCGCCGTACCGGAGCAGGTCGTATGCCTCGGCGATCAGTTGCATGTCCGCGTACTCGATGCCGTTGTGCACCATCTTCACGAAGTGGCCGGCGCCATCGGGGCCGATGTGCGTGCAGCACGGCGTGCCGTCCACGTGCGCGCTGATCGTCTCCAGCATCGGGCCGAGCGCCTGGTACGACTCCGCTGATCCGCCGGGCATGATCGACGGGCCGTTCAGCGCGCCCTCCTCTCCCCCGGACACGCCCATGCCGACGAAGTGCAGCCCCCGCTCGCGCAGCGCGGCCTCGCGGCGGCGGGTGTCATGGAAGTGCGCGTTCCCGCCGTCGATGAGCATGTCGCCTGGCTCGAGCAGCGGCGCGAACTCGTCGATGACCGCGTCCGTCGCGGCACCCGCGTTGACCATGATCACGATGCGCCGCGGGCGCTCCAGCGACGTCACGAACTCCTGGGCCGTGGTCGCGGGCAGGAAGGCGCCCTCATGACCGAATTCGGCGACTATGTCCGTGGTGCGGGACGTGGTCCGGTTGTGCAGGGCGACCGCGTAGCCGTGGCGGGCGAAGTTACGGGCCAGGTTGCGGCCCATCACGCCAAGGCCGGTCACGCCTATCTGGGCTGAGTCAGGCATGCATTCCACTATCTCACGGGGGGAGGCCTCCCCCCGGCCCCCCTGGCCAAGTGAGCCGTCCGCCGCCGTGGCGGTGAGGGCACGCGGAGGACGCACCTCGTTCGTTATGTGAAAAAAAGCAACCTAGGGAGGGGGCGCGAGCATCCTCCTTGCGACGGCAACCCGGGGACGCCGTCGGAAGGACGGGAGCGTGACAGCCGCGGACGACTTCGTCGAGTTCGCCACGGCCGCTGCGCCGCGGCTGCGGCGTACCGCGTACCTGATGTGCGGCAACTGGCACACTGCCGAAGACCTCGCGCAGACGACGCTGACCAAGATGTTCGTGTCATGGCGGCGGGTGCGCAGGAACGACGCCGTGTTCGCGTACGCGTCGCGGACGCTCGTGAACACGTACATCGCCAGCACGCGCGCGCGGCGGTCCAGCGAGGTCATCACGGATGTACTGCCCGAGCAGGCCGCGGTATCCGATTCGCCGGAGACGCGAATGCTCGTGATGCAGGCCCTCGGCACGCTCGCGCCGAGGTCACGCGCCGTGGTGGTGCTGCGGTACTTCGGCGACATGAGCGTAGAGGAGGTGGCGGCGTCGCTTGGCTGCTCCACCGGGACGGTGAAGAGTCAGTGCGCGCGGGCCCTGGAGAAGATGCGGAACACGCTCGACGGGCACCAGGAGGATGGGCGCCGGGCTGATGGGCACCAGGAACAGAGGCGTCATGGATGAGAACGAACTGCGCGCGCTGCTGGGGCGCGCGGTCGCCTACGAGCCCGGGCTGGGGCCGCTCGTCGACAACGCCGTGCGCGCCGGGACCCGGATCCGGCGGCGGCGCCGCGTGCTCGGCGCGGTGGGCTGCGTCGCGGTGATCGCCGTCGTGGGCGGCATGGTGCCCGTGCTCGGACACGCGCTCGCCGGACGGCCGGAACCGACGACCGCGCACACGGTGCGCCCGTCGCCGTCGGGGCTCGGGCCGAGCCTGGCGCCGGACCGGCAGCCGAGCCCGTCCGCGTCTCGGACGCACGGGCCGGTCTCGCGGAGCGCTCCGCCGGCGGTGGTGCCTTCGACATCGGCGTCGGGATCGGGGGCTGGTGCCTCGATCCTGGCGGTTGACAGCTACGGGTCGATCTTCACGGTCAATTCGGCCACACACAGCGCCGGGAAGCCCGTCGGCATCAACGGGACAGTCGTGACGTCCGTCGTGTCGCCGGACGGGAAGACGATGTACGCGCTGGTAGATACCGATGAGATCGTGCCGATCAGCACGACGACGCACCGGATCGGGCGGTCGATTCCCGTGCCTTCGGCGACGGCGATCGTGCGGATGACGGTCTCGCCGTCCGGGCGCTTCATCTACCTGTCGGACTATCCGGACCACCAGGTGCTGGCGGTCGACGTCGCCCGGCGGACGGTAGCGGCGACGATATCGACCGGGCTCTCGCCGGATCAGATCGCGTTCTCGCCGTCCGGGACGACCGGGTACGTGGCCGACACCAACGCGGCCTCGGTCACCGTGTTCAGCACGGTCACCCAGCGGGTGCTGCGGACGATCAAGGTCGGGCAGGATCCCGTGGCGATCGCCACCTCGCCTTCGGGGACTGTGTACACGGTGAACGAGTTTTCCGGGACCGTGACGCCGATCGATACGTCGGCCAATGTCGCGGGGCGCGCTATCCGGGCTGGCGATCGCCCTCAGGCGATCGTTTTCACGCCGTCGGGCACGATGGCGTACGTGACGAACTACTGGTCGTCGACCGTGACGCCGATCGACCTGGCGTCCGGCCGGGCGCTCCCGGCGCTGCGCACCGGGAGCCGGCCAAGCGCGCTGGTGATCACGCCATCCGGATCCACCGTGTACGTGCTGGACAACGACCCGGCATCCGTGACGCCGATCGATACGCTGACTGAGACGGCCGAGCCTTCGGTGCGAGTCTTGGGCGCGGGGAGCGAGGCAGGTCAGATCGCGGTGACGCCAGACGGGTCGACGGTACTCGTGTCGATCGGCAGCCAGCTGGTACCGATCAGCACCGCGACCAACCGGGCGGGGGCGCCGATCCGCCTGTCCGCGCCCTGCTGCGAGCAGATGATGGCGCCCTAGGGTCCGGGGTTCGCGCGTCCGATGGCGGCTTGCTCGCGGCTGATGTAGGCATTCGTACGCTCACGGCTTGTTGCCCGGTACGGCCGTGATGCCGCAGGCCCCGGCCCTTATCGGGACATCTAGGTCATTTCCGGCGTGTCGGCGAGCGAGCCAGATTATTGCGGACAGTTACCCTACCAATCCGGGGGGGTAAGTGTCCGCAATCATTCCGGAGCGCATTCCGGAGCGCATTCCGGAGCTGACGCGAGCCGCTGAAGAGCAACGCCATGCCGGGGCAAACCGGATATCCGGCAGCCCGCGCGGCTGGTGCCCGTGGACCGACGGCGGAATCGGCCGCTCTGGGCCCAGATTGCGGGCCGCCTGCGGGACGGAGCGGGCTGGCGGGCGGAGGCGGTACGCTACCTATGGCGGCGACGACGACCTGGATCCTTCGGGCTGGCAGTACGGGGCTGCCGCGCGGGCGTAGCTCAATGGTAGAGCCCCAGCCTTCCAAGCTGGTCATGCGGGTTCGATTCCCGTCGCCCGCTCTTTTTATGGCTGGTCAGTGCGCTCTTCCGGTATGTGATTGCTCCGGCCGGTCAGGTCAAGACCGGGTACGCGGAGTGCTCTGCCTGCGCCCGGGTCGTTCAGCCAGCTGTCGAAGCCGCCTGGTTCGGGCCGGTAACCGGCGACAAGGCCGGCCGCGATCCCTATGAGCTAGGCGCTGGCTCTTATACCGCCCGGTCACCCCGCCGCTATTTGCGATGGCTCCTGGAGCGCTTGCGGCCTCCGCCAGCGCCGGCTCGTTCATCCTTTCGGAGGAGGCGCGGATTCTCCGTTCGTCGTTATTCGTCCCTGCGAACGAGGCGACGCGGCGGACGTGGCCCATAGCGTTCGGGGCGGGCGCGCGATGTGCGTCCGTTATACGGCCCTGAAATGAGGAGAGACACGCCATGCAGCCGCCTGTACTGGCCCCCCCGAGCGCTGCGCTCGAAGCGACTGACCTGGTGAAGACGTTCGGCTCCGGCGGAACCGCGGTACGCGCTCTCGACGGCGTGACGGCGACCTTCGGCTCGGGCGAGTTCACCGCGATCATGGGACCGTCTGGGTCCGGCAAGTCCACGCTGATGCACTGTCTGGCCGGGCTGGACACCCCGACCGGCGGATCGGTGCGGATAGGGGGCACCGAGATCTCCGGCATGGGCGACCGTGCGCTTACCCTGCTGCGACGGCGCCGGATCGGGTTCATTTTCCAGTCTTTCAATCTGCTGCCGACGCTGACCGCCGAACAGAACATCCTGCTCCCGCTGGAACTGGCCGGGAGCAAGCCTGATCCGCAATGGTGGGACGCCGTCATCGGGTCGCTGGGGATCGCGGACCGGCTGCGGCACCGGCCGAGCCAGATGTCCGGCGGTCAGCAGCAGCGGGTTGCCTGCGCTCGCGCGCTGATCACCAGGCCCGACGTGGTGTTCGCGGACGAGCCGACGGGCAATCTCGACTCCAAGGCCGGCGCGGAAGTCCTCGGCTTCCTGCGCGAATCCGTCCGCGAATTCGGCCAGACGGTCGTCATGGTCACGCACGACCCGGTGGCGGCCAGCTATGCCGGACGGGTGCTGTTCCTTGCGGACGGCCGGGTCCGCGGCCAGATGCGCGCCCCGACGCCGGAATCCGTCCTTGACTACCTCAAGCGAACGGGAGAGTGAGTCCGGTGCTGCGCAAAGCTCTGGCCAGCCTTCGGTACCGGAAGGCGCGGCTCGCACTGTCCTCGCTCGCCATCGCCGCGGGCGTCGCGTTCGTGACGGGCACCCTGGTGATGGGCGCCTCGATAAAGTCGGCGTATTTCGACAGCTTCGCCGCCGGTGCGAAGAACGTGGATGCCGCCGTGACTCCGCACTCATCGAGCAACCAGCAGCTCGGCACCGACACATACCCGTCGGTGCCGGCGTCCGTGCTGGCCCGGATCAGCTCGGTACCTGGCGTCGCGTCCGCCGCCGGGCGGCTGGTCGGCCAGGCGCCGCTGCTCAGTGACAGCGGAAAGGTCCTGCTGAATGGCAATTCGCCCGGGTTCGGCATCAATCTCACGGCCGATCCCGCGCTGCGCGGTTTCACTGTCGTGTCAGGGCACGTTCCCGAGTCAGCGGACCAGGTCGCCGTCGACAAAGCCACCGCTGCCGACGAGCACTTCCGGCTCGGCCAGATCGTGCGCGTTGTCGATCACGGCGGCCACGTGCGCGCGCTCCATCTCACCGGCACGGTGGACCTGGGCGTCAACCATGAGTTCGGCAACTCCACGGTGACCGTTTTCGAGACGGCCACGGCGTTCAGCGTCACCGGCAGGCCCGGCTACGACCAGATTGTCGCACGTGCCAGGCCTGGCGTCTCGCAGGCCGCGCTGACCACCAGGATCGGCGCGCTGCCGGCGGTGTCTGGCTACGTCGTGCAGAACGGTGCCGCGTTCGCCACCGCGGAGGCCGATCTGGCGGGGGCCAATACCTCGTCCCTCACGACCGGCATCCTGGCGTTCGCGATCATCGCGCTTGTCGTCGCCTGCATCGTCATCTACAACACGTTCACGATCCTCGTCACTCAGCGCGGCAGGGAACTGGCGCTGGAGCGTTGCGTAGGGGCGACACGCCGCCAGGTGTTCGGCGGGATGCTGCTCGAGTCCCTGATCGTCGGGCTGATCGCCTCGGCGGCAGGCGTCGTCGCGGGGCTTGGCCTGGGCTGGGTCCTGCAGCGGGTGTTCAACGGCTTCGGCGCCGGTCTCCCGTCCGGTCCGCTCGTGCTGACCCCGTCGACAGTGGCGGTCGGCATGATCACCGGGGTAGCCGCCACCATGGTGGCATCCGTGCTGCCGGCGCGGTCGGCCACCCGGGTCGCGCCCGTCGCGGCGCTCAGCAGCCAGCACGAGCAACCAGACAGTGCCCGGATCGGCTGGCTGCGTGCGGCGGTCGCCGCGGCCTTTGCCGGCGCCGGCCTGTTTGTCGCGTACCAAGGGTCGCGGAATGCCGGGTTCATCCAGATCACGATCGGCGGACTGCTGTGTTTCGTGGCCGTGCTCGCGCTCGGGCCGCTGATCGTCCCGCCGATGATCACATTCTTCGGGTGGCTGCCAGGAAGGTTCGCGGGCCCTACCGTGCGGCTGGCCGCCGCCAACGCCCGGCGCAACCCGCACCGGATGGCGGCGACCACCGCCGCGCTGACCATCGGGCTCACGCTGATGACGGCGTTCACCGTGGTGATCTCGTCGGCGCAAGCGACCAGCGTCGAGCGGATCACCGCGCAGTATCCGTTTGATTATGTGGTCCAGGCCGGGTCCGTCAGCAGCGGCGGCATCGACGCTGATCAGCTCGTGCCGCAGCGGGTGGTCGACGTGCTGGCGGCCTCGCCCGCGCTCGGCGTCGTGGCGCCCGTCTACGACGTCAAGGCGACGGTGACCGGGGCCGGAAGAATTGATGTCGGCGCGATCAGCCAGAGCGCGTTCGGGGTGAACGTCAAGCCGACGATGGTCTCCGGGTCGATTACCGCAATCGGCCCAGGCGCGGTAGCGATCGACAGCAGCCTGCACGTGGGTAGGGGCGGCACGATAGTTGTCAGCACACCCGACGGCGGCGCCGAGAGGGTTCGCGTCGCGGCCGTCTACAAGCGCGCGGGCGGGGTGCTGCCCCGCGTCATGCTGTCGGTGCCCGACTTCACTCGCTGGTTCCGGCCTGCTGGCGCGCAGTCGGTGCTGATCAACGCTGCTTCCGGCGTGAGCACCGCCACATCACGGGCGGCTGTAGACACGGCGGTCGCCACCGATCCGCTGCTGACCGTCAGCACTCTGGCCGACTACCGGGCAGCGCTATCCAGCGCCGTCAACCAGCTGATCGCGTTGTTCGGCATCCTGCTGGGGCTAGCGGTCGTGATCGCGCTGTTCGGCATCTCCAACACGCTCACCCTGTCGGTGATCGAACGGACCAGGGAGTCGGCGCTGATGCGCGCGCTCGGCCTGACCCGAGGCCAGCTCCGCCGGATGCTGCTGACCGAAGCGCTCTACATGGCCCTGATCGCGACGGTGCTCGGCGTCGGTCTCGGTGCCGCGTTCGCCTGGACCCTGGTGCACGCGTTCATCCAGTCGGACGGCGGCGGCGTGATATCGATCCCGTTCGCCGAGACCGGGCTGTTCGTCGTGGTCGGCGCCGTCGCCGCGCAGCTCGCCGCCGCGCTGCCGGCCCGGCGGGCAGCGCGGGCTTCCGCGGTCAGTGCCATGGCGGACGTCGGGTAGACCGCCTGGTTGTGACGGCCCGGGTCGTGAAAGCCGAATTCGACCTGATCACCGGCCAGACTTAATCCAGAACGAACGGTGGCTCATGTAACCGGAATCTGATCTCGCGCGCAAGACGGACCAATCCGCGCCGGCGCCCAGGACGAATAACCACCGTGACCGGTCTCAGCAAGGTTCTTCGTCCTCAACCCAGAAGGAGAAGCGATGCGCTTCCTCACACGCCTGAAGCCGAGCGTCGGCTTGATCGGCCTCGGGGCGGTGGCCCTGACGGTCGCCGCGGCCTCCCCGGCAGCGGCGTCGGTACATGTGTCGCCGGTGACCGGGCATGTCTACGTCGATGACAACACCGCCGGGGCGAACACCATCGGGGCGTTTGACCGTCACGCCGATGGATCGCTGACCCCGGAGGCCGGATCCCCGTTCGCCGCCGGCGGCGCGGGCACCGGGGCGGGGCTCGCCTCCCAGGGCGCGCTGCAGGTCTCGCCGGACGGGCGGTTCCTGATCGCCGCCGATGCCGGCAGCAACCAGATCTCGGTGCTGCGGATCCTGCGCGACGGCTCGCTGCACCTGGTCCGCGGCGGGGTCGTGTCCTCAGGCGGCGTCCTTCCCGTGAGTATCGCGATCCACGGTGACCTGGTGTATGTAGCCAACGCGGGTAACGGCGGCAGCAACTACGCGGGCTTCCGCCTGCGGCATGACGGCCGGCTGGGCCCGATCCCCGGTGCGGTCGTGGCGCTTCCCGACGGCGCCCAGCCCGGTGACGTGCTGTTCAATGGCGACGGCACAAGGCTCGCCGGGACACGGGTCGGCACTTCCCAGGTCGACAGCTTCACCGTCGGCTTCGGCGGGCGCCTGAGAGCGGCCCCGGGCTCGCCTTTCCCCGCCCAGGGCCTGGGACCGTTCGGCAGCCAGTTCCGGCCGACAAATCCCGATCAGCTGTTCGTGTCCAACGCGCACAACGTCGGCGCGGGCTCGGGCACGGTCTCGGCGTTTGCCGATGCGGCGGACGGGACGCTGACGTCGATCGGCGCATCCCCGTTCGCGGATCTGCAGACCGCACCGTGCTGGGTGGAGATCACCCATGACGGCCGGTACCTGTTCACCGTGAACACCGCCTCCGGCAGCATCTCCCGGTACCGGATCGCCCCCGGCGGGGCCTTGACGCTGCTGGGCAGCACGCCAGTCCGCACCGCCGGTGCGGGCGCGGTCGACGCCAGCCTCAGCCCAGACGGCCGCACCCTGTACCTCGACGAGTCCAAGGCCGGCGCGATCGGCGAGTTCGCCGTCCACGGGGGCGACCTGACCGAACTGCAAGGCTCCCCGGCCGCGCTGCCGACCGCCGCTGCCCCCGCGGGCATCGTGGTCACCTAGCCCGCCGTCAGTGCGCCGGAGCCGGGCGTGGGCTCCCGGCTCCGGCGCGAACGGTCTTCAGCCGTACCGCATTCAACGTGCGGCCCGGCGGGTGCTAGCTGCGCGGCCGAGCGCGCGGAGACCGGACTTGAAGGTGCTGGAGGTAGCGAGTGAGGATGCCGGCGGTGAACTCCGGTTCCCGCCGGATCTCATCGAGCGGTACCTGGACGACCTGCGGTACACGGACCTGGCAGGCGACTTGCACAACTTCGGCATCGTGCTGGCGGAGCACGAGGGTCTGCCCGTGCAGCAGGCCGCCGAGCAGCTCGCCATACGGGTGGTGAGCGTGTCACCAGCTCAGGACGGTCAACTTGAGCGCGGCACGTCCGCTTTATCCACTATGTCCAACCAACTGAACGGCAATGTCACCCGGGCGGGGCTCGGATTGGGTTTATGCGGGGATAAGTCACCAGGATCCCATTGTGGGGCGGACCACAGCCAGCAAGACGGCGCCAGGACGAGGACGGTGTACGAGGGCTGCCCTAGCTTTGCCTCAGGCTGTTATGAGCTATGGTCCGGCTTGGCGAGCAGCCCGGCCAGGATGCGCGGGTCGCCCGCGGCGACATCGACGATCTTGGTGCGGCTTGATGCTCCGGACACCAGCGTAACGGCGCTGCGGCGGACACCGAATGCGGCGGCCACCGCGGCCAGCGCCGCATCTGTAGCCTTGCCGTCGACGGCCCGGACGCTCACGCGCACGACCAAGGCGCCGGCATGCTCGCCGCCGATACCCGGATGTGCCGAGCCGGGCCGCACCCAGATGGTGATCCGCATGGCACCAGTGTGCAGGGCCAGCCCGGCCAACGGCCGCTCACCTCTGTTGGGCGCGGTCTTGAGGGTTCAGGAACTGGCGCCAGCCGCCTGGCAGGGTGGTCTGGCCTACCTCGATCAGGTGCCCGTCGGGGTCACGCAGGTAGCAGCGAATCTCGGTCTGGTGTTGTGTGGGCGGGGTGAGGAACTCAGCGCCTCGCCCGCTCCATTCCGCATACACGGCGTGGATGTCCGAGACCCGGATGTTGAGGAAGCTGCTTGCCAGGTCCGGATCGCGCGGCGTCGCGAGCGTGACCGCCGGCTTGTCGTCGGTCGGACCGCCGCCGGCGTTGATGATGACCCAGCTGTTGGCGAGCGCCACGTACGACGGCTCGCCCGAGCGGACGGGCTGGCTGCTGTCGGGCATATTGCACCTCCGTGGTCTCGATTCAGGTCATCCGCCGCAGCGCGGTTTCCACGGCGTCGATCAGGGGATCGCCTTCGGCCCGCGGGTGCCGCGCGAGCCCGAGCTCGACGTCCGGCAGGGCGGGCAGGGCGTCCGGGTCGTGGCAGGCCATCGCCGGCTCGAGGTTAACGGGCATGAGCGCCGCCACGCCGAGCCCGGTCCGCAGCCCGGCGAGCACGCCGGCGAGACTGTTGCTCTCGAACGCTATCCGCCAGCGCCGGCCGGCGCGTTCGAGCGCTTCCAGCACCGAAGTCCGCCAGGTGCATGTGCCAGAGAACGCCACCACGGGCAGTGGGTCGGCGGCTATGTCGATGCCCTGGCCGACCGCCCACGCCAGCGGGCGGCGTACCGCCCATCGCGGTGACCCCGGCAGGTACCGGACTTCGTCGAGCACGAGCTGCACCAGGCCCGTGTCGTAGGCTTCCCGCATCGCGGCCTTGGGAAGGATGAGCACCTCCAGCCTCGCGCCTGGGTGCAGGCGGGCGAGGTCGGCCAGCGCCTGCGGAAGCTGGGAAGCGGCGAGATCTTCGAGCAACCCGACACCGCAGTGACCGGTAAGCGCGTGCCCGGTCTCGGTGAGCGCCTGCGCGGAGAGCGCGAGAATCCGCTCGGCGTACGGCAGAAGTTCCTCACCCGCCCGGGTCAGTGTGACCCCAGACGACGAGCGGTACAGCAGCGGACGGCCGATGGCGCTCTCGAGCTTGCGCAACTGCTGGCTGAGGGCGGGCTGGGTCTGCCCGAGCGCCGTCGCGGCGCGGCTGATGCTGCCCGCCCGCACGGCGGCGACGAACGACCGCAGCAACGCGGTCTCAAGATCCCTGGCCATAAGAATGCATTATGTCGGCTACAGCGAATTGATGACTTCCTATGGCCTGATGATTGATCTAGCGTCACGCGGGTGACCGGATACCGGCAGGTGCTCGCGGTGCCAGGGCGGGCACCATTGCTGGGCATCTCGCTGCTCGCCCGTGCCGCGATCACCGCTGACGTGATGGCGCTGACGATGTACGTGGTGCTGAGCCTCGGCATGAGCTACGCGGCAGCGGGCGGCGTCGCGGCGGCGTTGACCGCGGGGATGGCGCTGGGCGGGCAGTTGCTTGGCCGCATGATCGACCGGCGAGGCCCGCGTACCGTACTGCTGCTCACTGCCGTGCTGCAGGCGGTGTTCTGGCTGAGCGTGCCGGTACTGCCGTACGGGATCCTGCTGGGTGCCGCCTTCGCGGCGGGCCTGCTGATGGTGCCGGCCCAGCTAGTGACCAGGCAGGCGATCGCCGCGATGACGACGGCGGGACAGCGCCGGGCGGCGTTCGCGCTGGAATCTGTGCAGGGCGAGCTGTCCTACGTGGTGGGGCCGCCGATCGTGATCCTCTGCGCGGCGAAAGTGTCCCCTGGCGTGGTGGCATGGGGCGTGGGCGCGGCGATCGTGGCGGGTGGCGCGGGCATCGCCCGGCTCAACCCGCCGCTGCGCGGCGAGGGCGAGAGCGATGCCGGAATGGCCGGCCGCCCTCGCCGCCGGGAATGGCTGGGCCCGGGCATGATCGCCATGCTGGTGATGGCGTTCGGCACCACGGTACTGCTGAGCGGTACCGACCTGGCAATCGTCGCCGCCCTCAGGCAAGCCGGCCAGGTGTCCTGGGCCGCCGTCGTCGTGGCCGTGTACGGCGCCGCCTCCATCACCGGCGGGCTGGTGTACGGCGCGCTCTCCCGGCCGCTGCCCACGTGGCTGCTGCTCGGCCTGCTCGGGTTGGCGACCATTCCCGCTGGGCTGGCCCGCGACTGGCGGTGGCTGTGCGTGGCCGGTGCCGGCGCGGGGCTATTCGCCGCGCCTGCTCTTTCCACGGTGGCCGACGCGGTGAGCCGGCTCGCGCCTGCCAGCGTCCGCGGCGAGGCGACGGGCCTGCAATCCTCGGCGCTGAGCGCCGGTTTCGCGCTCGGATCCCATCGTGGGGGGAGCGATCGACCTGTCCGCGCCGGCCGGCGGCTTCGCGGCGGCCGGGCTGGCAGGCCTTGCCGCCGCGTCGACGGGATACCTGCTCAGCCTCACCAGGGCCCGGTCAGCGGGTCGTGGCGGGGCGGGATATGTCGTTCGGGATGATAATGATGGCTGGCCAGCGACGGAGGCCTGCGCGCAAACCTCTGATCAGTGACCGCCGGTACGGGAGCGGCGCGGCTTGCCGCGGCGTGGCGGAGATTTCTGTCCCGGTCACGATGATGCGGTACGGGGTGAAGGCTAGCGTCACCGGCGTGCAGGTGATCAGCGTGATCATCGGGTGCCGCGGTCGCTCGCCGGGATGGCCGGGCACGGCGGCGAGCACCGCGTTGTCGGTGAAGCGCACGACGTGCTCGCCGGTGATCTGGTAGCGGAAGACGGCGAACCTGGTCGTGACGATCACATGGTCACCTGGGCGCAGGTCCCGCAGGTGCAGGAACGGGTTTCCGGCGGTGATGTCGTGCGCCGCCACGGCGAAGTTGCCGCGCTGGCCGGGAAGCTGGGTACCGGGCACGTGCCCGGGTCCGGTCGCAAGCTGGGCCAGCGAGGTCCCTTCGACGATCGTGAACCGCCAGTTCGGCCCGAACCTCGGTATCTGGATGAATGCGAACGGCTGGCCCGTGATCGGGCGCGGCTCGGCCGTCACCTGATCGTGGTGCAGCGGTTTCAGCCAGGAACTCTCAAGCTGGGAGGCGAGCTGGTGCTGCCGTGCGGCAGCACCAGGGTCCCACACCAAGTAAGCCGTATACAGGAGCAGCGACACGCCCGTGGCCAGGGTGGCCGCTATCAGGATGTTGATGAGCCGCCTTCTCGTCATCGGTCGCGCTGCTCCTGTTCTCAGACCCGGCGCATGAGGCGGCTCCAGAGCGTGGTCACGACCCCGACCGCCACCAGAACGAGGCCGACAACCGCGTAGATGCTCGCGGTGAAGCCCGTGGTCGGCAGATTGCCCCCGTACATTAACTCATCTCCCTTTCTCATAAATAACCAGGCCGTTTGACAGGCCCAGCGGCACTAGGACCAGCTCTACGATCAGAGCCTTCCACGCGTAGTAGGTATTGAAAGCCTTATTGAAATAGACACACGGTATGTTAAACAGCACCCGTGCCGGATTCAGCCTGCGACGTACGCATGCGTATAGCAGCGGTGGAAGTAGCATGGCGGTCTCCAGCCCGAACCACCATGACATTACCCCGACGAATGACATGTGAAACACGAGCGGGAGCAGCACGGGCGATATCCACCATATCGGCGCCATGCAGATTTCGACGAGAGCAAGGGCAATCCATAGCGCCAGCATGCGCTTGCGCCTGAGTAGATCGCGCCAGTGAATTCGTACGTTCTGGAAAAAGCCAGACATCCATCGCCACACCTGCTTGCGCAGGAACTTGACGGAAGCCGGATCGGCGGCCCAGGCCACCGCACCGCTGACGTAGACGGCCTTCATGCCCATGATCTGCTGCGACCAGGTGTAGTCCATGTCCTCCACGATGGTCCGCTCCGGGAACCCGCCGAAGGCGACAAGGGTCTCGCGCCGGAATGCCGAACAGCAGCCCGAGCACACCACGACCGAGTTGGCCAGCTGCTGAACCGGCCGGTAATAATGGAAGCCAAATAGGTACTCGATGGACCGCCCGCGTTCGGTGAGGGTCCGGGTGATTTTCGTCTGTACCGCCCCGGCGGCCACCACGACGTCCGGATCGGCGAAAGGCCGGACAATCCGCTCGACGTAATCGTCAGCCAGCACTGTATCGGCGTCCACCGGCAGGACAAGATCGGTATCGCAGTGGGGCAGTGCGTAGTTCTGTGCTCGTGCCTTACTGCCTAGATTCGCGGGTGTGCGCAGGACCGAGACCTCGTATTCGCGCGCCACTTCGGCGGTCCGGTCGGTTGAACAGTCATCGACCACGATGATTTGCGCCGGCGGCTGGGTTTGGCGCGCCAGCGCGTCTAGCGTGTCCCTTATTCCTGATTCTTCGTTAAAGGCCGGGACTATCACGGTGACCGACGGCGATGGCGACTCGAGGGGCGCCGTCGCCGTGAGGGGCGCCGCGTGCGGGTCGCGCAACTCGCGCTGACGGACGCGAGAATCGTTCAGCAACGTCCTGCTTCTCCTGGTTTCGGGCACCTCCCCGACCCTGGGCTTACGATCAGTGAGAATAATGAGACTTTAAGTGGCCAACTGACAACTGGAGTAACTCGGCGTGTCGTGCCGCGGACCTCGAGCTAGCCTTGAGCTAGCAGAGTGCGTCCGCGATGATCGTGGTGGCCGCTATCAAGTCGGATTCGGTCGGGTAAGCGAACCCGAGCAGCAGCGCCGGGGGCGACGGCGCGCTGGTGGTGCAGTGCCGGTGCAGCTCGTGCAGGCCCACGCCGGCCTCGCGGGCGCGCGTGGCGGTGGCGTGCTCGTCGGTGCCGTCCGGAAGCCAGGCGAGCAGGTGCAGCCCCGCCGCGGTGCCGCTGACGCGCGCCGCGGACAGGTAGGTGCTCAACGCGCTGACCAGGACCTCACGTTTGACCAGGTACCGTCTGCGCATCGACCGCAGGTGGCGCTCGAGCGCGGCGTCTTCGATGAACATCGCCATGGCCAGCTGGTCAATCGTGGGTGGCGTCACGCCGGTGGCACGCATCACGGTCGCCACGTCTTCGGTCAGCCGCGCGGGAGGGACCATCCAGGCCATCCGCAGCGCGGGAGCGAGCGTTTTGCTGGTGGTGCCCACGAACGCGACGAGGTCTGGGGCCACGCCCTGCAATGACGGCATCGGATCGTGGCCGAAGCGGTATTCCACGTCGTAGTCGTCCTCGACGATCAGCGCCCCGCGGCGGCGAGCCCACGTGATCAGCTCGGCGCGGCGCGCCGTCGTCATGATCACGCCGGTCGGATAGTGGTGCGCCGGAGTCATGACTACCGCGTCGACGTCGGCAGCGGCGAGTTCGCTCACGATCATGCCGTCGGCGTCGACCGCGACCGGGACCGCCGTCAGCCCCGCTTGCTCGACGGTGTACCGCTGCCAGCGCCAGCCGGGATCCTCCACCGCTATCCGGCGCGCCCCCCGGGCGCGAAGTACCTGCCACAGCACGGTCATCGCGTGTGAGACCGCGCAGCAGATCACCACCCGCTCGGGTTCCGCCACCACTGCCCGCACTCGCGACAGGTATCCTGCAACCGAGTTCCGCAGCTCGGCGATGCCGCAGTTGTTGGCGTAGGTGAGCCCGTGATCGGGCAGCTCGCGCAGCGCGCGCAGCAGCGCCGCCCGCCACTGGGCGCGCGGGAACTGATGGAAATCCGGCGTCCCCGGTCGCAGCTCGTACCGGAAGAATCCGGGCGGGTCCACCGGCCGCTGGTTCGGCGCGTTTCCCGACGCGGTCAAGGCGACTCGGGTGGCCGCCCCGCGCCGGGCCGTCAGGTAACCCTCCGCGGTCAGCTGCGCGTAGCTGCGGACCACCACACCCCGGGATATACCGAGTTGCTCAGCCAGGTGGCGGCTCGGCGGCAGCGCGGCCCCCGCAGGGAGCCTCCCGGACCGGATCGCCGACCGCAGGGCGTCCTCGAGCTGGCGACGCAGCGGGGCACCAGGCTCGAACGCGATATCCAGGTCCACTTCCTGGAAGCTACCCCACCGCGGCCGGATTGGTCCCAGTTTTCGTGGTGGCGATTGGTCCCAGCCCCGGCGCCAATGACCGATTAGGCTGGCCAATGCCGAGGCCGGCGCGGTGTGTTTGAATCCAGCGCGGCGCCACGAGCGACGGGGCGTTTTATCGGGCTGCCGCCAGAGTTGACGAGCAGCCGGGGCACAGACGGCACGCCCGGACAGGGGCCGAGCGCGCCGTCGGCTGCGCGGGCACCGGCACGTCAGGCTGCGACCACCTGATCATGGAGGACAGCAATGTCTGTAGTAGGCGGCACACTGCGGCGTACGTCGGCGCGGGCCGGCTTGCGTATCGGTGTGCTGGGGCCGCTCCAGGGGGCATGTGACGATGCGGAGATCAAGCTGCCGCGCGGCCGGGTCGGCGTGCTACTGGCCGTCTTGGCTATGTCCGCCGGACAGGCGGTCAGCATTGGCCGGCTCGCCGAGCTGATTTGGCCAGAGCGGCAGCCGGAGCGGGTGCGGGCAAGCATGCAGACCCTGGCCGCCCGGCTGCGCGCCTTCGTGCCCGACGTGGTCGTCAGCGCCGGGGACGGCTACCTGCTCGACCTCGATCCCGACCACGTCGACCTGCTGCGGTTCCGCCGGCTGGTTCGCGTCGCCGAGAGCACCAGCGATCCGTCCGCCGCCCTGGCGCTCCTGGATTCCGCGCTGGGCTTGTGGCGCGGTGAGCCGCTGGCCGATGTGCGCTCGGCGACCCTGGAGCGCGACGTGGTGCCGACCCTGATCGAGGAACGTCTGGCCGCGATCGAGCGGCGCGCCGACCTTCACCTTGCGGCCGACCACACGGACCGCGTGATCGCCGAACTGCTGCCGCTGACCAGCCAGTATCCGTTGCGCGAGTCGTTGTGGGCGCAGCTCATCCGGGCACTGGACGGAGCCGGGCGGGCGGCGGAGGCGATCCAGCACTATCACAAGGCGCGAGAGCTCCTGGCCGGGGAACTCGGCGTCGATCCGTCTCCGGACATGCAGGACCTCTATCTGCAACTGCTTCAGGCGGACCGGCCCGAACCGCGGGCGCCGGCGCCGCGTCCGGCGTTGCCGAGCGAGGCGCGGCCGAAGGTGCCTCATCTGCTGCCGGCCGCCGCGGCGGGCTTCGCCGGGCGGGCAGCGGCGCTGCGGCAGCTGACCGAGCAGGCCGAAGAGGTAACAGCGAACCCGGCGGTCATGGCCATCGCCGCCATCAGCGGCATGGCCGGCGTCGGGAAGACCGCGCTGGCTTTGCACTGGGCCCACCGGGAGGCCGCGAGGTTCCCGGACGGGCAGTTGTACGCGGACCTGCGCGGCTTTGATGCTTCTGGTGTTCTCGCGTCGCCCGCCGAGGTGATCCAAGCTCTTCTGGGCGCGCTGGGGATTCCCGCGGACCGCCTCCCCGTCGGCATGGACGCGATGGTGGGCCTGTACCGGACCGTGCTGGCCGGGCAGAAGATCCTGATCGTCCTGGACAACGCCAGGGATGTCGATCAGATCCGGCCGTTGCTGCCAGGTTCGCCCGGCTGCATGGTGGTCGTCACCAGTCGCAGCCCGCTCATCTCCCTCGCCGCCAAGCACGGCGCCCGGCTGATCAACGTCGATGTCCTCACCGACGGCGAATCAGCCGAGTTGCTGGCCGCGCGGATCGGCGCGGAACGCATCGCCGCCGAACCGGAAGCCGCCGGCGAACTCGTCACCCTGTGCGGAAGACTGCCGCTGGCGCTGGCGATCAGCGCCGCACGGGCAGCGGCGTGCCCGCAACTGCCACTCGGCGTGTTCGCGGCGGAGCTGCGAGATGCCCGCCAGCGGCTCGATGCGCTCGATGGCGGGGACGCGGCCACCAGCCTCAGGACCGTATTCTCCTGGTCCTTCCGCCACCTGAGGCAGCCGGCCGCCGAGTTGTTCATGCTGCTCAGTGCCCATCCTGGCCCGGACATCTCGGTTCCCGCGGCGGCGAGCCTGGCGCGAGCCGAGCTGGCTTCGGCGAGCGCCGCGCTCCGCGAACTGGCCGCGCTCAACCTGATCTGCGAGCACCACCCCGGCCGCTATGTGCTCCACGACCTGGTCCGTGTGTACGCGGCGGACCTCGTCGCGGCCGTGCTCCCGGCCGACCTTACCCGCGCGGCCATCGGCCGCACCCTCGACTACTACCTGCAGACCGCGCACGACGCCGACACACACATCAACCCGCAGCACCATCCGCTTCCGTTCCGCCCGCCGGGCGGCGAGGTAACGGGTTTCGCCTCCAACCGGCAGGCACTGCAATGGCTCGACGCGGAGTACCAGGTCCTGATCGCCGTGACCACCCTGGCCGCGCGCACCGGATTCGACAGCCACGCCTGGCAGATTCCAGCGACGTTCGCGCGCTACCTGGACCGCCGCGGGCACTGGCACAGCCTGGCTGACATCCAGCAGACCGCTCTGGCCGCCGCCGAACGCCTCGGTGACAAGAACGCCCAGGCCTGCCTGCTGCGCATCGGCGGGCTGCTGAGCCTGCGCCTGGCGTCCTACGACGAGGCTCGCTCGCAGTTCGACCGTGAGCTTGAGCTGTATTCAGATCTCGATGACCGCGTCGGGCAAGCCCGTGCGCACGGCGACATCGCCATGACCTACTCGATTCAGGAGCGCTACTGCGAAGCGCTGGTCCACTCCGGCCAAGCCCTGGAACTGGCCCGGTTGGCCGGCCACCCGCACGTCCACGCGCTGACCCTGAACAAGGTCGGCTGGCATTCCGCGCACCTTGGCGACTGTGAGTACGCGCTGGCGTGCTGTCAGCAATCCCTCGACCTGCTCCACGGCCTCGGCAATCGCTACGCGCAGGCCTTCGTCTGGGACAGTCTTGGTTATATCCACCAGCGTCTCGGTCATCACGCCGAGTCCATCGACTGCTTCCAGCGCGCGGTCGCCCTGTTCCGGGAGGTCGGGAACGATTTCGAGCTGGCCGCCACGCTGAACAACCTCGGTGACGCACTCGACGCGGCCGGCCGCCCGGTCGGCGCCCGGGACGTCTGGCAGCAAGCTCTCACGATCCTGACCGGCCTGCACCATCCTGATTCGGCGCAACTGCGGTCCAAGCTCGGCCTGGGGCGTCGTCCGCAACGGCTGGCCGTCGCCGCGCCGACCCTGGTGCGTCTCGCCGACAGCGGCTGAGTCACGGTCGGTTTTGTGCTGGCCGATCTTGCGGAGCCGGGGCCGGGGCCTCGGGGGCCTGCGGGGCCCGGGGCTGGGGCCGGCCCAGGGGCCGGCGCAGGGGCCGGCGCAGGAGCCGACGCAGGGGCCGGCGCAGGAGCCGACGCAGGAGCCGGCGCAGGCCGGCGCAGGCCATATCGGGATATTTACGTTTATTTCGGGCGTGTCAGCGAGCGGGCCAGATTATTGCGGACAGTTACCTACCCATTTCGGGGGGGTAAGTGTCCGCAATCATTGCGGCTCGCCTCCCGGGACCGGGGAGCGAAAGGCCATGTCGCGACAATCCGGAAATTTCCGGCAGCCGCCCCGCGGGGTACCCGGGACGCGCCAGGATCGTGGATCGTTGTGTCCGGGTAGCCGCACACAACGATCCACGCTGTTGGCCCGCCACCCTGGCGCGGCGCGCTAGGCGCCCGCGACGGCGATCAACGCTACCGACGCGGCGGCCAGGCCCAGACCGGCCAGCCGCACCCGGGTCAGCCGCTCCCCCAGCAGGACCCGCGCCAGCACGATCGTCCCGCCGGGGTACAGCGCGGTGATTACGGCGGTGACCGCGAGCAGTCCCTCGTGCGACGCGAGGAAGAACATGGTGGTGCCCGCCATCCCGGTGACCCCGGTCAGCATCGACTGCACCCGCGCCCTGGAAGACGGCGGCAGCCGCAGCTGCCCGGAAACCGCGCCGATCACGACTACCACGGCCAGAGCCGCTAGCTGGGCGATCAGTACCGGCCACAGGCCGCTGCCCGACCCCGCCTTGTCCAGGCCGATGAAGTAGAGCGCGAAGCACACTCCGGCGGCCAGGCCGTACCCGACCCCCTGCGCCTGCCGCCCCAGCGCAGCCTGCCGCCCGGCCCCAGACCCAGCCCCGACCCCGGCCCCAGACCCAGCCCCGACCCCGGCTCCAGACCCGGTCCCGACCCCGGCCCCAGCCGCAAGCCCAACCCCCGCCCCAGGCGCGGACTCGGCGGCGGCTCCCGCGGCTCCCGCGGATACCGCGGCGATCGCCGGAATCGCCAGGCCGATCCCCGTCAAGGCAAACACTCCCGGCCGTTCCCCGAACAGCAGCCCGGCCACCACCGACAGCACCGCCGAACCCACCGCGCTCAACGTGCTGGCCACGCTGAACTCGGCGTTGCGAAACCCCAGGTAGAGGACCATCGCCCCGGCCACCCCGGATACGCCGGCCCCGGCGCCCCACGAGGCCGACGCCACGGTCAGGCCCCGAACCGACGTGAACGGCACGACCGCCAGCGCCACGACCGTCGCCGCCGCCTGGTCGACGATCGTCACCCGGATCACGCTGCCCGCTCGCGTCGCCAGCCCCGCCGTGAAGTCCGAACAGCCGAATCCGATGGCCGCAAGCAACGACAGAACGACCGCGAGCATGCACAGCAACCTTCCCCCGGGCCCAGCGCACGACGCGAGCAGAGGCCACGCTTAAGTCGTCATCTTAGGCACATATAGTGACCAGCGTGGCGAACCACGCGCGCATCCGCCCGGCAACACCGGACGACGCCGAAGCCATCGCCAGTGCCCACGTCAGCTCCTGGCAGGCGGCCTACCGGGGCCTGTTGCCGCAGGACGTCATCGACCGGAACGACCTGGCCTCCCGCACCGCCACCTGGCGCCGGATCCTGGCCGCGCGCAGCGACGTGCTCGTGGCGGAGGCCGCCGACCACACGATCCTCGGCTTCGCCGGCCTCAGCCCCAGCCGCGACGAGGACGGCGACCCGGCCACGACCGGCGAGGTCCAAGCCATCTACCTCGCCCCGCCGGCCTGGGGCCAGGGCACCGGCCGCGAGCTCATGGCCGCCGCGGTCGCCCGGCTGGCCAGCACGGGATTCACCCGCGCCACGCTCTGGGTACTCGACACCAACGCCCGCGCCCGCCGGTTCTACGAGGCCGCCGGCTGGTCGCCGGACGGCGCCACGAAGAGTGACGACCGCCACGGCACTCCGATCACCGAGGTTCGCTACGCGCGGCCACTCCCGCCCCACGCGTCCCAGGCAGGCACCTGGCGGCTGGGTGACCTGACCGTGCGCCGCATGGGCTTCGGCGCGATGCGGCTCGGCGAACAGACCGGCCGCGCCGTCGAGGTGCTCCGCCGCGCGGTCGATCTCGGCGTCAATCACATCGACACCGCCGCGTTCTACTTCTCGGCCAACGAGCTGATCAGGCGGGCCCTGGCGCCGTACCCGGACGACCTGGTGATCACCACCAAGGTCTGGCCCGGCCGGCACGCGTCCGGCGAGTGGTACTGGGCCTCCCCCGCCCAGCTGCGCGGCCAGGTCGAGGAGAACCTCCGCGCGCTCGGCCGCGACCACCTCGACGTCGTCAACCTGCGCGTCCCGCCCAGCGGCAGCACCGGCTCGATCGCCGGACACTTCGCCGCCCTCGCCGAACTGCGCGACCAGGGCCTCATCGGTCACCTCGGCGTCTCGAACGTCACGCCGGCGCACGTGGCTGAGGCGCTGGCCATCGCGCCGGTGGTCTGCGTGCAGAACCGTTACGGCGTCGGCGCCGCGCCCGCCGAGCACGACTTCGTGGACGCGTGCGGCGCCCAGGGAATCGCGTACACCCCGTTCTTCGCGATCGCCACCAGCGACCCCGAGCCGGCCGCGATCACCGAGACCGCCGCGGCCCACGGCGCGACCGCCGCCCAGGTCCGCCTCGCCTGGACCCTCCAGCGCGGCTCGCACGTGCTGGCCATCCCCGGTACCGGAAACCCCGGGCATCTGGCCGAGAATGTCGCGGCCGCTACCCTCCGCCTCACCGACGACGAAATGGCACTCATAACGACAGTGGCTAAACCTCAGGAAACCTGACACCCGCAAGCCAGTCCTCGAACGTGGATCCGGCCAACTTGGCGTGCGGGCCCGCGAGCTCCGGGAGGTGCTCCGGATCAACGACGAGATCGACACGGTCGTCGCGGTGCGCATCGACGACGGCCGGATCACCGGGCTTTACGCGGTGCGTAATCCCGCGAAGCTTTCCCGGATGGAGCGCGAAACCACCCTGCGCCGCTGAGGCAAACCCGCAGGTGAGAGTATCGGAGCGTGCTGGAGTGGCTGGAGAAGCGTGAGATAACCCGGCGGTCGCCGGAGCCCATCGGGGAGCGGCCGCGGCCGGACCTGCCTGCGGGAGCGGACCTGCTCCCGCAGATCAAGCACATCGTCGTGCTGATGATGGAGAACCACTCGTACGACAACTATCTCGGCATGCTGGCGGGGCGGGGCGACGGCCTGCCGCCCGGTATCCCCGGAATCCATCATCTGGCGTCGACTATTCAGGCGGCCGGTAATCCGACGCAGTCGTGGCGCGCGAGTCACCTGCAAGCGACGGTGGGATTCCCGGAAAGCGCGCGGCAGACCAACCCGGGCGCCGACCCGGCGGTCCCGATGGGGTACTGGACCGAGCAGGACCTGCCGTTCTACTACGGACTCGCCCGCACGTTCCCGCTGGCCGACCGCTGGTTCTGCTCGTGCCTGGGCCCGACGTTCCCGAACCGCCGGTTCCTGATCTCGGGCACCTCGCACGGGCTTATCGACGACCTGCCGTGGGACCTGGTGGACTACCCGTCCGGCGGAACGATCTTCGACGCGCTCACCAGCGCGGGCGTCACGTGGGTCAACTACCACAACGTGAGCCCAGTCTCGGTGATCCTCAAGCGGCTGCTCGGCGTGCGATCCCTGATCGCGGTGCGACGGCTGGCGCAAATCGGCCGCTGGGTGCCGAAGGTCACCGGCGCGGTCATCGGCAACAAGTCGTTCACCGCCGACCTGTACCCGCTCGGCCTGGCCAGGGCGCTGCGGCACCTGCGTACCACCGAGCGGTTCTTCGCGGACGCCGACGCGGGCACGCTGCCCGCGGTGAGCATCGTCGATCCGGACTTCGGCACGTACTCCGAGGAGAATCCGCAGGATATCCGCCGCGGCGAGGCGTTCGCGGCCGAGGTCGTGAACCGCGTCATGCACGGCGCGGGCTGGGCGCACCCGCTGTTGATCTGGACCTATGACGAGCACGGCGGCTACTACGACCACGTCGTACCGCCGCCGGCGGTGGCACCGGATGACGTGCCGGCGCACAGTTTCCTGCTCGGCCTGCCCCGGTGGGTACGCGCGTTTCCGTTGTTCCGCAAGTCGTTCGCGGATCTCGCCAACATCGACACCGGGCCTTCCGGGTACGAGCAGTACGGGTTCCGCGTCCCGGCGGTCATCGTCTCGCCATACGCGCGGCCCGATTACGTGCTGGGATCGACGCTGGATCACACGTCGGTGCTGAAGCTCATCGAACAGAAGTGGAACCTGCCGGCGCTCACCCGGCGGGATGCCGCGGCCGCTTCGCCCCTGGACGCGCTGGACCTGACGTCGCCGCCGGCGTTCGGTGTTCCGCCGGAACTGCCCGCTTCTGCCATACGCTGGGGCTCGTGGTAGTTTCCCGTGGCTTTCACGGCAGGCGCCGACCGGCTAAGGCCAGCCGGATGCCGCCCGGGCAGTACGTGACCGAGGACTTCCCCGTGCTGTCCGCCGGCCCGACGCCGCGCGCCAAGCTGACCGACTGGACGTTCACGATCGAGGGTGCGTCGTCAGGCACGCACCGCTGGACGTGGGAGCAGTTCCGCGCGCTGCCCGCCGAGACGCTGACCGCGGACATCCACTGCGTGACCCGGTGGTCCAAGCTCGGCACCCGCTGGCAGGGCGTGTCGGTAGACACGCTGCTCGACCATGTCGAGTACGAGGCCGCGTATGTGCTGGCGTTCTGCGACGGCGGATACACCACGAACCTGCCGCTCGAAGCGGTGACCGGCGGGAAGGCGTGGGTGGCCTTCGGCTACGAGGGGACGCCGCTGGCGCCAGAGCACGGCGGGCCCGCCCGGCTGCTCGTGCCGGACCTGTACCTGTGGAAGAGCGCCAAGTGGGTGCGCGGGCTGGAGCTGCGCGACACCGACACGCCTGGCTTCTGGGAGATGTACGGCTACCACAACTACGGAGACCCATGGCGGGAACAGCGGTACGCGGGCGACTGACCTGGCAGCCCGTCACGGCGGCGCAGGTTTTCACCGAGACGCCGCGGGTCCGGACGATAGTTCTGGACCTGCCCGGCTGGCCTGGGCATCTGCCGGGGCAGCACGTGGACGTGCGGCTCACCGCTGCCGATGGTTACCAGGCCGAACGGCCCTACTCGATCGCCTCGGCGCCGGGCGAGCCGCTGGCGCTGTCCGTGGAGCGGCTGGACGACGGCGAGGTGTCCTCGTATCTGGCAGGGGAACTGCGGCCGGGCGACCAGTTCGAGATCCGCGGGCCGATCGGCGGCTACTTCGTCTGGCGTGGCGAGGGACCGTTGCTGCTCGTGGCCGGCGGCTCGGGCGTCGTGCCGCTCCGCGCCATGCTGCGCGAGCGGCTGCGCGCCAGGCTGGATGTGCCGGTCCGGATGCTGTACTCGTCACGGAGCTGGGACGAGGTGATCTACCGCGCCGAACTGGAAGCTGCCGAGCCCGGAGTCCAGGTGGTGCACACGCTGACGCGCTCCCAGCCCGCCGGATGGACCGGCTACGCACGCCGGGTCGACGCCGCGATGCTCGCCGACATCGCGTGGCCAGTATCGCGCGATCCGCTGGCGTTCGTCTGCGGGCCGACGCCGTTCGTGGAGAAGGTCGCCGGGGCGCTGACCAGTCTCGGGTACCCGCCGCGGCGCGTGCGAACCGAACGGTTCGGCGGGATGGGAGGTACCTGATGGAGCCGGTGGACGGGAACGCGATCGGCGGGCTGCTGCTGTCGGTGTTCGGCAGCGAGCAGACGGACGTCGTCGTTACCTGCGCGCACTGTGGTGCGGGCGGTGCGATCGCCGGATGCGTGGTCTACCTCGGCGGGCCGGGCACCGTGGTGCGATGCCGTTCGTGCGATGGCCAGCTCATGGTATTCGTCCAACGCGGCGCCGTGACCTGCGTCGACCTGCTCGGCATCCAGTGACGACAGCCGGTGCTTCGTGCCGGGAAAGGCGCCGGTGCTCCCCTTCGTCAGCTAAATGACACCTTCAGTCCACCTGCTCGCTGCCTTCCGGACCAGCACCGTGGTTTTGATGGCTGAGGTCATCGGCAAGCGGCAGTGGAGGAATCATGCGGGCACGAACGGGAGTCGCCGGCCTTGCGGCGGCCCTGTGCGCGGCGGGAGCGATCGCCGCGACGACGGCAAGCGGGGCGCTGGCGGCCAACGCCGGCGCCGCGAGCACCGGAGACCGGCCATTCCGGCTGATCCCGGGCCAGCTTCTGGTCAGCGGCAGCGTCTACATTCCCGACCGCGACCTGGTCGCCGGGCAGACCGTGCTGCCCCCCGGTTGTGCCACCGGCTGCGTCACCGCATCGGCGGGCGGTGCGTACCCGGAGGCGTTCAACAATGACATCGTCGACGGGAGCTTCGGCATCACCTCGCCGATCTTCCTCGAGCAGATCACCCCGTCCGGTCACCCGCTCTCGCGTCAGTGGGTGCCGGCCAGCGAACTGGTCACCAGCTTCTCGTCCAAGTCAGAGCTGTCGCTGACCCTGTCGCCCGACGGCAAGTCCGTGTCGTTCATGGGCTACGCCGCCAGGCCGGACGAGCTGGACGTGTCCAACTCGAACACGCCGGGCGTGGTCGACCCGACGAACCCGGTGCCCGGCACCGACTACCGCGCGGTCGCCACGCTGTACGGGGACGGGCAGCTGCGGTTCACCGAAACGAACGCGTACAGCGGCAACAACGGGCGGGCCGCGGTCCTCGCCGACGGCCGCTACTACACCGCGGGCAACGCCGGCAACGGCTCGAACCCGCAGCCGAACGGCGTGATCCTCGGCGCCGGCGCCCAGCTGATCACCCCGTCCAGCCAGCCCGAGTCAGCGCAGACGCCCGGACAGCCGACGCCCGTGGGCAGCTTCAACATCGCGCAGCTCGGCGACAAGCCCGACAAGATCGGCAAAGACGACAACTTCCGCGGCCTCGCGCTCTACAACAACGTTCTCTACTACACCAAGGGCAGCGGCGGTAACGGCGTGAACACCGTCTACTTCCTTGACGCGACAGGCAAGGCATGTCCGAACGGCACTGGTCTCCCCGTCCCCGGAGCGGCATTGCCAGCCGCCGGGCTGTCGTATAATCCGGCGACACTCCAGGCCAGCGGGCTGCCCAGCAACATGTGCATCTTGAAGGGCTTCCCGACCGCGCTGAAATCGACCACGTCGTTCCCGTTCGGGATGTGGTTCGCGAACGCGGACACGCTGTACGTGGCCGACGAAAGCAACGGCAGCAACACGTTCGCCAACGGCACCTACACCGACGCCGCCTCGTCCACCACGGCCGGCCTGCAGAAGTGGGTGTTCGACTCGGCGACCGGCGCGTGGCGCCTGGCCTACACCCTTCAGGCCGGGCTTGACCTCGGCCAGCCGTACCAGGTCCCGGGCTACCCGACGGGCGTGAACTCCGCGACCAACCTGCCGTGGGCGCCCGCGACCGACGGCCTGCGCACCCTCACCGGCCGGGTCAACCGGGACGGCACGGTCACGATCTGGGCCGTCACCTCGACGGTGAGCGGCGGCGGCGACCAGGGCGCCGACCCGAACAAGCTGGTGTCGGTCACCGACAAACTGTCGGCGACCGCATCCTCGGGCGAGAGCTTCCGCATCGTGCAGGGCGCGGGCTTCGACCAGGTGCTGCGCGGGGTTTCGTTCGCGCCCGCCCGCTAGCCGAGGTTCCACACTGCCCGTCCTGGGCTAGCGCCTACTCGTGGCAGGATAGGCCGCATGACGGACGAGAGGCTCAAGAGACAGGACATAACCGATACCGCGGGCCCGCTTGGGTGGCGGCTCGTGCTGGGCGAGTTGCTGACCCAGGTGCCCGCCGGATCGCTGGCGAGGGCCGCCGAACTGGCACACGGGCTGTCGGCCGTCGACTCCGGCGATCACCTGCGGATGGACATCCGGACGGACCGGTTGCACCTGTCACTGACCACCCCGGAGAAGTCGTTCGTGACCACCCGCGACCTTGACCTGGCGCGGATTCTCTCCGGCATGATCACCGAGCTGGGATTCGCCTGCGATCCGATTGCCGGCGACGCGGAAGCGCGACCGGTGCAGCGCATCGAGATCGGCATCGACGCGCTCGACATCCCGGCGATCCGGCCGTTCTGGAAGGCGATTCTCGGCTATGCCGACGAGCCCGGCAGGGACGGGCCGACCGATGCTCTGGTGGATCCGGCCGGGCAGGGACCCGCCGTGTGGTTTCAGCAGATGGACGCGCCCAGGCCGCAACGCAACCGCATCCACTTTGACGTGGACGTGCCGCACGACGAGGCACGCCGCCGGATGGACGCGGCGCTCGCGGCCGGCGGGAGGATCACCTTCGACGGGGAGGCGCCGGCGTTCTGGGTGCTCGCCGATCCGGAGGGCAACGAGGCGTGCATCTGCACCTGGCAGGCCCGCGACGCCTGACGGAGCTTATTCGACGGTCTGCGCGGACCCGGCGCGGCACCCGAAAAATATATTGCGGACACTTACCCCCCCGATCCGGGTAGCTGTTCACCAGGCGTCACGGGCGTGTTTCGGTTGCCGATTCGGGCGGAGCGCGCGTTGTGCGGATCGTCCTGAGCGAGGCGTCGAGAGGCGGCGCTCGATACAAGGGGGTATGCGGTCTGGTTTGTCCTGCTATGTGGGCCTGCGTTCCGCCGGTTCGCGTGGCGTGTTTCATGATCATGAAGGGTTGTACGTGCTCTGGGATCCTGGTGGCTTATTCTCCTGGGCTTCGGATGTGCCGGCCCGGCCACCTGCCGGCAGCCGCCTGATAGCGGCTGGAGCTGGCGTGCGGCATGGGGTTGGCGATGCGCCAGCGCGCCGCCTGGCTCTGCATCAATGTGGTGGAT